>NZ_JBARYB010000176.1:0-5627 GCF_049647645.1 Achromobacter sp.
GAACTCGCGCGCGGCGGAGACGCCGCCATGCAGGAAATCGCGGACGCCATCGTCAAGGGCGCGACCAGCGCCCAGACCAGGCAAGACCAGCCCGCCGTGCTGGCGCTGGTGCGCGAGAGCGTGATGCGCCAGCCGCCGGAAGGCTACGCGCAAAGCTGCGAGGCGCTGGCGGACGCGCAGCCGGCAGCCGTCGAGGTGATCGGCGTCCCCGCCTTGCTGGTCACGGGCGACCAGGATGGCGTAGCGCCGCCCGCCAACGTTGAGGCCCTGGCCGCGCGCATGGCCGGCAGCCGCCGCATCGTGCTGGACGGATGTGGCCACTGGACCACCTGCGAAAAGCCCGAGGCCTGCGTCCAGGCCTTGCGGGAGTTTTACGCGGCGCTGCGCTAAGCCACGTTTTCCTGGCGCTTCAACATAAGAAATCGGCCTGCCGCGCAGGCCGGAGGAGACCTGTCATGTCCAGAATTGCCATTACCAACGTCGCCATCTTCGATGGCAGCGGCGCGGAAACCTATCAAGGCGAGGTGTTGATCGAAGGCGCGCGCATCGCGCAGGTCGCGCGCGCGCCCCAGCAGGTGAGCCGCGACGGCGTGCGCGTCATCGACGGGCGCGGCCGCTTCCTGATGCCCGGCATGACCGAAGCGCACACGCATTTTTCCTGGAACGACCAGCCCACGCTGGCCGCGATCCAGTTCATGCCGCCGGAGGAGCATATTCTCTGGTGCGTGCGCGTGGCCAAGCGCTACCTGGAGATGGGCTGGACTTCGGCCATCGGCGCGGCCGCGGCCAAGCCGCGCCTGGACGTGGTGCTGCGCAACGCCATCAATGCCGGTGAATGCCCGGGGCCGCGCTACCTCGCGGGCAGCCAGGAGATCACGACCATAGGGGCGCTGGGCGACAATTCGCTGCCGCACATGCCGTTCGACGAGCTGAGCTTCGGCAGCGTATGCAGCGGGCCTGAAGAGATCCGGCGTTCGGCGCGCACCTTCATCAAGTACGGCGTCGACCACCTGAAGATCAACCTGTCCGGCGAGTACATCGCCGGGCTGCCGGCCGAGATGTCGCCTTTCGCCGAAGACGAGATCGCCATGCTGGCGAGCGAGGCCAAGCGCTACGGCAAGCGTATCGCCGCGCATGCGCGTTCCAGCGAGTCGGTCAAGCAATGCGTGCGCCATGGCATCGAGATGATCTACCACGCCAGCTTCGCGGACGAGGAAGCGCTCGACATGCTGGCAGCTAACAAGGACAGGCACTTCGTTGCCCCGGGCATAGGCTGGCTGATCCGGACCGCCTTCAACGCCTCCGAGTACGGCATCACCCCCGCCATCGCCGAGCAGATGGGCTACAAGCGTGAGCTCGAAATCGCCTCGGAGTCGTTGCGGAAAATGCACCAGCGCGGCATCCGCATCCTGCCCGGCGGCGACTATGGCTTTGCCTGGATGCCGCATGGCACCAACGCCAACGACCTCCAGTATTTCGTCGACTACATCGGCATGACTCCGACCGAGGCGCTGGTGTCCGCCACCGGCCTGGGCGGCCATATCATGCAGCGCCCGGATGAGTTGGGCATGCTGCGTCCCGGCTATCTGGCGGACGTGGTCATGGTCGACGGCGATCCGCTCAAGGACCTGTCCTTGCTGGTTGATCCGGACAGGATCGTGCTGGTGATGAAGGATGGGAAGATCTGCAAGGACAGTCTCCGGCAAGGTGAAAATGCGGAACCGCTGCCTGCCGAGGACAGGGAGGCTACCTTGGCGCATTGACCTGCGCGGCGCGTCGCGCACGGGATGCTGGAAGGCGAACGGATTCAACGTGGGCGAAGGGTTGCCAGCAAACCCGGTTGCATCAGTGCCGGGCCTGCTCGCATCCCCCAACTCAAGCCTCGCCCAGTCCCATCCTCACGCTCGCCGCCAGCATCTGCGCCGTTGCCGCCGACAGCGTCCAGCCCAGATGCCCATGCCCCGTGTTGTAGAACACGCCCGGCCGCTTGCCGGGGCCGACCCGAGGCATCATGCTGGGCGTCATCGGGCGCAGTCCGCACCAGGGCACCACGCGCGAGGTACGGATGCCGGGGAAATGCTTGCGGGTCCAGTCCACCAGCGGCTGCACGCGTTCGGCGCGGATGTCCATGTTGAAGCCGTTGAACTCCGCCGTGCCGGCCACGCGGAAGCGGTCGCCGAGGCGGCTGGTGACGATCTTGGCGGCTTCATCCAGCAGGCTGACCCGGGGCGCGGCGGCCTGGCTGGCGGCGTCGTCCAGGTGCACGCTGATGGAGTAGCCCTTGACCGGATAGATGTTGAGCCTGTCGCCCAGCTGCCTGGCGAATTGCCGGCTGACGGCGCCGGCGCAGACGACGATGGCGTCGGCCTCGTGCTGTTCGTTTCGCGCGCCGCCTTCGCGCGCGACATCGAGCACGTAGGGGGCGCCGTCCAGGCTGATGTTGCGGATGTCGGCATCCTGCGCGAAGCGCACGCCGCGGCGCTCGCAGGCGCGGGCCAGGCCGCTTGTGAACTTGTGGATGTCGCCGGTGGCGTCCGAGGGCGTGTAGAAGCCGCCGTGGCAAGAGGTTTGCAGCGTGGGTTCGATGCCGCGCGCTTCCTCGGGCGACACCGCGTAGCGCTCCAGCCCGCCTGCTTGCAGCAGGACGTTGGCGCGGCGGGCGGTCTCGAAGCTGGCGGCGTCGTGGTAGATGTGCAGGATGCCGCGGCGCTCCAGGTCGAAATCTATCCCTTCCTCTTCAGCCATGGCGTACAGGTGCTGGCGCGCGGCGATGGCGAGGCGGGTGGTCTCGATGGTGTTGCGGCGGTAGTTGCGGATCTGTCCGATGAATTGCGCCAGCCAGGAATACTTGTGCCAGCTGAAGCGGGGATTGAGCAGCAGCGGCGCGTTGTGGCGTCCGAGCCAGCGCAGGCCCTTGAGGATGGTGGCGGTGCTGTTCCAGACCTCGGCGTTGCTGGCGGACAACTGGCCGCCGTTGGCGTAGGAGGTTTCCATGGCGGGGTAGCGCTGGCGGTCGTAGACGGTGACGTCGTATCCCAGTTTGCTCAGGGCATAGGCGGACGTGACACCGGTGATACCGGCGCCAATGATGGCGATGCGGGGCATGATGGCTCCAGATTGGGTGGCCGCGGCCACCCGGCCGCAGCACCCCATCTGTCTCTGTACCTGAGAGCTTCACCCACGGCGCAAGCGGCGGCGGGATCCCCTTCGGTGGGCGCGCTCGGCGCCTCTCTCCAGATTGTCTAGACCGCGCAGTCCTGTTTGCCTGAGAGTTTCCGGGGCGGTTGCTCCGTCGGCGCCTGCCGCTGGGACAGGTCTCTTCTGCGGGGTTTTGGATCGACGAGGCGAGGATAGCCAAAATCCGCAGGAATGAGACCAAGGGTTAGTACCAATGAGCCGCGCCGTCGCGTTACGATGCATGCGCGCCGCCAGACTACGGCGTCGCGGAAATTCAACACCACATGGGATGACGAGAATGCGCTTGAGCGGAATGTTGCGCACGGGATTGTTTGCGCTGGTGGCCGGCGGCTGCGCCGTGGCGCACGCCGGCCAGGCCGAGGCGGACCGCAAGGTCGACGAAGCGGCGCAGGCCGTCATGCGCGAACACGGTATCGCCGGCATGTCGATCGCTGTTACCCAGAACGGGACGCAGCGCTTCTACAACTACGGCCTGGCGTCCAAGGAAACAGGCAAGCCGGCCGGCAGCGATACGCTCTACGAAGTCGGCTCCATCAGCAAGACCTACACGGCGACCCTGGCCGGCTACGCCCAGGCGCGCGGGCGTCTCGCGTTGGGCGACAGCCCGGCCAAGTACCTGCCCGAGCTTGCCGGCAGCCACTTTGCCAAGCTCACCCTGATCAACCTGGGCACGCACACGACGGGCGGTTTTCCGCTGCAAGTGCCCGGCACGGTGCGGGACCAGGCGCAGCTGATGGCCTATCTCAAGGCCTGGCAGCCCGAGCGCGCCGCCGGCGCCTATCGCACCTATGCCAATCCCAGCATCGGCATGCTGGGATTGATCGCCGCCAAGAGCCTGAACCGGCCGTTCAAGACGGCCATGGAGCGCGACCTGTTTCCCAAGCTGGGCCTGACCGGCACCTACATCGATGTGCCCGCCGCGAGGATGGCGGATTACGCGCAGGGCTACAACAAGCAGGACGCGCCCGTCCGGGTGAATCCCGGCGTGCTGGCGGACGAAGCCTACGGCGTGAAGACCAGCGCGCGCGACCTGATCCGCTTTGTCGACGCCAACATGGGCCTGAATGTGGCCGATGCCGAACTCCGCAACGCGATCGCGCAAACGCACGTCGGCTATTACCAGCTGGGCGACATGACCCAGGATATGGTCTGGGAGCAGTTGCGCTATCCGGTGGCGCTGGACGCGTTGTTGACGGCCAATGCCGGCAACTACAACAGCCAGAGCCAGGCCGTGGCCGCGCTGAACCCGCCGCTGCCGCCGCAAGATGACGTGTGGATCAACAAGACGGGTTCGACCAACGGCTTCGGCGGCTACGTGGCCTTCGTGCCGTCGAAGAAGCTGGGCATCGTGATACTGGCCAACCGGAACTATCCGAACGAGGCCAGGGTGCGGCTGGCATACAAGATCCTGGGCGAACTGGATAAGTAGGCGCGCCGGCCGCTGCAAGCCGCTCGGGCGTCGTCCTGAGAGGGTTGCCACGGCTGCGATGCGGCCCTTTTTTGAATCCTGTTACCTCTGCGTTGAACTACACATCCCTGGTAAAAGAAATGGTGCCGGGGATGCGCTATAACGAACCCTTTACGCATCACTGTTCCGTGCCTGGGGCGGTGGCCGGGCCTCCATGCTGGCAGGCCGCGCCGCACGCCGTCTCATGCCGGACCCCAATTCATGCCCCCTGTTTACCGCCGTCCACCCCTGGTCCCCTTGCTTGTCCTGACGGGCGTCCTGGCAGGGTGCTCATCCCCCAAGCCAGAGTTCGAAAAAGAAGATTTCACCCAGAACAACACCTACTCGCGCACCGTCTCCGCGAGTAATGTCGCGGCCTGCGACGCTGGCCGCCGCGCCTTGCTGAGCCAGGGCTACAACATCGACAAGTTCGAGGGTTCGCGCGTCACGGGACACAAGAATTTCCAGGACGAAAACGGGCAGCATACGCAGATCGCCTTCAACATCGAATGCGCCTCCGACGGCAGCGCGAACGAGCGTGCCACGGTGTTCGCCAACGCGGTGCAGGACCGCTATTCGATCAAGCGCACCAACAGTTCGGCCAGCGTGGGCGTAAGCGTGCTGGGCCAGGTGTCCATGCCGTTCGGCTCCAGCGACGACTCGCTGGTGAAGACCGGTAGCCAGACGGTTGCGCGGCCCAAGTTCTATGAAGGGTTTTTCCAGCTGTTGCAGCGCTTCCTGCCGGATGCGCAGGCTGCCGCCGCGCCGCATGCGCCCGTGGGCAGCCGTGCAAAACCGCAGCCCAAGAGCGCGCCGGCCGAGCTGGCTGAATCGCCCGACAAGCCGGCCGACACGCTGAACCCGGCGGCGGCCAATGGCGCCAGCGAAGCTCCAAAAGCGCCAACGGCAGGAGGCGCCAGTTCGCCAGCCGCGCCTGCGGCCAGCGGGCCCGCGTCCGCCACGCCAGCGAACGCTGCGCCTG
>NZ_JBARYB010000177.1:0-51694 GCF_049647645.1 Achromobacter sp.
GCGTCGGGCGCCGCGCCGTCGATGGCGGCCAGGGCGCCGGCTTCCAGCGCGGCCTGGCGCTTGGCCGGGTCGATGTCAACCACGATGGCGCCCGCCCCGCCCAGGGCCTTGATCAGCGTCAGGCTCATCAGGCCCAGGCCGCCGGCGCCGAAGATGACCACGGGGTGCGACCGGTATACGTCGGCGCCTATCTTCTTGAGCGCGGAATAGGTGGTGAGCCCGGAGCAGGCATAGGGGGCGATCTGCGCAGGATCGAGGTCGCCGATGTCGATCAGGTAGCGCGGGTGCGGCACCAGGATATGGTCGGCGTAGCCGCCGGCTCGGTGCACGCCCAGGCAGGCGGGCGCGGAGCAATGGTTTTCCATGCCGGCCAGGCAAGGCGGGCAGTTGCCGCAGCCGATCCAGGGATAGACCAGGTAGTTGCGGTCCGCCGACAGCCCCTGGGCGTCGGGGCCGGCCGCGACCACCGCGCCCACGGTTTCGTGGCCCATGGTGAGGGGCAGCGAGACGCCGCGGTCCTTCAGCGACAGCGTGCGGCCCTGGCCCAGGTCGTAGCCGCCTTCCCACAAGTGGATATCGCTGTGGCAAACGCCCGCCGCGCGCACCTTCAGCAGCACCTGCGACCCTTGCGGCGTGGGGGTGGGCGGGTTCATTTCCTGCAAGGGTTCGCGGAAGTTCACGACGCAATAGCACTTCATGGGATGTCTCCTCCTGGGTGTTTTGACGGCCGGCCCGCAGGGCGGGCGCGGCGTGGCAAGGCTATTTCTTTATGCTCGGGCATTCACTGTCCGCCAGGGACACGAAGACCTTTTCGCCCGGCACCGTGGACAGGATGCGGTAGAAGTCGCCGGGGTACTTGGATTCGGCGGGCTTCTTCACTTCGACCAGATACAGATCCATGATGACGCGGCCGTCTTCGGGGCGCACCCGGGCATTCTTGATCAGTTTGGTGGTGATGGGCAACTCGCGCATCTTCTGGTTGACGGCGGCGCCGTCGAAGCTGCCGACGGCCTGGGCGGCTTGCAGGTAGTGGGTGGTGGCGACGTAGCTCAACGCTTGCACGATGGACGGCGCGCGCGTCACGCCCATCTTCTTCTGCCAGCGCTGGGTCCAGGCGCGGGTGTCCTCGTCGGCGTCCCAGTAGAAGCCGGTGGGAAAGGTCAGTCCCTGCGCCACGGGCAGGCCCATCGCCTGCACATCGTTGATGAAGGTCAGGAAGGTCAGCATGCGCTGCTTGCCGCCGGTCAGGCCGAACTCCTGGGCCTGCTTGATCAGGTTCACCAGATCGCCGCCGGCGCTGGCCAGGCCCACCACGTTGGCCTTGGACGATTGCGCCTGCACCAGGAACGAAGCGAAATCCATGGCGCCCAGGGGATGGCGCGTGCTGCCCAGCACCTTGCCGCCCGCCGCGTCGACGAAGCGCGAGGCGTTGGCTTCCAGGGACTTGCCGAATACGTAGTCGGTGGTGATGAAGTACCAGGATTTGCCGCCGCTTTCGACCACGCTCTTGACCACCGCGTTGGCCAGGGCATAGGTGTCGGGCGCCCACTGCGTGCTGAGGTTGCTGCATTGCTTGCCGCTGAAGTCGCCGGCGAAGCCGCCGCTGATGAGGGCGGTGCCGCCTTTTTCCCGCGCCACGCCTTGCGCGGCGAGGCCCGCGGAGCTGGCGCCGCCGTCCACCACCGCCACCAGGCCTTGCGTGTCGAACCAGCGGCGCACCAGGGCCGAGGCCACGTCCGCCTTGTTCTGGTTGTCCGCGCCTATGACCTCGACGGTCTTGCCGGCGACCTTGCCGTCGAAGTCCTCGACCGCCATGCGGACCGCCATTTCCGAGCCCAGGCCGCCCAGGTCGGAATAAATGCCGGAGCGGTCGTTGGACACGCCCAGGCGCACTACGTCGGATTGGGCTTGGGCCGCGCATGCGGCCAGCGAGGCGGCCAGCGCCGCCAACAGGGGTTTGATACGCATCTGCTTGCCTCCCGGCCCGGAGCGGGCCGAATTGTCGGTTTTTCGTTGGGATGCCGTGTATCTGCTTGCACTGCGCCAGTTCTCCATCTGGCCGAAAATTATTTCACATTGGTGAAAGAAAATTCTTGTGTGAGAATTTAGGTTCGCATATGTGAAATGTCAACATAGTGGATTTCCCAAGCCGCAGGCGTGCGCCACCGGCAAGAGGAAATCCGCGCGAGGGGTCGACGCCATGGAAGTGAAGCTCGTCGCAAGAACGCTGGAACTGATCGAACTGTTTGCGCAGGAGCGGCGGCCGATGCCGCTGACCGAGCTGGCGCAAGGCCTGGGCGCGCCCATGTCCAGCTGCCTGGCGTTGGTGCGCACGCTGGTGGCGCGGGGCTATCTGTACGAGGTCCGGCGCCGCGCCGGCTACTACCCGACGCCCAAGCTGCACGCCTTGTGCGGACTGATCCAGGCGGGCGACCCCTGGATGGAACACGTGCGCCCGCAGCTCGCCGCGCTACGCGACGCGGCCAATGAAACGGTGATGCTGGGCAAGATCCAGGATGGCGCGGTGCTGTTCCTGGACGTGGCGGAGTCCACGCATCCGGTGCACTACGCGACCCGGCCAGGCGTGCGGCGGCCGTTGCATACCAGCGCGGTAGCCAAGGCCATCCTGGCCAGGCTGGCGCCGGCCGAGCGCGACAGCATTCTGGTGGCAGCGGAGTATGAACGCTACACCGACCGCACGCTGGTCACGCGCCAGGCGTTGCTGGCGGACGTGGAGCGGACGGCGGTCCGGGGCTGGGCGGAGAATGCCGGCGAAAGCGTGGCCGACCTGACCGGGTTGGCGGTCGCGCTCGACTTGGGCGGCGAATGGTATGCGCTATGCATGGCAGGGCCGAGCTCGCGCGTGGCCGACCGGCGTGTAGAGAACCTGCGATTCTTGGCCGAGGCGGCGGAGACGATCCGCCTCGGCCGGGAAAGCTAGGGTCTGCGCAAGGCCCGAACCAATCGGAACATGCCATGGCTCGGGGCATGACACGCCGTCAAGGCGTGCCGAACCGCCTCAGGAGCCGCGGCGCATCAAGGTGGATTTGCCGAACAGGCTTTCGATCAGGTCCACCGCCAGTTCCGCGGTCTTGTTGCGCACGTCGAAAGCCGGGTTCAGTTCCACCACGTCCAGCGAGCGCATCAGGCCGGTGTCGGCGATCATTTCCATGCACAGTTGGGCTTCGCGGTAGGTGGGGCCGCCCGCCACGGTGGTGCCCACGCCGGGGGCGATTTCCGGGTCCAGGAAATCCACGTCGAAGCTCACGTGCAGATGGGTGTCGGCGTCCAGCCCCGCCAAGGCTGCTTCCATGGTGGCGCGCATGCCCATTTCGTCCAGGTAGCGCATGTCGAAGACTTCCAGGCCGGCTTCGTGGACCAGGCGCTTTTCGCCCTGGTCCACGCTGCGTATGCCGATCTGCCGCACCCAGCCCGGCTCGATGTCGGGCGTCTGGCCGGACATTCCGGTGATCTGCGCCGGGCCGTAGCCGCACAGGCATGCCACGGGCATGCCGTGGATGTTGCCGGTGGGCGTGAGCGAGTTGGTATTGAAGTCGGCATGGGCGTCCAGCCACAGCACCCGCAGCTTCTTGCCCGCCGCGCGGCAGTGGCGCGCTACCGCGCTGATGGAGCCTATGCCCAGGCAGTGGTCGCCGCCCAGCAGGACGGGCAGGCGGCCCTGGCTCAGTTCCTCGTAGACGGCGTCATGCACCGCGCGGTTCCAGGCGGCGACCTCTTCCAGATGGCGGTAACCCTCCACCGGCGGCAGCCAGGGGTTGGCAGGGCCGTAGAGGTTGCCGCGGTCGGTGACCTGAAAGCCCTGGGCCTCGATGACCGGACCGAGGTCCGCGACGCGCAGGGCTTCGGGGCCCATGGACGCGCCGCGCGCGCCGGCGCCGATGTCGGTGGGCGCGCCGATCAGGGTGATGTGGTGGGGCAGGTTGGCGGTGTTCTGCAAGTCGCGGACTCCGGGTGAGGGCATCAAGTGGCGGATAGTACCGCGGCCAACTGATCGCAAGCCCAGTCGATCTGCTCGCGCGTCACGATCAGGGGCGGCGACAGGCGCAGCGTGTGGCCGTGGGTGTCCTTGACCAGCATGCCGCGTGCCAGCAGGGGTTCGCACCACAGGCGCGCGCCGCCGGCGTCGGGCTCCAGTTCGACGGCCAGCATCAGCCCGCGTCCGCGCACCTCGCGCACCGGGCCGGGCAGGGCGCGCAGGCGCTCCAGGAAGTACGCGCCCATGGCTGCGGCGTTTTCTATCATGCCTTCCTCGGTCAGTACGCGCAGCGCGGCGCGCGCGATGGCGCAGGCCAGCGGATTGCCGCCGAAGGTGCTGCCATGCTGGCCCGGCTGGAACACGCCCAGCACGTCGGCGTTGGAGAGCACCGCGGACACCGGATAGAAGCCGCCCGACAGCGCCTTGCCGATCAGCGTGACGTCGGCCTCGATGCCTTCGTGCGCTTCGGCCAGCAGCGTGCCGGTACGGCCCAGGCCGGTCTGGATCTCGTCCAGGATCAGCGTGATACCGCGTTCGGTGCAGCGCTGGCGGACCCGGGTGAAATAGCCCGGGGGCGGCAGGACCACGCCGGCCTCGCCTTGTATCGGTTCGACCAGGAAGGCCACCGTGTTGGGCGTGATGGCGGCGTCGAAGGCATCGAAGTCGCCGAAGGGCACAACCTTGAAGCCCGGCGCGAAGGGCCCGTAGTGGCCGTAGGCGTCGGGGTCGGTCGAGAAGCCCACGATGCCGAGCGTGCGACCATGGAAGTTGTTGGCGCAGACAATGATCTCGGCCTGGTCCTGCGGCACGCCGCGCACTTCGTAGCCCCATTTGCGCACCGCCTTGATGGCGGTTTCCACGGCTTCCGCGCCGCTGTTCATCGGCAGGATCTTGTGCGCCCCGGTCAGGCGCGCCAGGTCTTCATAGAATGGCGCCATCTGGTCGTGGCGGAAGGCGCGCGAGGTCAGCGTGAGCTTCTGCGCCTGCTCGGTCATGGCGGCCAGGATGGCGGGGTGGCAATGGCCCTGGTTCACGGCCGAATAGGCCGACAGGCAGTCCAGGTACTTGCGGCCGTCCACGTCGTAGAGCCAGACGCCGCTGCCGCGCGCGATGACCACGTCGAGGGGATGGTAGTTGTGCGCGCCGAGCTGGTCTTCGACGCGGTCGCGGTGGCTGGCGGCGGACTGCGCGCCCGGCTGGGTATTCAATACCGCGCTCATGAGCGTCTCCCGAGGAGGTATTGCAGCCATCTTAGCGCCCCAAGCCGCTCTGCGGCATTGCCATTGCGTGACAAAAGGGCATTGCGGGCGGCCGCAGCAGGCTGCTGCACAATAGCGGTTGCACCGGGCAATGCCCTGTTTTTCATACCTGGATGGTCCTCATGTTCCTGCATCAACTGCTACTGAAATTCACCCGCTGCGCGGCGGCCGCCGGGTTGGCCCTGGCTTGCGCAACCAACGCCACGGCGCAGGACAAGCCGCTGCGCATCGGCGTGATTCCAAGCGTCGCGAACGCCGCTACCGAACTTGCGATTGCCCAGGCCAAGAACGAGGGGCTGGACGTCAAGCTGGTGGAATTCAATGACTGGGTATTGCCCAACATCGCGGTGGCCGACGGTTCCGTGGACGCGAACTTCTTCCAGCACGAACCTTTCCTGGAACTGTTCAACCAGCGCCGCGGGGCGGACCTGAAACCCATCGCCTACGGCTATTCCACCACCATCGGCCTGTTTTCCAAGAAGCTGAAGAAGGGCGACGCAGTGCCCGACGGCGCGACCATCGCGGTGCCGAACGACCCTGTCAATACCGGCCGCGCCTTGTTGCTGCTGGAATCCATCGGCCTGATCAAGCTCAAACCCGGCGTGGCCCATCAGGCCACGCTGCAGGACCTGGTGTCGAATCCGAAGCACCTGAAGTTCGTGCAGATCGAAGGCTCGCAGTCCGCGCGCACTTTCGACGACGTGACCGCGTCCGTTACCTACACCAC
Organism: Achromobacter sp.; assembly: GCF_049647645.1. Taxonomy (GTDB): domain Bacteria; phylum Pseudomonadota; class Gammaproteobacteria; order Burkholderiales; family Burkholderiaceae_B; genus Achromobacter. The sequence continues at coordinate 5,984 of NZ_JBARYB010000177.1, forward strand.
CTTTGCCAAGCAGGCCGGCTTGAACGAGAAGGACGGCCTGGCGTTCGACAACACCGATCCAGCCAATGTGCGGCGTTATGCCATCCGCTGGGTGGCCACGCCGGCCGGCGCGCAGGATCCGCGCCTGCTGAAGTTCATTTCCATCTACCAGAACTCGGCCGAGGTGAAGGCCAAGCTGCGCAGCCTGTACGGCGACCTGATCGACTTTCCCTGGTAGCGAGCGGGGCCTGACCCGGGGGGGCGTTGACGATTCTTGCCAGTTGGGATCAGGGATTACTCGTATACTGGCCCCAATTTTTAACCCCCCGGCCTGTTGACGCCACCATGGCTTCTGTCCGGAGGGCCGCGCCGTCCTTCCGTCGATAGCAGAGCCATGCGTATTCCATCGTCCGATGATGCTGCCCATGCCCAGGTTCTGGCCGTGCAAGACGGCCGCATCCTGGCGGCTGCCAGTGCCATTCTGGCGGCGGGCCAAGACAGTTTTTTCGAAACGTTGGCGGAGCTCGCGGTCCAGGACATGGGCGCGGATTACGCCTGGGTCCGGCTGGACCATGGCAATGACGCCGCAGGGCTGATCACCAGCGCCAGTTGCCGCGCGGGAATCGCCGCGGATCCCGCAGGCGCGGCCCAGGCGGTGCATGCATTGCTGGCGGACCGCGCCGCCTACGTCTGCCTGCAAGGCATGCCGCAAGACGAGCCCTGGCTGGACGAGTCGGGCGTGCAGGCCTGTGTGGCGCGCACGCTTTACGACGCCAATGCGATCGCCTGCGGCCACATCGTTTTCGCTTTCAGGCGGGGGCTGGCCGATGTGTCGGCCTATGCCAGCGCGCAGGATATCCTGGCCGCGTATGCGCAGCAGGCCGTGCTGGGCGCAGCGGCGCGCGAGCGCGAATTGGCGCGGCTCAACGAGGTCATCGCGCAGTTTGGCGCCCTGTTCCGGGCGGCGCCGGTGCTGATCAACGCCTTCGATACCGACGGCCGCTGCATATTGTGGAATGACGCCTGCGCGCGGCGCTTCGGCTGGTCCGAAACCGAAATCAAGCAGAGCCATGAGCCGTTGGCCTTGTTCTATTCGGATCCCCAGGTTCGGGAACTGGTGCGGGACAGCGTGAGCGCGCGGCCCGACCGTTCGTTCCGCGAATGGCAGCCGCGCACGCGCGACGGCGAGCAACTATCGGTGCTGTGGTCCAACGTCAGGCTGCCCGACGGCAAGGTGGTCAACCTGGGGATGGACGTCACCGAAAGCCGGCGCGCCGAAGCCGCGTTGGCGCGGATGGCCAGGGTGGACAGCCTGACCGGCTGCTGGAACCGCGCCGAAATCCTCAAGCGCATGGAACAGCGGCTGGCCGACGGCCGGTGCGGCGTGGGCGGACCGACCACGGCGCTGATGCTGGACCTGGACTATTTCAAACAGGTCAACGACCGCTATGGCCATTTGGGCGGAGACGTCGCGCTGCGGCATTTCTGCGATCAGCTGCGCAGCTGTTTACGCGAAGGCGATTCGATCGGCCGGCTGGGCGGCGAGGAGTTCCTGGTGCTGCTGGCCGATGCGGATGCGGCGGTGGCGCGCGCGATCTGCGTACGTTTGCGCGCCAGCCTGCGGCAGCATCCGGCGGACATCGACGGGTCGGTGGTGACGCTGTCGGTCAGCGGCGGCATTGCCGCCTTTCTGCCCAGCGACGCGACTGCGTCGGATGTGTTGCGCCGCGCCGATCTCGCGCTCTACCAAGCCAAGCGCTCCGGCCGGGACTGTGCGGTGGAATACCGCAACTGAGCGGCGCGGTCCCGCGATCGCTGCGGCGGCTCAGGCAGCGGCCTGGCCGCGTGCCGCGCGCCGGCCGTTGAGGCGCCAATGCAGGCCCAGCGCCGCGGCGGCCAGGGCGCAGGCGGCGGCCAATCCCAAGGCCTCGAAGCCGGCATGGGTGTAGAGGGTGCCGGCGATGGCTGTGCCCACGCTGGCGCCCAGGTAGGTGGTGCAGGTGTTCAGGCCGAGCACCGCGCCGCGTTCCTCGGGCCGCGCGCGCGACAGCAGCAGCACCAGCAGGTTCAGGCTCAGCTGCGAGGCCGCGCCCCACAGCGTCGCGATGGCGAGCACCGCCGCCAGCGCATGGGCGGCCGGCAGCAGGCCCAGGTACACCAGCGCGATGACGCCCAGCGCCAAGGGCAGGGCGCGGCGCGGTCCCAGCCGCTCGATCAGCGGCGCGCCGGCCACGCCGGCCAGCAGGAATCCGGCGCCATAGGCGAAGGCGATGAAGCCCACTTGTCCGGCGGTCAGCCCCAACAGGCCGCGCACGTGGTCGGCCAGGAAGGCGTACACGCCATAGAATGCCGACGAAAACGCCAGGCAGCCCAGCAGCAAGGCGGGCACGTCGCGGTAGGACAGGGGCGCCAGCAGGCGCGACAGGCGCAGCGGCGCGGGCTGGGCGGCCCGGCGTTCCGGCAGCTTGCGCAGCCCCAGCGCGGCAATCGCCGCGCATAGCGCCAGTGTGCCGTAGGTGGCGCGCCAGCCCACGGCGTCGGAGATCAGGGCGGACAGCGGCACGCCCGCCACCAGCGACACCGACCAGCCCGCGATGACGCGCCCCAGCGTGCGCGCTTCCTGGCCAGGGTGAGCGATCAGCGAGGCGGATCCATAGGCCGCGGGCAGGATGACGCCCGCTGCGGCGCCTGCCAGGGCTTGCGCCAGCGTCAACACGATCCAGTGCGGCGCGCAGGCGGACAGGATCAGGGCGGCGATCAGCACGGCCATCGCGCCCAGCAGCGAGCGGCGGATGCCGATGCGGTCGATGCGCGCCGCCAGGAAGAAGGCGCTGGCGGCGGTGGCCGCGCCGTAGGCGGAAATCGCGGTGCTGATGGTCAGCGGCGAGGTGGCAAAGGAGCGCGCCACGTCGCTCAGGATGGGGCTGAGCGCCAGGCCGTTGGAGCCTACGACGCTGACGGCGAACATCAGGGCCGGGACGGAAGAAGACTGGCGGGTGCTACGGTTCTGCATCGCGAAATTTTATTGGAATAAAATAAGGGTTAACGCGTATATTTCCTTATTCCATAAAAGTTCGAATGCCGTTCGGCAGAACCTGATTCCAATGCCTGATCTTGATGACCGCGACCGAAAGCTATTAACACTGCTGGCCGACGACGCCACCCCCAGCTACGCCGAACTGGGCAAGATGCTGAACCTTTCCGCTCCGGCCGTGCATGAACGGGTCAAACGCCTCAAGCGCGACGGCCTGATCAAGGGCATCGCCGCCAAGCTGGACGGCGCCCGCATAGGGCGGCCGTTGCTGGCCTTCGTGCATGTGGACACCAACAACTGGACCATCACGCAACAGGTGCTGGGGCTGGCGGAACTGACCGAGGTGGAAGAAATCCACACCATCACCGGCAAGAGCGCCATGCTGCTGAAGGTGCGGGTGCGTGACACGCAGGCGCTGGAATCGCTGCTGGCCCGCATCCATCAGATAGACGGCATCACCAACACCACCAGCGACATCGCGCTGACCAGCTACCTGGAGCGCGGACCTTTGCCGGACAACGGCTGAAGCGCGCCGTTCAGCCGACTGGCGCCGCCCGCAGCCGCAGGCGCGTGATCTCGGACGGGGCGCCCAGGCGCTTGGGCGGTCCCCAATAGCCGGTGCCGCGGCTGATGTAGATCCACATCTTGCCCAGGCGGTGCAGGCCGGCCGTGTAGGGCTGCTGGAACCGCACGAAGAAGCCCCAGGGAAAGAACTGCCCGCCATGGGTATGGCCGGACAATTGCAGGGTGTAGCCCAACGGCTCGGCCGCCGCCGCGCTGCGCGGCTGGTGCGCCAGCAGGATCCTGGGCATGGCGTCGGCGGGCGCGCCGGCCAGCGCGGCCTTGGGGTTGCTGCGCTGCTGCGGGTCGAAGGAACCGGCGCTGTAGTCGGTAATGCCCGCCACCACCACGGGCAAGCCGGCGGGGTGGATGACCACGTGTTCATTCATCAACACGCGCAGCCCCATGCGGCGGAACTCGGCGATCCAGGGCGTGGCGCCCGAATAATATTCATGGTTTCCGGTGACCAGGTAGACGCCGTGGGGCGCGCGCAGCTGGCCCAGCGGACTGGCTTGGGCAGCAAGCTGTTCGACGCTGCCGTCGACCACGTCGCCGGTGATGGCGACCATGTCCGGAAGTTGTTCGTTGACGGCGTCGACGATGGCTTGCACGTAGCGCTTCTTGATGGTCGGGCCGACGTGGATATCGCTGATCTGCACGATGGTGAAGCCGTCCAGGTCGGGCGCGAGCCCGGCGATGGGCACGTCCACGTCGACGACGCGCGCCCGCTTGCGCGCGTTGTACAGGCCGACCAGGGTGCCGCCCAGCGCCAGGACTGGCACGGTCCAGGCGCTGAGGCGGAGCAGCCCGGCCCAGGGCAGATCGGCGCCGATGATCAAATTCGCCAGCCAAGTCATCAGCAGCAGCGCATCGCGCAGCACCGTCAGCACGAACAGCGACGAGAACAGGCCCATGGCGAACAGCCCGACCCAGGCGATGCGGTCGCCCCAGGGCGGGTGCACGGACGAGCGCCCCAGCATCCCCAGCGGAATCAGGATGCAGGACAGCAGCAAGGCAAGCATGGCGGCGGCGGCGCCCGCGCCGCCCAGGTCGGCGTCGGGAATCAGGCGGGCGCCCACGTAGACGTGAGCCAGGGCGCCCAGGGTCAGGAAGCGCAGGAAGAAAGAAGATTGGCGTAGGGACACGGCGGCTCTGGGGCGCGCCTGGCGGAAAGCCGCGGCGCGCGTGGCAAGGGAACCGCCATTCTATGCCGGCCGCGCGCGCGGCCAGGGCCTGCGCAAGACTCTTCTTCTGCCGTGACCTGGCCCTGGGTCGGATGCCGCCTCAACTCGCGGCCATGCCTACGCCTACCAGCAGATCCGCCTGCATCTCCCGCAGCTGGGTGATGCCCAGCATCGCCATATTGCGATCGACCTCGGCGCGCAGCAGGCCGATGGCGTGCGACACGCCGGCTTCGCCGCCGACCGCGGCCGCGTAGTTGAAGGGCCGGCCGACGAAGACGCAGCTCGCGCCCAGCGCCAGGGCCTTGAGGACGTCGCTGCCGCGGCGCACGCCGCTGTCCATCATGACGGTCATGCCGCCCGCCGCCGCGACCACGCCGGGCAGCGCGCGCAGCGGCGAGACCGCGCCGTCCAGCTGGCGGCCGCCATGATTGGACACGATGATGCCGTCGGCCCCGTGCTGCCGCGCCAGCGCCGCGTCCTGCGGGTGCAGGATGCCCTTGATGATGAGCGTGCCCGGCCACTGGCGGCGGATGCGCGCCACGTGCTCCCAACTGAGGTGGTCGCGTGCGCTGAAGTCGCGCAGCACCGACGCGGACACTATCGGCGCGCCGCGCGTGGCGAAGGAGTTCTCGAAATGCGGCATGCCATGAGACAGCAGCGTGCGCATGAACGTGCCGGCCAGCCAGCGCGGCCGCGTCAAACCGTCCCAGGCCAGGCGCAGGCCGGGCTTGAGCGGGGTGGAGAACCCGGTGCGCACATTGTTCTCGCGGTTGGCCGACACGGGGATGTCCACCGTCAGCACCAGCGTTTCGTAGCCGGCGCGGCGGGCGCGTTCCACCAGGGCGTCGATGCGCCGCGGATCTCCGGGTAGATAGGCCTGGAACCAGGTGCCCGGCGCTTCGCGGATGACGTCTTCCATCGGAATCAGCGAAGTGCCGCTGAGGATGGCGGGTATGCCCTGTTCACGGGCGGCGCGCGCCAGCACGATGTCGCCGCGGTAGGCCGAGAGCGCGCTGATGCCCATGGGGGCGATGCCGAAGGGCGAGGCGTAGCGGCGGCCGAAGATTTCGGTCTGCTGGGTGCGGCGCGATACGTCGACCAGCACGCGCGGCGAAAGCGCATATTGCGCGAAGGCGCCGCGGTTGTCGCGCAGGGACTGGTTGTCTTCGGCCGCGCCCGCAACGTAGCCGAATATCGGCCGCGGCAGGCGCCGTTTTGCGGCGGCCTCGAAATCGTCCAGCGACAGCATGCGCGCCAGCGCGCGGGGCAAGGGGCGGTCGGCCGAGGCGGCGCGGGGAGTGGCAGTGGACGAGGTGAGGGATGTCATGGCGGGCCGATAAAAGCCCGTAATCTAGCAACGCCGATTCATCGCATAAAGCGAATAAAACCAGACATCCAGTTTCGATTTAATCGAATTAGCTGCGTAGAAAAACTACGCGGGCAGCGCCATCAGCTCGCCCATGCGCACCGGACCCAGCACGGAGGGCGTGTCGGCCCAGCGGATCTGGTTGGGGCCGAACAGCACGATGGCGGTGGAGCCCAGCTTGAAGCGACCCATTTCCGCGCCCTTGGCTAGGTGGATCGGGGCGCGCGCCGCGTCATCGTAGCGGGTGGATTTCACGCGGCGCTTGTGCGGCGTGACCAGGCCGGCCCATACGGTTTCGATGGAGGCGACGATCATAGCGCCCACCAGCACCAGGGCCATCGGGCCGTGCTCGGTGTCGAAGATGCAGACCACGCGTTCGTTGCGCGCGAACAGGCGCGGCACGTTGCGGGCGGTCAGCGGGTTGACCGAAAACAGGCGGCCCGGCACGTGGATCATTTCGCGCAGGGTGCCGGCAACCGGCATGTGCACGCGGTGATAGTCCTTGGGCGACAGATAGATGGTGGCGAATTCGCCGCCCTGGAATGGCGCCGCGCGTTCGGCGTCGCCGCCCAGCAGGTCGGCCACGCCGTAGTTGTGGCCCTTGGCCTGGAAGATGCGGCCGTGCTCGATCGCGCCCATCTGGCTGATGGCGCCGTCGGCCGGACACACCACCGAGCCCGGTTCGTCGTCCAGCGGCCGCGCGTCTTCCTTGAGCGCGCGCGTGAAGAAGTCGTTGAAGCAATCGTAGGCCAAAGGCTCTTCCTGCAGCGCTTCGCGCATGTCCACGCCATAGCGGCGGACGAAGCGCGAGATCATCCAGTTCTTGACCGCCGGTTCCCGGCAGTCGGACGCGTACCCGAAGAGCCGCGACACCAGGTGGTGGGGGGCGAGATACTGGCTGGCGAGGAAAAGTTGGTCTTTGATCGACATCTAGGAGCGCTGAGAAATGACCCCGCGGCTGGCCGCGGCATGGGCCGGCCCGCTGGGGGCCCGCCTGCAGGCCCGGGACTGGCCGCGTCAAAAAACGTCGTCCCGCGTTGCAGCGGGACGACGTGGTGATGAGCAGAGGGGTGAATTCTACCGCTTTCAGGCCGACTTCAGGCGTGTCGATGCGCGCATGCAATGCCGGGCGCATCGGCCCGGCATTGCATGCCTGCCGGCCGCTACAGCTCCAGCACGATGCGCCCGCCCTGGGCGCGCGAGCAGCAGGCCATCATGCGGGTGCCGGCCTCACGCTCGGCGCGGGTCAGCACCACGTCGCGGTGATCGACCGCGCCGCCCAGCACGCGCACCTCGCAGGAGCCGCAGAGTCCTTCCTCGCAATCGCTCTGCACGTCGATGTTGGCGCCGCGCAGCGCGGTCAGCAGGGTCTGGCCGGCGGGCACCTGCAGCACGATGCCGGAGTCCTTGAGCTCGGCCTCGAAGGCATGTTCCTTGGACGGGTCCAGCGTGGCGAGCGTGGAATGGAAATGTTCCACCCGCAAGCTGTCCTCGGGCCAGGCGGCGCAGGCGGCCTGCAAGGCGTCCAGCATGCGCTCGGGGCCGCAGGCGTAGATCTGCGTGCCGGCCTCGGGACGGGACAGCAGGGTGGCGAAGTCGTTGCGGTTGCCTTCGTCGCTGATGTGCAGATGCAGGCGCTCGCCGTGCAGCGGTTGCAGCTCGTCCAGCAGGGCCATGCAGGCGCGCGAGCGGCCGCTGTAATGCAGTTCGTAGGCCATGCCCAGTTCGCGCGCTCGGCGCGCCATGGCGCTGATGGGCGTGATGCCTATGCCGCCGGCGATGAGTATCAGGCGACTGGCGCTTTCGTCCATGCGGAAGTGGTTGCGCGGACCGCGCGCGCGGACGATGCTGCCCGCACACAGGTGCTGGTGGATCCAGGCCGAGCCGCCGCGGCCCGCCGTTTCCTTGAGCACGGCGATCTCGAGCGCATTCGAGGCCGCCGGATCGCCGCAAAGCGAGTACTGGCGCGACAGGCCCGTATCGCCGCATTCGACATCGATGTGCGAGCCCGGCGTCCAGCGCGGCAGCGGCTTGCCGTCGGGCGATTCGAGCCGGATGCGCGCGATGCCGTCGGCCGCGGCCGTGACCTGGGTCACCACCAGCTTGCGGCTGATGGCGTGGGTGGAGGGTTCGCCGATGCGCACCGGCTGCGCTTGCCCAAGCAGGGCGGGATCGCGGCGCTCGGGATTGTCGGCCGGATTCCATTCCACCCACAGGTGCTCGGGGCCGCGGAACGAGGTATTGGGCACGTAGGTGAACTGCTGCTGCGCCAGGCGCATGTGCGGCAGGCGGCGGGTCAGTTCTTCCAGGAAGATCTGCATCTCCATGCGCGCCAGGTTCTTGCCCATGCACTGGTGCGCGCCGTAGCCGAAAGTCAGCTGGTCGCTGGCGTTGTCGCGGCGGATGTCGAAGAAGTCGGCGTCGGCGAAATGGCGTTCGTCATGGTTGGCCGACGAGGACACGATCAGCAGCTTGGCGCCCGCCGGGATCGCCACGCCGGCGATCTCGGTGTCGCGCGTGGCCAGGCGGCGCCAGGCCGCGACCGAGCCGTTGTGGCGCAGGCACTCCTCGACCGCGTTGGGCAGCAGCGCGGGGTCTTCGCATAGTTCGCGCCAGGCGTCGGGATGCTGCAGCAGCAGCTTGAGGGCGTTGGCCGAGGCGTTTGCGGTGGTCTCGTGGGCCGCGACGATGCCGGCCATCATCATGGAATGCAGATAGGAGTCCGTGACGACCTCGGGATGGTCCTTCTGTTTGCGGATGCCGTACTGCATCCAGCCCGGCGCGTCGGGATCCAGGCGCATCTTGTCCAGGATCTTGCCCGCCAGTTGCCAGAAATTCCCTACCGCATGCGCCACTTCGACCTGTTCTTCCGGCTTGGGTCGGCCCCAGGTGTTGACCGTGTGCGCGATGGAATATTTGCGCAGCAGGTCCATGTCTTCCTCGGGTACACCCAGGAAGTGCAGGGCCACCGTGAGCGGCACTTCCCACAGCATCTGGTCGACCAGGTCGGCGCGGCCGTCGTCGATGAAGCGGTCCACGTATTCGCGCGTCAGGCGCCGCACCATGGGTTCGTGGTGCTTGAGTTCGTCCGGCGTGAAGGGATCCATCAGCACGCGGCGGCGCGGCATGTGGGCCGGCTCATCCTCGTTGACCAGGGTGCGGTTCATCGCATAGCCGTAGGTCGCCAGCACGGCGTTGGCCTCGGGGCCGGTCGGGGTGATCTTCTCCAGCGCGATCGAGGGGCTGTAGGTGTGGTTGTCGCGGAACACCGCCTTGATGTCGTCATAGCGGGTCACCACCCAGTAGCCCAGCTTGGGGCTGTAGAACACCGGTTCCTGCTCGCGCGCCCAGCGCACGTATTCGGGCGGATCCTGCTGGTAGCCGTCGCCGAAGGGATCGAACTCCGCGGCCCGCGGGCTGACCGGACAGCCTTGGGCCCGGGCCAGCGCGGCGTGGTCGATGGGACAGCCGCCGGTGCTGGCGGGCGTGGTGGGTGCGGGGGTGGCTGGGTGGCCCATGGTGTCGCTCCGGATTACAATTGCGTAAATCATATACGCATTGCGTAATTATTCAATTGGGGTAATCTCCGGGCTGCGTCCGCAGCCGCCTGGCAGCTCCTTCATCGCGCCCATGAAACAGACTCCCGATCCTTCCTCCGTCCCCGCCACGACCGCCGCCGCGCCGCGTCCGCGGGAAAGGCGCCAGCGTGTACAAGCTGCCGAAACCGGCATGGCGGTGCTGAAGGGGTTGGGCCGGCTGGGCGGACGCGCCAGCCTCACGCTGCTGGCCGCGCAGGTGGATGAAAGCCCCGCCAAGGTGCACCGTTACCTGGTCAGCCTGATGGAAGAGGGCCTGGTGGCGCAGGATGCCGCCACTCAACAGTACTACCTGGGCCTGGAAGCGATGCTGCTGGGCTTGGCCGCTCTGCGCCAGGCCGATCCCATCCGCCTGGCCGAGCCCAGCCTGGTGCGCCTGCGCGAAAACCTGGAAGTGACCTGCTTCATCGCGGTCATGGGCAACAAGGGACCCACCATCGTGCGCTTCGAGGAGCCGGGCCTGCCTGTGACGGTCAATGTGCGCATGGGCTCGGTGCTGTCCATGCTCTGGTCCGCGACCGGGCGGGTGTTCCTGGCGTTGCAGGACGATGCGCGGGTGCGGGCGCTTGCCGAGTCCGAACTGGCGCGCGCGCCGGCCGACATGCGCGCGCAGCTGGATGCCGCCGACCCGATCGGCTGCCTGCGCCGCGAGGTGCTGGCCGCGGGCTGCGCCACGGTGCGCGACACCAATTTGAAGGGCATCAGCGCCGTGTCGGCGCCGTTGCTGGACCACAACGGCCGGCCCTGCGCCGCGCTGACCGCGCTGGGCGCGACAGGCGGATTCGACGCCTCGGCGGACGGTCCGATCGCGCAGGCGGTGCGGCGCGAAGCCGAAGCGGCCAGCGTGCTGCTGGGTTATCAGAGGCCTTAGTCCGTCTCGGTCTGACCGGCGCCGGCGGACAAGCCGCGCAGCCATTCCATCGCCGCCTGCACCACCGGCATACCCGCCGTATTGCGGTTGACCACGGCGCCGATGGCGCCGAAGTTGGCTTCCAGCCGCAGCGGCAGCACCGCCACGCCGCCTTGCCGCTCGCAGTAGCGCGCAATTGCCTGGGGCAGGGCCGCCAGGCGGTCGTCCTCGGCCAGCAGCGCCAGGGTGGCCAACAGCGAATTGGACTGGATGCTGGAATCGGGAGGACGCGCCCCGGCATGCACGAAAGCCTCGTCCAGGCGCTCGCGCATCATGGTGGCTTCCAGCGGCAGCACCCAGGGCCAGCGCGCAAGCTCGGCGGCCTGCAGCGAGTCACTTCCCGCCAGTGGATGCCCGGGGCGCGCCACCACCAGGATAGGTTCTTCGTGCAGGCGGATCACCTCGCAGTCCGCCGGCAGCAGGCGGCTGCCCAGGCGGCCCAGCATGATGTCCAGCTCGTCGCGCGCCAGCTTGTCCGTGAGCTCGCCGAGCGCGCCTTCCACCAGTTTCACTTCCAGCCTGGGCGACTGGCGCAGCAGATGCGCAATCAGTTGCGGCGCGAGCTTGGGCGCGGCCGAGGGCAGGGTGCCCAGGCGCAGCAGGCTGGCGCCGCGCTCTTCGGCGGCCCGCAATTCCGCTGCCACCCGCTGGGCCGCGCCCAGGCTGTGCCGGGCGTGGCGGATCATAACCATTCCGGCATTGGTCGGTTGGGTGCCATGGGTCCCGCGCTCGAACAGCGCATAGCCCACCTGTTCCTCCAACTGCGCCAGCGCCTTGGAGGCGGCGGGCTGGGACATGTGCAGGCGCTCGGCGGCGCGGCCCAGGTTACGCTCGTCGTCCAGCGCGACCAGCAGTTCGGCGTGACGCCGCTTGAGATGGGTGCTGGCGCGCTCTGGCATGGCAATTCATATTCATATGGTTATGAATCGTTCAGTTTATTTCATTTCACGCGGACACCTGGCCCTGGGCATACTTGCCGCTCTACGAAAGACAGGCGCGCCCCGGGCCAGGCCAGGGAAGGGCGCCGCGATGGAGACAAAGCAATGAAGAAATTCTGGATGGTCCTGGCCGCAAGCTGGGCCTGTGGCATGACGGGCGTGGCGGCTGCCGCGGATGCGTACCCGGCGCGGCCGGTGCAGATCGTGGTGCCGTTCTCGCCGGGCGGCGCGGTGGACGTGCTGGCGCGCCAGTTGGCGCAGCGCCTGGAGCCCCGCGGCTACACCCTGGTGGTGGAGAACAAGCCGGGCGCGGGCGGCAATATCGCCGCATCCATGGTGGCGCGCGCCGCGCCCGACGGCTACACGCTGCTGATGGGCACCACCAACACGCACGGCATCAACAGCGCGCTGTATGCCAGCTTGCCTTACGACCCGGTGCGCGACTTTGCGCCGGTCGGCCTGGTGGCGGACAACGTGGTGGTGCTGCTGGCCAATGCCGATTTTCCGGCCTCGACGCTGGCCGATGCGGTCAGCCTGATCAAGGCCAATCCCGGCAAGTACACCTATGGCTCCCCCGGCCTGGGCACGGTGCACCAGTTGGCGATGGAACAGTTGAAGCATGCCGCCGGCCTGGACGTGGTGCATGCGCCGTACAAGGGTGCGGCGCCGGCGATGGCCGATCTGGTGGCCGGCCACGTGCCGCTGATGATAGGCGGCATCGCGCCGGCCATTCCTTTCCTGGCGTCCGGCAAGGTCAAGGTGCTGGGCGTGGCCAATACTGAAAAGTATGCCGCGCTGCCCGACGTGCCGCTGTTTTCCGACGTGGCCGCGGGCGTCGCGGTGCGTTCCTGGATCGGCTTGTTCGCGCCCGCCGGCACGCCGCCCGCGGTGGTGAAGAAACTCAGCGCGGACCTGCAGGCCGTGCTCACCGATCGCGCGTTCGAACAGGCGCTGCAGCCCCTGGGCATGGTACCGATCTATATGACGCCCGAGGCCTTCGGCGACATGGTCAAGCGCGACATGCCGGCCTGGCGCGCAGCAGTGGAGATGTCCGGGGCGAAGCAATGACGCGCGCCGCGAAGCCCGTCAATTTTCTGCTGTTCATCACTGACCAGCACCGCGCCGACCATCTGGGCGCGTATGGCAACCAGGTGGTCCACACGCCCAACCTGGACCGCCTCGCCGCGTCCGGTTGGCGCGCCGACAACATGCACGTAGCCACGCCCATCTGCATGCCGAACCGGGCCAGCCTCATGACTGGGCGCTATCCGTCCGCGCACGGCGCGCGCCACAACGGCATAGCGCTGTCGCTGCGCAGCCGCACCTTTGTCGAAGCCATGCGCGAGGCCGGCTATGGCACCGCGCTGGTCGGCAAGGTGCACTTGCAGAACATGACCGACATCCCGCCTTCCTGGCCGGTGCGCGCCGAAGACAGGCTGCCGCGCGAGGCGGTAGAGCCCGACGCCGGCCGCTACGACCAGGAGCAGCGCAAGCTATGGCTGGAATGCGCCGACCACGAGCTGAGCTATCCCTACTACGGTTTCGACCAGGTCGACCTGGTCGACGACCACAGCGACGACGTGCACGGCCACTACCGGCGCTGGCTGCGGCGGGTACATCCGGAGGTCGAGGCGCTGATCGGCCCGGCGCATGCGATTCCCGCACCGGAGTACGAGCTGACGCGCATCCGCCAGGCGTGGCGCACGCGCGTGCCTGAAGAGCTGTACCCCACGGCCTACATCGCCGACCGCAGCATCGAAGCGCTGCGCGGCTATGCGGCGTCGGACCAGCCATTCTTCCTGCAATGCTCGTTCCCCGATCCGCACCATCCCTTCACGCCGCCGGGGCGCTTCTGGGACCTGCACAAGCCCGAGGATATGGAGCTGCCCGCATCCTTCCACGGCGCAGGAAACCCGCCACCGCACGTGGCCTGGCTGCGCGCGCAGCGCGATGCCGGCACCGCGGTCAAGCACACGCCCGCGATCTTCTCCTGCAACGAACGCGAGGCGCGCGAAGCGCTGGCGCTGAACTACGGATCGATCGCCAACATCGACAAGCAGATCGGCAGGGTATTGGCCGAACTGGAGGCGCTGGGGCTGGCCGACAACACGGTGGTGATCTTCACCAGCGACCATGGCGATTACCTGGGCGACCATCAGCTGATGCTGAAGGGGCCGATCCATTACCGCGGCCTGACCCGCGTGCCATTCATTTGGCGCGATCCCGCCGCCGCGCCGACGGCGGGCGCGGCCAGCGACGCCTTGCTCAGCACCATCGACGTGGCGCCCACCGTACTGGCGCGCGCCGGCGTGCAGCCCTACAACGGCATCCAGGGGCGCGACATGGCGGGGCTTATCGCCGGCCGCGAGGCAGCCGTGCGCGATGCGCTGATGATCGAGGAAGAAGGGCAGCGTGTGATTCTCGGCTTCAAAAGCCGCATCCGCTGCCGCACCTTGCTGGCCGAGGGCTTCCGTGTCACGGTCTACGATGGCGCGCGCTGGGGCGAACTCTACGACCTGAAGCAGGATCCGCACGAGTTGCGCAACCTGTGGGATGAACCGGCGCATGCCGGCGACCGCGCGCGGCTGCTGGAAAGGCTGGCCTACGGCATGCTGGAACACATCGACACCAGCCCCTATCCCAGCGCGCTGGCGTGATGCGGCGCGGCCGGCTTAGGCGCGGCCGGCTTAGGCGCGGCCGGCTTAGGCGCGGCCAGCTCAGGTGCAGCCGGCCGGGGTGGACCGACCCGCCCGGCGCGCTGTGCGTCAGGCTGCCTTGGCGGCCAGCTTGGTCTTGTAGAGCCAGTCCTTGTAGTCGTCCAGGTCGCCATCGAAGGGGCTGACCTCGCCGTCGGCCACGATGATGAATTCATCGGTGGTGGCGCGCAGCAGGTGGCGGTCGTGCGACACCAGCATGAGCGTGCCTTCGAACTGGGCCAGCGCGGTGGTCAGGGCTTCGCGCGTTTCGAGGTCCAGGTGGTTGGTAGGCTCGTCCAGCAGCAGCAGGTTGGGGCGCTGCCAGACGATCAGGGCCAGCGCCAGCCGCGCCTTTTCGCCGCCGGAGAACGGCGCGATGGAACTGGTGGCCATGTTGCCGTTGAAGTTGAAGCTGCCCAGGAAGTTGCGCAATTCCTGCTCGCGCACCGTGGGCGCGATCTTCGTCATATGCCACAGCGGCGATTCGTCATGGCGCAGCATCTCTACCTGATGCTGGGCGAAGTAGCCGATCGACAGTCCCTTGTTGAACTGCGCCTCGCCGGCCAGCGTCGCCAGTTCGCCCGCGATGGTCTTGATGAAGGTGGACTTGCCCGCGCCGTTGATGCCCAGCAGGCCGATGCGCTGGCCTGCTTGCAGCGAAAAATTGATGCCCGACACGATGATCTTGTCGGACTCGACTTCCGTTTCCTCGTCCGCGATGCGATAGCCGGCGCTGACCGCGTCCATGGTCAAGAGCGGGTTCGGCGCGCGCAAGGGCTCGCGGAACTCGAACGAGAACTCGGCGGCCGCGCGCAGCGGCGCCACTTCTTCCATGCGGGCCAGCGCCTTGATACGGCTTTGCGCCTGGCGCGCCTTGCTGGCCTGGGCCTTGAAACGGTCGATGAAGGATTGCAGGTGCGAGCGCTGGCGCATCTGCTTTTCCATCATGCCTTGCGCCAGTTCCAGCTGCGCGGCGCGTTGGCGCTCGAAGGATGAATAGTGGCCCGAATAACGCTTGAGCTTGCGCTCATCGATATGGACGATGACGTTGACCACGCCGTCCAGGAAGTCGCGGTCATGAGAAATGACAATCAGCGTGCCCGGATAACGCTTGAGCCAGTCTTCCAGCCAGATGATGGCGTCCAGGTCCAAGTGGTTGGTGGGCTCGTCCAGCAGCAGCAGGTCGGACGGGCACATCAACGCCTGCGCCAGGTTCAAACGCATGCGCCAGCCGCCGGAAAAGCTCGTCAGCGGCAGGTGCATCTGCGCCTGCGTGAAACCCAGGCCGGTCAGCAGTTGCTCGGCGCGCGAATGCACCGTGTAGGCGTCGGCGTCGGCCAGCGCGGCGTAGATGTCGGCCATGCGCAGGCCGTTCTCGGTGCTCTCCGGTTCGGCTTCGAGCTGCGCCAGTTCCGCTTCCAGCTTGCGCAAGGTCACGTCGCCGTCGATGGCGTATTCAATGGCCGGCCGGTCCAGCGCAGGCGTTTCCTGCGCCACATAGGCCATGCGCCAGCTGGACGGGTAGTCGAGGTCGCCCTGGTCGGCGTGGAGCGTGCCGCGCAAGAGGCCGAACAGGCTGGACTTGCCGGCGCCGTTGGCGCCGATCAGGCCGATCTTGTCGCCGGGGTTGAGCAGCAGGTCTACCTTGTCGAGCAAGGGCTTGACGCCGCGCATGAGTGAAACTTGTTGGAAGCGGATCATGGGTGGTGCGACAGGGCACGCGGCAGGATTTCCGCCGGCCAGGTGCGGTGAAAAATAATCGGGGAAAGGGGGGCGCACAAGCGGCGCGGCAGGCGGACGGAACGGGCGTTCGTTCCACGTCAAGGGCGGTATTGTACAGGGCGCAGCGCTCCAGGCGCGCGCGTGGCGCCAGTTAGCGCGATGCGAACCGGCTGTCCAGCACCCGCCGCAGGCGCACCGCATCGCCGAAGCGCGAGCCGCTGGTGCCCTGCGCGTTGAGCAGCACCATGGCCAGGTTGCGTTTTCCAACCTTCACCGCCATGACCAGGCAGTCGCCGGCTTCGCGGGTGGTGCCGGTTTTGGACACCCGAATGTCCCATTGCGGACGGCCCACCAGGATGTTTGTGTTGCGGAAGGTCTGGCCCGCGGCCTGGTAGCTGGTTTCGCCGGTGTATTGCGAAATCAGCGGCTGCGCGGAAATCGCCGCGAGCAACTTGACGAGATCCCTGGCCGAGGACTGGTTGTCGTTGGACAAGCCGCTCGGTTCGGCGAAGCTGGAGTCGGTCATGCCCAGCGCGCGGGCTTCGGCGTTCATCGCCGCGACGAAGGCTGCCGTGCCGCCGGTATAGGTGCGTCCCAGGGCTTGCGCGGCGCTGTTTTCGGAAGGGACCAGCGCCAGGCGCAGCAAATCGGCGCGGCTCAATTTGGTGCCGGCCGTCAGGCGCGAGGGCAACTCACTGGTGGAGCGGGTGTCGCTGGCGTCGATGGTAATGATTTCGTCCATCGGCAGGCCGGCCTTCACCAGGGTCAGCGCCGCCATGAGCTTGGTGATGGAGGCGATGGGCCGCACGGCGTCTTCGTTGCGCGCGAACAGGACTTCGGCGGTGTCCAGGTCCTGGACCAGAATCGTGCTGGACTTGAGCTTGCCGATTTCCTTGGCCGGGTCGCGCGTGACCAGGGAGGCGTTGACGGCTGCGTCCGGGTCCAGCGGATCGGGCTGCGCGCCCCAGCGCTGGACCGCGATGCGCTTGCCGTAGCCATGCTGGCACATCGGCAAGGAGGGCTGGGAATTGCAGGGGTGGAAATTGGCAGCCTGAGCCCGCGCCGGTGCCGGCAAGCTGGCCGCCGTGGCGGCCCATAGCGCCGCGACGCAGAATGAGATCGACATTTGCCGCAAGATCAGCGCCACGAGCACTCCCCGATTCGCCGGCGCGGCGCCCGGCAGCGCGTTACCGAAATATGCATTTGAAAGCTGATATTACTGCGGCCGGCGTTGTAGTCGCCGCCGGGCGTACCCGTACATGTCGGCGCGTACAGGTACGCGGGCGTGCCTGCGGCACAGGACGCTAGGCGCGCGCAATGGCGTCGGCCAGCGCCAGCACGCGCTCCGCCTCGCGTGCGTGCAGGTTTTCCACCAGCGCGCCGTCGACCACGGCCACGCCCAGGCCGGCGGCCTGCGCGTCCCGCCAGGCGTCCAGGCGCTTGCGCGCGCTGGCAAGCTCCGCTTCCGTGGGCGCGAAGGCGGCGTTGGCCGCCGCGATCTGCTTTGGATGGATGAGCGTCTTGCCATCGAAGCCCTGGTCGCGTCCCTGCCTGCAGGCCGCCTCCAGGCCGGCGTCGTCGTGCAGGTCCAGGTGCACGCCGTCCAGCGCCGCCAGACCGTGGGCCCGAGCCGCCATCACCGCCAGCGAGCGCGCCAACAGGGTTTCTTCGCGCGACGGCGTGTGGCGCGCGTGCAAGTCCTTCACCAGGTCCGAGGTGCCGACGACGATGGCCGCCAACCGCGGATGGCCGCCGGCGATGGCGTCCAGCCGCAGAAACCCCAAAGGCGTTTCCGCCATGGCCCATAAGGGCAGGCTGGCAGGCGCGCCGGCCGCGTCCAGCGCCCGCGCGAGTGCGTCGAGCTCGGCGGCGGACTGTACCTTGGGCAGCAGCACCGCGTCGGCGCCCGCCTCGGCAATGGCCCTGACGTCGTCCAGGCCCCAGGGCGTGTCCAAGGCATTGACGCGCACCACGCATTCGCGGCGGCCATAGCCGCCGGCGCGCAGGGCCGCGGCGACTTGTACGCGAGCCTGCGCCTTGGCATCGGGCGCGACGGCGTCTTCCAGGTCGAGGATCAGGACGTCGGCGTCCAGGCTGCGGGCCTTGTCCAGCGCGCGCGCGTTGGCGCCAGGCATATAGAGGACGGAACGGCGTGGGCGGATGGGAAGCGTCATGGGGCGGTTTCAGTTCTTGGAGTTGCCGACGATCTGCACAGGCGTGGTGCAGACGTAGCCCACGCCGTACACCGTGCGTATGCCCATGTCGCCGCCGGCCTGCGCGCGCAGCTTGCGGCGCAGGCGGTGCATGTGGGCGTCCAGCCGGTGCGTGTCGTAGGCCTCGCTGCTGCCGCCCAGCGCCTCGATCAGGCGGCCGCGCGACAGGGGCAGCGGCGCGGCCTGGATCAGCGCGCCGATCAGCCGGCTTTCGGTATCGGTGATGTCCACGCAGACCTGCTGCGGCGACAGCAGCGTGCGGCGCGCCGGATCGAAACGCCAGGCGTCGGATTCAGGGGCGGAGACGTCGCCGGCCGGCACCACCCGCAGGCGGCGCGACAGCGACACCAGGGTGGCGCCCAGTTCGGCCAGGTTGACCGGCTTGGTCAGGTAGTGGTCGGCGCCCAGGCTCAGGCCCGAGACCTTGTCTTCGCTCAACAGGCGTCCGGTGAGCATGATGATGCCCATCGAAGGGAATGAGGTCCGCAAGTGGGACACGCGGGTCAGCGCATCGCCATCGGGCAGCATGGCGTCCAGCACCAGGATGCCCGGCGTGACGGTAAGCAACAGCCGGTCCAGCTCCGCCAGGGAGCCGGCAGTGAGGATGTCGCGGTCCAGGCCGAGGTCCTCTATGTACTCGGCGATGGTGTCGCGCCAGTCTCCGTGGTCGTCGACGATGATGATGGTCACGGCGAGTCCGGCGTCAGCGCTTGCGCGCAAGGAGCTTCGAGTGCAAACACGCTATCCGCTCCTTGTATCTGGGTCTTTTTGTATAGGGAGAGTCTGCTGGCGCGATATTGTTCGTATCGCGCGCTTGCGGAGAATATCATCATCGCCCTTGCGGCGCCGCGTCAAGAATCAAGGATGGCAGCCGGGCGGCGGAGGACTTTGGCCTGATCAAAAAATGCGCAGCCCGTTGCGCGTCGGCCGAACGGCCATCAGCCATGGGTTCGAGCCTGTTTTATCCACAGAAATTGTGGATAAGGCCAGCGTTGTGGATACTGTACTTTTTATGTAGGCAGGTGCTCGACCAGAACACCAGGCGGCACCTTGCGCATGCGGTCGCGCTCGATGCGCGGCGGGGCAAAACGGGTCTTGCGCGCGGCTGCGTTCTGCAGCAGCACGGATAGCACAGCGCCCTTGTCCTGTATCCATTGGGTTTTGCCGCGCAGCAATTTCATCGCGTTCTCGGCCGTGCCCAGGCGATAGGTCATGGCGTTGATCTGGACCGAGGTCTTGCCGTTGAAGAGGGACGCGTCCTGTTCGGTAATGGCCGCGGCGTCGAGGTTGTTGCTGTCGTGGTCGATGCGGTAGACAAACTTCAAGCCGCTGTGCGGGTCCAGCGCCACGACGAGCTTGTCGGACCCCGATATGTCGGACAGCATGCCTATCACCGGCGACTCGACCAGTTGGTTGCCGCGCTGTTCCTCGGTGTAGATGTATATCGTGTTGCGCGCGGGCGCGGCGAAAGTCTGTTGCATACCTGGGCTTCAATAGTGCGGGGCGGGCCTCGCGGCCCGGACAAGCTGCGAAAAGAGCGAGGCGGCCTGGCCTTGCGCGGCCCGGCCTTACGCGGCCCGGCCTTACGCGGTGCGCCGCATGCGCAGCAGCAAGCGCGCTTTGACCGCGGGCCAGTCCTCGTCGAGGATCGCGAAGTAGATCATGTCGCGCGCGCGCCCCGATTGCGCGATCAGGTGCTTGCGGAACACGCCTTCCTCCACGCCGCCGATGCGCAGGATGGCCTGGCGCGATTGCATGTTGCTCAGTTCAGTCTTGAATACAACGCGCATGATACCAATTGTTTCAAAAGCGTGCTGCAACAACAGGAATTTGGCCTCGGTGTTGGCGCCGCTACGCTGGCTTGCGGGCGTGAGCCAGGTGCCGCCGATCTCCAGGCGCTTGTGGGCCAACGCAATGTCCATGTAGCGCGTCGCGCCGATGATCTCGCCATTATCCTGGCGCACGATGACGAAGGGCAGGCAGTTGCCGTCGCGCTGGCCCGCCAGCGCGCGATCCACATAGCGCTGCATGTCGTCCGGCGTCTGCACGGGCTCGGGCTGCAGGCGCCACAGCTCGGGATGCAGGCCTGCCTGCGCGAGCGCGGCCGCATGGCTGGCGGCCAGGGGTTCAAGGCGCACGACCTCGCCAGCGAGCGTGACGGGTTGAAGGCGGGCGGGTGTCATGGCGTATTCCCAGGAAGCAACGAAGTCGATGGAGGCGTGCCGCGCAGGGAGCGATTCTACGCGCGCGCGCCCTTGCCGAACACTGTCCGCGAGAGCAGAATGCGCCGCATGAAAACAGACGCCTTGGTCTTGGGTGCGGGCATCGTCGGGGTGAGCGCCGCCCTGCATCTGGCGGCGCGCGGCCGTTCCGTGGTGTTGCTGGACCGGCGCGGTCCTGGCGAGGAAACCAGTTATGGCAACGCCGGCCTGATCGAACGGGCCAGCGTCATTCCCTATGCCTTTCCGCGCGACTGGCGCAGCCTGTGGCGCTACGCCAGGAACAATACGCCGGACGTGAGCTATCACCCGCGCTTCCTGCCCCGCATCGCGCCGTGGCTGCTGCGCTACTGGTGGCACTCGGCGCCGTCGCGCCTGGCGCGCGCGGCCGAGGCCATGTTGCCGCTGATCGAGCGCAGCGTGGCCGAGCACGATGCGCTTCAGGAGGAAGCCGGCATTTCCCATCTGTTCCGGCGCAATGGCTGGATCGACGGCGTGCGCAGCGAAGCTGGCCTGGCCCGGGCCGTCGCCGAGGCGCAGGCGCTAGCGCCGTATGGCCTGAACCACCGCGTGCTGGACCGCCAGGCGCTGGCGGCGCTGGAGCCTGCGCTGGCGCGCATGGCGGGCGCGGTGCACTGGCTGGATCCGGTCAACGTGTCGGACCCTGGCGCCGTGACGCGGGGCTATGCGGCCTTGTTCGAGCGGCGCGGCGGCGTGCTGGCTCGCGGCGACGCGCGCAGCCTCAAGCCGTCGGGCAAGGGTTGGCAGGTGCAGGGCGAGCAGGGCCTGATCGAGGCCCGCGACGTGGTCGTGGCGCTGGGCCCGTGGTCGCCGGACATCTTGCGCCCGCTGGGATATCGCATCCCCATGGCGGTCAAGCGCGGCTATCACCAGCACTTCGCGCTGGAGGACGGCGCGAGCTTGTCGCATCCGGTGGCCGACATCGAAAGCGGCTTCCTGGTGACGCCCATGACGCTAGGCGTGCGCCTGACGACGGGCGCGGAATTCGCGGCGCGCGATGCGCCGCCTTCACCGATCCAGATCCAGCGCACGCGCGCGCTGGCCGCGCAGCTGTTGCCGCTGGGCGAGGCCGTTGAACGCGAACCTTGGATGGGATGCCGGCCCTGCATGCCGGACATGCGCCCGGTCATCGGGCCGGCGCCGCGCCACCCGGGGCTGTGGCTGGCTTTCGGCCATGCGCATCATGGCTTCACGCTGGGGCCGGTGACGGGCAAGCTGCTGGCCTGCATGATCACGGGCCAGGCGCCGGATATGGATCCGGCGCCTTACCGCGTCGGCCGCTGAGGGCGGACGCCGCGAGAGGCGGGAGGGGAACGGCTGTCAGGCCTGAATCCCGGGCAGAAGACTTAAACCGAGGATTCAGGCCTGAATGGTCAGGCCTGCCTTGCGGCCTGTTCGCGGCGCTGGCGCACGGCCAGGGCCAGCGTTTCCAGCACGGGTGCGGTCTGGGACCAGCCCAGGCAGGCGTCCGTGATCGACACGCCGCGGCGCAGCGGCTGGCCGGGCTTCAAGTCCTGGCGGCCTTCTTCGAGATGGCTTTCGATCATCACGCCGGTGATGCGGCCGTCGCCCTGGGCGATCTGGGCGGCGATATCGTTGGCCACATCGACCTGGCGCAGGTGCGACTTGTTGGAGTTGGCGTGCGAGCAGTCGATCATGACCTGTTCGCGCTGGCCGGCCGCGCGCAGGGCGGCGCAGCAGGCGTCGACGCTGGCGGCGTCGTAGTTCGGGCCTTGCTTGCCGCCGCGCAGGATGACGTGGGTGTCCTGGTTGCCGCGGGTTTCGAAGATGGCGGCCATGCCCATCTTGGTCATGCCCATGAAGGCATGCTTGGCGCTGGCGGCGACCATGGCGTCGGCCGCGATCTGCACGCCGCCGTCGGTGCCGTTCTTGAAGCCCAGCGGGCAGCTCAGGCCCGAGCTCAGCTGGCGGTGGCTGGGGCTTTCGGTGGTGCGCGCGCCGATGGCGCCCCAGGCGATCAGGTCGGCAATGTACTGCGGGCTGAGCAGGTCCAGGAATTCGGTCGCGGTCGGCAGGCCCAGGCCGCTGATGTCCAGCAGCAGTTCGCGCGCGCGGCGCAGGCCTTCGTTGATGCGGAAGCTGCCGTCCAGGCGCGGGTCATTGATGTAGCCCTTCCAGCCCACGGTGGTGCGCGGCTTTTCGAAGTACACCCGCATGACGATGAGCAGGTCCTTCTGGTGCTGTTCGGCGGCAATGCGCAGCAGGCGGGCGTACTCCATGGCCTGGCCATGGTCATGGATGGAACAGGGGCCGACCACCAGCACCAGGCGGTCGTCGCGGCCATGCAGCACGTTGGCGATCTGGACGCGGCTTTGTTCGACCAGCGTCTGGATCTCGGCCGACACCGGCAGTTCGTCCTGCAGCAGGGCAGGCGAAATCAAGGGGCGTACCGCGCTGATGCGGGTATCGTCCGTGCGCGTGTTGTCCTGGGTGGAGTCGGCCGCGCCGACCTCGCGGTCGTGCAGGGGGTCGTCAATGCGGGTCAAGGGTAGCTCCGTGCCGTAGATGCGGGAAGAAAGACATCTATTATGGCACCGGCCGCGCCGCGGAGCGACGGAAGGCTGCCTCCGTCTGGCTGATGTTCCGGATACTACGACTATCGGCGATGGGCTTGCATTAACCCGTTAGCAATAACGACAGTCCGGTCGCGAATGCCTTAGCATGGTGTACACAGTTTCTCAGCGGCCGCCTGCGGGGGCCCGCCCTATATGACTAGGACGGTAGAGCATGCCTAAAACGGAACCCGGCGGGACCCGACGGATACTGCTCGTCGAAGACCATCCGGTCGAACGCGCCTATCTGCAGAACGTGCTGCTGGCGCTGGGTTTCCGCCGGGTGGCCGGCCTGGGCAGCAGCATCGAAGCCGTCACCGCGCTGGCGCGGCAGTTCTACGACGTGGTCATCAGCGACATCGTCACGGGCGAGGGCGACGGCACGCGCCTGCCCAACGAACTGCGGCGGCTGGTGGACGCCGGCCGCCTCAAGAGCATGCCGCCCATCATCTGGATCAGCAGCCTCAGCGATGAACTGTTGCAGTCGCATGTGCGGTTGGCCTTGCAGGCGGGCTGTCCGTCGGCGCAGGCGCTGTCCAAGCCGGTGTCGCGCACGGCCATGCAGCAGGCGATCAAGACGGCGCTGCGCAGCCTGGACGAAGACGACGCCGCGTCGCCGCGGCCGCGTTCGCTGCGGCGTGACGTCATCGAGGCGGCGCTGGGCCATGCGTTGATCACGGGGCAGGGCATGAGCGTGGTGCTGCAGCCGCAGATGAGCCTGTCCACGGGCCACGTGCTGGCCGCCGAAGCGCTGTCGCGCTGGGACCATCCCGACCTGGGACCGATTCCGGCTGCGGACTTCGTGCCCGCCGCGCACCGGCTGGGACTGGACCGCACCTTGTTCTGCCGGGTGACCGACAGGGTGCTGGAGGTCCTGCAGCGCATGCATGCCGAGGACATCGCCGTGCCCATCGCGATCAATGCCTCGGCCTCCACGTTGTGCTCGCGCGACCTGCCGGGCCTGCTGGAGCAACGCGTGGCGCAGGCGGGCCTGCCGGCGCGGCTGGTCAAGGTCGAGCTGACCGAGGACGAGCCGGTGACCGATTGGCTGGCCTTGTCCTCGGCGCTGAACCTGCTGCGGGTGCGCGGTTTCGAATTGGCGATGGACGACTTCGGCGCCGGCATCGCCTCCATGCGCCTGTTCTCGGCCATGCCCTTCACGGAACTGAAGATAGACCGCGACTTCATCGTGCACATGCACCGCGAGCCCGCGTCGCGCGCGGTGGTCGCGGCCGCCATCGAGATGGGCCGCGTGCTGGGCCGGCGCGTGGTCGCCGAAGGCGTGGAGCATGAACGCGACGTGGAGCTGCTGCGCGAGCTGGGCTGCGACATGGCGCAAGGCTACGGGATTTCCGTGCCGCTGGAACCCGACGCCTTCATCGAGTTCTGCCGCGCCCATTGATCCTGCGCAGGGTGCATGGGGTATCCTGGCGCAGGCCGTGCCTACAGCCGATTTTTAGCAGGCTTGACCCGGATCAAGACCGCCGCCGCGCATGGGAAAACGCCATCGGCGGCGGATTTACCATAGCCCCATGCGGGCCGCGCAGCGTGCGCGGCCTCCCCAAGATGGAGCGATGAACCGATGCGACGCCTATTGGCCGCCGTTCTGCTGATCTCCCTGCTGGCCTGGGCCGGGGCCTACTGGGCGCAACCTCCGGCCGAACTCAACGTCTGGACCGCGCGCGACCAGCTCATCCTGTTGACTGGCCTGGGTGCGTACGCGGTCATGACCCTGATCATGCTGCTGGCGGTGCGCCCCATGTGGCTGGAAACGCGGATGGGCGGGCTGGACAAGATGTACCGGCTGCACAAGTGGAGCGGCATCCTGGCCGCCGCGCTGGCGGCGGCGCACTACCTGATCAAACTGGGCAAGCCGCTGCTGCTGGCGCTGTTCGACCCGGTGCCCAAGACGCCGCGCGCCGCGGCCTTGCTGGACATGTTCCGCGGCTCCGCCAAGGACATAGGCGAATGGGCCGTGTGGATCCTGGCGGCGATGGTGCTGCTGACACTATGGCGGCGCTTCCCGTATCACATCTGGCGCCAGGTCCACCGCATTGCGGCAGCCATCTTCCTGGTGGTGGCCTTCCACGGCGTGGTGCTGACGCCCGCCGCCTGGTGGTGGCAGCCCGCAGGCTGGCTGGTGGCCGTGTGCACTGGCGTGGGGACCGTCTGCGCGTTGATGGCGTTGACCGGCAACATCGGGCGCGGACGCCGCTACAAGGGGCAGGTGCTGGCCATCGACCATCTTTCCGGCGACATCCTGGCGCTGACCTGCAGGGTGGAGGGCGACTGGCATCACCGCGCCGGACAGTTCGCCTTCCTGACCACGGACCGGCGCGAGGGCGCGCATCCCTACACCGTGTCCGGCGCGGACGACGGCACCGGGCGGGTACAGTTTTCCATCAAGGCGTTGGGGGACTACACGCGGCGCCTGCAACGCAACCTGCAGGTAGGGCAGGACGTGATCATCGAAGGCCCGTATGGCTGTTTCGACTTCCAGCGCGACGATGGGCGGTCGCAGATCTGGGTGGCGGCCGGCATCGGCGTCACGCCGTTCATTTCATGGATGGAATCGCTGCAGACGGACCCGGACACCGCACCGGTCGCGACCCTGTACTACTGCGCGCGCAACGCCGACGACGCGCCGTTCGCGGACCACCTGACAGCGCTGTGCGCGCGCGTCCCGAACGTGGCCTTGCATGTGCGCTACAGCGAGACCCAGCGGCCGCTGACGGCCGCCGAGCTGGTAGCGGACCACACACCGGGCGCGCCCTGGCCCAGCGTGTGGTTCTGCGGCCCGACGGGATTCGCCGATGCGCTGAAGGATGGGCTGCACCGGCGCGGCATGCCGGTGAGCGAGCTGTTCCACCAGGAGGCTTTCCAGATGCGCTGAGCGCGTCAGATTCCGGACACCTCGATATCGCCCGGATAGTCCACCGAGAATTTCAGCACCGTTTCGCGCGACTTGCCGGGCTCCAGTTCCCAGTCCCAGACCAGCTTGCCGTCTTCCTCGCGCTTGATCTCGCGATCGGCTGGCGACAGCAGCTTGACCACGATCTTCTCGTTGCGCGAAATGGGCAGGCGGTCCTTGAACGACACCTGCTCCTTGGTGGCCTTGTTGTTCTTGACCGTGATCTTGTACTCGTAGGTCACGCGCTTGCCGCTGCCGGAGAAACCGGTGCTTTCGGTATAGCGGTTGACCAGCTGGCGCTTGATGGAGATGCCTTCATCGGCGCCCAGCGCGAGTTCGAGCTTCTCGCCGGGCATCACGGCCTTCATGGCGCTGGAAGCGACGAAGGCGTCGTCCAGGAATGTGTTCAAGGCGCCGGCCAGGAAGGGGAAGTCCGTGCTGTTGCTGGCGTGCGCCGTCAGGAACATGGCTTCGCGCAGCGCCGGCGTCGACTGGTACTGCAGGGTGGCGGGCAGCTTGGCGGTGGCGATGGCCACGCGCTGCGAGGAATTGTCGGACAGCAGGGTGGCCGGATTCTTGATCTGGAACGATGCGCTGGTGGCTTCCGCCTGCACCTGGGCAGTGGCCTGCTCCAGGGGTTCCGGCACCATCTCGACGGCGGGCGCTGCGGCGTCCTCGAAGGACTGGACGCGCTGGCGCGCCATCTTGGCCTGGGCTTCGGACTGCTGCATGGCCGCCACCGGCGCGGGGCTGGGGCGCGGGCGGGGCGGAGGTGGCGGCGCGGCCACGTCCACGATCCACGGTTGTAGCGCGGGCGCGCCGCCGCCCAGCGAGGGGCGCGCGGTGGACAGCGTGAGCTTGACGTTGTTCCAGTCTTCGCCGGTGTTCTGGCGGATGACGCCGAAGTAGCCCAGATCCACGCTGCGGTCCGCCGGGCGCAGGCGCGCGTCGTAGGCGGGCGTCCAGCGGGCGCCGGCCACGGCGTAGGAAACGTTCAGGTCCAGCTTGCCCGCGCGCGCCAGGTTCACGCGCAAGGTGACGGTCTTGGTGCGGCGGTTGAGCGAATTCTGCAATTGGCCCAACTGGTTCTGCAATGCGCTCAGTTCGCGCTCCAGCGCCGCTTTCTGCTCCTCGACGCGGCGCAGCCCGGCCAGCGCGCGGGCCAGCGAATCCGCGCTCAGCGATTGGATCGCCTTCAGTTCGTCCAGCGTCAGGCGCGCGCCGTCCTTGGCGGGCTCGGTGGCGCCGCGCTGCATCATCAGCACCAGTTCGCGCTGGTTGTCCAGCACCGCGGCCTCATCATCCAGCAGCGCCTGCTGGCCTTGCAGCTTGCGCACCTGCTCTTCCAGCTGCTTGACGCGTTCGTTGGCGGTGTCGGCCTGATAGGCGTCGCGCACCTTCACGTCCAGCAGCGTGGCCTGGCCGGTGCTCTTGGCCGAAACCTGCAACGAGTTTTCCTGCAGGCTGGCCGGCAGCTTCTCCAGCACCAGCTCATGCTCGCCGGCGGCCAGCTCGCTGCTGGCGGCGCGCGTCACGACGGCGCGGTCCTGGTAGACGGTCACGGAACCGATGGAAGAGGCCAGCCCGGCGGCAGCGGCCAGGCCGGGGATCGTGGCGATGGCCAAGGCCAGAAGGGTACGTCGCACTATTTCACCTTTAGACAGGTTGGAATCGCGCGGCGCCGTGCCCATCGACAGGGACGGACCGCCGCGCGCGCCAAATTTACATTGCGGCCCGGATGCGGGTTTTACAGAAGATGACAAACGCGACAGTGCGATACCGTGGCCCCGCCTAGGGGTGGGCAAGCTCGCGCAACATGTCGACGGCATTGGCGGCCGCGGTCGATCGGTCATGGCGGCGGTAGGCCATGTCCAGCAGCGCGTGCGGCGCGTCGCCCTTGATCGGCCGGTACTCGATGCCTTGCGCGCCCATGTGCCGCATGGCGGCGGGCACGATGGAAATGCCCACGCCGGCCGCGACCAGGCTGACGATGGATGCCATCTGCGGCGCTTCCTGGATGACGCGCGGCGCGAAGCCGGCGCGTAGGCAGGCCGACATGATCGCGTCATACAGGCCGGCGCCTATGGGGCGCGGATACAGCACGAAGTCTTCGTCCGCCAGCGCCGCGATGGGCACGCTGCGCTTGCGGCTGAGCGCATGGTCGGGGGGCAGGGCCACCAGCATGGGTTCGTCCAACACGCGTTCGGACGCGAATTCCGGATCCAGCACGTAGGGCGGGCGCACGAAGGCCACGTCGACCTCACCGGCGCGCAGACCGCGCAGCAGGGTGACCGTGTTGCTTTCCGTGAGCGTGACCCGCACGTTGGGGTAGCGGTCCTTGTACGCGCGGATTGCCTGCGGCAGATAGGGGTGGAATACGGCGGAAGCCGTGAACCCCACGGTGATCGCGCCGCGCTCCCCGCGCCCCAGCCGGCGGGCCGTGTCGATGGCGCGGTCGGCGCTGGCGAGTATGGCGCGCGCGTCCTCCAGGAACTGGGCGCCGGCCTCGGTCAGCGCGATGCCTCGCGGCAGGCGCAGGAAGAGCGGGGTGCCGATCTCGCGCTCCAGCTGCTGGATCTGCTGGCTCAGGGGCGGCTGGCCTATGCCCAGCCTGGCGGCGGCGCGGGTGAAATGCAGTTCTTCGGCGACGGCGGTGAAATAACGCAGGTGGCGCAGTTCCATCGTTTAAAAATATGGTTAGGGTCAGTTTCATATATTGGACATATGAAGGGGAAAAGTCTACCTTGGTTGCGTGGGCTGCATGCCCGCTGCTTTCGAGAATTCCGATGTCTTCCCCCTTCGCCAGTCCCTCATCACCAAGCGCCGCGTCCGCGCCGGCGGCGCCTGTCTCCACGCCTTCCGATCACCTTGCCCGCGGCACTCCCGGGTTGCGGCGCGCCCAGTGGGCCTTGTTCGCGGCCGGTTTTTCCACGTTTTCGCTGCTGTATTGCGTGCAGCCGCTGATGCCGCTGTTTACCCACGCATTCGGCGTGTCGCCTGCGCAAAGCAGCCTGGTGCTATCGCTATGCACCGGCTTTCTGGCCGTCGCCATCTTTTTCGTGGGCCTGTTCTCGCAAGCCGTGCCGCGCAAGCGCGCCATGGCGCTATCGCTGTTCGCGTCCGCCGTGCTGGGCACCGTGGCCGCCGCCGCGCCGGATTGGCACAGCTTGCTGGCCCTGCGCGCGCTGCAAGGCCTGGCCATGGGCGGGGTGCCGGCGCTGGCCATGGCCTATCTGGCCGAAGAGGTCGAGCCGGGCACCCTGGGTTTCGCCATGGGCCTGTACATCGGCGGCAGCGCCTTCGGCGGCTTGTCCGGCCGCGTCATCACCGGCCTGGTGTCGGATCACTTCGGCTGGCGCGCCGCGCTGGCGACGCTGGGCCTGTTGGGCATCGTGGCGGCGGCGCTGTTCGTCTGGCTGCTGCCTGCGTCGCGCCGTTTTGCGCGGCAACGGGGCAGGGGCTGGGCCGGGGTGTGGGGCGACGTGCGCGCAGGCGCGGCCTCGCATCTGAAGAATGGTCCGCTGTGCGGGCTGTTTGCGCTGGGCGGCCTGTTGATGGGCGCCTTCGTCACGGTCTACAACTATGTAGGCTTCCGCCTGCTGCTGCCGCCGTTCTCGCTGAGCCAGACCTTCATCGGCTTCATCTTCGTGGTGTACCTGGTCGGGATCTGCGCGTCGACCTGGTTCGGCCGCCTGGCCGACCGCCATGGGCGGGGCGTGATGCTGTCGGCCGCCAGCGGGCTGGCGCTGGCGGGCCTGCTGCTCACCCTGTCCAACTGGCTGCCATTGCTGATAGTCGGGATTGTGGTGTTCACCTTCGGCTTTTTCGCGGCCCACGCGGTCGCCAGCGGCTGGGTCGGACAGATGGCGCGAGGCTACAAGGCGCTGGCCGCGTCGCTTTATCTGCTGGTGTACTACATCGGCGCCAGTGTGCTCGGCGCATTGGGCGGCCACTTCTGGACCACGGGACAGTGGCCTGGCGTGGCGGCGATGGCGGGCGCGCTGCTGGCCTTGGCGTTGGCGATCAGCGCCAGCCTGTACTGGCGCACGGGCCGCGCAGCGGCGCCCGCCGTGGCGGGAGGCAGTGTCTCGTGAAGGTAATGCCTAAAAGCTAGTAATTCTCATTTATAATTAGCGGCCCGCTAGTCGAGCGCCATTCCCATCCAGATCCGAGGGCCGCGATGAATCCTATCTCCCCCGACAGCCAGAACCTGCAGCGCGAGCATGCCGCGCTGCTCGCCGCCTACGGCCAGGCGCAAGCGCATTGCAGTCGGCTGCTGGCGGCGCAGGCGGCGCGCATCCTGTATCTGGAGAGCGAGGCCATGCGCCTGCGCGCGGCCGTCATCCTGCGCGATACCGCGCTGGCCTGGGCGCGCGAAGACCGCAAGGCGCTGGAAACCTCCATACCCGGATTGCCCCGGCGCGTGGCGTTGGCCCGCAGCGTCGCCCAGTTGATGGAACGGGTGCAGACCCTGATGCGCGAGCGGCTGGCCTGGCAGGGACGGGCTGGCGCCGCCGCGCGCCAACTGGAGACGCTGACGGAGCCGCCTGCCTGGCGACCCGCGCCGTCGGCGGTCGTGCTGCGCGAAAAAGCGGTGCTATGCGTGGGCGAGGATGCCGTCGCCCTGGCGCTGACCCGCAAGATGGTCGAACTGGCCGGTGGACGCTATCTCGGCCACGACGGCGGCCCGGATATCGACGGCAATACGCTGGAAGCCAGCCTGGTCGCCGCGGACCTGGTGATCTGCCAGACCGGTTGCGTCAGCCACGGCGCCTACTGGCGCGTCAAGGACCATTGCACCCGCACGGGCAAGCAATGCGTGCTGGTCGACAAGCCCGAGGCCTTGCAGGCGCTGCGGCTGGAACGCGAGCCGCTGAACACGGGCGGCTGAACTGCCCGGCTCCGCCAGGCGACCCGTAGCGTCGGGTTACGTAGCGTTTCGGCTGCGCGGCCGCTGCCGCAATACAGTCGGGGGCAAAGGGGCCGAGATGCTGACCAAGCGAGACCAAGTGGCGCTACCCTGGACGGACACGCTTGCCCGCCTGGAGGATGAGCGCATCATGTTGCAGCGGATAGCCGCCGGCGTGCCGCTGGCCGAGGTGCTGGAACATGTGCTGCATGCCATCGAGGCGCAATCCAGCGTGAACCTGCGCACCGCCATCGCGCTGGTGGATGAGACCGGCGCCTTCCTGCTGCACGGCGCCGCGCCCAGCTTGCCGATGGTATATAACGCGGCGATACATAGAGCGGCCATCGGCCCCGGCTCGGCCTCCTGGGGCGAGGCGGCCTATACCGGCAGTCCGGTCTACGTGGAAGATATCGCCTTGAATCCCGGCTGGGAGCGCTGGCGCGACCTGGCCTTGGCGCACGGTTTGCGGGCCTGCTGGTCCACGCCGATCAAGGCGCCCGACGGACGCCTGCTGGGCGTTTTTTCCAATTACTACGGCGTCGCGCGCTCGCCGTCGGCCCACGATATCGATGCGATCGCGCTGGTCACGCGCAGCGCCGCTCTGGCGATAGAACGCCATCTGACGGAGCTGGCGTTGCGCCAGAGCGGCGAACGCTGGCGCGCCATGTTCGCCGGCATGCAGGAGGCGTTCTTTCTCAGTGAAGCATTGCGCGACGACACCGGCCGCATCGTCGATTTCCGCTTCCTGGAAGTGAATCCCGCATTCGAACGCCAGACCGGAATGAAGGGCGGCGACACACTGGGCCACACGCTGCGCGAGATGATCCCGGGCGTGCCCGGGCAGATCATGGACACGTTCGCCCAGGTGGTCGAGACCGGCGAGCCGACCCAGTTCGAATTCATGGTGCCGGCTCCAAAGGAAGCCTGGTACGAAGCGCGCGTGCGCAAGGACGGCGCCGGCAGGATGATGGCGCTGTTCCTGGACGTCACGGCGCGCAAGATGGCCGAAGCCGAGCTGTGGGAGGGGCAGCACCGCAAGAACTACCTGGCCGCGTTCGGTGACCGCATGCGCGAGCTGCATTGCCAGGAAGATGTCGAGCGGGCTGCCTGCGAAGGCCTGTGCCAGCATCTGGCGCTGGCTCAGGTGGCGGTGCTGGATGCGGCAGGCGAAGGCCAGGGGCCTGCCATCTCCTCATGCTGGCCGCCTGGCGCCGAGTTGCTGGGACAGCCGCCATGTACGCTCGATACCCTGGGTGACGACTACCATGCCGCGCTGCGCCAGGGACGCACGACCTATCTGGCGCCTCTGTTGGGAGAAGCCGGCGGCGAGATCCGTCCATGGGCCATTGTGGTGCCGCTGCGGCGCTGGGGCAGGCAGGGAGGCGCGTTGCTGGCGTGCCCCTCGTCCGGCAGCCGTCTCAAGGGCAGCGACATCGCGTTCATCGAAGAAGTGGCGGAACGCATGTGCGGCGCCGTCGAGCGTTCGCAGTACGCCCGCACGCTCGAGCAGCGCGTCGAGGATGCGATCGCGGAGCGCGACCGGATCTGGCGCCTGTCGCCGGAACTGCTGGCGGTGCTCGACCGCCAAGGACGCTTCGTCAGCGTCAATCCGGCGGTGCGTCTCATCCTGGGCTGGACGCCGGAACAGTTCATGTCCATGGAGTTGCCCGAACTGGTCCATCCGGACGACCAGGCCGCGACGCTGGGGGCCTGGAGCTGGGCCTCGGAGGACATGGGGCCGCGGCCCGCCGCCAGGCACCTGGAAAACCGCATGCTCAAGCGTGACGGCAGCTATTGCTGGATAACCTGGAGCATGTCGTGGGCGCAGGACAGCCTCTACGTGGCGGGACGCGACGACACCGACCTGAAGCTGCAAGCCGAGGCCTTGCGCGATACCGAGAATGCCTTGCGCCAGTCCCAGAAGATGGAAGCGGTGGGGCGCCTGACGGGGGGCATCGCCCACGACTTCAACAATATGCTGCAAGGGATCTCCGGGGCGCTGTACCTGGTGCAGCGCAAGATCACGGCGGGCGCGCCGGAACAGGCGTTGCGCTTTGTCGACGTCGCCATGGATTCGGCCAATCGGGCGGCCCATCTGACGCAGCGGCTGCTGACCTTTTCGCGGCGCCAGCCCATCGACCCCAAACCGTTCTGCGCGGCCTCCGCGCTGCAATCCATGGTTGCCCTGTTCCACCGTTATACGGGCGAACGCGTGGCGCTGCGGCTGGACTTGCCGCAGGCGCTGTGGACGGTCTGCTGCGACAAGAACCAGTTCGAGAACGCCATGCTGAACCTGGTGATCAACGCCTGCGATGCGATGCCCAACGGCGGCACGCTGACGGTCGCCGCGCGCAACGTGGAGGCGGACGATCCCCAGCTCTTGCAGTCCGTCGGCGCGCATGCGGGACGCTTTGTGGAAGTCTCGGTGACGGACGTGGGCTGCGGCATGCCGCCGGACGTGTTGGCGCATGCTTTCGACCCGTTCTTCACCACCAAGCCCATGGGCCAGGGCACCGGCCTGGGCCTGTCCATGATCTATGGCTTCGCCAAGCAGGCGGGCGGCGCGGCCGGCCTGGAGAGCACGGTGGGCGTAGGCACCACGGTCAGGCTGTTCCTGCCGCGCCACGATGGCGCGCCCGAAAGCTTGCAGAATGGCGAGCGCGCGGCGGTGGCGTTGCCTGGCGCGGCGCGCAAGGAAGTGGTGCTGGTAGTGGAGGACGACGCGAACGTGCGCGAGATGGTGTGCGAATGCCTGGCTGAACTTGGCCTGGAGGTGCTGGCCGCCTCTGACGGCGAGGCCGGGCTGGAGCTGTTGCAGTCCGCGCGCGGCATCGACCTTCTTGTGACCGACGTCGGACTGCCCGGACTCAATGGGCGGCAATTGGCGGACGCCGCCCGCGTGACGCGTCCGGGCCTGCGCGTGTTGCTGATGACGGGCTACGCTGAAAGCGCGGCGCGCGGCCAAGGCTTTCTGGAACAGGGGCTGGAGCTGATCGTGAAACCCTTCCAGCTGGACAAGCTGTCCGAGCGCGTGCAGGGCATGCTGGACAGCTCGCCGGGTAAGGCCGGCCAGGAAGCCTAGCGCCGGTCCGCGGCATGGCGCGCCTTGCGCCGGGCCTAATGGCGGCGGCGCAATTCCGCGGGCGGCATGCGCAATTGGCCGCGATACTTCGATACCGTGCGCCGCGCCAGCAGTATGCCGTTGGCGGCCAATTGCTGGGTCAGGGCCACATCGGACAGCGGCATGGCCGGATCCTCGGCCTCGACCATTTCCTTGATCAAGGCGCGCACCGCCGTGGCCGAGCAGGAGCCGCCGGTGTCGGTGGCCAGCTCGCGCGAAAAGAAGTGGCGGAATTCGAAGACGCCGCGCGGCGTCACCATGTACTTGCCGACGGTCGCGCGCGATACCGTGGATTCATGCATGTCCAGATCGTCGGCCACTTCGCGCAGCATCAACGGCCGCAAGGCCACGTCGCCATACTCGAAGAAGGTCTGCTGGCGCTTGACGATGGCTTCGGCCACGCGCTGGATGGTGACGTAGCGTTGTTCGACGTTGCGTACCAGCCAACGGGCCTCCTGGAGCTCCTGCGCCATGGGGCTGCGGTCGCCCAGGCGGGCGCGCCGGAACAGTTCGGCATAGGTCTGGTGCAATCGCGCCTGGGGCATGGCGTTGCGGTTGGGCAGCACGCGCCAGCGCGATTGCCACTTGTCCACGAACACGTCGGGCACCACGTAGACAGGCGCCTCGGCGCTGTAGCGACCGCCCGGCTTGGGGTCCAGGCTGCGGATCAGCGCGCAGGCCTCGCGCAACGCGTCCTCGGAGCAGCCCAGTTGTTGGCGCAGGCCGATGCAATCGTTGCGCGCCAGCCGGTCGAGCTGCTCGCGCACGATGCGCAAGGCCAGGGCCCGCAGCTCGTCGCCGATGCCGGTGGCCGCCGCCAATTGCAGCGACAGGCATTCGGACAGGTCCCGCGCGGCCAGTCCTGGAGCATCCAGCTGCTGGACCAGGCGCAGCGCCGTCATCCATTCGCCCTCTTCGGGGACGGCGTCGGCGTCGCGCCGGGCGTCGCCCCACAGGCTGGCCAGCGGCACGCGCAGGTAGCCGTCGTCGTCAAGCGCATCGATGATGAACTCCGTCAACAGGCGGTCGCGCGGCGCCAGCTGATAGTTGCCCAGCTCCAGCGACAGGCGCTGGCTCATGGAAAGCGTCGAAGCGGCCCAAAGCCCCTGGTCGCGCTCCTGGCCATCGCCCTGGCTGCGCGTGGGATAGTCGCCGGAGTAGGCGGGCGCGTCCGGCAGCGGCGGCTCGGCCTGCGGCGCGGGTTCGGACGCGGCGGGACCGGTGGCGTCGGCGGCATGATCGGCGGGAGGAAAGACCGCCATGGCAGGGCTCTGTTCAGCCTCCTGCTCATCGGCGTCTTCCAGGAACGGATTGCTGGCCAGGGCCTGCTCGACCGCGGTGGTGAATTCCAGCGCGGTCATCTGCAGCAGCTTGACGGATTGCTGCAGCCGCGGCGCCAGCGTCATCTGCTGGCGCAGGCGCAATTCTTGCGTGGGGTAGACCAATCGAGTCTCCTGGACAGCGGCTGCCGACGGGCAGCCCATCCAGATACTCAAGCAAAGACCGTGCCAAGTCCCGCAGCGGGCAGGGCGGGGGAATCGTGCGCGCCTGCCGGCTCAGTATTACAAGACGGCGGTAAGAAATGCCGCCCGGCGCGTGGAAATCAGGAGGCGGCGCCGTCCTTCTCGTAGCCGTCCAAGCGGTTGTAGAGCGTCTTCAGGCTGAGTCCCAGCGTCTCGGCGGCAATGCGCTTGTCGCCCGAATGGTGCGCCAGGGTTGCGAGTATGAACGCGCGCTGGGCTTCGTCCAGCGGCATGCCGACGGGGAATGTCAGCGCGCCATCGCGCACGGTGGCGCGCGACTCGTCGCGGGAGCGGGGCAGCAGGTCGGCCGCGAGCTCGTCGTCCGCCAGGATGTACGCGCGTTGCACCGCATTGCGCAGTTCGCGCACGTTGCCGGGCCAATCGTGCCTGGAGATCGCTTCCAGCATGCGCGGGCTGAAGGTTTTGTGGCTGCCGTGCGCCGTGTTCAGGGTCTCCAGGAACCAGTGCGCCAGCACCATCGCGTCATCGCCACGCTCGCGCAGGGGCGGCACGCGCAGCGGAATTACCAGCAGGCGGTGCAGGAAATCCTGCCGCAGGCGGCCTTCGGCGACCGAGGCGAGAGGATCGCGGTTGCTGGCGCAGATGATGCGGACATTGGCGCGCAGCAGATCGGAGCCGCCCACCCGCTGATAGGTGCCGGACTCGAGCACGCGCAGGAAATTGACCTGCAGGTCAGGCGGCATTTCGGTCACTTCGTCCAGGAACAGCGTCCCGCCGCTGGCATATTCGAAGTAGCCCGCGTTCTGCGCCACGGCGCCGGTGAAGCTGCCTTTCTCATGGCCGAATAGTTCGGCGTGCGCCAGGCTGCCGCTGATGGCCCCGCAGTTCACCGCAACAAAAGGCTGGGCGCGGCGTTCGCTCGAATCGTGGATGGCGCGCGCGACGATTTCCTTGCCGGTTCCGCTTTCGCCCACGATGAAGACGCTGGCGTCGGTGGCCGCTGCCAGTTGCAGTTGCGCGCCCAGCTTCTGCATCACGGGGGAGAGGCCGGATACATCCATCAGTACGCCCGGAGGCGCGGACGCCGTCTCGCGCGCGGCGTTGGGGGTGCGATTCGCCATGCTGATTCCTTGGCCCGGCCTTGGGCCGTGCGCATCCATTCATGCTAGAGGGACGCAGCGGCCCGGGATGCGACGATTTGCAAGCATACGAAAACGTTGATGGAAAGTATCGAACATTTACCCCGCCTCAGGCCGTAGTCGCTATGCTGGATCACTGAGCGCAACATTCGCGATACGGAGTAGGCATGCCCCATTTGCTGATCGTTGACGACGACCCCACGATACGCGAAACCCTGGCCGAGATCGGCCGCGAGAACGGGTTTTCCGTGGCGCTGGCCGCGAGCGTCAAGGACGCGCTGATCCAGCTGGAACGGCACGCGCCCGACCTGGTGTTGACGGACATCCGCCTGCCCGAAGGCAGCGGCATGGACATCTTCAAGAACGAGGCCGCCGCCAGCGCCGAGGTCGTGGTGATGACCGGACACGGCACCGTGGACAACGCGGTCCAGGCGCTGCGCCTGGGGGCCACCGACTATCTCGTCAAACCCATTTGCATGGAACGCTTGAACGGGATCTTCGCGCGCGTGAGCGCGAACTCGGACAGCGATCCTGCCGGCGCGCCGTTCGAGGAACCGGGGCGCTACGGCAGGATGTACGGGGCATCCGACTGCATGCAGGATTTTTACCGCCAGATCGGCCGGGTCGCGCCCACCAACGTTACGACCCTGCTGATCGGCGAGAGCGGCACCGGCAAGGAACTGGCGGCGCATGCCATCCATGAACTCAGCGCGCGCCGCCAGCGCCCGCTGATCGCGGTGAACTGCGGCGCGATCTCGCCCAATCTGATCGAAAGCGAAATGTTCGGGCACGAGCGCGGCAGCTTCACCGGCGCGGACCGCCAGCACAAGGGATACTTCGAGCGCGCCGACGGCGGCACCCTGTTCCTGGATGAAGTAACCGAAATGCCGCTGGATCTGCAAGTGAAGCTGCTGCGCGTGCTGGAAACCGGGCAGTTCATGCGGGTGGGCACCAATCGGGAGATCGCTTGCGATATCCGGATCGTCGCCGCCACCAACCGCGATCCCGAGCAGGCGGTCAGGGAAGGCAAGCTGCGCGAGGATCTCTACTACCGGCTGAGCGTGTTTCCCATCAAGCTGCCAGCGCTGCGCGAACGCGGCGACGACATCCTGTTCCTCGCGAACCGCTTCCTGCAAGGGTTGAACCAGGAAGCGGGCAAGAACAAGGAATTCTCGCCGCGCGCGGTGGCGGCGCTGCTGCAGCACGGGTGGCCCGGCAATGTGCGGGAACTCAAGAACTACGTGCGCCGCGCCTTCATCATGGCGGAAGGCGACAGCCTGGAGGCGGACATGCTGACGCCGCGGGTGTCGCCGGCCGGCGAGGGCGCGGGCGGCCAGGTGAGCGTGCCCGTAGGGGAAACGCTGGCGGAAGCGGACCGGCGCCTGATCCTGGCGACGCTCGAACGTTGCAACGGCGTGAAGAAGCAGGCCGCGGCCGTGCTCGGCATCAGCCCCAAGACGCTGTACAACCGACTGGAGGAATACGCCGCGGCAGACACGGATGCGCCCGCCGCGACGCCTGCCCGGAAGCAGGACCGGTCCTGACTTCATTTGCCGTAGCGCGTTTTCAGGTCCGCCATGCAGGCGTCCTTGGCGTTGCCGGACATGCCGTCGCATTTCTCCTTGCCAACCTTGTAGTCGGCGTCGTTGCGGACCTTGGCCGCGTCATGCGAGGCCTCGGCCTTTTCCTTGCCTGCCTTGGCATCGGCACGGGCCTTGTCGCGCGTGGCTTCGGCCTGCTGCTGGCAGACGTCTTTCTGGTTGCCCTTCATGCCGTCGCAATGCTTCTTGTCCAGCTTGTACTGGTTGTCGATCTGCTCGTTGCTGCGCACGGCGGTAGAGCCGCCTTGCGTGGTTTGCGCCTGGGCCTGGAAGGCCAGCGCCGAGAGACTCAGGGCGACCGCGGGGAGAACGACTCGGGACAAATTCATGGTTGACTCCTTGGATGGGGGCCCGGCATCGTCCGGGCCTGGCGTCATCGGCAAGCAAGCGCCGTTCCCGGGCTGGCTGGGCACGCCGCTTGCTCGGCGTCAGACCGCAGAGGCTGCCCATGCGCACGCCTGCCGCATCCATTTAACGAACTGGGGATACGAACATGGAAACCAAGCGAACAGACCACGGAAAGGCAGATGCGGGACATGGCAAGGCCAATGCACCGCACACGGAAACCGAGGCCGCGCATCGCAGCGGGCAATTTGGCACGGACAAGCCCGGCTTCGGCAAGCCGCCCGCCGCGCCCAAGCGCGAATCGGACAAGAAGCCCAATGACAAGGGCGCGGAGTATGAGGAAGGCGGCCAGTATCCGGGCACGCGTCCTGGCACCAAGTAGCCGTCCTGCGGCGTTCACAATCCGGTTGTACGCCCAGCCAGGACCAAAGCCGGACTATCGTTGCGGGAGGCTGATATGAAGACGACGACATGGCTGTGCGGCATCGTCGCGGTTTGCCTGCTGATCGCGCCGGGCGTGCTTGGCGGCGTGCAAGCGCAGGAGCTGGCGGAGCCTGATGCGCGCTTCCTGCAGGCTGCGGCGGGCTCGGGGATGTTCGAGATAGAGGCTGCGGAGCTGGCAAAAAAACGCGCCGGCGACGGCGACGTCAAGGCCTTTGCGGCGAAGATGCTGGAGCAGCATCGCGCCATGAATGCCCAACTGAAGGTCCTGGCCGAGAGCAAGCAGGTGATACTGCCGACCGAGCCGTCCGAACCGGACCGCGGCACCCTGGAACAGCTAAGCAACAGGACCGGGCCGGACTTCGATGCGCTTTACATCGAAAAGGCAGCCATGGACGCGCACACGATGGCCAGCCGCCTGTTCGAGACCGCGGCGCGCGAGTCCAAGGATCCGCAGGTGCGCGACTTCGCGGCGCATTCGCGGCCCATGCTGGCCGAGCATCTGGCGATGGGCCGCAAGCTGCAAGGCGAACCGCCGGCCGATCCCGATAAGATCCAGCCCGCCGTGAAGGGCGAGGCGCCGGCCGTCTCGCCCGCGTCCCGCCAGGCGCCCGCGTCGATAGCGCCGGCGAAGTGAGGGGACGCGCGAGGCGCCTTGCCGTACTCCGTGGCTACTGCCGTCCCACCACCACGCCGAACAGGAAAGCCGCGCCGGCCACCAGGCCGATGGCCTGCCAGGGCCGGGCGTGGATGTATTCCTCGGTGCAGTCTATGGTCTCCCGCATCAGGTCGCCGGCATTGTCGGAAGCATCGCGCAGGCTGCGCCGCGTGGCGCGCAGTTGCTCGGACAGGCGCGTCTTGAGCGCCTCCAGGTCGGTGGCAGCGGTGTCGCTGAGGGTGGCTTCCAGATCGTCGATCCAGGCCTCCGGATGCCGCGCGCGCCTGTGTGCGCCGCGGTTGTCCGGGCCGTTCTCCGGAAAATCGGAGGGCAGGGGGGTGTGGGTAGAGGCCATCGGTAGCTCCTGGCAGTCGGGCGGAAAGTACGTTGGCGCGGCCGGCCCGGGCGACCGCGCGGTGGGTCGGGAGGTCTCAGGCCTCCAGCATGTCGCGGCAGGCCAGCGTGCAGCCCAGGCATGCGCCTGCGCAAACCTGGCAA
This sequence comes from Achromobacter sp., assembly GCF_049647645.1. GTDB lineage: Bacteria > Pseudomonadota > Gammaproteobacteria > Burkholderiales > Burkholderiaceae_B > Achromobacter. Next base: position 46,103 of record NZ_JBARYB010000177.1, read on the forward strand.
TGCACCGCTTCATGCGACGAACACTCGCGCGCGCAGGCGTCGCACATCAGTGCGCACAAGGTGCACTGGGCGGTGGCGAACTCGCCATCGCGCGCCAGCATGGCCGCGCACAGCCGGCAAACGGCGGAGCAATCGGTGCACAGTCCGATGCAGCGCTTCATGGGCGCCGGGTTCTCCCGCAGGCAGGCCGAAGCGCATATATCGCAGGCGACGGCGCATTCGTAGCAGGCTTGCACACATTGCTCGAAATTTGGGTCTCGCATTGCATCTCCTTGTGATACCCGGTACGCGCCACAACTGCGCCGCAACCGGCGTGCCTGGCACCAGGGCCACATCCGCTTGCAATTTGAAGCCCAGCATCCGTACCTGGATCCGCGAAGCCGGCGCGTGCCGGCAGGCGGCCGGAAGACAACGCTAAGATACTGCCGCCGCGTTCTGCCGTCGATGTTCCGCGCCGCAGCCGCAGGCCAAGAACGCGCGCTCATCGATCCTTTGATTCTTGAACGGCCGGTGGCGCCGCACCGGCCTGCGCCCGCAGAAAGGCCAGCAAGCGGCGTTCGTCCGGGTGCAGGCCGCGGGGCGCCTGCGGCGCGGCCGCGGCCGCGGGCAACGCACCCTCCAGATAGGCGGCCAGAATGGCCGGATGCACATAGCAGGCCCGGCACACTGCCGGCGTATTGGCCAGGCGCCGCGCCACCAGCTTGACCACTTCCACCACGTTCTTCTGCGCCTGGGCGGCATTGTCGGCGGGACAACTCTGCAACGCTGCGTAGGCCATGACGGAACCCGCCCAGGTCCGGTAATGTTTCGCCGTGAACTCGCCCCGGCCCGCCGCGCGCAGATAGGCATTGACCGCGCCGGAGTCCACCGGATGGCTGCCGCCGTCCTCGTCCAGGTACTGGAAAAGCTGCTGGCCGGGGATGTCCAGGCAGCGCTTGATGACGCGGGCCACGCGCCGGTCCGCGGCGCTGACGTCGTGGCTGACGCCGCTCTTGCCCTGGAAGCGGAAACGGAAGCGGTCGCCGCTGACGCTGGCGTGGCGGCGCTTGAGCGTGGTCAGGCCATAGGACTTGTTGGCCCTGGCGTACTCGCGCGCGCCGATGCGCACCAGGGTCGCCTCCAGCAGCCGCACCAGTACGGCTATCACCTTGTCCTGGGACAGGCCAGCGGTCCGCAGATCGCGTTCGACCTGGCGCCGTATGCGTGGCAGCGTCTGCGCGAATGCCGCCAGGCTCTGGTACTTGCTCGCGTCGCGCACCGCGGTCCAATCGGGGTGATAGCGGTATTGCTTGCGTCCGCGCGCGTCGCGCCCGGTGGCCTGCAGGTGTCCAAGCGGAGACGGGCAGATCCATACCTGTTCATAGGCCGGCGGTATCGCCAGGGCCTCGATGCGCTGGATTTCCCGCGCCTTGCGTATGCGCTTGCCGCGCGCATCCAGGTAGTTGAAGGCGTTGCCGTTGATGCGGACCCGCGTATAGCCCGCCTGGCTGTCATCGTAGTAGACCAGCGCCGCGCCGCCGGACGCGCGCGGCGCTTGGGACCGTGGGTTCATGTCGTCTGCGTCAGCCAGGGGGGGGAGGGAGGCTGCCATCAGCATGCGGCGTGCCCGTCCCAAGCACGTGCGCAGGCCCGGGCACGCGGCTTGCTGACGGAGAAATGGATTTTCCTGGAGACAGCCATGCACATCGCGTACTCGTACTACCTGCACGTTCCGCCCAAGCCAGATCCGATACCGCCGGGTTCGCCTCCCGGCGACCTGCCGGTGGATCCGGATACCGACGAACCGGACGTCGACCTGCCGCCCTTGTCGCCGCCGGTCAGGGAAATCACGCCGCCCAGCCCTTGACGCGGGCCACGGGATTCTCCAAAACCCAACAAGAACCGAGGAGTCGCCATGTCGACCATCCTGTTGATTATTCTGATCCTTCTGCTGGTAGGCGCCGTGCCGGCCTGGCCCCATAGCCGTGGCTGGGGCTATTACCCCAGCGGCATACTGGGCATATTGCTGATCGTCCTGATCGTGATGCTGCTGACCGGACGACTGTAGCGGGGCCGGTCCGGCAACGCAGGCGCGAGCCGTGTCGGGCGGCTCGCGCGGCGCCCTGTCGCTGGGCGGCCGCCTGGCGGACGGCGGGTGGCGCGCGGCACTGCCCAGGCGTAACATCGCCGGGTTTTTATGCAGCCCCCGCGATGCGCGGCATTCCCGACATGACCATCCCCTTGCTTGTCCTGATTGAAAGCGTGCAGGACTATCTGCCCGAAATCGAAGCGCGCGGCTTTCGCGTGATCTTTGCGCCCACCGACGCATCGCGCGCCGAGGCCATCCGCGACCATGGCCACGAGATCCGCAGCGTGCTCACGCGCGGCGCCACGGGCCTGCACGCGGAAGAAATGGCAGCAATGCCCAAGCTCGAAATCGCCTGCTCCCTGGGCGTGGGCTACGAAAATATCGATCTGGCGGCGGCGGCCGAGCGCGGCATCGTGGTGACCCATGGCCCGGGCGCCAATGCAGTTTCGGTGGCGGACCATGCCATGGCGCTGCTGCTGGGCGCGGCGCGGCGGCTGCCGCAGGCCGATGCTTCGGTGCGCCAGGGCCACTGGAGCGGTTTCATGGGGCCGCAGGTCTCGGGCAAGCGCCTGGGCATCCTGGGCCTGGGCACCATAGGCCTGGAAATCGCCCGGCGCGGCGCCCTGGGCTTCGGCATGAGCGTGGGCTATTACAGCCGCAGCGTTCGTCCGGAATCCGGCTATGCCTATTTCGACAGCCCGCGCGCGCTGGCCGCGGCGTCGGACTTCCTGGTGGTAGCGACGCCGGGTGGAGCGGGCACGCGCCATCTGGTGAACGCCCAGGTGCTGGAAGCGCTGGGACCCGAGGGCTATCTGGTGAACATCGCGCGCGGCAGCGTGGTCGACACGCAGGCGCTGATCTCGGCCCTGGCCGAACGCCGCATTGCGGGCGCCGGCCTGGACGTGGTGGACGGCGAGCCCGACGTGCCCAAGGCGCTCATCGCGCTCGACAACGTGGTGCTGACCCCGCACAGCGCGGGCCGCTCGCCGGAGGCCGTGCATGCCACCGTGGCGCTGTTCCTGGACAACGCCACGGCGCATTTCGGCGGCAGGCCGGTACTGACCCCCGTGCGCGGGGGCTAGCAGCCAGAGGCTAGTGGGAGAACATGATCGGCACGGTCATGCTCTTCAGGATGGACGCGGTGGCGCCGCCCAGCGCCCACTGGCGCAGCTTGCTGTGGCCGTAGGCCCCCATGACGATCAGGTCCGCGCTATGGTCGGCGGCGGCATTCAGGATGGTGCTGCCCACGCCGACGCCCTTGATGTCGCGGCGCACGTGTTCGGGCGCTGGCATGCCTTGCGCGACGCAATAGGTCGCCAGGTCCTCGAAGGGCGCTTCATGCTTCGGGCTGGCGGCGCCTTCGTTCATGGTCAACACGGTCATGTGCGAAGCCAGGCGCAGGATAGGCGCGGCGTCGGCCAACGCGCGGGCGGCTTCGCGGCTGCCGTCCCAGCAGCACAGCACGCGGTCGCCGATGACCGGGAATTCGCCGCTGGACGGAATCGCCAGCACCGGGCGGCCCGCCGTCAGCAAGGTCTGCTCGACGAACTCGATTTCGTGCGCGGCTTCGACGTCCTCGCGGTTTTCCTGGCTGACCACGATCAGGTCGCTGGTGCGGCCGAGCAGCGCCACGGTCTCGCTGGGCGAAGAGGTGCCCGCGCGCATGAAGGCCGGTACGTCGGCTTCGGCGGCAGCCTCCAGAAAGGCTGTTTCCACCGCATCGCGGTTTTGCGCGTGCAATTCCTTGATGATGCCCAGCGAACGAGACATGAGCACGGATTCGCCGTAGTAGTACTGCGGCGGCGCGGCGTTGGCATAGATGCCGACCAGCTCGGCCTTGTGGCGCTTGGCCAGGGCCAGGGCAGCTTCAATGCGGCGTTTGCAGTCGAATCCGTGATCCAGGTGGACGGAAATGCGGCGATACATGGAGGCCTCCTTGTTTAAGCGTGCCATGTGCCTATGGTCACGCTTTCCGGCCATTTCGCCCTTGATGCGCGTCAAGCCGGTGGCAGTTCGCCGGGGCCAACGCAAACCCGCGGGCTAGGCCGAGGGCCGCGCCCGTTCCACGCGCTCGCGCAGCTGGCGCAACTGGCGCGCTTGCTGCGCGATGCGCTCCAGCGGTCCCGCCAGTTCCGGATAGCCGGCGGCGACCGCTGCGGGCACTGCCAATTGGCGGGCCGCTGATGCCGGCGCGGGCTCCTGCGGATGCAGCGCGTGCGCCAGCATCGGACCATACTCGGCGAGCGCCCGGGCCGCGGGCGATGCGGCGGGCAAGGCGGCTTGTATCTCCAGCACGGTGCCCGCCGCCGTGACGCGGCGCATCGCGTTCAGCAGGTTTTCCGCCGTGTCGACGTTGCGGTCGCGATGGACCGGATTCTGCTGCAGTCGTTGCAAGGAAGCTTGCGCATTGTCGGCCGACAGGCAGGCCATGCGGCGCAGCGCCACGATGTCTTGTCCGGCGCGGGCATCGCCGCTTTTTTCCCGGACCAGGGCCAGCGCATAGGCGGCGTGGCGCTCCAGCGCCAGGCTGAGCGCGCCGGCCAGCTGGCGCGGCTCTTTTTCAGGCCAGACCAGAAAACCCACCAGCAGCGCCAGAATGCCGCCCAGCACGCTGTTGAACGCGCGCAGGGCGGCGAGCATGGGTTCTTGGATTTCCGGCTGCTGGATATGGGTGACCAGCACGAACTGCGACGTCAGGAAGAACGTGAACAGCGCGTAATGGATGGTGCGCGCCGCGAACGTGCCCAGCGCGATGGGCAGCACCGCCAGGGCCACGGACAGGGGCGTGCCGAGGAACAGTCCCAGCAGCGAGGCGCCGATGGCGCCGGCCACGCTGCCGGCCACGCGTTCCAGGGTGCGCTGCCAGGTGGTGGCGAAGTAGGGCTGCAGGATGAAGACCAGCGTCAGCGACATCCAGTAGCCATGGTTGACGGCGAAAGTCTTGGACAGGGCCACCGCGATGGTGGCGCCCACGCCCACGCGCAAGGCATGACGGAACGCGTCCGATTCGAAGCTCAGGTTCTGACGCAACGCGCGCCAGGCGTCTTGCGTGCGGCTGGGCCCGAGGCGGTCGCGTGCCGGCGCCACGGGCGCATCGCCCAGGTCGAACAGCGACTGGGTCACGGCCTGCGCGGTGTGCAGCAGGCGGTCCAGCACCGGGACCATGGTGGCCAGCTCCGGCGCATGCGCCATGGCGCCGCCGCGCAGCTCATGCAGGCCGGCGCTGTAATGGGCCAGGCGATCGCGCAGGCACTGGGCCTGCTTGGCGTCGCGCAGGTCCGAGGTGCTGGCGATGGCATTGCACAGGCTGGCATAGCGATGCAGCGCGTGGGAAAGATGGGCGCCCGCGCCGCGCCCCAGCCAGCGCGGCGCATTCGATTCCAGCAGGTCGGCCGCGGCCACCAGCGCGATGAAGCTGTCCTCGGCATTGTCCAGCAGGTACAGCAACTGGTGCGCGCGGGCGCGGCGCGAGGGCCGCGCGTCCTGCACTTCGCGGATGCGCACGCGGGCGGCTTCCAGCGCGG
>NZ_JBARYB010000178.1:0-2330 GCF_049647645.1 Achromobacter sp.
GCGCCGGGCTCTGGCGCGGCTGGCGCATCGCCGTGGCGCGCCTGCTGCTCGCAGGCGTATAGCCGGATGGCGACGGCGGCCGAAGGTTCGCGGGCCAGGGCCCGCCGCTCGATGAGCGCGGCTTCAAAGGCATCGGGCAGCGCTGCGGCCGTCAGGGCCAGGGTGTCAGCGTCGATGGCGTCGCCTTCGGGTTCCCGGCCGCAGGCGGCGGCTAGCCGCCGCCACATGGCGTCCTCGCGCGCGGGGTCGTCGGCCTGGGCGTTGACCTTGGATATGGCGTTGTTGCGCAGGCGCAGCGTGTGCGTGGCGCCGCCCAGGTGCAACTGCGCGCCGTCCTGCACCTGGTAGCTCAGCGGCAACGCGATGGAGCGGCCGACGGGGGCGGGCTGGCCCACGTCCTTGATGGCGAAAGTGTTGCGCGAGTAGTCCATCAGGCGCGAGAACAGGTCGATCAGCGCGCCCCGGCCTTCATAGACGCCGCTGATCGGGTTGTCGCCTTCCTCGTTCCAGACCACGTCCTCGGCGAACAAGGGGAACAGCAACTCGAATTTTCCGGCCAGCAGCGAACCGCGGTACGCCTCGAGCAGGCGCTCGACGTCCTCGGCGCCCATGGGGGCGCCACGTCCGGCGGCGCGCGCCGGTTGCGCCGCGGCGGGATCCCGGTCCATGAATTCAAGCACGTTGGCGGCGACCCGGTCGCGGTCGTTGTCCACGCAGATCATGTGATAGCTGTTGTCCAGCAGCACCAGCCGGCTGCCGGCGATCTGCTGGTGCAGCAGATGGGCCGAACGCACGGACGTGAGCTCGTCTTCGTGGGCGTGCACGATCAGGGTGGGGCAGCCGATGCGGTCCAGCCCGCGCTTGACGAAGCCGCGCAGCCGGTCGACTTCGCGCACGCAGGCCAGCGGCACCCAGCGGTAGTGGAAGTTCTCGCCGCGTTCGAACTTGGCCTTGACGATGGATCGGACCAGTTCGTTCTTGATGCCGTAGGGCTCTTCCTCTTCGACGCGCATGCGCGCGCCCAGGCCTGGAATGCGGTAGACCAGCTTGCGCAGGCCGCGATACCACGGCGTGCTCCAGCCGTCGATGAACACCGGCGCGGCCAGCGATACCAGCTTGCCTTTCTTGTGGCCCACCCGCTTGCAGAGTTCGACCGCCAGCAGCGCGCCCAGACACATGCCCATCACGTGCAGGGTGTCGTAGCGGCCGGCGATTTCATGGTACTTGGCGGTCACGGCGTCCAGCCAGGCTTCGGCGCGCACCGACACCAGGTCTTCGGGCGTGGTGCCGTGTCCGGGGAGGGTCAGGCTGTGCGTTTCGATGCCGGCGCGCTTGAGCACCTTGTGCATCGAGCCCAGGTCGTATTGGGTCCCGCCCAGGCCGTGGATCAGCAGCGCGCCCGTGCTGGGACTGTCTGGGCTAGCGGACATCGGCCGGCTCGCGCTCGATTTCTCCGAGGCGCCACATGCCCGCCACGACCGCGACGCTGCCGTCGAAGTCGGCCAGCGGCGAGCCGCGGTCGCTGACGACGCGCCAGCCTCCGTTCGCATGCGCCAGCCGGAACGGCAGCGGCGTGCGGTCCTGTGCGCCCGCGCGCCGCGCCGCCCAGTGCATCGACAGGCGGGCGCGATCATCCGGGTGGGCAAGCGCCAGCAGCGAGTCCAGGTCGGAGATGGCGTCGGCCGGCAGGCCGAACGCGTCCTGCAGATCGCCCGCCAGTTCCAGCGCGCCGTCATGCGGATCGTAGCGGTACATGAGTTGATGGCTGCCTGCCAGCGCCAGGTCGAAGCGGCCGCGCCACTGCTCGGCGTCGGCCTGCGCCTGTTCGCGGGCGCTGCGCAGCGTATTGACCAGCAGGAGCAAGAGCGCGGTGACCACCAGATAGGCCTGGGTGGCCAGCAGCACATGCCAGGGATCGTTGGCCTCGACAAAGGGGCCTTCGCCCTGGGCGCTCTGGTAGAGGGCCATTACCATCAGCGTGACCATGGCCAGCGTGCCGCCTTGCGGTCCCCACACCAGCGCGATCAGCACGGCGAACACCAGGGGCAGGTAGGTCAGCTCGAACGACACGACGTAGGGCAGATTGCGGATCATGTCGCCGTCGAAAGTCATGAAGGTCGACACAATCATCAGCGCGTAGGCCACGGCCCCCAGCACGAAGTCCCGCAGGCGCGGGCCGCCCGAGCGGCGCGGGCGGAACTGCGCCCAGCCCGTCAAGGCCGGCGCCAGGATCAGTATTCCGGCGAGATAGGCGATCACCCAGGTGCGCAGCCGCAGCAGCGCGCCGGCCTCCTGCGTCAGCCATAGCCAGCCGCCGCCCAGCAGCGCGC
>NZ_JBARYB010000179.1:0-14060 GCF_049647645.1 Achromobacter sp.
GCGCGTGGTGCGGGGCCGCGGCCGCGCCGACGCCGAACGCTACGCCCGCGAACTGCTGGGCCGCGTCGGCATGGGCGACTACGGCGCGCGCTATCCCAGCCAGCTCTCCGGCGGCCAGCAGCAGCGCGTGGCGATCGCGCGCGCGCTGGCCATGGACCCCAAGCTGATGCTGTTCGACGAGGCCACCTCGGCGCTCGACCCCGAAACCGTGGGAGGCATTCTTGAACTGATGCGCGCGCTGGCGCGCGACGGCATGACCATGGCGGTGGTGACCCATGAGATGGGCTTCGCCCGCGACGTCGGCGACCGCGCGCTCTTCATGGACGCCGGCCGCATCGTGGAAATGGGCACGCCGGACGAGGTGTTCTGCCACCCCAGGGAAGCGCGCACCCGCGCCTTCCTGGAGAAGATTCTGTAGTCCAAGCAGCAAGCAAGCAACGGGCTGTCCGCATCTGCGCGGCGCCCGGCGGTAACCAGGGCCGGTCCGGCTGATCCGGGCGCTGCCGGCGCACTGTGCTTTGCCCGGAATGACGTGAATCCATTCACCACAAGGGGTAGGAAATGCTGAAAATCAAACAATGGCTGGGCCTGGCCGGCGTCGCCCTGGCGGCCGCCACCGTCGCCTTGCCTGCGCAGGCCGACGAACTGGGCGACATCCTCAAGCGCGGCGAGCTGCGCGTCGCGGTGCAGACCTCCGGGCCGCTGATGAGCTTCATGGACAAGACCGGCAAGCGCACCGGCCTGGCCGTGGAAGTGGCCCAGCGCATGGCCGACGACCTGGGCGTGAAGCTGGTGTTGCAGGATTACGAGTGGAAGGGCCTGATCCCGGCACTGCTGTCCGGCAAGGCCGACATGGTGGCTGCCGACATGACGCCCACGCCGCAGCGCGCGGCCCAGGTGCTGTTCTCCACCCCGATGTTCTATGCGGACACCGTGGCCGTGGTGCCCAAGGATTCGCCCTACAAGTCGTACGAGGAACTCAACAAGGACGGCGTGACCGTGGGCGTGCTGGGCGCCAGCACCTATGCGGAAGTGGGCAAGAAGATGCTGCCCAAGGCCACCATGAAGGAATTCTCGGGCGGCAGCGCGCCGGTCGGGCAGGCCCTGTCCAGCGGCCGGCTGGACGCCGGCATCATGTCGCTGTCCACCGCCAACCAGTTCCTGGTCGACTTCGGCAACCTGCGCGTGCTGGACGGCATCATGGTGCGCGAGCCCCTGGCCTTCGCCGTCGGTCCCAACGCCTTCCGCCTGAAGTTCTGGCTGGACAACTGGCAGACGCTGAAGACGGCCGACAACACGCTGCCGCAACAGGTGAAGTACTGGTACTCCACCGACTGGAAGAAAGACCACTGAGCCCATGGACTGGCTGCTCGATTTCTATAACTGGCGCATCGTCAGCCAGTACACGGGCCAATTCGCCACCGGCCTGGCCAACACCCTGATCGCGGCGGGCGCAAGCCTGGTGCTGTCGGTGCTGGCCGGCGTCCCGCTGGCGCTTGCCCATATGTCGCCCCGCGCCCTCGTCTGGCGGCCGGTGGCGGCCTATGTGCAATTCATCCGTTCCACTCCCTTGCTGGTGCAGATCTACCTGGTCTATTACGCCGTGCCCATGCTGGTGCCCGGCGCCAAGGGCTGGAGCGAGATGCTATTGGGCATCATGGCGATGACGCTGCACCATGCCGCCTACATGAGCGAGATCATCCGCGTGGGCATCGAATCCGTGCCGCGCGGCCAGATCGAAGGCGCCAAGGCTTGCGGCATGAACTACGGCCAGCGCCTGCGCTATGTCGTGCTGCCGCAGGCTTTCGCCAATACGCTGCCGCCCCTGCTGGGCCAGACCGCCGTGCTGATCAAGGACACATCGCTGCTGTCGCTGATCACGGTGTTCGAACTGGTTGCCGCTGGCGTGCAGATGAACAGCGACCGCATCGTGCCCAACGAGAGCTTCCTGACCATCGCGGCCGGCTATCTGCTGATCTACGCCTGCATGCTGCTGCTGTCGCGCGGCGTGAGTCTCTGGCTGGCGGGTCCCGCCTGGAACGCGAGGTAAGCATGCTGGATTCCTATCTTTCCACCGCCGGCGTCGTGCTGCCCTTCCTGCTGAAGGGCTTCTGGGAGACCTTGAAGATCTCCTTCGTGGCCATCATCGCTGGATCCCTGCTGGGTTTCGTGATCGGCGTGATCCGCAGCTACCGCATCCGCGGCGTGCATCAGCTGCTGGGCCTGTACATCCACATCCTGCGCGGCACGCCGTTCTTGGTGCAGCTCTATATCTTTTATTTCGTGCTGCCCAGTTCCGGCATCGAAATGCTGCATTGGGATTCCGGCACCGCCGCCTTCGTGTCGCTGTCGGTCTACACCTCCTGCTACGTCGCCGAGATCGTCATGGGCGCGATCCAGGCGGTGCCGCGCGGCCAGACCGAAGGCGCGATGACGCTGGGCCTGAGGCCGTTCCAGATCCTGCGGCTAGTCATCCTGCCGCAGGCCATGCGCCTGATCGTCCAGCCCATGAGCGGCGTCTACGTCATGCTGATCAAGAGCACGGCCATCCTGTCCGTGGTGGGCATCACCGAACTGACGCGGCAGGGCGAGGTCTTCATCATCACCTTCCCGGCCAAGTCGCTGTTCATCTACAGCATGATCGCCGCCATCTACTTCATCTACTGCTACCCGCTGCTGCGCCTGGCCAACTGGCTGGAGAAGCGCCTGACGGGCGGCTTGCAAGGCGCAGGCCTGAACTGATGCCGACCACCATGGCTTCCGAGTACATCGACACCTATTACAAGCGCACGCTGGCCGACAGCGACACCCGCTATGCGCCCCTGTCCGGCAGCTCCAGCACCGACGTCTGCGTGGTCGGAGCCGGACTGGCCGGCCTGTCCACCGCGCTGGAACTGGCGCGCCGCGGCCGCGACGTCACCTTGCTGGAAGGGCGGCGCATCGCCTGGGGGGCGTCGGGACGCAACGGCGGCTCGGTGTCGCCGGCATTCTCCGCCGGGGCCGACGCCATCAGGAAGCACGTCGACGAAGACCATTACCGCAAGCTCTACCGGCTGTCCATGGAAGGCGTGGAGATCATCCGCAACAACATCCGCGGCCTGGACATCGTCGACGCCTGCAAGGTCGACGGCCGGCTCCGCGTGGTGCGCTATGAGGCGACCGACGCCCTGCGGCAGTGGTGCGACAGCCAGCAGCGCGACTTCGGCCGCGACGTGCGCCTCTTGAGCCGCGGCCAGGTCCGCGAGCGCCTGCTGTCCGATGTTTATTTCCAGGGCGTGGAGGACCCAACATCCTTCCACTTCCATCCGCTGAACTACGCCCGCGCGCTGGCCCGCGAATGCGCGCGCCTGGGCGTGCGCATCCACGAGGACTCGCCCGTCACGCAGGCGGTCCTGGACGGCGCGGTCAAGCGCCTGAAGACGGAGCACGGCCAGATCGACGCCCGCACCGTGGTGCTGGCCACCGGCGGCTACACCGAGAGCCTGGTCCCTGCGCTGCGCCGCGCGATGCTGCCCATCGCCACCTACATCATGCTGACCGAGCCCTTGGGCGACAGGGTGCACGAAGTGATCCGCACCACCGCCGCGATCGGCGACGACCGGCGCGCCGGCAACTATTACCGGGTGCTCGATGGCGGGCGCATTGGCTGGGGCAGTAGAATCACCACCCGTGTCGACGACCCGCCCGATCTGGCGGAGTCGCTGCGCCGCGAACTGCTCTCTGTCTATCCCCAATTGCAGGGGCTGCGGGTGGAGACGGCGTGGTCAGGGCGCATGGCCTACGCGCGGCATCTGATGCCGCAGATCGGTCAGCTGTCGCCGGACGTCTGGTATTGCACGGCGTTCGGCGGCCACGGCATGAACACTGCGTCGATCGGCGGCCGGGTGGTCGCCGAAGGGATCGCGGGCGACACCCAGCGCTACAAGCTGTTTGCGCCTTTCGGACTGGCGTGGAACGGCGGCGGCTTCGGCACGGCGGCGGTGCAACTAACTTATTGGTCTTACCAGGCGCGCGACTGGTGGCGGGAGCGACGGTCGCGGGCATGACAGGGTGCATAGATGGAAGGCAACAAACAGAGCGTATTGGCACAACGGCTGCGAGCCTTGCGCCAGGCGCGGGCATGGACCCTGAAGCAGGCGGCCGCGGCCACCGGCGTGTCCGCGTCCACGTTGTCCAAGATCGAAAACAGCCTGCTGTCCCCCACCTATGACAACCTGATCAAGATCGCGGCCGGCCTGGAGCTGGACGTGGCCGAACTCTTCACCGCGTCCGACGCCCACATGGGCACCGGCCGCCGCAGCCTGAGCCGCCAGGGCGAAGGGCGCCAGTACGACACCCCGTACTACGACCACCGCCTGCTGTGCACCGCGCTGTCGCACAAGCGCATGATGCCCTTCCACACCCGGGTCAAGGCGCGCTCTTTCGACGAATTCCACGACTGGAGCCGCCATCGCGGCGAGGAATTCGTCTACGTCCTGGAAGGCGAGGTCGAGCTCTACACCGAGTTCTACGAACCCGCCCGCCTCAAGGCCGGGGAAAGCTTCTATATCGACAGCCGCATGGGCCACCGGGTGATCAGCCTGAGCCCGGACGACGCCCTGGTGCTGTGGGTGTCGACCCACGCCGACATAGGCGAAGAATAGGGCGCCGGCGCCGCCGGCCTGCCAAGCCGGCCGCAACAAGGTAAAATGCGCCGCCCGGATCCTTTCCGGGCCATCACCACACCGCGCGGCAGTAGCTCAGCTGGATAGAGCACGGGCCTTCTAAGCCCGGGGTCGGGGGTTCGAGCCCCTCCTGCCGCGCCAGAATAGCTAATGAAAACAAGCTATTGTGGGTCGGTCAGGTTCGTTGGCAGGGCAATCATTAGAATAAAAAAGCCTGCGTTAGAACGTCCCGCTGTCGCGGAGGCCTGTTTGACCATCCGTTTATCGTAGTGCCTGTGCGTTGTCGCCGGGTTCGCATGGGCGGTGGGCGTCTTTCCAGTCAGAGGCCCAGCCATGTCGGGCATGGGCTTCGGATACTTGATCCTTCAGCCAGGAAACCGGCTGAATCGCCCCGAAACCGGCTGAAATCGCTTTGCGCAAAACCCGCGCATCCGCCTGCAGGAATAGTCGCTATGGTGGTTGCCACGCCGCACAACAACGCGGCGATGACGACATCAGCCTCCACGCCATAGGGAACAAATTGAAAATCGCAGCCACGTTGTCTTTCGTCGTGCTTTCCGTGTTCGCGGCCGCGGCCGCCCAGGCGGAAAGATGCACGTCCAATCTGTCGGGTGGGCAAGATTGCACCTATGACGACGGCACCTCCTCTCGGAGCACGTCCAACCTGAGCGGAGGCTACGACACGAGCTACAGCGACGGGCGGACCTCGCGCAGCACATCCAACTTGAGCGGTGGCTTGGATACGAGCTACAGCGACGGAACCACCTCCCGGAGCACGTCCAACCTGAGTGGCGGCTACGACACGACTTACAGCGATGGGCGGAGCTCGCGCAGCACGTCCAACTTGAGCGGTGGTTACGACACGAGCTACAGCGATGGCGCCGCCTCCCGAAGTACTTCCAACCTAAGCGGCGGCCACGACACGACGACCAGCAAGGGCAAAAACAGCAAAGCCGATACCCGGCATCCGGCAGGCGCCCGCTGAATTGAATTGAAGAGCACGGGCGGTGATCTCGTCGAAAGCCCACGCGGCCAGGCCATGCCGTGCTGACGGCCACGCTGGAGCTGCGCGATCCTAGGCCGGGTCTGTCTGCCGCAAGGTATCCAGGAAATGCAGCGCTGCCGCCGACAAGGAGCGCTGCTTCTTGAGCAGTATGCCGATTTCCCGTGTTGCGGCGGGCGAATGCAGCGCCACGCTGTGCAGGCGCGTGGCATCCATCAGGCGCAGGGCCAACTGCGGGACCGCCGCGATGCCGACTCCGGCGGCCACCATCGCGCCCACCACCGAAATATTGTCGGACACGTAGTTCATCTCCGGCATCCGTCCCGAGGCGGCAAGAATCCGGTCGGTAACCTGGCGGATGCTGCTGGCCGGACCGCTTGCGATATAGGGACGGTCGGCGAAAACACTCCAGTCCACGCGGGTTTTGCGCGCCAGCGGATCGTCAACGGGGCAGATCAGGACGAATTTCTCCTGCAGCAGCGGCGAGAAGGTCACGCTCGCCGGCTGGTCCGGAATTTCGATGGATATGCCGATGTCGGCGTCGCCTTCCGCCACGGCCTGCGTGATCTGGCGCGCAGAGACCGCGTGGATGTTCAGTCGCACCTGCGGATGCGACTTCTGGAAGGCGCGCGCTGCTGCTGGCAGCAGGGCGGAGGCGACCGAGGGCAGGGCCCAGAGATTGATGCTGCCGCGACGGCCCGCAATGAATTCAGACAGATCGCTGAGCGAATCGCGAAATTCCGACAGCATGCGCATCGCAATGGGGACCAGTTCCGCGCCGGCGGCGGTAAGCGCGACGCCGTGCTTGTCGCGGTCGAAGAGCCTGGCGTCGAGCTTTTGTTCCGCGGCCTGCACCCGCCGGCTGAGCGCGGGCTGGGAGATGTGCGCGCGTTCCGCGGCCATGCGGAAGTTGAGCGTCTCGGCCACCAGCAGCACGGCCTCCAATTCGGAAATGGTCAGGGTCATTCGCTTGCGTGATGCGTTTGAGTTATTACCAAGATATAAATATATCAATTTCCAGATCAGGTAAGTCGCACGATACTGGTCCGGACCGTAAACACGGACGGAGACAGACATGAATGACTCGCGCAAGCGGCTGCGCATCGGCGTCGGCGCCGGCATGGCCGATGACCGCATCGGCCCCGCCATGCCATTGCTGGAAGGCTGCGACATTGACTACCTGGTGTGCGAGTGCCTGGCCGAGCGGACGATCGCGCGCGAAACGCTGTCGCGCAAGCATGACGGGGCTCACGGCTACAACCCGATGCTGCAGGAGCGCATGCGCGCCTTTCTGCCCGCATGCCGGGAGCAGGGCGTGCGGCTGGTGTCCAACATGGGCGCGGCCAATCCGGTCGGCGCGGCCCAGGCGGCACTCGACATCGGCCGCGACTTGGGGTGGCATGAGATGAAATGCGCCGCCGTGGTCGGCGACGATGTGACCGACCGGGTGCGCCAGCATCCCGAGCTGCGCCTGATGGATCGCGACCTGCCGCTGGAATCGATCCTGCCGCGCTTGGCCTCCGCGAACGCCTATCTGGGCGCCGATGTCGTGCGCGATGCGCTGGCCACCGGCGCCCACGTCGTGATGACGGGCCGGGTGGCCGATCCCTCGCTGTTTCTGGGCGTGGCGCTGCATCATCACGGCTGGGGCTACGACGACCTGCCCAGGCTGGCGGCCGGCACCATCATGGGCCACCTGCTGGAATGCTCCGCCCAGATCACGGGCGGCTACTTCGCCGACCCCGGCAAGAAAGACGTTCCACGATTGGCCGAACTGGCCTATCCCTATGCCGATCTTTACGGCGACGGCGAGCTATACATAGGCAAGCCGGCAGGCTCGGGCGGTCGCCTCGACCGCATGACCTGCACCGAGCAGGCGCTGTACGAAATTCACGATCCGGCAGCCTACATCACGCCCGATTGCGTGTTGAACCTGGAAGGCCTGCATTTCGAAGAACAGAACGCTGACCGGGTGGCCGTGCGCGGGTTTCACGCCGCGCCCCGCACCGACAGCTACAAGGTCGTGGTCGGCTACTTCGACGGCTGGATAGGCTCGGGCGAGGTCGCCTACGCAGGCGTCAACGCCATCGCCCGGGCCCGGCTGGCGGCCGACACGGTGAAGGAAAGGTTCCGCCTCGATGGCGGCGTGGCCAGCGAAATCCAGGTCGACCTGATCGGCATCAGCAGCCTGCATGGCGACCATGCGCAAGCCCTGGCGAACCATCCCTACGAGGTCCGCCTGCGGGTCGCCGCGCGCTGCCCCGACAAGAAAAGCGCCCACCGCCTCGGCGACCACGTGCGGCAGCTGAACATGCAGGGCCCCTATGGCGCAGGCGGCCCGGTCAACCTGGGCGCCAAGGAGGTCATCGCCGTGGACGCCTTGCTGATTCCGCGCGGCTGGGTCACCCCGGAAGTGATTACCTTGGGAGCTAGGCCATGAGCATTCTGGTTTACGACCTCGCGCATGCGCGCGCCGGCGACAAGGGCAATACCTCCAGCATCGCCGTCATTGCCTACGACGACGACGGCTGGCGGGTGTTGCGCCAGGCGCTTACCGCCGAACGCGTCGAACAGGCCTTTGCCCATCTGGGAGCAGGGAAGGTCCGCCGCTACGAGGTGGAAAGCCTGAGGGCGCTGAACTTCGTCATCCCGAACGTGCTGTCCGGCGGCGTCACGCGCTCGCTGCGCCTGGACCCGCATGGCAAGTCGCTCAGTTCGCTGATGCTGGGAATCGAGCTTCCGGGCAACCAACCGCAATCCTGAAAGGACCCGCAATGTATCCTCCCGCTGAACCCATGGGCACCGAGGTGTACGCCCGGCTGCCCGAATCCCTGCACCTGACCGAACAGCCCTCGACCTGGCTGGCGGCGCGCCACGTGAAGATGCACTCCTTCCTGGAAGGGCCTTCCTTCGATCGCGCCGGCAATCTGTGGTGCGTCGACCTGGCGCACGGGCGCATCCTGCGCGTGGATCCGGCAGGCAACTTCGAGGTCATCGTCAGCTACGACGGCGAACCCAATGGCCTGAAGATTCATCGCGATGGGCGCATCTTCGTTGCCGATCACCTGCACGGCCTGATGCTGCTGGACCCCGCAGCCCGCAGCATCCGGCCGTACCTGCAGCATGTGCAGCGCGAAGGCCTGAAAGGCCTGAACGATCTGTTCTTCGCATCCAACGGCGACCTGTACTTCACCGACCAGGGCGAAAGCGCGCTGGAGAACCCGACGGGCCGCGTTTTCCGCCTGCGCGCCGACGGCAAGACCGTGGACCTGTTGATGGACGGCCTGGCCGGACCCAACGGCCTGGTCATGAACAAGGCCGAGAATGTGCTTTATGTGGCGATCACGCACGACAATGCGATCTATGCGCTGCGCCTGGAGCCCGGCGGCCAGATGAAGAAAGCCAGCCGTTTCATCCAGCTATCCGGCAGCACGGCCGGGCCGGACGGCATGGCCATGGACAGCGCCGGCAACCTGGCCATTGTCCATGCCCAGGCAGGCACCGTATGGCTGTTCAGCCCCTTGGGCGAACCCCTCTACCGCATCCGGTCCTGCGCAGGCATGCGCACCACCAATGTCGCCTTTGGCGGCGAGGACATGCGCACCTTGTACATCACCGAGGCGGAGCAGGGCGTCATTCTGCGCGCCCGCCTGCCGCATCCCGGCAAGCCGATGTACTCGCACGGCGATTGACTCGCCTGCCACGCATCCCATTCACGCAAAAGAATCACCGTACACCGGAGACAACATCATGATTTCCTTCCGATTGATTGCTGGATTGGCCCTGAGCCTGGCCGCCTTCACGAGCGCTCAGGCCGCCGATTCCTATCCCGCGCGCCCCATCCGCCTGATCGCCACATTTGGCCCGGGCAGTTCCATCGACATCATCGCGCGCCTGGTTGCCAAGCCGTTGAGCGAGCAGCTCGGCCAACCGGTGATCGTCGAGAACAAGCCCGGCGCCGGGGGCGACCTGGGCACCGACCTCGTCGCCAAGTCTGCCAAGGATGGCTACACCATCGGCTTCGCGTCTGCCGGGCCGATCACGGTCAATCCCAATGCCCGCAAAAGAATGCCCTATGACCCGCTCAAGGACCTGGCGCCCGTAGCGCTGGTGGCCACGGGCCCGAACGTCATCCTGGTCAACCCTTCGATCCCGGTGACGAACCTGAAGGAATTGATCGCCTACATCAAGGCCAATCCGAACAAGGTCAATTACGCCTCGGCGGGTGTCGGCACCAGCGGCCATATCGCAGGCGAGCTGTTCCAGCACCTGTCCAAGACCGAAATCCTGCACGTGCCCTACAAGGGCAATAGCGATGCGATCACCGACACCCTGGGCGGGCGCACCCAGATGGTCATCAGCGGTGTTCCGCCCATCCTCGGGTTCGTGAAGTCTGGCCAGCTGCGTGCCCTGGCCGTGGCCGACACCAAACGCTCGCCGCTGCTGCCGGACGTGCCCACCGTTGCCGAAGCCGGCCTGCCGGGCGCCGAAAGCGTCGCCTGGTACGGCATCGTGGCGCCCGCCGGTACGCCGCAGGCCATCCTGGACCGCCTCCACGACGAGATCGTCAAAGCGGTGAACAACCCTGAAACGCAAGAGAAGTTTGCCAGCCTGGGCATTGTTCCGACCGCGGACAGCCGCGAGGACTTCGGCAAGCGCATGGCGGATGAGTACGTGCGCTTCCAGCAGCTGTTCAAGCAGATCAACCTGGTCATGGACTGAGGCAATCATGTCGCGCACCGTTATCGTCACCGGCGCCAGCGGCTTGGTTGGCTCCGCTGCCGTCGACTCCTTCCTGAACGCCGGCTGGGAAGTCATCGCCGTCTCCCGGCGGCGCCCGGAAATCATCAGCCAACGGCCGTTCACGCATTTGCAGGTTGACCTGCAGGACGCCGAGGCCTGCCGTCGCGCCTTCGAGTCCCTGCCGCAAGTCACGCATGTCTTCTATGCGGCCGTCTATGAAAAGCCTGGCCTCATTGCGGGCTGGCAGGACGCCGAGCAGATGTCCACCAACCTGGGCATGATCAGGAACGTGATCGAGCCACTGAGCCGCAGCGGCGGGCTGCGCCATGTCACGGTGCTGCAGGGCACCAAGGCCTATGGCGTGCACCTGCATCCCATCCGCATTCCGGCGCGCGAGCGTCAGCCTCGGGACGACCATCCCAACTCGTACTGGTTCCAGGAAGACTACATACGGGAAAGGGCCGCGCAGTGCGGCTTCGGTTGGACGATATTCCGTCCCACCATCGTGGTCGGCCCCAACGTGGGCGTGGCGATGAATACCGTGCCGGTGATCGGCGTCTATGCGGCGCTGTGCCGAGCGGAAGGCAAGCCGTTCGGCTATCCGGGGCACGTCTCCTACCCACGCGAAGCCGTGGATGTGCGCCTCATCGGCGATGCGGGCGTCTGGGCTGCCGAGAACCCGCAGTCCTGGAACGAACACTACAACCTGACCAACGGCGAAGTCTTCAGTTGGCGCGATCTGTGGCCGTCGCTGGCGGAGTTCCTGCGCGTCGAACCGGGTCCCGACCAGCCCGTCTGCCTGGCCGAATACCTGCCCAGCCGCGCGCTGTTGTGGGACGAGATCGTCAAGCGGCATGGCTTGCGGCCCTTGAGCATGGGCCAGATCCTGGGAGAATCACACTACTCCGCCGACGCCCGGTTCGGCTACGGCCTGAAAGCGCCGCCGCCGCCGGCCTTTGTCAGCACGGTGAAGATCAAGCAGGCGGGCTTCACGCAGGCCTACGACACCGAGGCATGCGTCAAGCACTGGCTTGGGGTGCTGATGGAGCGGGGGATCATTCCGCCCCGCGTGGTTTGAGAGTAGGGGGCGCTCATGCCGTCCTGCTGAGGGCGGCATGAGCGCCCAAGAAAAGAGTCTTGCTCTGAGACATTGTCGTCGCCAATGCCGACGCGGCCTGCGCGCTCGCGCCCGGGGCTTGGCCGCCCCGGGGGTCTGTCTTCATTCGATGCCGTACTTGCCTGGAGCGATGACGCCATTCGGGTCCAGCGCGGCTTTGATCGATGCGCAGGCGCGCACGAACTCCGGCATGCGCTGGGCCTGGTGGAACCCGTGGTACATGGTCGGCGCCCGGCCTACGAAGATGCCGCGCTCGGCGAACAGCTGGGCCAGCGTCCGGTAGCAGGCGTCCGCGCGGGCGGTTTCGTCGGCGTCTTCGCGGTTATAGATGATCGCGTGGATGGCGCGGGCGAATCGCGCGCCGCAAACGTTCGACAACAGGTATTCCAGCCCGTGGTCATGGCAGATGCGGCGTGCCTGCGCTTGGAGGCTGTTGACGATGTCGCCCGCGACGGGGGAGCCCGCCGACAGCCAGATCGCGCCGCCGCCCGGACGCCAGCCCAGCATCTTCAATTCGCTGTCGGTCGGCACGCCGGTGTTGGAGTTGATGGCGATGTGCAGGGGGCCGATGTCCTCCGCTTCTTCCATGGGAATCTGGCGTCCCTTGCCCGAGGCCAGGAAATGCTGGGCGATGCGGTCGATCTGGGGCTGCACGGCGGCACGGCTGGCGCCGTACACGGCGCCCGATACGGTCCAGGATCCCAGGTTGTATTGCCGCCGCAGCGCGGCGCGGCCCTCGTCGGACAGCGCGCGCTTGCCGCCGCTGGCCGCGTATTCCGGGTTGGTGGCCGCCGAGGACAGCAGATACAGGTCGTTGGTGGCGCGGATCAGCGTCGGCACGAAATTGCTCAGCTTTAGCGGACGGATGCGTTCGACGATCTCCCCCAGGTCTTCGTCGTCGGGGAAGGTGAAGAAGAAGGGTTCGATATGCGGCGGCCGGGGCATGAGCCACATGCCCACGCGGGTGACGATGCCGAAGTTGGATTGGGAGAACAGGCCGTCCAGCGTCGGGCCGAAGCTGTATTTGGAAACGTGCCAGTTGGGATGCGAGGAGCCGGCCAGGCTGCCGTCGCCGGTGCGGATCACGTCGCCATTGCCGAGCACAACCTCCATGCCGCAGCTCATGCCGAAATGGTCGGCGTAGGCGCCGCTGCCGCCGCCCTTGTCCAGGGCGTTGGCGAGGATGCTGCCCTGCGACGGGCCTGCGGTGGGCGAGATCATCAGCTTGCTTTCCCGGCGCTGCAGCTCGTCGTGCATGGCGCGGAAGCTTACGCCAGGTTCGAGCACGCAATAGCCCAGTGTCTCATTGACTTCCAGGATGCGGTTCATGCGCCGGCCCAGGTCCACCACCACCTGGCCAGGACGGATGGGCGAGCGGGTGCCCAGGCCGATGTTCTGGCCATTGCTGATGGGATAGAGCTGAACGCGGAAGCGATTGGCCAGGCGCACCAGCGTTTGCACCGCCTCGGTCGAGTCGGGATAGGCGACGGCGCCGGGGCGCACGTCGGCGCAGGGCAGCGTATGTTCGCCGTAGCGTCCGAGGACGTCGTCGCCCAGGGTGATGGCGTCCGCGCCAAGCTCGGCCGCCGCCGCATGGGCGAAATCTACGATAGGGTCATTGGAAGGCATTCGTCATTCACCACAGAAGGTCGCCGCTGCCGGCGGTTGTCGGAACCGGCGTGGCCGCCGGAGTTGGAGCGCTGGCCGCCGCCTGCGGCGGTTTGGGCCGAAAGCCTTCCAGACCGCGGGGCGGCGGGCCGCCGGTGGCCCAGTCCAGCAACTGGACCGTGTGCGCCACGGGCACGGGCGTGAAGCGCGAGATCTGCACCAGGCATCCCATGTTGCCGGCGGCGATCACGTCTGGCTGACCGGCCGAAGCGTGGGCCGCCTTGCGCTGTCCCAGACGGTCGGAGATGGCCGGCTCGAGGATGTTGTAGGTCCCCGCCGAGCCGCAGCACAGGTGCGATTCGGCGATGTCGCGCACCTCCATGTCCAGCTTGCCCAGCGCGCGGCGCGGCGGCCGTTCGATCTTGAGGCCGTGCTTGAGCGAACAGGAGTCGTGATAGGAAACGGCCAGGCCTAGCGCCGAGCCGCTAGCGGTTAGCGGCAGGCCGGCGGCGATCTGCGCGATGTCCTGGGTGGCATCGACCACCAGGCGCACCTGCGCCGACAGTTCGGGACGGTCGCAAAGCAGTTCTTCATAGCGTTTGATAACGGAACCACAGCCTGAGGTGGTGCTGATGATGGCGTCGATGTGCCCGGCCTGCAGCGCGGCCGACCAGCTGCGGACCGCCTGTTCCATGTGCCGGGTGGCGGCCTCGCGTCGTCCCATGTGCAGTTCGAGCGCGCCGCAGCATTGCACGCCGGGTATGGCGACGACGGCGTAGCCGGCGCGTGTGAGCAGGCGCCTGGCCGAGGCGTTGATCTCGGCGCCGAGCACCGATTGGGCGCAGCCATCCAGCAGCGCCACGCGGCGCGTCGCGTTCTCGGGCGGCCGTGGTTCGGCGTCGGCCCGTGGCGCGAACGCCGCGAG
>NZ_JBARYB010000180.1:0-8591 GCF_049647645.1 Achromobacter sp.
GCAGTCGGCCGTGCGCCGCGCTGCCGCGCTGATCGCCCAGGCCAAGCGGCCCATCTTCTACGGTGGCGGCGGGCTGGTGAACGCCGGCCCCGAGGCCTGCGAGGCCTACACCGATCTGGTGCGCCACACCGGTGCGCCCTGCACCCTGACCCTGATGGGCCTGGGCGCTTTCCCCGCGTCCGACCCGCAGTTCGTCGGCATGCTGGGCATGCACGGCACGGTCGAGGCCAATCTGGCCATGCACAACGCCGATCTGGTGGTCTGCATCGGCGCCCGTTTCGATGACCGCATCACCGGCAAGCTGTCGGAATTCTGCCCGCATGCACGCAAGATCCACATCGACATCGACCCGGCCTCCATCAACAAGGTGGTGCGCGTGGACGTGGCGCTGGTGGGCGATTGCCTGCCGCTGGTGCGCGCCTTGCGCGCCGAACTTGGCGATGAGCCGATGGACGCGGCGCGGCTGGCGCCCTGGTACAAGCGCATCGACGCCTGGCGCGCCCAGGATTGCCTGGGCTACACCCCGGCGGCCGACGCGATCCTGCCGCAGCACCTGATGTCGCGCCTGAACGCTGCGCTGGCGGACCGCGATGCCATCGTGTCCACCGACGTGGGCCAGCACCAGATGTGGGCCGCGCAGTACCTGCGTTTCGACAAGCCCAACCGTTGGCTGACCTCCGGCGGCGCGGGCACCATGGGCTATGGCGTGCCCGCCGCGATCGGCGCGCAGGTCGCACACCCGGACAAGACCGTGGTCTGCGTCAGCGGCGATGCATCAGTGCTGATGAACATCCAGGAACTGTCCACCGCCATGCAGCACCAGACGCCGGTCAAGGTCGTGCTGTGCAACAACGGCTACATGGGCATGGTGCGGCAGTGGCAGGAGCTGATCCATGGCGGACGCTACAGCCATAGCTACAACGCCTCCCTGCCCGATTTCGTGGCGCTGGCGCGCGCCTTCGGCTGGGGCGCGGCCCGGGTGGACGATCCGGCGCAGCTGGACGCCGCGCTGGCCGAATGCCTGGCGCATGACGGCCCCTACTTCCTGGACGTGGCGGTGACGGCGCAGGAGAACTGCTTCCCGATGATGCCGGCAGGCCATGGGCATCAGAAGATGATGCTGGCCGAAGGCGTCTGGTATCAGGACGAGACGACCTAAGAGTCGTTGTCGGGCACGCGGGGGCGGCCTGGATTCGCGGGCATCGGTGGTATGCGTACTCCGGCTCTCTCGCGCTTCGCCCCTCCACCCTCAAAACTGGATCGACAGACCCCCGTCCACCACCAATACGTGCCCGTTCACGTATGACGCCGCGGGTGACGCCAGGAACACGGCGGCGCCCGCGATTTCCTCCGGTTCACCCCAGCGGCCCATCGGATTGCGCTCGGCGATCCGCGGACCGACCGCGGGGTCAGCCACCATTTCCGCATTGGTTTCCGTGGCGAAGGTGCCCGGCGCGATGGCGTTGCTGGTGATGCCGTAGCCGCCGAACTCCGCCGCCAGCGCGCGCACCATGCCCGTCAGCCCCTGCTTGGCCGCGGGATAGACCGCATCGCCCGCGCGCGCCAGCTCGCCCACCACCGAGGTGATCGCGATCAGGCGGCCGCTGCCCTGGCGCACCATGCGTTCGGCGGCGAACTTGGCCAGCAGCATGCCGGCGACCATGTCGGTGTCGATCAGCTCGCGGATCTCGGCGGGGCTGGTGTCGCGCAGGGTCTTGCGGTTGCGCGCGCCGACGTTGTTCACCAGGATGTCCAGGCGGCGGTGGTCGCGGTCTATGTCCAGGAAAGCGCGCTCCATGGCGGCGTCGTCGCTGATGTCGAACGGCAGCGGATGCGCGTCCAGGCCGGCGGCGGTCAGTTCACCCGCCGCGGCCGCGACGGCTTCGGCGTTGCGGCCGTTGATCAGCACGCGCGCGCCACAGCCGGCCAAAGCCCGCGCGATGCAGAAGCCCAGCCCGCGGGCCGAGCCGGTCACCAGGGCGACTTGCCCCGTCAGATCGAAGTTGCGTAGATACGGTAGCGTGTTCATCTCAGTAGTCCAGATTGCTTCGTCTCGATCGAGGCCGCGCGGATCCGGCTCAGCCGGTACGCAGCGGCGCCCCCTGGGGGGAAGCGCGCAGCGCTGCGGGGGGACCCCTTCATTCTCGGAATTCGGGCGCCCAGTGCAGCAGCCGGCGTTCCAGCCAGGTCACGCAATAGACCAGCGCGATGCCGACGATGGACAGCAAGGTCACCGCCGCGAACATGTCGGTGGCGTTCAGGGTCGCCAGCGCGGTGATCATCAGATAGCCCATGCCCGTGGTGGAGCCGACGAACTCCGCCAGCACCACGCCGATCAGCGCGAAGCTGATGGCATTGGGCAAGGCCGCGAAGGTCCACGCGGCCGCGGTCGGGATGCGCACCCGCCACAGGATCTGGCGCGGCGAGCCGCCCAGCGTGCGGCAGAAGTCCACCAGTTCGCGCTCCACGCTGCGCCCGCCCTTGTAGGTGTTGAAGAACACCAGGAAGAACACCACGAACCACGACGTCACCACCTTGGAGGCCAGGCCCAGTCCGAAGAACATGGTGATGAGCGGCACGAAGGCGATGCGCGGCATCGAGTTGAACGCCACGATGAAGGGATTGAACACGTCGGCCAGGAAGCGGCTGCGGCTGAGCGTCATGCCCACCACGAAGCCGCTGCCCACGCCCACCAGCAGTCCCACCATGGTGGCCTGCAGGGTCAGCCATAAATGCGGCCAGACCGAGCGCGGGCCGGGCTGCAGCCACTCCCACAATCGCACGGCCACGCGCGAAGGCTGGCTGATGAAGAAGGGATCGAACAGCGTGTTCTGGGTGAACCAGGGGATGCGTGTGAGCGTTTCCCAGGAGCCCAGGATGATGGCAAGAATCAGCACTTGCCACAGCGTGATGCGCAGCCGGCGCGCGATGCTGGCACGGCGGTCCAGGCGCAGCTGGTCCTGCAGGGAATCGGCGGAATCAGTGGTGGTCATGACGCGTATCGGTTCAGGCGGCGGCACGGAACTGCTGTCCCAGCACGCTCCAGAGGCTTTGCACGTGGGTCACGAACTGCGGCGTTTCGCGCAGCGTGAAGACGTCGCGCGGATGCGGGATTTCTATGCGTTCGTCCAGCAGCACGCGGCTGGGCGGGCCGGACAACACCACCACGCGGTCGGACAGCAGAATCGCTTCGTCCAGGTCGTGCGTGACCATGACGATGGTCTGGCCCAGCTTGCGCCAGATCTCGATCAGTTCGCGGTGCAGGTGGGTCTTGGTGTGCGTGTCCAGCGCGCCGAAGGGCTCGTCCAGCAGCAGGATGCGGGGCTCGACCGCCAGGCTCATCAGCAGCGCCACGCGTCGCCGCATGCCGCCCGACAGCTGGTGTGGAAAGGCATCGGCGAACTGGCTCAGGTGGCCCATTTCCAGCAGTTCGGCCACGCGGCGCTCGATCTTGTCGGCGGACACGCCCTGGAACTTCAGGCCCAGCGCCACGTTCTTCCGCACGCTGAACCAGGGCAGCAGCGTGTCCTTCTGGAAGATGTAGCCCAGGGCCGGCGGCACCTGCCCGTCGACCACGCGGCCGTCCACGCGGATGGTGCCGGTGGTGGGGCGCAGAAAGCCCGCGATCATGTTCAGCAGCGTGCTCTTGCCGCAGCCCGAGGGGCCGACGATGGAGACGAACTCGCCCTCCGGGATCGTCAGGCTGACCTCGCCCACCGCATGCGTGGTGGCCTGGCGCGTCTGGTAGGCCTTGCCCACCTTGTCCAGCGTGATCATCAAAGGCCCCGGGCGCGGCGCACGAAGCTCATGTTCACGCAACGGTCGTAGGGCACGGTCTTGATCTCGTCGTTGGAGAACTGGCGGCCGTCGCCCATGATGGCTGTCATGCGGTCATAGGCGTCCTGGGTGATGATGTTGTCCTTCAGGAACACCGTGTCCTTGTAGACCCCCAGTGTCTTCTCGATGGCGGCGCGCGGAAAGGCGTTCAGGTAATCGTCGTAGATGGCGTCGGTGACGGCCGCGGCGCTGTTGGCGCTGATGAAGTCCTGCGCGCGGACCAGGCCGGTCACGAAGGCCTGCACCACTTCGGGACGCTTCTGGATGGTGTCCTGCAAGGTCAGGGCCGCGATGCCCGGCACGTCGCCGCCCATGAATTCGTTCCACGAGCTTTCAGTGGTGGCGTCGAAGATGGGCACGCCCCAGCCTTCCTGCTGGGCCTGTTCCATCATGGACATGGTGGCCATGCTGGCGGACACCGAGCCGGTCTTGAGCGCGCCCAGCATGGTGGCCAGGTCGCCCAGCGGGCGGATGTCCACCTTGTCGGCCACGCCGGCCTTCTGCATCAGGTACAGCGCCATCAGCCAGGTGCTGGACTGCGGCTGGGTGGCGCCCACGCGCTTGCCGGCCAGGTCCTTCAACGATTTGATCTTGCCGCTTTCAAAGTCCTCGCGGCGCACGATGACGTTGGCGTAGGTGAGCTTGCGGTCGAAGCCGAACACCAGCGTGGCGGGCTTGCCGGCCAGCGTCAGCGCGGGGGCGGCTGTCGCGGCGGTGGCGCCGAACACGATCTGGCCGGCGGCCAGCAGTTGGTTGGTGCGCGGACCGCTTTGCGAATTCAGGTATTCGACGTCCAGCCCGCCCTCGCCGAAATAGCCCTTCTTCAGCGCGACGTAGCCGGCGGCGAAGAACGGGTCGATGCTGCCCTGGCCGTAGACCACGCGGCCCAGCTTGGGCTGCGCGAACGCGACGCGGCCGTTGATGAGGCTGATGCCGGCCAGCGCGCCTGCGGCGGCCAGCACGCGGCGGCGGGTGGTGGAGTCGGGGCTGTTGCTCATGTCGTCCTCGGTATAGGTCTGGTTGCAGCGGTTTGGCGTAGACAATACCCCAGCAACTGGCGTCCAACAATGGAAAACGCCCGGTTGCCCGGGCGTTGTGCGCGATACGCGGAAGAGGCGTGGCTCCCCCGCTATGCGGCGGTCTTTTTCGGCGCAGCCTTCTTCACCGCTTTCTTGACGGCCGTTTTCGTGGCCGTCTTGGTTGCGGTCTTCTTCACCGCGGCCTTCTTGGCCGGCGCTTTCTTGGCGGCGGTCTTGGTCGCGGTTTTTGCAGCCGTCTTGGCCGGCGCGCGGCCCGGCTTTTCAGGACGCGGCTCGAACTCGAAGCCGATCTTGCCGTCCGGCTGGCGGACGAGGAAGGCCTTGAACTTGCGGTTGGTGCGGCTGGAGACGAAGCCGTCGAGCAGGTCGGTGCGGCCGTTGGTCAGCAGCTTTTCCATCTGCTCGCGCGAAATTTCCTGCTGCAGGATGACCTTGCCCGAACGGAAATCGCAGCTCTTTTCGGGGCCGACGGATTTCTCGCAGACGTAGCTCATGCCGTGCTCGAACACGCGCGACTGGCACTTGGGGCAGGAACCCACCGGCGTGTGGCCGGAGAAGTCCACGGCCTCGTTGTCGTCTTCGTCGCTCTGGCCGAAGTCGAACTCCAGCTTGAATTCATCGCTGATGCGCAGGATGGCGGCGAACGGCCGGCCCATCTTGCTGATGAAGCCTTGCAGCGGGCCGATCTCGCGCTTGGCCAGCAGCTCTTCGACTTCCGGCAGTTCGAAGGTGCGGCCGCCCGGGTGCTTGCCGATGGAGAAGTCGCAGGCGGTGCAGGCAAAGCGGCGATAGTTTTCCTTCACCACGGCGCCGCACTTGGGGCACGGCGTTTGCAGCGTGGCGTAGTCGCCCGGCACCGTGTCGCGTTCGTATTCCTTGGCGCGCTTGACGATGACCTGCGTCATCTGCGCGATCTCGCGCATGAAGGCTTCGCGGCCCAGGCCGCCCTGCTCGATCTGCTTGAGCTTGTGCTCCCATTCGCCGGTGAGTTCCGGCGAGGTCAGTTCGGTCACGTCCAAGCCGGACAGCAGCGTCATCAGCTGGCGCGCCTTGGCGGTGGGCACCAGGTCGCGGCCTTCGCGGCGCAGGTAGACCTCGTTGAGCAGGCCTTCGATGATGGCGGCGCGGGTAGCCGGCGTGCCCAGGCCGCGCTCGGACATGGCTTCGCGCAGTTCCTCGTCGTCCACCAGCTTGCCCGCGCCTTCCATGGCCGACAGCAGCGTGCCTTCGTTGAAGCGCGCCGGCGGCTTGGTCGACAGGCCGACGGCCTCGACGTCCTCGGTGCGCACGGTCTCGCCGTCCGCCACGGGCACCAGGTTGGCGTCTTCGCCCTGGGCTTCCTTGCCGTAGACCGCCAGCCATCCCGGGTTGACCAGCACCTTGCCGTCGGTGCGGAAGCGGTGCCCCTGCACTTCGGTCATGCGGGTAGTGACGCGGTATTCCGCGGCGGGGAAGAACACTGCCAGGAAGCGCTTGAGAACCAGGTCGTACAGCTTGGCCTCGGCCTCGCTCAGGTCGTGCGGGATCTGCAGCGTGGGGATGATGGCAAAGTGGTCCGACACCTTCTTGTTGTCGAAGATGCGGCGGTTCGGCTTGACCCATTGATTGCCGACCACGGTTTCCGCGTGGCGCGCCAGGCCGCCCACGGCGTTGGAGCCGCCCTTGGCCAGCGCGCGCATGGTTTCCTGCACCGTGGCGATGTAGTCCTCGGGCAGGTAGCGCGAATCGGTACGCGGGTAGGTCAGCGCCTTGTGGCGTTCGTACAGGGTCTGCGCCAGGGCCAGCGTGGTCTTGGCCGAAAAGCCGAAACGGCCGTTGGCTTCGCGCTGCAGCGAGGTCAGGTCATACAGGGCCGGTGACATCTGGGTCGACGGCTTGGATTCCTCGGTCACGTTACCCGGTTGTTCGCGGCAGGCGGCCACCACGCTTTGCGCGGCGGCTGCCGACCACAGGCGCGATTCGCGCTTTTCCGGGTCGCGGTCGTCTTTCTTGAACTGCGGGTCGATCCAGCGGCCTTCGTACAGGCCGGCGGCCGCCACGAAGGTGGCGCGCACCTCCCAGTAGTCGCGCGGCACGAAGCGGCGGATGCGCTCTTCGCGCTCGGCCACGATGGCCAGCGTGGGCGTCTGCACCCGGCCGACCGGGGTCTTGAAGAAGCCGCCGTCCTTGCTGTTGAAGGCGGTCATGGCGCGCGTGCCGTTGATGCCCACCAGCCAGTCGGCTTCGGCGCGCGAACGGGCGGCGGCTTCCAGCGGCTTGAGCTGGGAGTCGTCGCGCAGATTGGCGAAGGCTTCGCGGATGGCGGCCTGGGTCATCGACTGCAGCCAGAGGCGCTGGATCGGCTTCTTCACGCCCGCGTACTGAATGATGTAGCGGAAGATCAGTTCGCCCTCGCGCCCGGCGTCACAGGCGTTGATGATGGCGTCGACGTCCTTGCGCTTGGCCAGGCGGACCAGCAGCTTAAGCCGTTCGGCGGATTTCTTGTCGGTGGGGCCCAGTTCGAACTCAGGCGGAATCACGGGCAGGTGCGTGAAGCTCCACTTCCCCTTGACCGGATCGTTGGGCGCGACCAAGCTGAGCAAATGCCCGATACTCGATGCGAGGACGTAACGTTCGCTTTCAAAATAGTCGCCCTCCCGCGCGAAGCCTCCCAAGGCGCGTGATATATCAAGGGCCACCGAGGGCTTCTCGGCAATAATCAGCGTTTTATTCATGTGTATCCAGTGGCGGCAGTCCCGCCGTAGTAGCGCGGATAATAAGATCGGAGATTCGCCAGATGCAAGTCGGCACTGAAAGACAAGCGGGATCCGAACTACACGCTTGGCGTCAATTTCTGGCGCGCAGCACCCTCTGGCTAGGTGTTTTGCTGCTGGGAAGCGCCGCGGTTTGCTGGGTTGCCGCCAACTGGCAGGACATGACAAAAGTGCAGCGCTTCGCCGGCGTCCAGGGGTTGCTGGCGGTTTGTGCGCTGGCCGCCGCCTGGGCCGGATTGCGCCTGCGTGCCAGTCCCGGCGTGCGCCGCACCATACCGGGCGCCCTGCTCGCCCTGGCCGGCATCCTGCTGGGCGCGCTGCTCGCTTTACTAGGCCAAACTTACCAGACTGGCGCCGACACCTGGGAATTGTTCGCCTGGTGGGCGCTTTTGCTGCTGCCCTGGGCGCTGGCCGCCGGCAGCCAGGCCGTCTGGCTCCTGTGGGCGCTGGTGCTGAATGTGGCCATGGCCTTGTGGCTGGGCGAGCGGGTGTTCTCCTGGATGCTGATATTTGGCGGCCCGGGCGTGCCCGGCCTGATGATGGCCGGCTTGAACCTGCTGCTGCTGCTGGGCTGGGAGCTGGCTGCCCGCCGCTGGCGCGCCAGCACCCTGGTCGGTCCGCGGGTCCTGGCCGCTCTGGCGATCAGCGTGCTGGTGCTGACCCAGATGCTTGGCGACTTCCTGGGCCGCGGCCTGGGCATCTATAACGGCATCGCCTGGGTCGCGGTGACCCTGGGCCTGGGCTTCTATTATCAGAAGGGCCGGCGCGACCTGGTCATCCTGGCCATGCTGGCCGCCGGCGTCATCTGCGTGTCGCTGCGGGTGGCGGGCGAATGGCTGCTGCGCCTGGAGCCCGGCGTCTGGGCGGCCTTGCCGCTGGCGGCGCTGCTCATGGCCGAGGCCGTCTGGGCTGCGCGCTGGCTGCGCCGGCTGGCCGGCGATCCCCAGGCCGCGGTGGCCGC
>NZ_JBARYB010000181.1:0-12349 GCF_049647645.1 Achromobacter sp.
GCGACGCCCTGCGCACCCTGGCCGGCCATCGCCGCCAGGCCAGCTGGGAAGCCGCCGCCAGCGTGCAGAGCCGCGACCTGCTGCGCGACGCCGCCATCCAGGAAACCCAGGCGCCGCAACTGTCCGCCCCTTCCGAGGGCCAGACCGTGGCGGCCGACTACCGCAGCGTGGGCCTGACCCTGCACAGCCACCCCGTGGCCCTGCTGCGCCCCCAACTGGCGGCGCGCAATTTCCAGCCCGCCTCGGTGTTGAACGGCTACCCCGACAAGCGCGTGGCGCGCGCCTGCGGCATCGTCACCGTGCGCCAGCGTCCGCAGACCGCCAAGGGGGTGATCTTCGTCACGCTGGAAGACGAGACCGGCCCCGTCAACGTGGTCGTGCGTACGGAACTCATAGAACGCCAGCGCCGGGAACTGCTGGGGGCCTCGCTGCTGGGCGTCTATGGGTCGTGGCAAAGCGTGGACGGCGTGCGCCATTTGATCGCGCAACGGCTGGTGGATTTGTCCGAACTGCTGGGCGGGTTGAACACCCAGAGCCGGAATTTCCATTGAGGCTTCCACGCAGCGCTCAATCGCCCAACAGCGTGGCCATGTCCAGCGCCTGCGCCATGGCCTGGTAGCCGGCATCATTGGGATGCAGGTGGTCGCCCGAATCATAGGCGGGCAACAGCCGGCCCGGATGCGCCGGATCGCGCAGCACCGCGTCAAAATCCACCACCGCATCAAACACGCCGCTCTCCCGGATCCAGCGGTTCACTTCCATCCGCACCGCATCCTTCGCCGGACTGTAGTGGCCCGCCAGCGGCGTGCCATGCAGCGAACCTTCATACGGCGCAATGGTGCCGCCCACGATACGCACGCCGCGCAAGCGGGCCGCCTCCGCCAACTGTCGGTAGCCCTCGGTCAATCTTGCCGCCGTCATGGGCGCGTCGTCCGGCGCGAAGCCGCTGTCCGGCCAGCCGATGTCATTGATGCCCATCATCATCACCACCGTGCGCACGCCCGGCTGCGACAGCACATCGGCATCAAAACGGGCCATCGCGTTCACCCCCATCTTGTCGCCCCAGACCCTCGCGCCCGAAATGCCCGCGTTCGCCACGCCTATGCCCTGCGGCGCCAAGCGGCGCGCCAGGAAGTCCGGCCAGCGGCGATTGGCCCCGGGCGTGGATCCATTGCCGTCGGTCAAGGAATCCCCAAACGCCACCACCACCGGCGCGCGCGACGGGCTCTCGACCCAGATCCCCGCCAGGAAGGCCCGGCCTTGCAGCGCCTGCGCATCCGGCAGCTCCGCCGCCGCCGTGGCATCGCCCCGCACCTGGGCGCCGGTCTGCTGCGCGCCCCAATGGAAGGTCGTCACCGGCGTGGCCTGCGGGAAGTAGAGGCTGACGGCCAACTCGGCCAGCGCGGACACGGGCAGGTCCACCGGATCGCTGACGACTTGCGCCCCCGGCGCCACCGTCACGCCGGGCCGGCCGCCAAAGGCCAGTCCGCGGCGGGACTCCTGGCGGATTGCGGATGCGCTCGACGCCAGCGCCACGCTGGCCGCGCCGAT
Source organism: Achromobacter sp. (assembly GCF_049647645.1). Classification (GTDB taxonomy): domain Bacteria; phylum Pseudomonadota; class Gammaproteobacteria; order Burkholderiales; family Burkholderiaceae_B; genus Achromobacter. The sequence goes on from NZ_JBARYB010000181.1 coordinate 1,552, forward strand.
CACCAGGGGCTGCGTGCCATAACGGTTGGACAACACCACCCGCAAGCGCGGTCCGCCCAGGCTGAGCATGAGCGTCTGGCGCAAGGTCTGGCCGCGCAATTCGGCGGGCATCGCCGTGGACAGCACGAAGGAGTCTTCCCACAGGGGTTGCGGACTGGCGAACCAGGAGCTGACCCAGCTGGAACGCGCGGCATCAGCCTGAACAGGAGGCTGCGCGGCAATGGCGGCGGACGGAGCCAGAACCGAAAGGCCACCGGCCAGCGCAGCGGCCGAAACCAGGGAATGAAGATTGAAGCGATTCATGACGACTCCAGAAAAAGAGAAAGTGACGTCACGATAGGTTCTTCCCAATTTCGCCGGTAGAACCCTAAACTGCATACCACTTCTTCCAAAAAGGAATGACCATGGACACCCTGCGCGCCATGCGGGCCTTCGTCCGCGCCGTGGAGCTGGGCACCCTGTCGGCCGTCGCGCGCGAACAGGCCCTGAGCCAGCCCGCCCTGAGCAAGATCGTCGCCGCGCTGGAAAAAGACCTGAACGTGCGGCTGCTGGAACGCAGCACCACCCGCGTCGTACCCACCGAACAAGGCAAGCGCTTCTACGAACGCGCCACTCGCGTGCTGGAGGAATATTCCGAAGCCGTCGCCGACGCCCGCGGCCAGACCGAGAAGCCCGCCGGTTTCCTGCGCATCAACGCGCCCGTGGCGCTGGGCCAGTTCCGGCTGAATGCGCTGGTCCGCGAGTTCCTGGACGAGTATCCCGACATCCAGGTCGAACTGATCCTGAACGACCGGTTCGTGGACCTGGTGGAAGAAGGCGTGGATGTGGCGCTGCGCCTGGGCGGCAACCTGCCGCCCAACGCCATCGCGCGCAAGGCGGCCGAATCGCCGCGCTACCTGGTGGCAGCCCCCTCCTACCTGGCGCAGCGCGGCAAGCCCCGCGCGCCCCGCGACCTGGCCGCGCACGAATACGTGCGCTTTGCCTGGCTGGCCACGGGCGACACCCTGGAACTGCACCAGGGCGCGACCCTCGCCACGGTCCAGACCCAGGGGCGCTTCCGCGTCAACAACGCCCTGGCCATCCGCGAAAGCCTGGCCATGGGCGCCGGCATCGGGCTGTGCCCCGCGTGGCTGGTGCAGGACCTGGTCGCAAGCGGCGAACTGCTGCGCGTCCTGCCCAAATGGAGCGCCACGCCGCAAGAGGCCTTCCTCATCTACCCGTCGCGCCGCTACCAGTCGCTGCGCGCGCGGCTGCTGATCGACTTCCTGAATGACCGGCTGGCCCGCCTGCCCGGCATGCAGGCGCCTCAGCCGCAGACGGCGCGCACCAGGCTCCGATAAATGTCGCGGGCGCCTTCCAGTTGCTCCAGCGCAATGGATTCGTCGATGGTGTGGGCATCCTCTTCATTGCCCGGGCCCAATCCTATCGTCGGGATACCGCGGCGTCCGGCCGATTCCGACCCGTTGGTGCAGAACGCCCAGCTGCCCACCACCGGATCCCGGCCGCTGGCGCTGACCGCCGCGCGCGCGGCCTGCAACACGCTGGCCTGCGCATCGCAACGCCAACCCGGCAACCAGCGCGGCGGCGTGGCGTGCTGCCCGGTATAGGTCGCCACCCGGTCCTCGCTGACCTGCAAGGTGAAATCGGACAGGCCATGGGCGGCCAGATGCCCGCGGATCTGCGCCAACACGTCCTCCAGGCTTTCGCCCGATACGGTGCGCCGGTCAAAACGTATCGTCGTTGAGATCGGAATCATGGAAATCGACGGGTAAGGATGCGACACGATATCCGTCGGCACCAGCAGCGCCTGGCCCAGCACCTCATCGTGCGGCAAAGGCAAGTTCTCCAGGACCGCCAGCGCCCGGGCCGCGGCATGCAAGGGGTTGACGCCGATGTGCGGCGTCGCGGCATGGGCCGGCTTGCCGTGGAAGGTCAGCAGCAACTCCACCCGTCCCTTCTGCCCCGCCTTGATCTGCAATTTCGAGGGCTCGCAGATGACCACCGCCTGCGGCGCGCAGATGTCCAGTACCGAAGCCAGCGCATGCCCTTCGATGATTTCCTCCAGCACGCTGGCCGACACCGCCACGCGGCGCTTCAAGCCATCCCGCGCGGCCTCCGCCACGCCGCAAATCGCTGCGGCGATGCCGCCCTTCATGTCGGTGCTGCCGCGCCCATACAGCCGCCCATCCCGGATCTCGGCGCCGAACGGATCGAAGCGCCACTCGCCCGCCACCGGCACCACGTCCATGTGCCCGTCGAACAACAGGGCCACGTCCGCATCCTCGGGGCCGATCAATCCCAGCACCGAGCCATTGCTATCGGTCGTAACCGAGCTGAAGCCCGCCTCGCGCATGGTCGCGGCCATCAGCGCCGCCATCTCGCCTTCCTTGCCCGATAGGCTGGGAATGCGCACCATCGCCTGCGTCAATGCAACTACGTCCAGAGTCATCATCATTCCTGTCTGAGAGTGGCGGGCGCGGCGCGCCCGCCGATGGTGGGAAGCGCGACGCCTACCGGTTGACCAGGCTCTTCGGCACGCGATACACCAGCACCGCCCCGATCAGCGCGAAGCTGGCGAGGAAATACATGCCCCAGTCGGTCGAACCGGTCAGGTCCTTGATCCAACCGATCGCGTACGGGCTGACAAAGGCCGCCAGCCCCGCGAACGAATTGATCCCGGCAATGCCCGCCGCCGCGCTCTTGCCTTCCAGGAACGCGGTCGGCAGGCTCCAGAACAGCGGCGAGCACACCATGCAGCCGGCGGCCGCCACGGACAGCATGGCCACGGCCAACATCGGGTTATGACTGAACAGCGTGCTAAGCGCCAGGCCCGTCCCGCCCACCAGAAAGGGCACGATCATGTGCCAGCGGCGCTCCCGCGTTGCGTCCGAATGGCGGCACACCAGCACCATCGAGATCACCGCGCATATGTTCGGCACCGCCGTCAGCAGGCCGATATCCAGCAGCGACACCACCCCAGTGGAGCGGATCACCGACGGTATCCAGAACGCCAGGCCGGACAGGCTGGACACCGTGCAATAGCAGATCAGCGCCATATGGACCACGCGCCGGTCCTTGAGCAGCGTCAGCATCGACACGTGTTCGGTCTTGGCGGTCTTCTCGCGCAGCAGGTTCTGGCCCAGCCGGGACTTCTCCGTAGGCGACAACCAGCGCGCATCGTCGATGCGGTCATCCAGGTACCAGAACACCGCCAGGCCCAGCAGCACCGAAGGGATCGCCTCGATGATGAACATCCATTGCCAACCAGCGAGACCGTGCGTTTCATGGAAGGACTCCATCACCCAGCCCGACAGCGGCCCGCCCAGGATGCCGGCGAACGGCACCGCCGTCATGAACACCGCCACGATCTGGCCGCGCCGGTTCGACGGAAACCAATAGGTCAGGTACAGGATGATGCCGGGATAGAAACCGGCCTCGGCCGCCCCCAGCAGGAAACGCAGGATGTAGAACTGGGTCGGCGTCTGCGTCAGGGCCATGGCGGCCGAGATGATGCCCCACAGGATCATGATGCGCGCCAGCGTCTTCTTCGCGCCGATACGGTGCATCAGCACATTGCTCGGCACTTCGAACAGGAAATAACCGATGAAGAAAATGCCCGCGCCCAGGCCGTACACCGTTTCGCTGAACTTCAGATCGTCCAGCATCTGCAGCTTGGCAAAGCCGACGTTCACCCGGTCCAGGAACGCCGCGATGTAGCACACCATCAAAAACGGCAGCAGCCGCCACGCCACCTTCCGATACAGCGCGTCATCCCGCGCCGCCAGGGGATCCTTGTCTGCGGCAACCGGAGGCGCCGCAATGCTCTCGACTGACTGGTCCATATTTTCACCTTGGGGTCTGTTTTTTTAGGCCGAACGCTCCCCTGCAGACGCTCGGGGCGTCCGCATGCTGTTTTTTATGGGAAGGAAACGTCCGGACCGGTTATGCGGCCAGCCTGCCGGCCGGCCACGCTGGTCGCGCCGCAGGTCAGGCGGTGATCGCCGCCTCCAGCGCAGGTTCCACCGCGCCTCTGCGCTCCGTGATCAGGCCGTAAGCCTCGGGACGCCGATGCCGGTCGAAATTGAAAGTCGTGCTCTTGTAGGACAGGCACAGGTCCAGGTCGCAGCGCGCGATCGCCAGTTCGTCGCCCTTGGTCGAGCAGGCGGCCACGATCTCGCCCGACGGCGCGATGATGCAGCTGCCCCCTATCATCTCGCAGCCCTCTTCCTTGCCGGCCTTGGCCACGCCCACCACCCAGGTGCCGTTCTGATAGGCGCCCGCCTGCATCACCAGATGGTTGTGGAACATGGACAGGTCGTCATGCTCGGGCGCCGGCGGATTGTGCACCGGCGTGTTGTAGCCCAGCAGGATCATTTCCGCGCCCTGCAAACCCATGACGCGATAAGTCTCGGACCAGCGCCGGTCGTTGCACAAGGCCATACCCATCACGCCGCCAAAACCGCGCCAGACATCGAACGATTCGCCCGGCTCGAAATAATGCTTCTCCAGATGCTGGAAAGCGCGCCACGGCTCATGCTCGGCATGCCCGGGCAAATGCACCTTGCGGTACTTGCCGATGATTTCGCCGTTCTGGTTCACCAGGATCGAGGTGTTGAAGCGACGCTTGACGCCCTGCTCCACCGCCAGCTCCGCATAGCCCAGGTAAAAGCCTATGCCCAGCTTGCGCGCGGTCTCGAACAGCACCCGGGTCTGCGGACCGGGCATCTCGCTTTCATAGAACGCGTCGATCTCGGCCGGATCTTCCATGTACCACCGCGGAAAGAAGGTCGTCAGCGCCAGCTCCGGAAAGACCACCAGCTGGCAGCCCATGGCATGAGCCTGGCGCAGATGCGCGAGCAGGCGCTCGACGACCTCGCGACGCGTGTCGCTGCGCTGAATCGGCCCAAGCTGCGCGGCCGCGACATTGATGATGCGTGACATGTTCAGTCTCCTACGGTTTCATTGTTCTGTGAGGTCGAGCATCAATTCCAGCAACACGCCGGCGCCCGCCTCGATATCTTGGTCATGCGTGAATTCGGCCACGTTGTGCGACAGCCCGCCCACGCTGGGAACGAACACCATGCCGGTCGGGCACATGCGCGCCAGCATCTGGGCATCGTGCCCGGCGCCGCTGGGCAGCCGCCGCACACGGTGGCCGCGACTGCGCGCGATTTCCTCGACCCGGCCGACGATGGCCTCGTCGAACGCCACCGGCGCAAAATCGGCCAGCACCCGATGGCTCAGGCTCACGCCTTCATCCGCCGCCACCCGCGCCGCATATTCCATGCAGCGCGCAATCGCCTTCTGCAAGGCCGCGCCGTCGGTATTGCGCAGGTCCAATGTGAAGGTCGCGCGGTTGGGAATGACATTGATCAGGTTGGGAAACAGATTGACCTGCCCCACTGTCGCCAACTGGCCGCCGCCCAACTCGACGGTCAAATCCCTGGCAAAGCACGCGATGCGGGCTGCGACGATGCCGGCGTCATGACGCAACGCCATCGGCGTGGTGCCGGCATGGTTGGACACGCCCTGCACGGTGAATTCGATCCAGTGGATGCCCTGCACGCCCGTCACCGCGCCGATGGTGTAGCCCTCGTGCTCCAGCACCGGCCCCTGTTCCACGTGCAATTCGACAAAGGCATGCACCTTGTTATTGCCAACCGGAGCCGTCCCGGCGTAGCCGATGCGGTCCAGGTTCTCGCCCACCGAGGTGCCGTCGATGCCGACCGTGGCCAGCGCGTCCTCCAACGCCAGGTCGCCCTGGAACACCAGGCTGCCCATCATGTCGGGCGCAAAGCGCGCGCCTTCCTCATTGGTGAAGAACGCCACTGCTATCGGTCTTTCAGTGACCACGCCCGCGTCGTTCAATGCCGCGACCACTTCCAGGCCGGCCAGCACCCCCAGGTTGCCGTCGTAGCGGCCGCCGGTACGCACCGTGTCGATGTGCGAACCGGTCATCACCGGCGGACCTGCCTTGCGACCAGCACGCAGGCCCACCACATTGCCGATGCCGTCCACCGTCACGGCCAAGCCAAGGTCACGCATCCACTGCACCACCAGGTCGCGTCCGTCCCGGTCCGCGTCCGTCAGCGCCAGGCGGCAGACGCCGCCGCCCTCGATGGCGCCGACCTGCGCCAGGTCGGCGATGCGGCGCAACAGGCGGGCGCCGTCGATCCGCACAGCCTCGCGGCCGGCCTCAAGCGTGGCGCCAGTCATGCCACGGCCTCGGCTTCGACTTCCGCGGCGCTCTTGCCGACGATGCGTTGATACAGTTCCGGGTCGGTCGCCCCTTCACTGCCAAACACCAGCACACGACTGGCAGCGTCCAGGCCCAACGCATCCCGCACCGCCGGACCGGCCAGCGCCGCCAGGCAACCGGTCAGCCCGGCGACGGCCGATTCGCCTGCCACGATGGGTGCATCGCCATACTTGCCGCTCGCCAGCAGACGCACCGTCTCCAGCGCCGCCTCGTCGTCGACCGTCAGGAAAGCCTGCGCGCCGGGATGCAGCACCTCCCACGCCAGCAAGGACACTTCGCCGCAGGCCAGACCGGCCATCACCGTATCCAGATCGCCGTGCACCGCCACCGGCTTGCCGGCGCGGGCGCTCTCGTACAGGCAGGCCGCCTTGTCCGGCTCCACCACGATGAAACGCGGACGGCGCTCGCCCAGCTGCTCCCAGAAATGCGCGCACACCGCAGCGGCCAGCCCGCCCACGCCGCCTTGCAGGAACACGTGCGTCGGCAACTCGCCATCGCCCGCCTCGCGCAGCTGGCGCAATGCCTCGTCGGCCATCACCGCATACCCCTGCATCACGTCCTTGGGCACCTCCATGTAGCCGGGATACGACGTATCCGAAACCACATAACGTCCGAGCCGGGCCGCGTCTTCCGCCGCCTGCCGCACCGAATCGTCGTAATTTCCAGGCGTGCGGACAACCTGCGCGCCGTACTGCTCGATCGCCCGCTTGCGCCCTTCGCTAACGGTCGCGTGGATGTAGATCACGCATAGGCAGCCAAAGCGCTGCGCGCCCCAGGCGACGGAACGGCCATGGTTGCCATCGGTCGCGCAAGTCACCGTCATTGCCTGGGTCAGTTCCCGATAGCGGCCGGACAGCAAGTCCTCGACCGACAGATCGTCACGCCCCAGCTTGGCCGCCAATTCCCGCAGCAATTGGCGGCTGACGGCATAGGCGCCGCCCAAGGCCTTGAAGCTGCCCAGCCCGAAGCGGCCGCCCTCATCCTTGTACCGGATGCCCGCCACGCCCACGGCGCGGGCCAGCCCCGACAAATCCCGCAGCGGCGTCGGCTGATAGCCGGGCCAGCGGCGGATCTGCGTCTCGGCCAGCGTATAGGCCTGGCCGCCCAGCACGTCCAGCTGCCGTTGGCCGTAAGGCGCGGCGGGCTCGAAGGCCGGGTTGGGCGTGTATTGCAGCCGGACGTTCGGAATGGGATGGTTCAAGTCAGTCTCCTCTTGGAATTCAGCGATGCAAGTCGCCGTAGTGTTCGTGCAGGCGTTCGATGTTCTGCAGACGTTCGCGCGCAGCAGGTCCGAGCTTGCGGGCCAGGGCCGAGCACAAATGATTGATGACGCTGGTGGCGGCGACGTAGGAATCGAACACGGCCGCGCCGCTGTTCACGCATCGCAACACCAGGTCCGAGCGCGCGGGCAATTCGGTGGCGGTAGGATCGGTCAGCACCACGACCTTCGCGCCGACGCGGTTGGCGTGTTCGACGATGGGCTTGAGCAGCGTGACGCGACGCCGGAAATCCATCACCAGCAACACGTCGTCAGGCCCCAGGTCGGCCAGATCCTCGGCCAGGTTCAAACCCGCGCCCGGCACCAGCGCAACGCCGTCGCGCAATTGCGTCAGCAAGGCCCAGGCGTACTGCGCCAGCACCCGGCCATTGCGAAAGCCTGCGATGCAGATGCGACGCGCACCGGCAAACAGCTCGATGGCCCGTTCCACGTCGCGGCTGTCCAGGCGCTCGAAGGTCTGAGCCAGGTTCTGCAAGTCGGTGGCCAGATGCTCGGCCAGCGCGTCGCCCGTCGCGTCCGGCGGGCGCACGCCCGCCATCTCGTACAGCGGCGACCCCCGATCGGCCTCATCGCGCGCCTGCGCCCGCACTTCGTTGAAGTTCTCGTAGCCCAGACGCCGGAAGAAGCGCCCCGCCGTGGCCTTGGACACGCCCGCCTTCTGCGCCAGTTCCGCGCCCGAATAGGCCGCGATATTGCCCAGGCACTCCAGGGTCACGCCAGCCAGCCGCTGCTCGCTGTCCGTGAAGCTGTCCTGCAGCGCGAGGATGCGCTCCTGCAACACCGAAGTCATGATGATCCCGCCTATGAAACTGTAGTTTCACAAATATATATTCATGAAACTATGGTGTCAATGCAAAATTCGGATCATAGGCCGACGGCGAAAGCCCGCGGAAATCTGGGCGCAGGGAAAGGAATTCAATCAGCGGGCGTCAAGGCCATGGCGGCCCTGCATGCGCCAGAACGCGCACAGCGTCCTATAACGGCAACACCGCGCGCCGGCCGCATCCGCTCCCGGTCACAGCCCGCCATGGCTGGTCTATCATGGCTTTTTCGACGAGTTGTTGTAAGGAGCGTTACATGATCCGAAAGCTGATCCCTTTGCTGCTGGTCGCCAGCCTGACCGCATGCGCCAACACCGGCGCCCCGCGTTCTTCCAGCGCGCCGGCGGCCTCCAGCTCCTCCAGCAGCGCGTCCTCCTCTGACGCCGGGACCAGCACGTACGGCGGTTCGTCCTATGGCTCCTCGTCCTCCATGGGCGGCGGCAAGACCTGCGACGCCGCGGCGCTGCAATCCCAGATCGGCCAAAAGGCCACCGCATCCGTCATGGAAGAACTGCGCACCCGCAGCGGCAGCACCACCGCCCGCATGCTGCGCCCGGGGCAATTGGTCACGATGGAATACAACGCTACGCGCTTGAATTTGATTGTGGATGATAAGGACGTTATGACTGCGATTCGCTGCGGTTGATCGCAGGCCTGGCCGGCGCAAAACCGGCCAGACGCTACGCCTGCGGCGGCCAGGCCGCGGGCGCACATCTCTCCCTCTCAGTGCTACTGGATCGACACCGGCGCGTCGTGCGCCGCGATCTCCGCATCCGCGTCATCCTTGGCCCACAGCGCTTGTTCCAACATGCCCTATCTGCTTGCGCGCAGACCGAAACGAGTCGTGGCCATCATCCTGATACGGCTGCACGAATTGACGGATGGGGTGTGCAGCACGCGCATATCCATCAAGAAAACATCGCCAGCCCGTCCCGACATCTCGATGATCTCGGTGTCGGATGTGCTGAGAACGGCTTCGAGATCACCTGCCGTTTTCAACGATCCACGAAGCCTCCCAGCCGCTTCACCCGCCACGCGATGAGAACGGGCCAGCGCTAAAGTCGCGCCCCCGTGTTCAATAACGTCGTCGATCAGATAGAACACCTGGATGCCGGGGATCTCTGCACCGGATTTCGCAGCCAGGTCAACGTGCCAGTTCAGGCTGCCCAGAGACCATGGCCCTTGATGAGGCAGGGACAGCAAGGGCTGCGTGCCTAGGCTGGATTGCGGGGCTCTGCCGGTCAGGTCGGCGATTGCGTTGCGGATTTCCGCCGTGTTCAGCGTTTCATCCAGATCCGCAATCTTCACCATCGAGGATAGCTTTGCGATCTGCTGAAACGGCGACAAATTGTTCAGTGAGCTGCCAAGACTCTTTCCGCCGGCCCAGACCTTGAGCCGCGATAGCTCTCGCAGAATGCACTCCCGCAGCGGCTTCAGACAGCGCTTGGAATGTGCACCGCTCAATCGCAAGTACCCTTCGCTATGGAAGAAGTCGAGCTCTGATTGATTGAGAGTTCTGCCTGTCATGTTCGAGACTTTCGTGTACCGGCTTCTGTCTGGACAGTCGTAAACGTCATTTCCAAACTGTGTTTCGGGAGCCATCATGGCGACTGACGCCAAGCAACGTAAAATGTCAGGCCTCCAGCCTCCACATGCTTCCCTTATGAACCTTGAACGACTACGCCGCGAATTTCCCGACTTCGACATAGCAACCCTGCCGACCCTGCCCGAAGGGTACGTCGATGCGTCGAGCTACATCGATGCAGCTCCTTCATTCGAGAACGAGGAGCGCGGCTTGAAAGTGTATGTCGACTACGCCAACTATGCCGACCGCGAATCCGGCAGAAGCCAGCGCTTCTGCGTTTCGCGCTACGACGAGGAAGCTGGCGACTACGAGGACGTCGCCCTGTCGACTAACGATTGGGCCGAAGTCATGCGCTTCCTGACCGCCTGAACGTCCTCGCCGGGGGGGATCGGTTTCCGCTCCGATCGTCGGATGATCGCCCCCGCGATCTGCTGCGCTTCCGTGGTCTTTCTTGATTTCGACGGCTGCTGTCGAACCTGAACCTGTGCGATGAGCTCCTGCATGCAATCGGCGGCTTCGATCTCAAACGACCGTTCCTGGCCGTAAGCGACCGCTCGCCGGCCGGGATGCATCAACCCTTGGAAAAAAGGTGTCAGACTCTGAGGTTTCCCCACGAATTCATCGACATCCTCCCATGGATTCGGCGGTGTCGTGGGGTGCTTGCAAAAGCCCAAGCACTGACGTTTCGGTCAAAGCCAGAACCCTCTCGGCATAGATCATGACACCTAGCGTAAGCAACGAGATGGTCGGCCGGTCTTTGCGGTTGTTGGATTCATAGGCCGGCCTCAGTTTCCTGCTCTCAGCCAACTTGCCGACCAGCCACAACAGGAACGTCGCTAACGCGTGGATCAACA
>NZ_JBARYB010000182.1:0-9826 GCF_049647645.1 Achromobacter sp.
CGGTGGTGGCTGCCGGCGTCGGCGGCGGGCGGAGCCTGCTCGGCGCAGCGCGGCTGTGCCTCCGGGCAGCGTGCCGCGAAGGCGCAGCCGCGCGATTCGGGCGTCATCACCGGCACGATGCCGGGCAATTCGGCCAGCCTTGCCGTATGGTCCTGGCCTTGGGCGAAGTCCGGCAGGGAGCGGATCAGCGCCTGGGTATAGGGATGCCGGGCGCGGTCCAGGATGTCGTCGACGCTGCCTTCTTCGACCTTGCGGCCGGCGTACATCACGATGACGCGCTGGCACATCTGCGCCACCACGCCCAGGTCGTGGGTGATCAGCACGATGGATGTGCCCAGCCGGGCCTGGATTTCCCGCAGCAGGTGCAGGATCTGCGCCTGGATGGTGACGTCCAGCGCGGTGGTGGGCTCGTCGGCGATCAGGACCTTGGGCTGGCATGCCAGCGCCATGGCGATCATGGCGCGCTGGCGCATGCCGCCGGACAGCTGGTAGGGATACTCGCGAACGCGGCGCGCGGGGTCGGATATCTGCACCAGCTCCAGCAGCGATTCGGCCTGCGCCATGGCGTCGCGCCGCGACAGGCCCTGGTGCAACATGAGGGATTCGCTGATCTGCTTGCCCACCGTGAACACGGGGTTCAGCGAGGTCATGGGCTCCTGGAAGATCATCGAGATCTGGTTGCCGCGGATCGCGCGCATGGCCTTCTCGGGCAGCGCCAGCAGGTCGCGGCCGTCGAACTCGATGCTGCCCTCCGCCACGCGGCCGGGGGCGCGCAGCAGGCGCATGATGGACAGCGACGTGACGCTCTTGCCGCAGCCGGATTCGCCCACCAGGCCCAGGGTTTCGCCGGGCATCAGGTCGAAGGATAGGTGGTCGACGGCGACCACCGTGGTCTCGTCGCCATCGAAACAGGTGGTGAGGTCGCGCACGCGCAAGACGGGTTGGGTTTGCATGTGCGCTCCTACAGCTTTTTGGCCAGGCGGGGGTCGAGCATGTCGCGCAGCCCGTCGCCCACCAGATTGACGGCCAGGACGGCCACGCCCAGGAACAGGCCCGGATACAGGATGATGTGGAAGGCCACGGCAACGAAGTTGCGGCCTTCGGCCATGATGTTGCCCCAGCTGGGGATCTGCGGCGGTATGCCCACGCCCAGGAAGCTCAGCACGGCTTCGGTCAGGATGGCGGAGGCCGCGATGAAGGTGGCCTGCACCATCAGCGGGGCGAACAGGTTGGGCAGGATGTGGCGCAGCAGGATCGCGGGCACGCGGGTGCCGGACGAAATGGCGGCCTCGATGTAGGGCTGTTCGCGTATCGTCAGCACCAGCGCCCGCACCAGCCGCACCACGCGCGGCACTTCGGGGATGACGATGGCAATGATCACGGTGCCCAGGCCGCCCTTCAGGGTGGCCATCAGGGCGATGGCCAGCAGCACGCCGGGTATGGCCATCAAGCCGTCCATGATGCGCATGATGAAGGCGTCCAGGCGGCGGAAGTAGCCGGCCGCCATGCCCAGGGCCACGCCGCCCACGGTGGCGACCACCGCCACCACGACGCCGACAATCAGCGAGACGCGGGCGCCCCAGACGGTGCGCGAATAGACGTCGCGGCCCAGGGCGTCGGTGCCGAAGAAGTGCTCCGACGAGGGCGGCTTCATGCGCGCCAGCGGGTTGATGTCCTGCGGGTCGACGGTGGCCAGCCAGGGCGCGGCCAGCGCGATCGCGGCCAGCGCCAGCAGGATGGCGCCGCCGATATACAGCATGGGATGGCGGCGCAGCGAGCGCAGGAGGCGTCGGTGGCGCGGACGCCGCGCGGGCAGGGACAGGGTGGTGGTAGTCATGCGTTGCCCCCGTTCAATAGCGGATGCGCGGATCGAAGAGCCGGTAGCTCAGGTCGACCAGCAGGTTGATCAGTACGTAGATGCCCGAGGCCACCAGCAGCACGCCCTGGATGACGGGATAGTCATGGCGCAGCACCGCGTCGATGGTGAGCCGGCCCAGGCCTGGAATCGCGAATACGGTTTCCGTGACCACCACGCCGCCGATCAGCAGGGCCACGCCCACGCCGATGGTCGTGACGATGGGATTGGCGGCGTTCTTCAGCGCATGCCACACGATGGGGCCGGCCGCGAGGCCCTTGGCGCGGGCGGTGCGGATGTAGTCCTCGGACAGGGCTTCCAGCATGGTGGCGCGAGTCATGCGCGTGAGCAGCGCCATGTAGACCAGGCCCAGGGACAGGCAGGGCAGCACCAGGTGGCGCAGATAGGGCACCACGCCGTCCGCCAGCGGCTTGTAGCCCTGCACCGGCAGCCAGCCCAGCTTGATCGAAAAGCCATAGACCAGGCTGTAGCCGATCAGGAACACCGGCACCGAGAACGCGCAGACCGCGCCTATCATGACCAATCGGTCCAGCCAGCGTCCCGCGTGCCAGGCTGCCAGCACGCCCAGCGGAATCGCCACGATCACCGCGAACAGCATGGTGAAGATGGCGATGGACAGGGTCGGTCCCATGCGCTGGCCGATCAGCTGCGAAACCGGCATCTGCGTCGACATGGAGGTGCCCAGGTCGCCGGTGGCGATGTGGCTGACCCAGATGCCGAACTGCTGCAGCAGCGGCTTGTCCAGGCCCAGGTTCTGGCGGATCTTCTCCACGTCGTCGGCGGTGGCGTTGTCGCCCGCGATCACCGCGGCCGGGTCGCCCGGCGACAGATGGATCAGCAGGAACACCACGACCGCGACCACGGCCATGACAGGAATGACGGCCGCGATGCGGCGCAGTATGTATTTCACGCTGGTTTTCCCCCGGCTTGCGGCCGGGCGCAAGCGCGCCCGGCCCCTGCCTTACGGCTTCTCGATGTTCCACATCACCGGGATGCCGGTCTTCAGCAGCTCGGTGTGCGTGAGGCCGCGGAACGCGGACACAGGCTTGAACTCGCCCCACATGACGTACGGCACGCTCTGGTAGGCGCGCGCCTGCATCTGCGCGGCGATGTCCTTGCGCCTGGCGGTGTCGGTTTCGCGGATCCAGCTGGTGCGCAGCGCATCGAGCTCCTTGTCGCAGGGCCAGCCCGGCAGGCTGTTGCCGCAAGCGGCGGACATCCAGGGATTGGTCACCGGCGTGCTGGCGTCGTAATAGCCGCCCCAGGTCAGGAAGACGTTCCAGCCGCCTTGCGCGGGCGGATCCTTCTTCAGGCGGCGTCCGGCCAGCGACGCCCAGTCCATGGATTGCAGGTCGACGTTGATGCCGGCCTTTTTCATGTTCTGCGTCAGCACCATCACGGCGGGGGCGCTCAAGTGGTCCGTGGGGTACAGGACCACGACCTTCTCGCCCTTGTAGCCGGCTTCCTGCAGCAATTGCTTGGCGCGCGCCGGATCGGTCTTGGCATAGGGCGCCGCGCCGGCGTCGCTGGCCAGGGGCGAGCCGCAGACGAAGAGGCTGGGGCAATAGTCGACTCGGTATTTCTCCGGGTAGCCCATGGCCGCCAGCATTTCCTTCTGGTTCACCAGGTGGTACAGCGCCTGGCGGGCGAGCTGGTTATCGAAGGGCGGATGCAGCGCGTTGAGGATGACCATGCCCTGCGTCGCGACGGACGTGTTCAGGGTGATGTCCTTGTTGGTTTCCAGGACGGGCAGGAAGTCGGGCGTGGTCTGTTCGATCATGTCGACCTCGCCGTTCATCAGGGCGGCGGTGGCCGTGTTGCCGTCGGGGATGTACACCCATTCGATCCGGTCCACCTTGACGTTCTTGCCGCCGGCCAGGCCGTCGGCCGGTTCGGCGCGCGGCACGTAGGCCGGGTTCTTCACGTACACGACCTTGTTGCCCGGCACCCATTCGTCGCGCTTGAACAGGAAGGGCCCCGAGCCGACCATTTCGGTCACCTGGGTGTTGGGGTCCGTCATGGCCAGGCGCTTGGGCATGATGAAGGGCGGCATGCCGGACGGCTTGGACAAGGCGTCCAGCACCAGGCCGAAAGGCTCCTTGAGCGTCAGCGTGAAGGTGTTGTCGCCGGTCGCGGCGAGTTCGGCGCCGGCGGCCATCATGGCCTGGCCCAGCGTGTCCTTCTTGGCCCAGCGCTGGATCGACGCCACGCAGTCCTCGGCCTTGACCGGCGTGCCGTCGTTGAACTTCAGGCCAGGGCGCAAGGTGAAGGTCCAGGTCTTGCCGTCTTCGGACGCGGTCCAGCTGTCCACCATCTGTGGCTTGACCTGGCCCTTGCTGTCCTGCGAGAACAGGGTGTCGAACACCATGTAGCCATGGTTGCGCGTGATGTAGGCCGTGTTGAACAGCGGGTCCAGCGTCTTGAGGTCCGCGTGCGGCACCAGGCGCAGGGTCTTGCTCTGCGCCAGCGCGCCGGTGGCGGCGCCCATGGCCAGCAGGGCGGCTGCGCCCAGCAAACTGAAACGTCTGATCATTGTTATCCCCTAGTTTTTTCCTGCGCCCATGCCGGGCGGTGATGGGTCGCGCCTCAGGCCGTGAACGGCCACTTCGGCAATTTGCGCTTGGTATAAGGCAGCGCGTTGTAGTCGGTTGTGATGGCGCCCGGCGTCTCCACGTAGATGACGTGGCGGCCGATCTTCGAGTACGAGGCGTAGAAGTGCTGCGACGATTTCACGATGACGAGTTTCATGGCCTGAAGGTCCACGCCGAACTGCGTGAACAGGTCGGTGCCCATGGCCTGGGTGCGGTTGGAGGTCAGCGCGATGGTCACGCCCTGGCTGCGCACGATGGCGGTGTCGCCCAGCAGCGCGGGCGTGCCGGCCAGTCCAGTCATGACGGCATCGCGCTTGAGCGCCAGGATTTCGCAGTCCAGGTCCAGCGGCTGGCCGGACACCGGCGCGACCTTGCCGCCGATGCGCAGCTGGATGCGCGCGCCTGCGCCCGCCTCGAAACAGAGCTGCACGACCACCGGGTCCCAGAACGGGCCGGTTGCGACGTCGCTGATACCGCGCGCCAGCACGCGTTCCAGAATGAAGGTGGCGTCGCTGGGGGCGCCGCCGCCGGCGTTGTCGGCGGAGTCCGCCAGCACCACCGGGAAGTCGTTCAGCGCCAGCGCCTGGTCCAGCGCCGCGTCGGCGCCGGGATAGGGCGGCGCCAACTGGTCGCGAAAGCCGATGATTTCTTCGCCCAGCGCGCGCGCCAGGGCGTCGGCCTGGGCCTGGTCGCCGTCGGTATAGACCAGCACCTTGGAGCCCATGTCGGGCGTGTCGCCCCAGGGGAAGCCATGCGCGATGGACACCGACAGCACGCCTTCCTTGCCTTCCATGGCGAGCAGGCGGTCGACGAAGCCGCGCATGGGTTCGCGGCTGGTGTGCATGATGGAGATCATCTCGCAGTCGTACACGGCGCGCGCGGGCTTGATGCGGCCTTCGGCGCGGGCCACGCACAGGTCCACCAGGTCGTAGGCGCGTTCCAGGATGTCGGTGTGCGGATATTCCTTGAAGCAGACCAGGAAGTCGGCGCTCTCCACCATGTCCGCCGTCATGTGGCAATGCGGATCCAGCTCGGCGCCGATCACGGCGTCGGGGCCCACGATCTCGCGTGCGCGGCGCAGCAGGTCGCCTTCGCAATCGTCGTAGCCGTCGGCCACCATGGCGCCGTGCAGGCCGAACAGGGCGATGTCGACCTTGCCCGCGCGACGCAAATCGTCCAGCAGTTCGTCGCGCAGGGTTTCATAGGCGTGGCGGGTGGTGATGCCTGCCGGCGTCGCGCCCGCGGTCAGGCCTTCTATCAGGGTCCAGTCCTTGCCCTGGGCGCGCTGGCGCGCCGCCCACAGCGGCCCCGAGAACATCTGCATGCGGTCCGGATGTTGGCCTGCGGGGTAGTAGCCGCGCGCCCGATAGGCGGACAGCCCGGTCGGGATGGGAGAGAAGGTGTTCGTCTCGGTCGCCAGGGACCCGGAAAATATTTTCATGCTGCCGCTCCGCGTAAGGATGTGCTCAGGGGGCGCAGGCGTTGCCGCGAGCGCGAGGGAAAGGCCGCACCGCCCGGCATGGGCCTGGCGGTGTCAAGCAATCGAACCGGCCCGCGTTGCGGGCTCAGGCTTCGGACACGGGGCCCGGCGTATAGCCGCCGCGGCCTGCTGCCGCGCCCAGCCAGGCCTGCACTTCGATTTCCACGTCCACGCCCATGGCCAGCTTGGCCTCGACCGTCGAGCGCGAGGGGAAGTCGGAGGAAAAATGGCTGCGGTAGGCGTCGTTGAACTGTGCGAACAGTTCCAGGTCCGTCAGCCACACCGTGACGCGCACCACGTCCTTGAGCGTGGCGCCGGCCAGGGCCAGCGTTTCCTTGATGCGCTCGATGGCGGCATGGGTCTGGACGGTGATGTCGCCGCGCACGACCTGGCCGTTGGCGTCCATCGGGATCTGGCCGGACAGGAACAGGAAGCCGCCGGCCTGGGTGGCGCGGGAGAACGGCAGGGGCAGGGAACTGGGGTAACGGGCTATGGTGGTCATGATGGACTCTCGCAGGCAAGGGGAAGGTTCAGCGCAGGCGCGCGGGCCGCACGGCCTCGGCATCCACGCCGTGCGCATGCAGATGGGCGGGCAGCGGCTGGCGCGTGAGCAGCGCGGCGGCCAGTTCGGAGGTCGCCGCGGCTGTCTGGATACCATAGCCGCCTTGCGCCGCCAGCCAAAAGAAGGAAGGAACTTCGGCATCCCAGCCGACCACGAAATCGCCGTCGCGCACGAAGGAGCGCAGGCCGGCCCAGGTGTGCTTGGGGCGGCGGATGGTGAGCGAGGTGGCGGTTTCGATGCGATAGATGCCGGTGGCCACGTCCAGCTCTTCCGGCACCACGTCGTGCGCGGCGACCGGATCGGCATTGGCCGGCGAGCCCAGCAATTGGCCGGCGTCGGGCTTGAAGTAATAGCTTTCGTCGACCCCGACTACAGCGGGCCAATGGGCAAAGTCCACATCCTGCGGACCGGAGAACGTGAAGGCGGTGCGCCGGCACGGCTGCAGGCCGACCGGCGCGGCGCCGCACAAGGCCGCGGCGTGATCCGCCCAGGCGCCGGCGGCATTTACCAGCGCCCGCGCCCGCAGGCTGCGACCGTCGGCCAATGCCAGGGTCCAGACGCCGTCCGCGTGCGCGGCCGACACGACCTCGGCATTGTTGTGCAGCGCCGCGCCCTGGCGCGCCATGCCGCGCAGAAAGCCCTGGTGCAGGGCGTGCACGTCGATGTCGCGGGCGTCGGGCTCTTCGATGGCGCCGCAGATCTGCTCGCCGCGCAGACAGGGCACGCGCTCGACGGCCTGTGCGGCGTCGATCAGCGTCACATTGGGCGATTGGCTGCGGAAATCGTCGTACACCTCGCGCAGCAGGTCCTGCTGTTCGGGCGTGGCGATGTACAGCACGCCGCGCGGGCTGAGCAGCGGATGCTCGCTGAAGCCCTGCGGCGGGTTTTCGTAGAAGGCGCGGCTGGCGCGCGTGAGCGCCTTGATCTGGGCCGTGCCATAGGTTTCCATGAACATGGCCGCGGACCGGCCGGTGGAGTGGTAGCCCGGCTGGGCCTCGCGTTCCAACACGGCGACCGAGGCCGTGGCGCTCAGGCGGTAGGCCACGGAAGCGCCGGCGATGCCGGCGCCGATCACGGCGTAATCGTATAGGGGTTCTGCTGTCATTTTGTCGGAAGCGAGAATTCTCTTATTTGATAATTCTCGAATACGATAGTTTTTTGGCGGCAGACAAGTAATAGGGGAAAGCCCCGATAGAGGAACTCAGGCGCTCAGATCAGCCGCGTGCCCTTGGGTCACGTCCATGCAGGTTCCTTGAATTGGGATGGCTTGGGTCTTGTTCGGGCTGATTGGCTTCATGGGCAGAACGGTTTGTTCCGCTGGATACTGTTTTTTTTGGCTCTTATGCATATTCGGAACAATCGCCGGTCGCTAGAATTCCTCATGCGTTTTCCCCTATCTACTCATCGGAAGGTCACATCGTCATGAGCAACGCTTATCTGGACGCCCTCAAGCAGCGTCGTACGCAGTATTCGCTGGGCCGCAACCTGTCGATCTCCAAGGAGGAACTGGCCTCCGTGATCCAGGACGCGATCAAGCACAGCCCTTCGTCGTTCAATTCGCAAAGCTCGCGCGCCGTGATCCTGTTCGGCGCCGAGAGCGAAAAGCTCTGGAACATCGCCATCGAACAGGTGCGCAAGGTCGTGCCGGCCGAGAGCTTTGGCCAGACCGAAGCCAAGCTCAAGAGCTTCGCCGCGGGCGTGGGCACCGTGCTGTTCTACGAAGACCAAGGCGTGGTGCAGGGTTTGCAGGAAAAATTCGCGCTGTACGCGGACAACTTCCCGGTCTGGTCCGAACAGGCGGGCGGCATGGCCCAGCTGTCGGTCTGGAGCGCCCTGGCCAGCGCCGGCGTGGGCGCCAGCCTGCAGCACTACAACCCGCTGATCGACGTCCCGGTCGCGGCCGAATGGAACATTCCGGCCTACTGGAAGCTGCGCGCGCAGATGCCGTTCGGTTCCAACGAAAACGGCTTTGGCGAAAAGGCGTTCATGGACGACGCCGAGCGTTTCCGCGTGATCGGCTGAGTTAGCCGGAGGCCTGGGGCGTCCGAGGCCAAGCCAGCTTAAAAGCCCGCGTTCCGCAACAGGAACGCGGGCTTTTGTACGTCCAGCTCCATGATTTCCGCCAGGCGCCGGCCAGCCCGGCCAGGTTCCCAGCCGGCTGTCGTCATCAGGCGCAGCGCCAGCTCCAGCACCTGGGCTGGCGTCAGGGGCCGCTCCGGGTCGCCGAGCGCGTCTGGCACTGCGTGCCGCAACGTCCGGCCATTCTTGAGCGTCACTGCAACCGCGGCGCCGAAATGGCCTGGATACCTTGCTGAGTAGGCGTCGGACGAGTGCGCGCTCGTGATGGCGCGCAAGCGCATGCAGGCTGGATTCGCGACGGCTTCGGAGCAGAAGTCGTCGACGCCGGGAGCGCCCTTGGACAGCGTTACGGCAACGGCGTGATGCAGGCTGAAGCGGGCTTCCAGATCGGTGGCCGGCCTGGCGCGATCGCAGAAGGCGATGGCGTCGGCATAGGTTTCCAGCCGGATCGCAAGAATGTTGTCCAGCGGAAGCTGTTGCCAGCCCTCTCGCGCTTGCCAGCCTTCGCGCAGCGTCAGGGCGGCATCGATGACCGGATGGGTATGGCGGCACGACGCCCAGGGCTTGAAAGTGGTCTGGTGGATTTTCCAAGGACCCTCTGCGTGAGCGCTTATCCGGTCGGGAAGCGGATCGGAACACATCGCGGCATAGAACCCCTTTTCTCCTTCCAGTACTCGCGCCGGGCCGCGGATTCCCGCGCGGGCCAGCAGCGCCGCCTGAACCCCTGTTTGTGCGGCGCGGGCGGCGTGCCACGGCTTGGCGTCGCATGGGTCCAGGCGGACCTGCCACAGGCCGGAAGACTGCGTGAGCGCCAGCGCCAGCGCGTGGGCGGTCCGCGCGGCATCCAGTTCCAGCAGGCTGGCGGCAGCCGCCGCCGCGCCGGCCGTGCCGCAGGTCGAGGTGTTGTGCCAATGTTCGTAGTGGCCCCTGCCCACGGATTCGCCGATCCGGATCATTGCCTCATACCCACGCAGGACAGCAACCAGGACGTCGGCGCCGGTGGCGCCGACTTGCCTTGCGGTATGCAGGGCGGCGGGAATGACGATCGGGCCGGGATGCACCAGCGCGCCGCGGTGGAAGTCGTCCAGCTCATGCATGCAGCCCAGCGACGCGTCATGCAGCAGGCGGCTCCAGCTATCGTCCGGTCCCGGCGCTGTCGGATGCGGCAAGGCATAGCCTCGTTGCAGCATGGCTGCCTGGGGTGTGGCGGCGGCGAGCGCCGCGGCGCCGGTCCAGGC
>NZ_JBARYB010000183.1:0-46479 GCF_049647645.1 Achromobacter sp.
GCGCAGGCCGTGGCCGCCCTCGCGCGTCAGGTGCAGTCCGCCTGGCTCGGCCGTGAACGCCACGCCCTGCTCTTGCAGCCACGCGATCGCGCCGCATGCGCGGGAAATGATGCCCCGCGTGGCGGGCAGATCGCACAGGCCAGCGCCAGCGACCAGGGTGTCGCGCACGTGCGCCTCTACGCTGTCGTCCGCCGCCAGCGGCGCGGCGATGCCGCCCTGGGCGCGGTTGCTGGCGCTGTCGCGCAGCTCGCCCTTGGATACCAGCGCGACCCGCCGCCGCGGCGCGAGTTCCAGCGCGGCGGCCATGCCGGCCAGCCCGCTGCCGATGATGATGACGTCGAATTCCATGAGCGAACCTCCCGTATTCCCTATGCCGGCCCGACGCTGGCGTACAGCGGCGTGTCTTGCGCCAGGTCGCCGCTGGCCTGCACGCGGCGCTTGCGCCGCTCCGCGAAGTCCAGCATGCGGTCGATCGGCGCCTTGGCGCGCAGGCCGAGCGCCGGATCCAACGTGATTTCGTTGCGGCCGTGCGCCAGCGCCTCGGCCAGATTGGTCAAGGCATTCATGGCCATCCAGGGGCACTGCGCGCAGCTCTTGCAGCTGGCGCTGTCGCCGGCCGTGGGCGCGGCCAGGAAGGTCTTGCCGGGCGCCAGCGCCCGCATCTTGTGCAGGATGCCCTGGTCGGTCGCCACGATCAGCAAGCCGGTATCGAATTTGCGCGCGGCCTCGATCAGCTGCGTGGTCGAGCCCACCACGTCCGCCTGCGCCAGCACCGCCGCGGGCGACTCCGGATGCGCCAGCACCTTGGCCTGCGGATGTTCGGCGCGCAGCAGCTCCAGTTCGACGCCCTTGAACTCGTCATGCACCAGGCATGAACCTTGCCACAGCAGCATGTCGGCGCCGGTCTGGCGCTGCACGTAATCGCCCAGGTGCCGGTCCGGCGCCCAGAGGATTTTCTCACCGCGCGCATGCAGATCGGCGATCACGTCCAGCGCGATGGAAGAGGTCACGACCCAATCCGCGCGCGCCTTCACTTCGGCGCTGGTGTTGGCGTAGACCACCACCGTCCGGTCCGGATGGGCATCGCACCAGGCCGCGAAATCGGCGGCGGGACAGCCCAGATCCAGCGAACACGTGGCGTCCAGGTCCGGCATCAGGATGCGCTTGTCCGGGCTCAGTATCTTGGCCGTCTCGCCCATGAAGCGCACGCCGGCCACTACCAGCGTGCGGGCCTCGTGATCGCGCCCGAAGCGTGCCATCTCCAGCGAATCGCCGACGCAGCCGCCGGTCTGTTCGGCCAGTTCCTGCAGTTCCGCGTCGACGTAATAGTGGGCGACCAGCACGGCGCGCTCCCGCGCCAGCAGTTCGCGTATGCGCGCCACGCAGGCTGCGCGCCCGGCGGCTGGCAGGGGTTCGGGCACGCGGGCCCAGGCCTGGCCGACGGCGCTGGGGCAGCTGGGCGTGGCAGGCAGATCGAATTCGACATACCGGCGGTTGGGGGTATCCATGGACGCGTCTCCTCGCGGAATTATTATGCTCATTTTGAGCATTTAATGGTCAAAAAAAGGGCACGATTTATGCTAGTGTTGAGCATAAATCGTGTCAATCTCTTTTTTTGTCGGAGACCCCGCGTCCGTCCGGCCGCTCTCAGATAAAGATCGAACCGCGCATATATAGCGCCGCGTGGCCGCTGATGATCACCCGGCCGTTGTCCAGCACCTCGCAATGCAGCTGGCCCTTGCGCGCGCCGCCCTGCTGCGCGCTCAGGCTGCGCTTGCCCAGGCGTCGGGCCCAGTATGGCGCCAGCGAGGTATGCGCCGATCCGGTCACCGGATCCTCGTTCACGCCCACGCGCGGCCCGAACCAGCGCGACACGAAATCGAATTTCCCCGACGGCGCCGTCACCGCCACGCCACGCGTATCGAAGGCCGCCAGCGCGGCGAAGTCCGGTTTCAAGGCATCGATCAGCGCTTCATCATCGATTGCCACCAGATAATCGTCCGTCTTGCAAAACGCCTGCGCGCCCGGCAGGCCCAACGCCTGCAGCAAGCCCGGCGGGATTTCCTGCGCTTCGGGCTGCTTGGCCGGGAAATCCATCGCCAGCCGGTCGCCCGCGCGGCGCACCTGCAATTCGCCGCTGCGCGTGGCAAAGCGCAACACGTCATCTGTTGCGCCCAGTTGCTCGAACAGCACCCAGGCCGACGCCAGCGTGGCATGGCCGCACAAGTCCACCTCCACCGCGGGCGTGAACCAGCGCAGTTCGTAGACATCGCCCTTGCGCACGAAGTAGGCGGTTTCGGACAAATTGTTCTCTTCGGCGATGCGCTGCAGCGTTTCGTCCGGCAGCCAAGCCTGCAGCGGCACCACCGCGGCGGGATTGCCGCCGAAGGGCGCGGCGGTGAAAGCGTCTACCTGATAGATGTCGAGTTGCGGCATGGCGGATCCTGGTTGAGGGTTGAGGTTGCGCGTTGCAACGCAAGCCGGCATTTTCCTATGAAAACGCCGGCGCCGATCCGGCAGTCCTCTCCGCTACACCGTGCGCACGAACAATCCCCTCAGCTTGCTCCAGAAGTCTCCGCCCAGCACGAAGAAACTTGCGATTAGCATGATGTCTCCGGCCAGCTGGGCCTGCCACAGATTGGGCCGCAAGCCCGGCCACATTTCGTCGATGTACGGTTCCAGCACCGAAGTCAGGATGGGCAGGAAGAACATGACCAGGCCGATGGCGTGGCGCACGGGGCCGACCTTCTGCGCGGGAGCGAGTTTCCTGGCATGGCCGAACACCATGGACTTCAGCCGCTGAAAGCCCTCCTTGCCCATGACGGCGATGCAGCTCAGCAGCAGCACCTTGTTGGCGATGAACACCGTGCCGGTGAGCGCCGCGATGCGCGGGCCGGGCACGTCCAGGTAACCCGCCACCGGGATGAGAAACCACAGGGCGAAGGCGATGATGAACAATCCTATCCCGCATTTGAAGCGCCATCCCGCCGCGGGCGCGGGTTGGGCTGGTTCGTCTGGCAATGACATGGCTGCCTCCTGGTTCAAGCGTCTGAAGGGACTGCGGTTGAAGGATTCTGCTCCGGCTCCTGGCCGCCCGAGGCACGGACGCGCGGTTCGAGCAGGCGCAGCATCAGGCAGGCGTAGAGCGTGACGCCGATGAACAAGCCCATGCGCACCGCGAATGCGGTGTAGACGTCCTTGCCGGCGGCGCTGTCCTGCACCGATTGGCCCAGCAGGATGACCAGCGTCACCAGCGTGTTCAGCCAGAAGCTGGGCGGATGCCGGGTCGGGCTCAGCCGGTAGAGCTTGCGTGCGGCCACGAGGCCGAACAGCAGCATCCAGAGAAAGAACATCCACAGGCTCACGAACAGGCTCAGGGCGCACCAGAAAGCGACCGCCAGCGCGCCGCCCAGCAGGGTCGAGCCCAGCAGTTCGCGGGCCGCGCCGTGCGCGGCGGTGACGCAACTCTGCCGCCCCAGGCTGACCGACTTCAGGATGATGGGCATATAGCCCAGCGGGTCGGTCAAGGCCAGCAGGAAGGCAGGCATCACCACCAGCGAGGCGCGCAGGGCCATGCGGCTAGCCTCGTCCGGCGGCAGGACCGGAGCCGCGGGCGGCGCGGGCGCGGCCGACGGCTCAGGGAACAACAGGTGGCAGCCGCCCAGCGCCAGGACGGCCACCAGCAATCCTTTGCCGAGCGCCTCGATCACCAGGGCGGCCAGCGCGAAATCGACCGTGCCGGCGGCGGAAATCATGGTCAGGCCGATGATGAGAAAAGTCGACAGCAGGTTATTGCCGCCGCGCAGCCCATGGCGGAAAGCGAAGTAAAGGCAAAGGGCGACCAGCAGCACGCCGCTCAAGGGGTAGTAGCGCAGCAAGGGGCTCAGCAGCAGGCCGATGGCAGTGGCGAGCAGCGCCATCAGCATCAGACCCAGGCCGCTCTTGAACGACAGGGGCCGGTTCATCGAAGCCAGCAGCAACACGCCCAGCACCGGCGCGACCATGGGAATGGGCAGGTCCAGGCCGAAGCTGATAGCCGTGCAGCAGGCGGTGCCCACGCCCACGCGCAATGCGCGCCGGCCACGGGGATCGGGATCAGTATGCATAGGAAAGCCAGCTCATCAGCCGCATATACCCGCGACCGAGTAGATTGAGCGGATTGCCGGAATTGGGAAAGGCCATGACCTCGGCTTGCCCGCCCACGCGCACACCGCTCAAGGGCGGCAGGTCGCCGGGATCGAATTCGACGATGACGGGAAAGCGCTGCGCCGGCCGCAGCCAGTCGCGGCTGTTCTGCACCGTGGGCAGGGAGCCCGGCGGCGTGCCCGGCCCCACGTTGACGCCATATCCGACGCTGCGCACGCGGCCCTTGAAGATCTGTCCGGGCAGCGCGTCCAGAATGATCGCCACCGGCGTGCCCGATTCCACATGGCCCAGGTTGTTCTCCGTCATTTCCGCACTGATCCAGACGTCATGGATGGCGATCAGCGTCATGACCGGGTTGCCGGCGGCGGCGAACTGCCCGGCATCGGTGCGCAGGTCGGTGATCAGTCCCGCCGAACGCGCCCGCACCTGCGTGTTGGCCAGGTCCAGTTCGGCCTTTTCCAGGGCGGCGGCGGCGCTGCGCAGCTTGGCATTGTCTTCCTCGCTGCCGCCTTCCTGCTCGCGCGCGCGCTGCACCTCGGCGCGCGCCGCCGCGACCTGGCTGATGGCTTGCGCCAGGTTCGCCCGCGCGATTTCCAACCGGCGCAGCGAGACGGTGCCCTGATCCTCGCGGTACAGGCGTTCGAGACGGGTGCTGTCCTGGCGCGCCTTCAGTTCATTGGCTTGGGCGGCGCGCAGGGAGGCCTGCGCCGAATCGATGCCCGCAGTGCTGGCGCCGATCTGCCTGCGCGTGGACTCCAGGTCGGCGCGGGCGCGGTCGACGGCAATGCGGTAGTGCTCGGGGTCGACGTCGAACAGGACCGCGCCGGCCTGGACGTCCTGGTTGTTGCGCACGTGCACCCGCGTCACGCGCCCCGCAACCTCCGACGCCACCGGCACGACAAAGGCCTGCACCCGCGCCTGCTGGGTGTACGGCGTGTAGCGGTCGGCCAGCAGATACCAGGCCAGGCTCAGGACGATGAACAGGACAACCCATCGGACGCCCTTTTTCGCGGGATCCGGCGCAGGCGCGGTGGCGGGCGGGGATTTCGAGTCACTCATCGGATCGCACCTTTTGCGCGGACAAGGCGGCGTCGGAGGCAGGCGCCGGTTCGGACAGCAGATCGCCCCAGTCGGTGCGCTGCCGCATCTGCTCGCGGGTCGCCGGGTCGAGCACCGGTTCCGCGCTGTACCAGCCGCCGCCCAGCGCCTTGTACAGGGCGATGAGGTCGCTCACCGCGCCGCCGCGGTTCACCACGTAGGCGTCCTGCTGGACCGCCAGCGCCTGCTGCGCGTCCAGCACGCGCTGGAAATCGGTATAGCCCTCGCGGTAGAGCGCGTTGGCCAGCGTGAGCGAGCGCCCGGCGGCCTGCGCCGACTGCTGCAGGATGCCGTCGCGCTCCAGGGCCTTGATCAGGCCGCTGGCCGCATCATCGGCTTCGCGCGCCGCCTGCCGCACGTCATCCTGGTAGG
Source organism: Achromobacter sp. (assembly GCF_049647645.1). GTDB lineage: Bacteria > Pseudomonadota > Gammaproteobacteria > Burkholderiales > Burkholderiaceae_B > Achromobacter. The sequence goes on from NZ_JBARYB010000183.1 coordinate 5,617, forward strand.
CCACGATCAACTGCTGCAGCCGCGCGTCCTGCACGCGCACATTGTTCTGCAAGCGGCCGTGGTCGAACACGTTCCAGCTGAGGGCGGGGCCGGCCAGCAGCGCCATGCCGCCCGCCGTGCCCGCCAGCGACGTGGCGGACCAGGCGATGCTGCCCAGCAGGGTCAGCGCAGGATAGAGGTCGGCCGCAGCCACGCCCACTTGCGCCGACTGCGCGGCGATGCGCAGTTCCGCGGCGCGGATGTCGGGACGCCGCAGCAGCAGGTTGGCGGGCACGTCCTGCAGCACCGCCCGGCCGATCAGCGGGACCACCGCCGTCTTGTCCTCCAGTTCCGGCATGGGGCCGGGCGGGCGGCCGACCAGGACCGCCAGGGCGTTGCGGGTCCGCATGATCTGGCTTTCGAATTCGGGGATGGTACCCAGGGTGCTCAGGTACTGCGTCCTGGCCTGCTGCAGGTCCAGTTCATCGGTCTCGCCGCTGCGGAACAGCTTTTGCGTGATCTCGTAGCTGCGTTTCTGGATGCCGGCATTGTCGCGGGCGATCCGCAGCCGCGCCTCGGCGGTGCGCAGCGCGTAGTAGCTCTCCGCCACCTGGGCATGCAGCAGCACCAGCACGTCATCGCGATTGGCCTGGGCTTCGAAGTAAAGCGCGTCGGCGGACTCGATGGCTCGGCTGAAGCGGCCCCAGAAATCGAGTTCCCAGCCGATGTCAAAGCCGGCACTGTACTGCCAGAAGCTGCTGGGCCGCGGATTGCCTTCGGCCGAGCGCGAGGACCGATGCTGGTACAGGGCGTTCGCCCCGACCACCTGAGTTTGCGGATAGCGTCCGCTCTGGGCAATGCCGAGCTGCGCGCGCGCTTCCATGATGCGCAGGCCCGCGATGCGCAGGCCCGCGTTGTTCGCGTCGGCCTGGGCGATCAGCGTTTCCAGGACAGGATCGCCGAAGACCCGCCACCACTGGCGGGCATCCGGCTGCAACTGCTGGCGGCTGGCCTGCTGCAGCGCAGGCGTGCTCCAATCCGCGGCCCAACCGGTGCGCTGGGGCTCGAAGTCCGGCCCGACACGCATGCAGCCGCCCAGGCAAAGCATGCCGATCAGCAACAGCCGGTTCGAACAGGTCAGCGGCGACATCGGGTATCGGGTCCGTGCAGAGCCTAACCGCCATGGTCCACCAGGCAGCTCCGATCCTGCTGGAGCGCAGTGTGCGAATTGATTCTATTGGCCTTTTCCGCTTCAAGCCAGAGGATCATTTTTCGGAGGAAGCACTAGGTAAAAAGCACTGCTGCGGCCTGCCCGTGTACAAGCGCCAACGGTCGGCGCTACAGTAAAAGATTCGAACGCTTCGACCGTTTTCCCGCAGCATATTCTGGAGTGACGTCATGACCGCTCGGAAGAAGGCAGCAGCAGAAGAAAAGCCACCAGTACAAGCCAAGCTCTCGGGAAAAAAATACGCGGAAGAACTGGCGAGGCTGCACGTGGAGCTGGTCAAGCTCCAGGAATGGGTCAGCCAGACCGGCGCCAAGGTCTGCATTCTTTTCGAAGGACGCGACGGCGCCGGCAAGGGCGGAACGATCAAGGCCATCACCGAACGTGTCAGCCCGCGCGTCTTCCGTGTGATCGCCCTGCCCGCCCCATCGGACCGCGAAAAAACCCAGATGTACATGCAGCGCTACCTGCCTTACCTGCCGGCGGCGGGCGAGGTCGTGATCTTCGACCGCAGCTGGTACAACCGCGCCGGGGTCGAACGGGTGATGGGTTTCTGCACCAAGGACGAGGTCAAGATCTTCCTGAAAGGCGTGCCGCTGGTCGAACGCGCCATCGTCGGTTCGGGCATCATCCTGCTCAAGTACTGGCTGGAAGTCAGCGAAGAAGAACAGACCCACCGGCTGCAGGCCCGCATCACGGATGAGCGCAAGATCTGGAAGCTGACCAGGATGGACCTCGATTCGTACGGCCGCTGGTATGACTACTCGCGCGCCCGCGACGATATGTTCGCGGCCACCGACACCAGCGTGTCGCCCTGGTTCGTCGCGCAGTCGGACGACAAGAAAAAGGTGCGCCTGAACATCATCAGCCACCTGCTCGCCCACATTCCATACAAGCGCATGCCGCGGGCCAAGGTGAAGCTGCCCAAGCGACAGAAGGCCGGCGGCTACCGTGATCCCGGACATCCCTTGAGGATGGTGCCCGCGAAATTCTGAGCGGCCCGCGCCTCTGTCGCCCACAAACTCCCTAGGAGAACGATCTTGGCTGCCCTGCTGATCAACCACGTGGAAGCAAGCACCTCCGACGAAGATATCCGGAGCTTTCTCATGAAGTACGGCTTTCCGTCCTTCGACCGCATCCAGCGCGTCCCGAGCGAGGGCGAGCGGCCCGCCGTCCTGGTGACATTCGACGGCGCCGGCCCCGAAGAGCTGCGCGTGCTGGCGCCCCGCATACATCAGGTGTTCTGGAAGAACCACACGATCGCCGTGCTGGTGATGCGGGAGCCCATTGAATAAGTGGCTGCATCGGAAGGCCCCCGCTCCCAAATCGTGACCAGATGTGCTTTTTAAGGGTTTCCCCCAGGATTTCTGCTGTCGATTTCCGGTCCACTGGTACGTCGTGTCAGTACGCACAACTTTTTTCAAAGGCGGACTTACCATGACTACCGGAACCGTAACCCTGCATCGCGTCATGCGCGCGCCGGCTGAACGCATCTACCGGGCCTTCCTGGAGCCCGACGCGATCGCGCGCTGGCTTCCCCCTTACGGCTACACCTGCCTGGTCCACCAGCTGGACGCCAAGGTCGGCGGCATGCACAAGATGTCGTTCCGCAACTTCGGCACCGGCCACAGCCACGACTTCGGCGGCGAATACCTGGAGCTGGTGCCGGGCCAGAAGATCCGCTACTCCGACCAGTTCGACGATCCCAACCTGCCCGGCCGCATGCAGACCACCGTCACCCTGCGCCAGGTTTCCTGCGGCACGGAGGTGAACATCGTGCAGGAAGGCATACCGGCGGCGATACCGCCAGAAATGTGCTACCTGGGCTGGCAGGAATCGCTGGCGCAGTTGATGCGGCTGGTCGAACCGGAAATTCCCGAGTGAGCGGCGGAACGTAGCGGACCAGGCTTGCCCGGCTTCACTTTTTTCTTGCGATGAACTGGACCACGCATGCCGGCCCCGTGTGGAATGTTCCCTCGACCACGTCGCGTTCGATTTCCTGCGCAAGCAGCACCTCGCAATTCGGGAAGTCCTGCTCCAGGTCCGCGCGCGCCATGAGCATGTCGGCATCCGGGGGGCCGCCCGTGCCCCGGCCGAGCTGGGCCTTCCGGTATGCCTCCAGCAGGATGATGCCGCCCGGCTTGAGGGACAGTTCGGCCAGGCGGTGCACTCTCCTGCGCAAGCCGCCGGGCATGTGGGCGAAGATCGACACGACGGCGCCGAAGGATCCTGGCGGCGGTTCGTACTCGGCGAAGTCCGCGGTTTCGGTGCGGATCGACACGCCCTTCGCGGCCGCCAGCCGGCGCGCCTTGGCGAGCCCGACGGCGGAACCGTCCACGCCGAGCACGTCCAGGCCCAGCGAGGCCAGGAAGACGGCGTTGCGTCCCTCCCCCTCGGCCACGCTGAGCACCGGCCCGGAAAGCAGGCCCGCGTGCTCAGCCAGGAAGGCGTTCGGTTCGGTCCCGTACACATACTCGTCAACGGCGTAGCGTTCATCCCACATATGCTTGAACTCCCTGATGTCTCGTCATGGCCCGCAGCAAGGGAACATATCCTGTCCGCCTTTTGCCGGAATGCAGATAGTCTTCCACTTCAAGTCGACTTGAAGTCAAGCGAATCACGTGGCCGGACCGACCGCGCGCCCTCCCACCAACGAAGGAGCCCATGCATGGCAGAAAAACCCTCGCTCAAGTCGGCAAAAACCCTCAAGAAAGCCGGCTCGCAACCCGTTTTGCTATCCGGCGGCAATCCACAAATTGCCAAGGGCGCGGGCGACGCGCCGGTGCAGGCCTACATCGCGGCCATGCCGGGCTGGAAGCGCGACCTCGGACGCCGCCTGGACGCGCTGATCGAGCACGCCGCGCCCGGCGTGCAGAAGGCGGTGAAGTGGAACTCGCCGCTGTATGGCATGGAAGGCCAAGGCTGGTTCCTTAGCGTTCACTGCTTTACCAAGTACGTGAAGGTGGCGTTCTTCCGCGGCGCAAGGCTGCTGCCCGAGCCGCCGGGACCGTCCAAGAGCGAGGACACGCGCTATCTCGACATCCGCGAGGACGACGAGCTGGACGAGGCGCAGTTCTCGGACTGGGTGAAGCAGGCCAGCGCGTTGCCGGGCGAGCGGATGTAAAAGCGGCGGCTGGAGCCCTGCCCGACCCGGCAGTTGCCGTGGGACAGGACGTTAGCGCCGGGGCTGGCGCTTCCTCCCGGAGGCGGCGCGCGGCGCTGCCGCGCCCGACAGCAGATCCTGCACCAGTTCGATGACCCGCTCCGCGGTCGGGGAAAGCGTGCGGCGCGCTCGGTGGATGACGCTGTAGGTCAGCGGGCCGGCGGCCGGATAGGACAGCGGCAGCGGCTCCAGCACGCCCTGCGCCAGTTCGGCCGCGATGGCCTCGCGCGTGCAGAACAGCACCACGTCGCTACCCAGCGCCACGTCGCGCAGCGTGGCGACGCTATCGCATTCGAAGGCGATGGGCAGGTCTTCCGGCCGCGCCACCTGATACAGCCGGGCCAGGTACTCGCGCGCCCGCAGCGGCAGGTCGGTGGCGGCCAGGCGGTACTGCGCCAGCGCCGCGCGCAGGCGCGGCTTGCCCAGGCCCTGCAGCGGATGGCCGGCGCGGGTGAACAGGCCGCCATGCTGCGGCGGCAAGGGCCGCACGGTGAAATCGCCGGGCGGCGGCAGGCTGTGCGTCACCGCCACGGCCAGATCCAGCTTGTCCTGCTGCAGCTTGTCCAGCAGGCGCTGCCAGCTTTCGATCTCGACGTGCACGCTCAGGCCCGGATGCTCGCGCGCGATGCGCACCAGCAGCGGCGACAGGAAGCCGGCCGCCGGAAACGCCCCCACGCCCAGGTTCACGCGGCCCGTGTCGTGGCCGCGGATCAGTTCGGCTTCGCGCCGCAGGTCGCGGGTTTCTCCCAGGATGCGCTGCGCGCGCTCCAGCACCATGCGCCCGGCCTGCGTGGGCGTGACGCCCGTGGAGGCCCGGTCCACCAGCACCAGCCCCAGCGAGTCTTCCAGCGACTGGATGCTGCGCGTGAGCGCGGACTGCGTCAGATGCAGCCTTTGCGCCGCGCGGGAGTAGTGCTTTTCCTCGGCGAGCACGGCGTAGTGCTGGAGCGACCGTATTGTGAGGCTCATGTATTTTTCTCATCAATATTGGGCTAAATATGCATTTGATTGCGCGCAAACGCAAGACTACAAAAGACTTGCCGCGACGGAAAAATGCAGCACCGGCCGCCCTGTGGTGAACCTCATTCCAGAGCAATGCAAGACATTGCCTACCCCCCCGGGAGGAGACAACATGAACCGCAAGTCGTTTTTGAAGCTGTTGGGTAGCAGCGGGGCTGCGATGCTGGGCGCCCTGGCCTGTCTTTCGGCGGCTGCCGCCCCCGTTACCCAGGCGCCGCCCTGGCCGGGCGGCGGCAAGCCCATCCGCCTGGTGGTGCCGTTTCCGGCCGGATCCGGGTCGGACGCGCTGGCGCGCATGTTGGCGATGAAGGTCACGCAGCGCACCGGCGCGCCGGTCATCGTCGACAACAAGCCCGGCGCCGGCACCATGATAGGCGCGCAGGAAGTGGCCCGCGCCAACCCCGACGGCTACACCCTGCTCTACACCATCGTCGTCACCCACACGCAGAATCCGCATCTCTACAAGAAGCTGCCCTACGACCCGGTGAAGGACTTCACTCCGGTCATCCAGGTGGTGCGCTCGGCCACCGTGCTGGTCGCCAACAAGGACGCGCCGTTCTCGACCACGGCGCAGATGATCGACTATGCCCGAGCCCATCCGGGCAAGCTGAATTTCGCTTCCTACAGCCCGGGGTCCACCTCGCATCTGAACGGCGAGATCCTGAAGCAGCAAACCGGCATCGACATCGTGCACGTGCCCTACAAGGGCACCGCCGACGCCAGCCGCGCGCTGCTGGCGGGCGAGGTCCAGGTCTACTTCGACGGCACGGCCACCGCCGTGGAGAACGCGCGCGCCGGCAAGGTCAAGCTGCTGGGCCCCGCCACCGACCGCCGCCTGAGCGTGCTGCCGGACCTGCCCACCCTGAAGGAGCAAGGCATACCCGGCCTGGACATCGTCGGCTGGCAAGGCATCTTCGGCCCCGGCGACATGCCGCCGGCGCTGGCCGAGCGCGTGGCCCAGGTCTTCCGCGAAGCGCTGGACTCGCCCGAGGTGACCCAGAGCATCGTGTCCCAGGGCAACGAAGTCAGCGGCGCGGGTCCCAAGGAATTCGCGCAGATCGTCCAGCAGGACAGCGAACGCTGGGGCGCCGTGATCAAGCGCATCGGCCTGGTCCTTCAATAGCTCCGGCGCGTATCGAAAGGAGAACGCAATGCATGATCTGGTCATACGCGGCGGCACGATCGTCGATGGCTCGGGCCAGCCCCGCTACCAGGCCGACCTGGCCATAGAAGACGGACGCGTGGTCCAGGCCGAAGGCCGGGCCGGCGCCGCGCGCCGCGAGATCCGCGCGGACGGCTGCCTGGTGGCGCCGGGCTGGGTCGACATCCACACCCACTACGACGGCCAGGCCACCTGGGACCCCTATCTCAGCCCCTCCACCTGGCATGGCGTCACCACCGCCATCATGGGCAATTGCGGCGTGGGCTTCGCCCCCGTCAAGCCCGAGCGGCGCGAATGGCTGATCAAGGTCATGGAAGGCGTCGAGGACATCCCCGGCTCGGTGCTGTCCGAAGGCATCCAGTGGGACTGGGAGACCTTTCCCGAATACCTGGACGCGCTGGACCGCCGCCCCAAGGCGTTGGACGTGGGCGCGCAGATCCCCCACAGCGCGGTGCGCGCCTACGTGATGGGCGAGCGCGCCATCCACCACGACGAAGCCTCGCCCGCCGACCTGATCGCCATGCGCGAAGTTGTGCGCGAAGCGCTGGTCGCGGGCGCGGTCGGTTTCTCCACCTCGCGTACCTTCCTGCACAAGTACGACGAGCGCAAGTATCCGCCCGGCACCTTCGCCACCGGCGAGGAAATCACCGCGCTCGGCTCGGTCATGGGCGAGGTCGGGCACGGCGTGTTCCAGATGACGGCCAACCATCCCGCCATGGAAGGCGAAATGCCCTGGCTGGAGCAGCTGGCGCGCCACAACCGCCTGCCCGTGCTGTTCAACCTGCAGCAGACCGACGGCGCGCCCGACGTCTGGAAGCAGATCGCCAGCAGCCTGGACCGCGCGCACCGCGAAGGCGTGCCGCTGCTGGCCGGCATCAGCGGCCGGCCGCTAGGCATACTGTTTTCGTGGCAGAGCACGCTGCACCCGTTCATCGCGCATCCCAGCTACCAGCCGCTGCATGCTCTGCCGCTGGCGGAAAAACTGGCCCATCTGCGCGACCCCGCCACGCGCAGCCGCATCATGAACGAACAGCGCGGCCTGCTGGATCGCCGCGCCGAAACGCTGTTCAGCAGCTTCCACAAGATCTACCGCCTGGGCAGCAATCCCGACTACGAGCCGCTGCCCGAGGAAAGCGTGGCCGCCATGGCGCAGCGCGACGGCCGCGCGCCGCTGGAAATCGTGTACGACCTGATGCTGGAGAACGATGGCCAGGCGATCCTGTACTACCCGTCCTTCAACTATTCGTACGAGAACCTGGACCATCTGCACCAGCTCATGCAGCACCCCAACACCGTCAACAGCCTGTCCGACGGCGGCGCGCATTGCGGCTACATCTGCGACGTGAGCATGCCCACGTTCATGCTCAGCCACTGGACCCGCGACCGCCGCCGCGGCCCGCTGCTGGAACTGGAACACGTGGTCAAGCGGCAGACGCGCGACACCGCCAGCGTGTACGGGCTGGTGGACCGCGGCCTGCTGCAGCCCGGCTACAAGGCCGACGTCAACATCATCGATCCCGCTGCCGTACGCGTGCATTGTCCGGAAATGGTGTTCGACCTGCCGGGCGGCGGCCGCCGCCTGATCCAGCGCGCCGACGGCTATGTGGCCACGTTGGTCAATGGGGTTCCGATCTTCGAGAGCGGCGTAGCCACGGGCGAACTGCCCGGCAAGCTACTGCGCGGGGCAGCGTACCGACCGGCCTGAGCGGCGCTGCGCGCTGACCCGTGCGCGTTCAGAACGCCGCCCGCCCCCGCTCACACCACGCCGACCCGGATCACCCCGGCGATGGTCTGCGCCGCCTGCTGCAAGGCAGGCACCATGTCGGTCTCCAGCCGGTCGCCTTCCACTTCCGGCGCGGCCACCGATATCCCCACCGACAGCAGACGCGAGCCTGCCTGCGGCACCGGCACGGCCACCGACACCTGATTGCTGTCCGGATAGTCGAACCGGGTCCACTGCCCCGGCGCCAGGCGCAAGCCGCCAGCCAGCGCGCTGGCCGGCGGCAACACGCTGCCCACGCGCAGATTCATCACCACCAGGCGGCGGCGCTCGGCCGGCGCCATGGCCCGGCCGATGATGATCACGCCCTCGGGATTCGCCTCGCCCAAATTGGAAGTGCCTGAATAGGCATCAGCCAGGTTCTGCAGGATCTCCTGCACGGCCTCCGTAACCCCCAGGCTTTCCATGGCCGCGAACCCCAGTTCGAAGACCTGCGGCGTGAGGCGCCAGCGGCTGTCTTCGCGCGCGGCATAGCCCTCTTCTTCCAGCGTCTGCAGGAACCGCAGCACGGTCGCGTGCGGCAAGTCGACAGCGCGCGCCAGCTCGGCCAGCGTGGGCCGGCCGTTGCCACGGAAGGCTCGCATGATGGATAGACACCGCTGAATCGATCTATTATTCTTCAATCGTTCACCTAATAAACGTATTGATCACTAGGTGAACAATACACATAAACGATGCTCCCGGCAAGACCGGCGAGCCAGGGAAGGAGATAAATCAATGAAACGCATCGCACTCGCCTTGGCGGCGGGTCTCGTGTTCTGTACGGGATCCGCCGCGGCGCAAGCAACGTGGCCCGCGCAGCCGGTCAAATGGATCGTGCCGTATCCGCCCGGCGGATCGACGGACATGCTGGCCCGGCTGGTCAGCCACAAGCTCGGCGAGCGGCTGGGCCAGCCCGTCATCGTCGAGAACAAGGCCGGGGCCGGCGGCAACATAGGCACCGATTTCGCGGTCAAGCAGCCGGCCGACGGCTACACCATCGTGATGGGCAATATCGGCCCCATCTCCATCAACCCCGCCCTCTATCCAGACCTGCCCTACAAGCCGCAGCGGGACCTGGCGCCCGTCACCATGCTGATGAGCGTGCCCAACCTGCTGGTGGTCAATCCCTCGGTACCGGTGCGCTCGGTGCAGGAACTGATCGCCTACGCCAAAAAGTCGAAAGCGCCGCTGGACTACGCCACGCCCGGCACGGGCACCTCGCTGCACCTGGCGGGCGAATTGTTCGCGTCGTCGGCGGGCCTGCGCCTGACCCACGTGCCCTACCGCGGCAGCGCGCCGGGCCTGAACGACACGGTAGCGGGCCACGTACCCATGATGTTCGACAACATGCCCTCGGCGCTGCAGCTGGTGAAGGCCGGCAAGCTGCGGGCGCTGGCGATCACCAGCACCGCGCGCTCGCCCCAGCTACCCGATGTGCCGACCATGGCCGAGGCCGGCCTGCCGGGCTATGAGATCGCCGGGTGGTTTGGCGTGCTGGCGCCAGCGGCCACGCCCAAGCCCATCATCGAGCGCTTGAACAAGGAACTGCTGGCGGTGCTGGCCATGCCTGACGTGCGCGAACAGATAGGCGCCATGGGCGGCATCATTTCGGCCGAGGGGCCGGCCGACTTCGGCCGCTACATCGCGGCCGAAACCGACAAATGGGGCGCATTGGTCAGCAAGGCGCAGATCAAGCTTCAGTAAGCAAGGAGACAAGCATGAGCACGTATCGCCATCTGGAAACCCAGCCGATAGCCGGCGCGCTGGGCGCCGAAATCCGCGGCATCGATCTGTCGCGGCCGTTGTCGGACGATCAATTCGACGAAGTGCGCGCCGCGCTGCACGAGCATCTGGTGGTGTTCTTCCGCGGCCAGCAACTGACCCCGCAGCAGCACATCGATTTCAGCTCGCGCTTCGGCGAGCTGCTGGAAGTACCGTTCGTGCGGGCGCTGGACGGACACCCGACCATCCTGCCCGTGATGAAAGGCAAGTCGGAAACCACCCGGCGCCTATTCGGCGGCCTGTGGCACACGGACATGAGCTACGCCGAAGAGCCCCCGCTGGGCTCGGCGCTGTATGGCCGCGTCATCCCGCCCTATGGCGGCGACACCATGTGGGCAAACATGTACCGGGCCTATGACGCACTGTCGGACAAGCTGAAGCAGATCCTGGACGGGCTGGGCGCGGTGCACAGCGCGGTCCGCTCCTATGGCGCGGGCGGCGCCGTGGTGAACAATGGCGACCCCGCCCACAAAATGGATGTGCGCACCGACGACCGCGCCGCCGGCGAGGTCATCCACCCGGTGGTGCGCGTGCACCCGGCGACGGGCAAGAAGGCGCTGTATGTGAACGGCACCTACACCCTGCGCTTTGACGGCATGACCCAGGAAGAAAGCGAACCCCTGCTGCAATTCCTGTACCGCCATGCGGCGCGGCCGGAATTCACCTGCCGCTTCCGCTGGACGCCGGGCTCGCTGGCGCTGTGGGACAACCGCTGCACCCAGCATCTGGCGATGAACGATTACGACGGCTTCGACCGCGAGATGCACCGCACCACGATCTCCGGCGACCGGCCGATCGCGGTCGCACGCTAGGCCATCCGGAATGGCTCAGCGCGGCGGCTTCAGCGGCAGCAGCCGCCGATAGCCTGGCGGCAGCGGCTGGGCGGCGTGCTCCGCAACGGTGCGCGCCAGCCGCTGCGCCAATTCCGGCGGGAACGGCTTGGCGCGCCGCGTTTCCAGATCCACGTGCAGCGAAAGCTGCTCCATCGTGGCCGCGACGTAGCCGTCGCGGGTCTGCATCAACTCCATCAGGCACAGCAGGCGCTTGTCGTCGGCTTCCAGCAGGCGGATGCGCAGCGCGAGCGGATCGCCCGCCAGCACTTCGCGCAGGTAGGCCACGTGCACATTCATCGTGTAGATGCCGCAACGCGTGGCCTCGGTGTAGTCCAGCCCCACCCCCACCTCGCGCAGCAGCTGGAAGCCGACGCGGTCGAAGATGCCCACGTAATGGGCCGCGTTCATGTGGCCGTACTCATCGATCCAGGCGGGGTCCACGCTCAGGGTCGTGGACGGAAGTGCTGATGTCATGGTTTCCTCGGGGACAGGGTTTCGCTCAACGCATGACAGTAGCCGAGGCCCGGCGGCGGATCAACGCCGGCGTCTTCGTGCCGGGGATGAAGCCGAAAGCCGCAGGCCCCGCGGGCCGCACGCCATCCTCGCACTAGTTCCTCCTGACCGGCCGGCGCCAGCCAGATGGCTGATACCGCAACAGGCCGCCGGGGTAAGGGTCCATCCGCGCTCCACCATCCAGGCGATAGGCGAACGGCGTCATATGCCGCACCCTGGCGGACAGGCGTAAATAGACAAGTTCGCGTCTTGATTCTCAAGGCGACGCTGCAACCGCGCAGGGGCGCGCGCTCAAGGTCGGGGAACCAAGATGAATATCCTGTTGGCGTTCACGCCATTCATCGTGTTTGTCATTATTGAAAGAACCGTCGGCGTACTGGAAGGACTTGCGGCCGGCGCCTTCGTATCCGCCGGGCTGGTGCTGCGCGACTGGCTCAGCCCCGAGCGGCGCATCAAGATCCTGGAAACCGGCACCCTGCTGCTGTTCTTGGGGCTGACCCTGTATGCCCCGATGGCGGACGGAGATTCCTGGACGATTGCCCAGGCGCGCCTGCGGGTCGACGCCGGAATACTGGTCCTGGTATTGCTGACGCTGGCGCTGCGCCGGCCGTTCGCGCTGGAATACGCGCGGGAAAAAGAACCGGAATATGTCTGGAAGAACCGCCGCTACGCCCGCATGAACTACGCCGTCGCCGCGGCCTGGGCGCTGGCCTTTGCCACCATGGTGGCGGCCGACGCGTTGCTGCTGTACCAGCCGCAGCTGCCGCAGGCGGTCGCGATTGCGGTGACGGTGGCGGCGCTGGCCGGCGCAATGAAATTCACCGCCTGGTATCCGGACAGGGTGGCGGCCACGCCACTCAGGTAGCCAGCCCGGGATCGGCAGGCTTGGAGACGCGCGCACGTACCCGCATCAGACCCGAAGCCTCTACTGGAAGTGGTAGCGTTCCCGGTAGCCCACCGGCGACATGCCGCAGTACTTGCTGAAAATGTCGCGGAAGGCCTTGGTGTCGTTGTAGCCGACTTCGTACATGACTTCCGCCACGCTCTTGCGCGACGTTTCCAGGCGCGTCTTGGCGGCTTCCACGCGCACCCGCTGCACATATTCCACGATGCTGTTGCCCGTGGCCTGGCGAAAGCGCCGTTCCAGGGTGCGGCGGCCCAGGGCGTGGCGGTCCGCCAGTTCCTCGACGGTGATCTTTTCCGTGTAGCGGCCTTCGATGTAGTCCTGCACCGCGCGCACGACCTCGTCGGCATGGGACTTCTGCCCCACGAATACCGCGAATGGCAACTGGCTCTGGCGGCTCCAGTCGAGCTGGAAGTACTTGGCGCACCAGATGGCGGTGTCGCGGTCGGTGTATTTTTCGATCAGGTGCAGCACCAGGTGCGCGGCGGAGAAGGCGCCGCCGCTGGTGTAAATGCCATTGTCCGCCATCACGACGCGGTCGCTGACCCATTGCACATTGGGGAACAGGCTGGCGTAGAGGTTCTGCGCCACCCAATGCACCACCGCCTGCTGGCCGTCCAGGACACCGCCCGCAGCCAGCAGCGCAGCGCCCATGCACAGGCTGGCGACTTCGCCGCCGTCGCGGTGATGGCGCGATAGCCATTCAATCAGTTCGCGGTTGGACAGCACCGCGTCGGACACCGAACCCAGCAGCGGCGGCGCGATGCAGATGTCGATGTCGTGGGCATCGGCCAGGACCATGTCGGCCTGCACCGTGATGCGGCCCTGGTCCAGACGGACTTCGCGGGTCAGGGCCAGCGTGCGCACCGTAAACCTGGGCTCGCGACCGTGCGCGGCCAGGTATTCGTTGGCGACCAGGAAGCCGTGCCTGGCGGTTTCCAGCGAGGCGATATTGGCCCCGAGCGGCAGCAGGAAAGCGACGTTTTTCATCCTGCAAAGCATACGCCTGCCGGCTGTCGCAATCCACCCTCAAGATTGTCGCAATTGCCTATCGGAAATCGCTGCCGATCCCGATACAGTGACACTTACCGGAATGAGATCCGGACTGCGGCAGAGACGGCTTGCGGGCGTCCTGGCGCGGAACAAAACAACGTGGATCCAAGGAGTTACTAATGGAAAAGTATGTAGACGGTTTCCTGCTGCCGGTGCCCAAGGCCAACCTCGAAACCTATCGAAAACTGGCGCAACAGGCCCATTCGATCTGGCTCGAACACGGCGCGCTGGACTACCGCGAATGCGTGGCGGAAGACATCGACAAGGAAGGCTTCGGCTCGTTCAGCGCCGCCGCCGGCGCGCGCGACGGAGAAACCGTGGTGTTCGCCTGGATCACCTACGCCAACAAGGCGGACCGCGACCGGATCAACGCCAAGGTCATGTCCGACCCGCGCCTGTCGGAGAACTGTTGCGAAGGCGTGTTCGATTTCAAACGGATGTGCTGGGGCGGCTTCACCACGCTGGTAGGAAACTGAGGCGATCGGGAATCCTTCCCCGCCCTTTCAAACTGAACATTCTGGAGACACCCCATGGCTAACCCGGCAAGCAAACCCATCCCCGAAGGCATGCACACGCTCACGCCGCACATCGTGTGCGAAGGCGCGGCGCAAGCCATCGACTTCTACAAAAAGGCCTTCAACGCCGAGGAACTGGCCCGGCTGCCCGGCCCCAACGGCAAGATCATGCATGCCGCCATACGCATCGGCGATTCCGTGATGATGCTGATGGACGATTTCCCCGAATGGGGCAGCCTGGGCCCGAAGGCCCTCAAAGGCACGCCCGTTACGCTGCATCTCTACGTCAATGACGTGGACGCCGCCATGAAACAGGCGGTGGCGGCCGGGGCCCAGGTGACCATGCCCGTCGCGGACATGTTCTGGGGCGACCGCTACGGCCAGGTGGTGGACCCTTGTGGGCACCGCTGGTCCATCGCCACGCACAAGTTCGACCTGACGCCGGCAGAGGTGCAGGAGAACATGGCGAAGATGGGCCCGATGGAAGGCTGCGGCGACCAGGCCAAGAAACCGGCTTAAGCGGCAGGCTGCGAGTACGGCCCCAGGAAGTCCAGCTTGCCGATCTTCACTCCCGCGTGGCGCAGGATGGCGTAGGCCGTCGTCACGTGGAAGTAGAAGTTCGGCAGCGCGAACGTCAGCAGATAGTCGTCGCCGCGGAAGTCCTGCTTGAAGTCGCCGAACGCCAGCGTGACCTTGCGGCCTTCGGCGCCTTCCAGCCTGTCCGCCGCCACCTCCTGCAAATACGCGATGGTGGCGGCGATGCGCTGCTGCAATTGCTCGAAGGTCGTTTCCTCGTCAGGGAATTTGGGCGCTTCCACCCGCGACAGGCGCTGCACGGCGAACTTGGACGCATCGCTGGCGCGCTGGACCTGGCCGCTCAGCGGATACATGTCGGGCGCCAGGCGGGCATTGACCAGTTCGGCCGGGTCGATGCCGGCGGCCGCGGCGTGATCGGCGGCCTTTTGCAGCAGCGCGGCCAATACGTTGAGGCCGCGGACAAAGGCAGGCACGCTGGCCTGATACATGGAAAGAGACATGGCTGGGACTCCGGACAGGAACTGGGCGGCCCGCGCGGGACGCGTCGGCGCGCCGGGAATACGCTGATCTTACCGCCGTGCCGGTGGCCGGGCTCCGGCCCCCTATGCGCTCGAAAACACGGCGCCTGGGCCCTGATCTATTCCGCCTGCCCTCGGGCCACGCGGCGCTGTCCCTGGAAGAAGCGCCAGATCAGCGCCGAGGCGTCCGGCCCGCTACGGGCGTGATACCGCACTGAGGCATCGCCGCCGCTCCAGGCGTGCTCCACGAGCGTGATTTCGCATAGCCGCAGCACCGTCCGGCTGCCGCGCAGCATGTCCACGCGGCGGTAGGACTTGTCGGTGCCCAGGCCCAGCACGCGCTCGACCGGCACGCTTTCCGGCGGCAGGTCGTTCACGGCGCGGAACTGTTCGAACAACTGCCTGGCGTTGCGCGGCGCCACTGTGGGGTCCAGTTGCCCTTGCAGAATCATGGCGGGCATGCCAAGCCGGAACACCGCCGGGTCCGCGACCTTTTCCAGCAGGGGCAGCAGCGGCTTGAGCGCGCCGCGCCTCATGGTGCCGATGCCGCCGGTGGCGCTATGGGCGTCGCCTGCCACCGGCCCGGAATGCATGGCCACGGCGGCAATCAGCCGCGGATGCCGCAAGGCCACCAGCGCGGCCATGCCCGCGCCCGCGGACAGGCCCGCGATGTAGATGCGTTCGGGGTCCAGCGCATGCCTGGCGCACTCCGCGCGGATCAGCGCGGCGATCAGGTCGGCTTCCGCCCCGCCGTGCGCGTCGTCCGGCTGGAACCAGCGCCAGCAGCGCTGCACCTGGCGAGTCATGGATTGCTGCGGATACAGCACCATGAAGCCGCCGGCGTCGGCCCATTGATTCATGCGCGAGCCGCGGGCGAACGAGAGCGAGGTCTGTCTGCAGCCGTGCAGCATCACCACCAGCGGCATGCCGGAGCGTGGCGCGGCAGCGGGCGTGTAGCGCGCGAAGGTGAGACGGCGACCTTGCCCGTCCGAGAATTGCCTGGAGGCTTCCCAGCGGCCTACACCCAACGAAGGCGCGGTGGCGCTGCGGGAAGCGGAGGCTGCCGCAGCCGGCTTGGCCGCCTTGCGCTTGGGCGCGCCAGACTTCTTGGCGGTCTTGGGAACGGCCATGCGCATTGCGGCGCGCTGCAACTTGCCGAACTTCTTCGCGGCCTTGAAAAACAGATTGGTAAAACTGCGCGCCATTGCGAGGCCTCGGCCAGTAAACCTGCGTTTGCTTGCGCGCTGAATGTATCACAGGGTAACTTCCAGACAGTCCTTTTCGGGCGCCGGTCCACGGCGCGATTTGCAGTAGATCAAGCGGACGGTACGCCAGGCGCGCCAAGCCCGCTTGCCGGCTTGAGCCGCCGCGCCAAAGCGCCTAAGGTGTACACCTGAACCAACCAAGACGCATTCATGTTCCCCAACGACAGACCTCAGACCCTGGGCGAGGAAATCGCCAACGCCATCAGCCACGGCGTCGGCGCCGCCGGCGCTTTGGCCTCCGCCCCGATCCTGATCCTGGCCGCCGTGCGCCAAGGCGACGCCGCATTCATCGCGGGCGCAGCGGTCTTCGCCGCGACGATGTGCCTGCTATACCTGGCATCCACCATCTATCACGCGCTGCCCAAGAGTCGCGCCAAGCAGCTGTTCAACGTGCTGGACCATTCCGCCATCTATCTGCTGATCGCGGGCACCTACACTCCCTTCGCCCTGGGCGCCTTGCGCGGGCCCTGGGGCTGGACCCTGTTCGGCCTGGTCTGGGGCATGGCGCTGCTGGGCGTAGGGCTGAAAGCCAGCAAGCGGCTCAACCGTCCCGCCATCTCCACCGGCCTGTACCTGGCGATGGGCTGGCTGGTGATCATCGCGGTCAATCCCCTGATCGAGCGCGTACCCACCGGCGGGCTGTGGTGGCTGGTGGCGGGCGGGCTCGCCTACACCGGCGGCGTGGTCTTCTTCGTGCTCGACAACCGCTGGCGCTACAGCCACTTCGTTTGGCATTTGTTCGTGCTCGCCGGCACGGTCTGCCACTTCTTCGCCGTGCTCTGGTACGCGGCCTGAGCGCCGTCCCGCATCGTTCAGCCGCGGCCGGATCCGCCCGGCTGCGGCATGGCCAGCAGGCCGCGCTTCATCAGCGCCTTCATGCCGGGCACCAGCAGCCCGCCGCCGAACAGCAGATCGCGCCATAGTCCCGGCCCCGAGGCCTGGAAACAAGGCGTCAGGGCGCGGCTGAGCGTCTGGTACATGCGCGACGGCAGCAGCCGGCTACGGGCGTAGCGCGCCGGCCCTGCGGCGGCGCCATGCTGCGCCAGGGCCCCTGCCAACGCCAGCGCATCCAGCACGGCCAGGGTCGTGCCCAGGCCCAGCTGCGGGCTCATCGCGTGGCCCGCGTCTCCCACGGCGCAGTACGGGCCCGCGGCCAATCCGCGTGGCCAGGTGTGCCGGTAGGTGGCCACCGCCAGATCGTCGTGCCGCGAGATCTGCTCCACCACGGGCGCGGCCTCGGGCCACAGGGACAGCATGCGATCCTTCCAGGCGCCGATGGGCGCGGCGCGCCAGGCCGGCAAGGCATCGTGGCGGATGCTCCAGAACAGCGACAGGCGCACGCCCTGCGGGCCGATTTCGGTGGGCAGCAGGCCCATCATTTCGCGGGTCCCGCGAAAACGCTGCAGCAGCTGCGTCGCGCCGGCCCACCCTGGCGTCCAGAACTGGCCCCACAACGCGCCCCAGGCGTAGACCCGCGAACTCGCCGCCAGCCCGACCTGCTCGCGCAGCGCGGAGGCCGCGCCGTCAGCCACCACGAACACGTCGAAACTCGATTCGGCCCGGGCATCGCCCGCGCCGTGAGTCACCTGCGCCCTGCCCCCGCGCGTGTCCAGCGTCGTGACCGGACAGCCGAACGAGAACTCCGCGCCCGCGCGCCGGGCCGCCTCGAACAACACCCCGCCCAACGCCGCCCGCGTCACTGCCCGCGCGCCGTCGCCGACGTAATCGATATCCACGACCCGCCAGCCGCGATGCGACAGGCCCAGCAGGCGGTCGATCGGCGCGCCCACATTCAGCCCCGCCACGTCCACGCCCAGCGAGGCGAGCGCGCGCACTCCCGGCGGCTGCAGCAGCAGTCCTGCGCCCTGCGTGGTGAAACCCTGGTGCTTTTCGAACACGCGCACCTGATGGCCGGCTTGCGCCAGCGCCAGGGCGGCAGCCAGTCCGGCGCTGCCAGCGCCGGCGATGCCGATGGATAGCGGCGGTTGTGTAGTAGTCATGGAATGGCGTAGGCCGGCTGCGGGAAGGGGCAGCCATGGGTGCCGGCATAGTACCAACAGCCTTCAGCCCTCGCGCAGGTACTCCGTGGGCGGGCGGCCCAGTACCCGCCGGAACATCGTCGAGAACGCCGCCGGACTCTGGTAGCCGA
Organism: Achromobacter sp.; assembly: GCF_049647645.1. Lineage (GTDB taxonomy): Bacteria > Pseudomonadota > Gammaproteobacteria > Burkholderiales > Burkholderiaceae_B > Achromobacter. The sequence goes on from NZ_JBARYB010000183.1 coordinate 23,997, forward strand.
AATCCAGCGCGATGGCGGTCACCGACTTGCCCGAGGCCAGCCGCGCCAAGGCCAGCACCACGCAGGCGCGCTGGCGCCACTCCGAAAACGCCATGCCCGTCTGCTGGCGGAAATGGCGGCTGAACGTGCGCGGGCTCATGTGCAGGCGCTCTGCCCAGGCCTGCGGCGCGGCGCGCGCGTCCGGCGCGGCGATGAAGGCCTTGCACAAGGGCGCCAGGCGCTTGTCGCGCGGCAGCGGGATATGCAGGGGCAGCACCGGCGCGCGCTCGACCTCATGCAGCAGCAGGGCCGCCAGCGCGCCGTCGCGCCCCGCCAGGTCGTACTGGGCCGGCATGTCCACCGCGTCCAGCAGCAACTGCCGCAACAGCGGCGACACTTCGATCACCTCGCAGGCGTCCCGGTCCGCGCGCGCCGCCCCGGGCTCGATGTAGGCGCTGCGCGTGCTGACGTCCAGCATGCGCACCTGATGCGTCACGCCCGCCGGAATCCACACCGCGCGCTGCGGCGGCACCACCCAGTTGCCATCGCGGGTGACGACATGCATGACGCCGGTGGCGCCGTAAAGCAATTGGGCGCGGCGGTGCGCATGGGCCGGCAGCAGCCGGCCAGGCGGATAGTCGTTGCCGATGGCGACGACGGCGCGGTCCAGATGGTCGTAGCGGTCGATGTGGGTATTGTGCATAGCCTGGAGGGGGAGCCGCCAGCGCGGCGACGCGTCGATTGGCTGAAACTCGAACATTATTGTCCAATCCTCGAAAGCGGGCCATGGCCCGCGGCCGTATCGTGACTGCTTTCCCTGGAAGGACGCAGCATGCTCTATCTGATTCTGGCCCTGTTCGGCTGCCTGAGCGGCGTGACCACCGTGCTGTTCGGTTTCGGCGGCGGTTTCGTCGTGGTGCCCGTGCTGTACGCGGTATTGACAGCCGCGCACGGCGCGCACGACGCCATCGGCCTGGCGGCCATGCACATCGCGGTGGCCACGTCCACCTGCGTCATGATCGTGAATTCGATCGCGGCCACGCGCAAGCACCAGCGCGCCGGCAATATCCTGCGCGCCTACGTCTGGCCCCTGGCCGGCTTCATCGCCGTGGGCGCGGCGCTGGGCGCGCTGGCCGCCACCCGCGCCAGCGGCGAACTGGTGCGCTATGCCTTCATCGGCTACCTGGGCGTGACCATCCTGGATTGCCTGCTGCGGCAGGGCTTCATGGCGCAGGGGGACGAGCGCCCCCGAACGCTGGACCGCGGCACCCTGGTGGGCGGCGGCGTGCTCATAGGCGCAGTCGCAGCCTTCCTTGGCGTGGGCGGCAGCGTCATGACCGTGCCGCTGCTGCGGCGCCGCGGCCTGCCCATGGCCAAGGCGGCGGCGATGGCCAATCCGCTGACGCTGCCCGTGGCGGTGGTGGGCACGCTGGCCTACATGGCGGCGGCCGGCGGCCTGGCCGCGCCCCTGGCGCCGTGGATCGTGGGCTATGTGGACCTGCTGGCCTTCGCCGCGCTGGCGCTGGGCTCGTTGGCGGGCATCCGCCTGGCCGCGCCGCTGATCCCGCGCATCCCGGACCATCTGCACGCCCGCGTCTACGTGCTGCTGCTGGCGCTGGTGATGTTGAGCATGTTGCTCATCTAGGACCCGTCCCGCAAAAACCTAAGGAAACATCGCAGCCAGCAGCGACTACGAAACCGCGCAAAACGTTTCCGCCGCGCCCTTGGGGGGCTCCCTCCCAGGGCGCTTGCGCATCCCGTGGCCTGCCGACACAGGAAAACACATCGCGAAACTTGCCCCGGAGCGGTGCGGGTCGTCATCATGGCCCGACATTCAACCGGAACAAGGAGGTTTCATGCAGCGTTCCACTTATGCATTCCTGTCCGCCGCCGTGCTGGCGACGGCGCTGTCCGGTGCTCCCGCCCTTGCGCAGCAAGCCAGCCAGCCGCAAGGCCAAACCCAGGCCCAGCCGCGCATGGCGCCCCCGCCCGCGATCCAGCCGACCGACCAGCAATTGCAGCGTTTCGCTTCGGCATCGCAGAAGATTTCCGGCGTCGTCGACGAATACCGTCCCAAGGTCGACGCCGCCAAGACGGATCAGGCCAAGCAGAAGGTCGTCGAGGAAGCCGACGCCAAGATGGTGAAGCTGGTGCAGGCCGACGGCCTGAGCGTCGAGGAATTCAACGGCATCGGCCAGGCGATACAGCAGGACCCCCAGCTCAAGCAGCGCGTGATGAGCATGAGCAAGGGCGCCCCCGCCGCGAAGTAAGGCTCTCCGAGAGCTAGCCCTGGCGCCATCCGTCCTTCGCTGGACGGGTGGCGTTTTTTTGTTTTGCCGTCGCCGTCCTGCCCTGCTTCACCCTGCCCGCCGCGGCCTTGAGCAGGCGCTGGAAAGTCGGGCATTGCGCATGGTTGGGGGCCGGGCATACCGCCGCATGGCGCAAGCCCTGGCTCATGGCCCGCAGGCGCTTGATGGTCGCTTCTATGCTGTCGGCCTTGTCCAGCAACAACTGCCTGTCCACCTGCGGCGCTCCGTCGGGAGTCAGCATGGCCCGGATCTCGTCCAGCGACAGGCCGCCTTCCTGTCCCAGCGCAATCAACGCCAGTTGATCCAGCACGCCGGGCGCGAAGCGCCGACGCTCGCCGGCGGCGCTGACCGCGGCGATCAAACCCTTGTTTTCATAGAAACGCAGCGTGGAGGCCGGCAGGCCTGTGCGCCGGGCCACTTCCGAAATATCCATGGCGCCCTCCTTGACTTGAAGTTGACTTCAACTTTTATCATGCCCGCATACGATGAATTCAGCAATGGGAGGACCGGACATGATATCGATGGAAATAGCGGCAAAAGTGGTACTGATCGGAATCGGCGCGACGGTCGTGATGGACCTGTGGGCCCTGATCCAGAAGGCCCTGGGCATGCCCACGCTGGGCTACGCGATGGTTGGCCGCTGGGCCGGCCACTTGTGCCGGGGAACATACGCGCACGCCAATATCGGCCGGGCCGCGCCCATACCGGGCGAATCGCCGCTGGGGTGGACGATCCATTACGCCGTGGGTCTCGCTTTCGCCGCTCTGCTGATCGGCGTCCAGGGCGCGGCGTGGCTGCGCGATCCCACCTGGCTGCCTGCCGTGGCCGTGGGCCTGGCCACCGTCGTCATGCCCTTCTTCCTGATGCAGCCCGCCATGGGCGCGGGCATCGCCGCATCCCGCACGCCTACGCCCTGGAAGAACCGCCTGCGCAGCCTGGTGACGCATGCGGTGTTCGGGTACGGCCTTTATCTGTCCGCCGCCTTGCTCAAGCTGGTGTGGGACTGACGCCTCCCAGGCATGCTCCACCAGGCCATGCCTCTAAGATGGAGCCGAGCAGGAATCCCCTGAACGACCCAGACCCGGAGGAATTTTGACCTTGACAGCAAAACCCACTGACGAACTGACGATCCGCCGCGCGAGCGTGGAGGATGCTCCCGCCGTATTGCAGATCTTCGACGAAGTGATCGCCTGGTTCGTCAGCATGGGCAACGAGGGCCAATGGGGAAGCGAGCCTTGGTCGGCTTTGCCCCTGCGCATCGCGCGCGTGACCGAGTCCTGCGCGCTGCCCGGGGCCTGGGTCGCCGAGGGGCCGGAAGGCGGCATCCATGGCGCGCTGGTACTGGGCGACGCCATGCCTTATGTGCCCGCGGCAACCGGCCCGGAAGTCTACGTGAGACTGCTGGTCGCCTCCCGGGATGCGCGGGCGCGCGGCATCGGCAGGCGCCTGCTGGCCTTTGCCGATGACCAGGCGCGGGCTGCGGGGGTGGACCGCCTGCGCGTGGACTGCTACGGCGGCGGCAGCGAAGCCCTGGTGCGCTTTTATGAATCCTGCGGCTATGCGCGGATCTCGACCTTCGACGTGAACGGTTGGCCGGGCCAATTGTTGGGCCGCAAAATTGGTGACCCTGAATGACGACAATTCCAGATTCTTTCCTTGCAAGCTACTTCGACCGCATCGGCTATCGCGGACCCATCGAGCCCACGCTCGACGTGCTGCGGCAACTCCATCTGCTGCATCCGCAAGCCATCCCGTTCGAAAACCTGGCGCCGTACACCGGCCAGCGCGTTCCACTGGACCTGGACGCCGTTGCGGAAAAGATGATCGCGCGGCGGCGCGGCGGCTACTGCTTCGAGCACAACACGCTGCTGCTTGCCGTACTGCGGCAGATGGGCTTTCAGGTCACCCCGTTGATCGCGCGGGTGCGTTGGCAGGTGCCCGCGGAAATCCACACGGGACTGACCCATATGCTGTTGCGCGTGGAACTGGAGGGCCGCAGCTGGTTCGCCGACGTGGCCTTCGGATCCACCACGCAGACCGCTCCTCTGGAGTTCCTGCCCGGCGTCGCGCAAACCACTCCCCACGGCGTGTTCCGTATCACACAGGCGGCAGATGAGCTAAGCCTGGAATTCCGGACGTCCGCCGGCTGGCAGACGGTATATCGCTATACGCTGGAACCCGTCGCCGATGTGGATTTTGAAATCGGCAACTGGTACACGTCGAGCCATCCCCAGTCGGTGTTCCTGAACAGCCTGCTCGTCAGCCGCACCCAGCCCGGCGCCCGCGAACTGATGGTGAACGATACCTACACCCGCCGCGACAACGACGGCAGCCTGCAGAAACACCAACATGCCGACGCCTCGGCCTGGGCGGATTGCCTGCGGCAACGCTTCGACCTCGATCTTGGCCTTGATGAAGCCGTCAGCCTGTTCCGGCGTGTCGCGGCGCGCGGCAATGACGCTGGCATCGCCGAACTCGCACCAAGCTGATCCCGCCGAACGGCCAGCGCCCGCGTTGTCGGGCGCCAGTCAGCCTTGCTGCCTGCGCAACCGGTTATCCTGTTCCGGATTCCCTCACCGACACGTAGAAGGAGCGCAGTATCTTGACCCCGGAACTCACCCTCTATGAGCTGGCGGGCGCCGACGCCTCGCTGCGCTTCAGCCCGCATTGCTGGAAGACCCACATGGCACTGGCCCACAAGGGCCTGAGCGCCACGACCGTGCCCTGGCGCTTCACGGAAAAGGAAGCGATCGACTTTTCCGGCCAGAAGCTGGTGCCGGTGCTGGTAAACGGCACGCATGTGGTCAGCGATTCCTGGCAGATCGCCTGCTACCTGGAAGACACCTTCCCCGAACGGCCTTCCCTGTTCGGTGGCGCCAGCGGCCGCGCGCTGAGCCTGTTCGCGAATGCATGGGCCGACACCACGCTGGTGCCCACGCTGGCGCGGCTGCTGCTGCCCAGCATCCACGGCCTGATCCACGAAAAAGACCGGGACTATTTCCGCGCCACGCGGGAAAAGCGCTTCGGCAAGCTGGAAGACCTGCCTGCGGGCTACGAGGACCAGGTTGCCGCATTGCGTTCCGCGCTGCTGCCCTTGCGGCAGATGCTGGGCAAGCAGCCCTATCTGGCGGGCGAGCAGCCGGCCTATGCGGACTATGCCGTGTTCGGCATGTTCATGTGGGCGCGCTGCACCAGCCCGCTGGAACTGCTGGCCGAGGACGATCCGGTCCATGCCTGGCGCGAGCGGCTGCTCGACGCCTATGACGGCATGGCGCGCCGCGCGCCGACGGCGCAATCCTGAGGCGCCTGCTCCGCGTTGGCGGGCGTCAGGTCTTCAGCCGGTAGCCGGTCTTGAAGATCCAGCGCACGCCGACCAGGCAGGCCAGCAGGAACACCAGCGTCATGCCCACGCTGACGCCGACGCTGACGTCCGACACGCCATAGAAGGCCCAGCGGAATCCGCTGACCAGGTAGACCACCGGGTTGAACAAGGTGGCGGTCTGCCAGAACGGCGGCAGCATCTTGATCGAATAGAAGGTGCCGCCCAGGAAGGTCAGCGGCGTGACGATCATCAGCGGAATGATCTGCAGTTTCTCGAAACCGTCGGCCCAGATGCCGATGATGAAGCCGAACAGGCTGAAGGTCACCGCCGTCAGCACCAGGAAGCCCAGCATCCAGAACGGATGCGCGACCTCGAACGACACGAACAGGCGCGCCGTGGCCAGCATGATGAGCCCCAGGATGATGGACTTGCTGGCGGCGGCCCCGACGTAGCCCATGACGATCTCCACGTAGGAAATAGGCGCCGAGTGGATTTCGTAGATGGTGCCCGAGAAGCGCGGCATGTAGATGCCGAAGGACGCGTTGGCGATGCTTTGCGTCAGCAGCGCCAGCATGATCATGCCCGGCACGATGAAGGCCCCATAGCTCACGCCGTCGATCTCGACCATGTGCGAGCCGATGGCGGAGCCGAACACCACGAAGTACAGCGAGGTGGAGATCACGGGCGACAGCACGCTTTGCATCAGCGTGCGCCAGGCGCGGGCCATTTCAAACAGGTAGATAGCGCGGATCGCGTAGAAGTTCATGATTAGCTGTGCACCAGGCTGACAAAGATATCCTCGAGCGAGCTTTCCGACGAATTCAGGTCGGTGAATTCGATCTCCAGCCGGGCGAGTTCATGCAGCAGCCGGGAAATCTCCCCGCCGCCCTGGTTATCGTAGGTGTAGACCAGCTTGTGGCCGTTGTCGGACAGGTCCAGCTGGAAGGCGTCCAGCGCCGTGGGGATGCCCGGCAGCGGCGCCTTCAGCGTCAATGCCAACTGGCGCTTGCCCAGCTTGGCCATCAGCGCGTGCTTTTCCTCGACCAGGATGATCTCGCCCTTGCGGATCACGCCGATGCGGTCGGCCATTTCCTGGGCTTCCTCGATGTAGTGCGTGGTCAGGATGATGGTGACACCGTTTTCGCGCAGCTGCCGCACCATTTCCCACATGCCGCGCCGCAGTTCGACGTCCACGCCGGCGGTGGGTTCGTCCAGGAACAGGATGGCGGGTTCGTGCGACAGCGCCTTGGCGATCATGACGCGGCGCTTCATGCCGCCCGACAGCGCCATGATGCGGCTGTCCTTCTTGTCCCACAGGGACAGGTCGCGCAACACTTTCTCGACGTAGGCGTGGTCCGCCGGCTTGCCGAACAGGCCGCGGCTGAAGTTGACGGTGTTCCAGACGCTTTCGAACGCGTCGGTGGAGATCTCTTGCGGCACCAGGCCGATCTTGGCGCGGGCCGCGCGGAATTCCGAGACGATGTCGTGGCCGTCGGCCAGCACGCGGCCGGCGGTGGGATTGACGATGCCGCAGATGATGCTGATCAACGTCGTCTTGCCCGCACCGTTCGGCCCGAGCAGGGCGAAGATCTCGCCGCGCTGGATGTCCAGGTTTACGCTCTTGAGCGCCTGGAACCCCGATGCGTACCGTTTGGATAGATCCTGGACTGAAATGACCGGCTGCACACGCGCCCCCGACGAGATGGATAGCCGGGGATTTTAACCGTCACGCCTGACAAGCTTGTTCAGCGTGACGGAACAGTGTGTTTGGCGGCCTGCGCAGTCCTTGCTCAACGCCCCCAGCGCAACACCAGCGGGTCCAGGCGGCGGGCGGTCTCCAGCAAGCCCTGGCGGACCTCCTCGCGCATGGCCGGCAACGGGTGCCGCGGCGCCTCGCAGGCGATCACGCCACCGGCCTTCATCAGGGCCTTGGCGCTGAGAATGCCGCCCTGCCGGTTCTCGTAATTGATCAGGGGCAGCCAGCGCTCGTACAGGCGGTAGGCTTCATCCCGGTTGCCGGCGCGGTGGGCCTCGATGATGGGCCGCAGTCCGTCGGCGAAGCCCCCGCCGGTCATGGAGCCGGTCGCACCGGCGTCCAGGTCGGGCAGGAGGGTGATGGCTTCCTCGCCGTCCCAGGGGCCTTCCACGGCCTCGCCGCCCAGCGCGATCAGGTCGCGCAGCTTGGAGGCCGCGCCCGCCGTCTCGATCTTGAAGTAGGCCACGTGCTCGATCTCGCGCGCCATCCGCGCCAGCGCCGCCGCCGACAGCGGCGTGCCGGCCACCGGCGCGTCCTGGATCATGATGGGGATGTCCACCGCATCGGACACGCGCTGGAAGAACCCCGTCACCTGCTCCTCCGACACGCGGATCGTGGCGCCGTGGTACGGCGGCATGATCATCAGCATCGCGGCGCCCTGCTGCTGAGCGCGGCGGCTGCGCGCGGCGCAGACCTGGGTGCTGAAGTGCGTGGTCGTCACGATGACCGGCACGCGGCCGGCGACGTGCTCCAGGATGGTCCGCGTCAGGATTTCGCGCTCGTCGTCCGACAGCACGAACTGCTCGGAAAAGTTGGCCAGGATGCAGAGGCCGTCGACGCCGGAGTCGATCATGAAATCCACCGCCCGCTTCTGGCTGGGCAGGTCCAGCTCGCCGGATTCGGTGAAGGTGGTGGGGACGACCGGGAATATGCCGCGATAGCGCGGGTTCTGGTAGGTGGCCATGGTTATTCGATGATGTTGAAGTGCTTGAGGTATTCGGTCTTCAGCGTCAGGCCCAGCCCGGGCTTGTCGTCGTCCAGGTCGATGAAGCCTTCCTTGGCCACCGGCTCGCCGTCGAAGATGTAATAGAACAGCTCGTTGCCGACTTCCACGTCGAACATGGGGAAGTATTCGCTCATGGGCGAGGCCAGCGTGCTCATCGTCAAGTGGTAGTTGTGCATCTGGCCGGCATGCGGCACGACCGGCACGCTGTAGGCCTCGCACAGCGCGTTGATCTTGTGCGCCGCCGTGATGCCGCCGACGCGGTTGGTGTCGTACTGCACCACCGACACCGCCTTGCGGTCCAGCAGCTGCTTGAAGCCGTAGAGCGAGAATTCATGCTCGCCGCCCGAAATCGGAATCGAGGTCAGCTGGTTCAGTTCCGCATAGCCGTCGATGTCGTCGGCAATGACGGGCTCTTCCAGCCAGCGCGGCTCGAATTTCTCCAGCTTGGGCAGGATGCGCTTGGCGTACTCCAGGTTCCAGCCCATGTAGCACTCCAGCATCAGGTCGGTGTCGTAGCCGATCACCTCGCGCACCGCCGCCACCGATTTCAGGTTTTCCGACACGCCTTTCTGCAGATGCGCGGGGCCATAGCCGAAACGCATCTTGAAGGCGGTGAAGCCCTGGTCCAGATAGGTTTGTGCCTCTTCCTGCATGGCCTTCAGGTCGGTGCGGTACAGCTTGGAGTAGTAGACCGGGATCTTTTCCTTGGTGCGGCCGCCCAGCAGCTTGAAGACAGGCTTGTTCACCGACTTGCCCAGGATGTCCCAGATCGCCAGGTCGATGGCCGAGATCGCGGCCATGGTCACGCCCTTGCGGCCCCAGGCGTGGGTGGAGCGGTACATGCGCTGCCACAGGTATTCGTAGTCCCAGGGATCCTGCCCGATCACCAGCGGGGCCAGGTACTGGTCGATGATGGCCTTGGCCACGCGCGGCGCCAGCGCCACGTTGCCCAGGCCCACGATGCCGTCGTCCGTCTCCACCTCGACCACGGTCCAGCCATGGAAGCGGAAGGTGCTCATGGTTTCCTGCTTGGAATACAGCAGGTCCATGGCGTTGGAGCAGAAGTTGCCCTGGGGCGGCACGGTCTTGCCGGTCCATTCGTAGACGCGGGCGCGGACGGATTTGATCTTCATGAGGATTTCCTGCTTGGGATTCTAGGTATGGAATGACTGCGGCGGATCAGCCCGCCAGCGCGCGCGAGGCGCGGTGCGACAGGCCCATGCGGCAGGCGATGAGAAAGGCCTGCCAGGTGGCGTCCAGGTTGGCGCGGCCCTGGCCGGCGATGTCGTAGGCGGTGCCGTGGGCCGGCGTGGTGATGGGGATGGGCAGGCCGCCCTGCACCGTCACGCCGCGCGAGAAGCCCAGCAGCTTGATCGCGATCTGGCCCTGGTCGTGATACATGGTGACGATGGCCTGGAACTCGCCGGCCTGCGCCTTCAGGAAGATGGTGTCGGCGGGGAACGGCCCCTGCACCGGCAGGCCCTCTGCGTTGAGCTGGCGTACGGCCGGCGCGATGATGTCCACCTCTTCACGGCCGCAGGTGCCGCCGTCGCCGCCATGCGGATTGAACGCAGCCACCGCCACGCGCGGCTCGGCCACGCCGTTGGCCTGCAGCGAACGGTAGATCAGCCGGGTCGCGGCCTTGATGCCGTCGATGCTGAGCGCCGCCGCCGCGTCCTTCAGCGGGATGTGCGAGGACACGCGCGAGGTCCACAGGTCTCCCAGGGTGTTGAATTCGCAGAAGTAGCCGGTCACGCCCAGGTACTGCGCGAAGTGGTGCAGTTCGTCGTCGTGGCCCAGGCCGCCCAGCTTCATGGCGTACTTGTTCAAGGGCGCGAAACAGATGGCGTCGACGTGGCCGTCGCGCGCCGCGTCCATGCAGGCGTTGAGCACGCGCAGCACCGATGCCCCCCCCGCCGCCTCGGCCTGGCCGACGCGCACCTGGCCGGGTTGGATGGTGTCCATTGCCAGCCAGGCGGGCGCGCCGCTGTCAGGCCGGCCGCGCACCGCCTCGATGCTGGCCACGGGCTGGGTCGCGACCTGCACGCCCGCCACCCGCTGGCCTTCGCGCCAGAGCCACTCATCGCCCACCAGCACGATGTTCGCCCGCTGCGTGGCTTCGGGCCTGGCCAGCAGGCGGGCGATCAGTTCGGCGCCGATGCCGGCCGGGTCGCCCAGGGTCAGGGCGATGACGGGTTTCTGCTGCGTGCTCATGTCTGGGTCATTCCACGGAAATGTTGTTCTTCTTGATGACGCCGGCGTAGCGCTGGTTCTCGGCTTTGTGGAACTGCGCGAACTGCTCCTGGGTCATCGGGTTGATATCGGCGCCGATCGCCTGCAGGCGGGCCTGGGTGTCGGGCAGCGCCAGAATGCCGTTGACGGCGTCATGGATGCGCTTCTGGTTGGCGGCCGGCGTGGCGCTGGGCATGTAGATGCCGTACCAGGCGCTCATTTCCACGCCGGGCACGCCGGCCTCGGCCATGGTCGGCACGTCGGGCAGCTGGGCGTTGCGCTTGGCGCTCAGCACGGCCAGCGCGCGCACCTTGCCGCTCTTGATGTGCGGAATCACGGAGGACGCGGTCTCGAACGCGATCTGCACCTGGCCGCCCATCAGGTCCACCAGCGCCGGGCCGCTGCCGCGGTAGGGAATGTGGATCATCTCCACGCCGGTGGCGTCCTTGAACAGCTCGGCGGCAATGTGCTGGGTGCTGCCCGAGCCGCTGCTGGCGAAGTTGTAGGTGCCGGGCTTGCTCTTGAGCAGCGCGATCAGCTCCTGCACCGATTTGGCCGGCACGTCGTTGTTGACCACCAGGATGTTGGGCACGGCGCCCACGAACACCACCGGCGTCAGGTCGCGGTCGTTGTCGTAGCCCAGCTTCAGCAGATGCGGCGCGATGGCATGGGCGGTCGAGACCCCCATCACCATGGTGTGGCCGTCCGAGGACTTGGCCGCCAGGTCGGCCGCCAGCGTATTGGACGCGCCGGGCTTGTTCTCCACCACCACGGTTTGCTTGAGCAAAGGCCCCAGCTTGTCGGCCACCGCGCGCGCCATGGCGTCGGTGCCGCCGCCCGGGGCTGACCCTACCAGCAGGCGCATGGGCTTGTTGGGCCAGTCGGCGCTTTGCGCCTGGACGGGCGCCAGGGCCGACAGGCACAGCGCGCCGGCCGCCATCGCGGCCAATAGCCGAGTCTTCATGGTTGTCTCCTTGGTTGATGTTCTTTGCCCTCGGACGGGCAATCTTTTGTAGGTCCATCTTAGAAAGAAGCTCCGTTTCCGTAAAATGAAACTTTTGCACCAATTGTTTACCTGAGGCGATCAATCATGGAACGCGCCATCCACGTCCCCACCCTGCTGGCCCGGCTGCGCATGCGGCAGATCGTCCTGCTGCTGGCGATCGAAGAGCGCGGCACGCTGCGCGCGGCCGCCAGCCAGCTCAATATGACCCAGTCCGCCGCCAGCAAGATGCTGCACGAACTGGAGCTGGCCATCGGCCAGCCGCTGTACGGAAGGATCGGCCGCGGCCTGGCGCTGACCGCGGCCGGCGAGTGCGTGATGGGATATTTCCGGGGCATGCGCGGGACGGTCTCGTCCCTGGCCCGCGAACTGGAGGAACTGCGCCTGGGCAGCGCGGGCAAGCTGTTCATCGGCAGCATCATGGCGGCATCGCCCGGCCACCTGACCGACGCCCTACTGCGCCTGAAGCAAACCTATCCGCTGCTGGCGGTGGAAATCTCCACCGGCACCAGCGACCTGCTGATCGGCCGCATGAACGAGGGCAAGCTGGACGTGGTGATCGGCCGCATGCTGACCCTGTCGGACAGCCAGTACGTCTTTCGCCCGATCGGCGACGAGGCGCTGTCGGTGATCGCGGCGGTGGACCATCCGCTGGCCGGCCGCAAGCGCGTGACGTTCGAGGCCATGCTGGCCTATCCCTGGGTCCTGCAGCCGCACGGCAGCCCGATGCGCGATGTGATCGAACAGGAGTTCCGTTCGCACAACGCCTCCACCCCCAAGGGACTGATCGAGTCGGCCTCCATCCTGACCACCACCAACCTGGCGATGAAATCAACGATGCTAGGCGTGATACCGGAATCGGTGGCGAGCCGCTACGCGGCGCATGGCCTGCTCGCGATACTGCCCTACCAGATCCGGCAGAGCCTCACGGCCTTTGGCAGCATCGTGCCCCGGGACCGGCCGCTGAGCGCGGCAGCGCGTGATTTCGTGGGCTTGCTGCATGGCGACGAACTGGCTTGAGGCCGCGCAAGGCAAGGGGGAAAACGGCCCGCGACACGGGGAAAAGCAGGTGTGGCGCAGTACAATCGCGTGTTGCGCATCGCGCGTTTTTTACATCGAGGTCCACACGTGAGCGCATTGCCCGCCTGTCCCAAGTGCCAGTCCGAATACACCTATGAAGACGGCGCCGTCTACGTCTGCCCGGAATGCGCGCATGAATGGTCGCCGCAGGCCGCCGCATCCTCCGACGAGGCTGCCAAGGTCTATCGCGATTCAGCCGGCAACGTGCTGCAGGACGGCGATACCGTCACCGTCATCAAGGACCTGAAGCTCAAGGGATCGGGCGGCGTGATCAAGATGGGCACCAAGGTCAAGGGCATCCGCCTGGTCGACAGCGACCACGACATCGACTGCAAGATCGACGGCTTCGGGCCGATGAGCCTGAAGTCGGAATTCGTGAAGAAGGTATAGGCGGCCTCCCTGCCAGGCCCCAGGGGCGCGACGCCGCAGCGCCCCGCCCCTACAGATCCTCGTTTTCGTCCGGCTTGGGCATCAGGTAGGCGGTCAGCGTGCTGGACAGTCCTGCCATCACCCACAGCACGAAGAAAGACACAGTGTAGAAGCCCGTGCGTCCCGTCGGGACATGGCCGAAGATCGCCACGTCCAGGGGATCGATCAGGGCGAAGATCAGCGCGCTCCCCGCCGCGGCCGCCATGAAGGACGGCCACAGGATCCACATCAATGATCGCAAGCCCATCTGTTGTTCTCCCGGGTTACGGATTGGCGCTGGGCGCTACCTGCTCGATGACCAGGCCGCGCTTGACCACGCCCTCCTGGATCGGCTGATTGCTGAAGTTCGAGAAAGCGAAGTAGATCGTGATGAAGCAGCCTATCATGGCCGCGAACGGGCCAGCCATCAGGATCCAGGGCCAGGGTTCGCGGTACCAGGGCTTGGCGGCTTTGGCGGGTTGGGCGGGATTCATGGGCATGTCCTCTTCAGTGCTCAGTCGGGTACGTAGAAGCTGGCGGGTTCGTCGGTCTCGACCGGACGGTTCTCGCCGTCCTGGCCGCGCGCGCGCAGCGTGATGGCATGGGCGCCGGGCTGGGCGCCGGCCGGCGCGCGGATGACCATGGGCACCAGCTTGTTGGCCGCGGCCTCGACGTCGACCATGTCGGAGTCCTGCCGCCCCGCCATCACCTTCAGGTCCGGCATGCCTTCGGCGGAAAGCTGCAGGCGCATCGGCTTGTCGGAAGTATTGATGATCTGCAGGCGGTACACGTTTTCGATCATGCCGCCGGCCACTTCGCGTCCCAGCGCGCCTCGGTCGCGGATCACGTCCACCCGCAAGGGGTTGCGCATGGCCAGCGAGACCACGAAGGCGATGGCCAGCCCCAGGATCAGCGTGCCGTAGATCAGCACGCGAGGACGCAGCAAATGCGAGCGGGCGCTCTTCGTGGATAGCCCGTCCAGCATGGCACGTTCCGAGGTATAGCGGATCAGGCCCGGCTCGTACTGCATCTTGTCCATGACCTGTTCGCAGGCGTCGATACAGGCGCCGCAGCCTATGCACATGTATTGCAGGCCGTCGCGGATGTCGATGCCGGTCGGGCAGACCTGCACGCACAGGCTGCAATCGACGCAGTCGCCCAGCCCGGCGGCCTTGTGGTCCACCTTGCGCGAACGGCCGCCTCGCGGATCGCCACGGCGCTTGTCGTAGGTGACCACGAAGGTGTCGGGGTCCACCATCACGCTCTGGAAGCGCGCATAGGGGCACATGTACTTGCACACGGATTCGCGCATGAAGCCGGCGTTGCCCCAGGTGGCGAAGCCGTAGAACAGCATCCAGAACCACTGCCAGGGACCCAGTTGCAGCGCGAACAGCTCGTGGCCCAGTTCGCGGATGGGAGCGAAATAGCCGATGAAGGTGGAACCGGTCCACCAGGCCAGCGCGATCCACAGGAAATGCTTGGTGACCTTCAGGCGCGCCTTGCGCCAGGTCCAGGGCGATTCGTCCAGGCGGATGCGCGCGACGCGGTCGCCTTCGACCTTGCGCTCGATCCACATGAAGATTTCGGTATAGACGGTTTGCGGACAGGCGTAGCCGCAGAACAACCGCCCCGCCACCGCGGTAAACAGGAACAGCGCCAGCGCCGAGATCACCAGCAGCACGGCCAGATAGACCACGTCCTGCGGCCACAGCACCAGGCCGAAGAGGTAGAACTTGCGCGCGCCCAGGTCGAACAGCACGGCCTGGCGGCCATTCCACTGCAGCCAGGGCAGACCGTAGAAAATCAGCTGGGTGAGAAAGACAAAGGCGATGCGCCAGCGAGCGAAGATGCCGCTGACGGACCGCGGGTAGATCTTGCTGCGCACGCCCGCCAGCGTCTGTTCCAGGGTTTCCGTCCCGGGACGCGGCGGCCTCACGTGCGGCCGCCAGGGCGGCGGGTCACCGTCAGGCGAATTGCCGACCCTTGCGGCTGACCCATCTTCCATTTGCTGCTCCCTGCTGTAAGTCCAGTGATATGGGGGCCGCGCCACGCGCGGCCCCCATCCAAGCTCGATACTGCCTTTACTTCGCTGCCGTGTCCGGCGCGGCGCTCGCGGTCGCTTCCGGTTTGTTCGACAGGCCCCATACCCATGCCGTCAGGATCTTGATCTGCTCGGGCGTCAGGATGTCGCCGTGCGCCGGCATGCGGTTGTCGCGGCCGTCGAGGATGGTCTTGACGATGGTGGCCTCGGAACTGCCGTAGAGCCAGACGTCGTCCGTCAGGTTGGGCGCGCCCAGCGCCTGGTTGCCCTTGCCATCGACGCCGTGACAGGCCACGCAGTAGTTGGCGAATTCGCGCTTGCCGCGGAACACGCGTACCGGATCGGCCGTCAGGCCCGACAGCGAACGCACGTATTGCGCGATGTCGCCCGCGGTCTTGGCGTCGATCGCGGCCTTCCACGGCGGCATGACGCCGACGCGGCCCTGCGTGATGGTCTGCGTGATGGCTTCAGGCGAGCCGCCGTGCAGCCAGTCGCCGTCGGCCAGGTTGGGAAAGCTGGGGCCGCCCTTGGCGTCCGAGCCATGGCACTGCGCGCAGGTGTTCAGGAACAGGCGCTGGCCGATTTCGCGGGCGCCCGGATCCTGGGCGATCTGCGGAATGTCCATGGTTTCGAAGCGCGCATAGATCGGACGCACGGCCTCGGCCATCTTGGCTTGCTGCTTGGCGACTTCCTCCGTGCTGCTGTAGCCCAGCTGGCCCTTGAATTCGCCCAGGCCCGGCATGAAGAACAGGTAGCCCAGCGCGAAGGCGCAGGCCAGCAGGTACATCCAGGTCCACCAGCCCGGCACCGGGTTGTTCAGCTCGGTCAGGTCGCCGTCCCAGACGTGGCCCGTGTCCTCGACCTTGCCGTTGGCCGGCTTGGTGCTGAGCCAGCGGCGCTGCGTGTACAGCAGCCAGACGCACCAGACCACGCCGCCCACGGCGACGATCGAGATGAAATACCCCCAGAAGCCATTGACGAAATCGCTCATGACCGATTCGCTCCATCTTGTTGTCCCTGCCCGAACTCATCGGGCAGTGCGAACGGCAGCATGGCCGATTCGCGGTTGGCGCTCTGGCGGCCGCGCGAGCAGGCCCACCAGACGATGCCGAAGAAAGTTGCCATCGAGATGGCGGTGACGATTGCGCTCAGGTAGCCCAGCATGGTCAGCCTCCCGCAGCCGCAGGAGCGGCCGGTTGGCCGGCCGGCTGCGCGGCGGACTGGGCGGCCTGCTTGGCAGCTTCCGCCTGCTTCGCCGCTTCCGCCTGCTTGGCCTTGCGCACGCCCACGCCCAGCCCCTGCAGGTAGGCGACCAGCGCGTCTTCCTCGGTCTTGCCTTCGATGGCCTGGGGCGCCGCGGCGATTTCCTCGTCCGAGTAGGGCACGCCCAGCTTGCGCAGGGCGCGCATGCGGTCGCTCACGTTCTCGCCGGTGATGACGGTCTTTTCCAGCCAGGGATAGGCCGGCATGTTGGACTCCGGCACCACCTTGCGCGGGTCGCGCAGGTGGATGCGGTGCCAGTCGTCGGAGTAGCGTTCGCCCACGCGCGCCAGGTCGGGACCGGTGCGCTTGGAGCCCCACAGGAACGGATGGTCGAACACCGATTCCGCGGCGATCGAATACGAACCGTAGCGCTGCACTTCGGCAGCCAGCACCCGCACCTGCTGCGAGTGGCAGCCGACGCAGCCTTCGCGAATGTAGACGTCGCGGCCCATCAGGCGCAGCGCGCTGTAGGGTTCGACGCCCGCGACGGGCTGGGTCGTGCTGTGCTGGAAGAACAGCGGCACGATCTGGACCAGGCCCGCGAAGGACACCACCAGGATGCTGGCGATGATCATCCAGCCGATGTTCTTCTCGAGCGTCTGGTGGGAAAAGAAACCAGATTTCTTGTTGGCCATGATGTCCTCGTCAAACAGTGGCCGGCGCGGCGGTCACGGCGACCGGCTGGCGTGCGGCATGGGGATCGTCTTGCGGAATGGCGGGGTTGACCGGCTGCGCGCCGCGCACCGTCATCCACACGTTCCAGGCCATGACGAACACACCCGACAGGAACAAAGTGCCACCCAGCAAACGGATCAGGTAGTACGGGACGCGCGTCTTCAGTTCTTCCACGAAGCTGTAGACCAGGGTGCCGTCGCTGGCGGTATCGCGCCACATCAGACCCTGCTGCACGCCGGCGATCCACATGGCGGCGATGTACAGCACCACGCCTATGGTCGCGATCCAGAAGTGCAGTTCGATGGCCTTGACGCTGTACATCTTTTCGCGGCCATACAGGCGCGGGATCAGGTAGTAGAGCGAGCCGAAGGAGATCATGGCAACCCAGCCCAACGCGCCCGAATGCACGTGGCCGATGGTCCAGTCCGTGTAGTGCGACAGCGCGTTGACCGTGCGGATCGACATCATCGAGCCCTCGAAGGTCGACATGCCGTAGAACGACAGCGCCGTCACCATGAACTTCAGGATCGGGTCGGTGCGCAGCTTGTACCAGGCGCCCTGCAAGGTCATGATGCCGTTGATCATGCCGCCCCAGGACGGCGCCAGCAGAATCAGCGAGAAGGTCATGCCCAGCGACTGGGTCCAGTCCGGCAGCGAGGTGTACAGCAGGTGGTGCGGGCCCGCCCACATGTACGTGAAGGCCAGCGCCCAGAAGTGGACGATGGACAGGCGGTAGGAATAGATGGGGCGGCCGGCCTGCTTGGGCACGAAGTAATACATCATGCCCAGGAAGCTGGTGGTCAGGAAGAAGCCCACCGCGTTGTGGCCGTACCACCACTGCACCATGGCGTCCTGCACGCCGGAGTAGGCGGAATAGGACTTCCACATCGACACCGGCATTTCGATGTTATTGAAGATGTGCAGGATGGCGATGGTCAGGATGTACGAGCCGAAGAACCAGTTGGCCACGTAGATGTGCTTGGAACGGCGCTTGATGATGGTGCCGAAGAACACGATGGCGTAGGCCACCCAGACCAGCGTGATCAGGATGTCGATGGGCCATTCCAGTTCGGCGTATTCCTTGCTGCTGGTGAAACCCATGGGCAAGGTGATGGCGGCGGCGACGATGACGATCTGCCAGCCCCAGAACGTGAACGCGGCCAGCGGGCCGCAGAACAGGCGCGCCTGACAGGTGCGCTGGACCACGTAGTAAGACGTCGTGAACAGCGCGCTGCCGCCGAAGGCGAAAATCACCGCGTTGGTGTGCAGCGGGCGCAGGCGGCCATAGCTCAGCCATGCGGTGTCAAAGTTCAACTGCGGCCAGATAAGCTGCGCAGCGAGAAAAACGCCCACAGCCATGCCGACGATGCCCCACACTACCGTCATGAGCGCGAACTGCCTCACGATCTTGTAGTTGAAGGTGTCGGCCTTGCTTGCGATTGCGGCGCAATCGTTCATCGCCCTTCCCCTAAAGTAACAAATAGCTCCAGACTGCAATGATGGGACTAGTCACTAGGGGCAGCGTTGATCTGGATCAAGCATCTGGCTGCGCGCAGGGGAACGCGGCATCAGCGCAACGGGTCACGGCGCAATATCAAGCGCGCGGCTCAGCCGCGGCTGGCCGGTCCGCTGTCGTCATCGAGCAGGATGGCTCGCCCCGCGTCGTCGGTATCGTCGTACTGGCCGTTGAAAACGGCCCACCACAAGGACACGCCGATGGCCAGCACGAACAGCAGGGACAAGGGCAACAGCAGGTAGAGGATGGTCATTGCGCCGCTTCCAGCGCGGCGCCAGGCGCCAGGCCGCCGGACCAGTCGCGGCGGCACAAGCGCCACGAGTTGTAGGCGACCGCTAGCGAGGACACCAGCATGGTGATCGCGGCCAGCCACGGCGTGACCCAGCCGACCAGCGCCAGCGGCGTCATCAGCAGATGCCAGATCAGCGAACCGTACAGGTTCTGGCGCGCGCGCCGCCGCGCCTCGCCCAGCAACTCGTCCAGCGCCGCGTCGGACATGTGGGGATGGGCGGCCAGCGCCGAATGGGCGGAGGCCATGGCGGTAGGCACCGCCATCGACATGGCGCAGGGACAGCTCATCACCAGCAGCGCCACCATCACCGGGATGCTGTGCGCGGGATCGATGTAGGCCCAGGCGGCCGCGGCGGCCAGCGCCAGCGCGACCTGGGCCATGACGAAGCGCGAGGCCAGCCGGTAGGCGCGCGCGCCCAGCTCCAGGCGCTGCGCCTCCACGCGCTCGTGGCGCAAGCCGCCCGCCGCGCCGCCGAAGGACTGGCGGGCGCACAGTTCCAGGTAGCGCGCGGTCAGCAGAAAAGCCACGAACATCGTGACCGAGTCGAAGTAGACCTCGCCCCGCCCCGTGTAGGTGGCGTGGACGCTGGGAATGAAGGCGGCGACGATGCCCAGGGCCACCGGCACGTCCATGCCGGCGCGGCCGTGGCGCAGGTTGTCGCCGGCGTGGCGCCAGATCGGCCAGGCCGAATACACCACCACCGGCACGGTCAGCGCGAAGCTGGCCCAGTTCATCAGCACGATGGCCCAGTCCAGCGTTTCCAGCGCATCGGCGGGCATGCTCTCGTGCCGCAGGTAGCCGGGCCAGGCGAACATCATCACCTGCATCATCGCCAGCCACGCCAGCGACAGGCGCACCAGCGCATGGCGGCGCTGTTGGCGGTCAGCGTCGGACAGGCTGGCCGGGACGGCGAAGATTGATTTTGCTCGCATGCGCCGATGTTACTCAGCGCGTTACAAGACCGCCTTGATCTGGATCAAGGCGGGTCCGGCCGGTTTGCCCCGGCAACGCGGGCGGGCTCGGCCCCGCCGGGATCAGAGGAGCCCGGCCCAGATGAGTCCGCTTCTGGGGAGGCCCGGCTCAGGAGCGCCTGGCTCAGGGCCGCTGCTGGCGCAGCACGTCCACCACCGCCCGCATCAGGCTGGCCAGTTCGTCCTCGGCGATGGTCAGCGCCGGGGTCAGGTAGACCACATTGCCGAAAGGCCGCACCCAGACGCCGGCCTCGACCAGGCGCCGCTTCAGGCTCTCGCGGTCGGCAATGCCGTCCAGCTCGACCACGCCGATCGCGCCCAGCACCCGCACGTCGCGCACCCAGGGCAGCTCGCGGCAGGGCTCCAAGCCCGCCGCCAGGGCCGTCGAGATCGCCTGCGCCTGCGCCAGCCGCGGTTCGGATTCGAAGAGATCCAGCGAGGCGTTAGCCGCCGCGCAGGCCAGCGCGTTGCCCATGAAGGTGGGGCCGTGCATCAACGCGTGCGACGGATCGTCGGACCAGAAGGCCTCGAACACCCGGTTGCTGGCCACCGTGGCCGCCAGCGGCAAGGTGCCGCCGGTCAGCGCCTTGGACAAGGTCACGATGTCCGGACGGATGCCGGCCTGCTCGAAGGCGAACATCGTGCCCGTGCGCCCGAAGCCGGTGAAGATCTCGTCGAAGATCAGCAGCAGGCCGTGGCGGTCGGCCAGGCGGCGCAGGCGCCGCAGCACGTCCGGGTCATGCAGCAGCATGCCGCCCGCGCCCTGCACCAGCGGCTCGACCAGGATGCCGGCCAGCCGGGATCCATGGACTTCCAGGTGCGCCTCCAGCGCGGCCAGCTCCGCCTCGCTGCGCGGCAGGTCGACGATGTCGTGCTCCGCCAGCATGCCGCGGTACAGGCTGTGCATGCCCTCATCCGGATCGCAAACCGCCATGGTGCCGAAGGTGTCGCCGTGATAGCCGCCGCGGAACGCCAGGAAGCGGCTGCGGCCCCGCTCGCCTTGGTTCAGCCAGTACTGCAGCGCCATCTTCATGGCGACTTCCACTGCCACCGAGCCGGAATCGGTATAGAAGACACGGTCCAGTCCCGGCCCCAGCATGGCGGCCAGGCGGCGCGCCAGGTTCAGCGCCGGCTCATGGGTCAGCCCGCCAAACATGACGTGCGGCATGGCGTCCAGCTGGGCGCGCACCGCCTGGGCGATATGCGGATGGTTATAGCCGTGGCATGCCGTCCACCAGGACGCCACGCCGTCGATCAGGCTGCGGCCGTCGGCCAGTTCAAGCCGGCTGCCGTGACTGCGCACCACCGGCAGCGGCGGCGTCGCCGTCTTCATTTGGGCATAGGGTAGCCAGATATGGGGCTGGCCCTGGGCCACCCAGTCGGGCGTGTGCATGATTCACCTCTCGATACCGGCGGCGC
Source organism: Achromobacter sp. (assembly GCF_049647645.1). Lineage (GTDB taxonomy): Bacteria > Pseudomonadota > Gammaproteobacteria > Burkholderiales > Burkholderiaceae_B > Achromobacter. The sequence goes on from NZ_JBARYB010000183.1 coordinate 45,269, forward strand.
GCCTGGCGTCCGTCCGGCGGATCCGGCCAGGACAGGGGCGGCGCCCGCCTCCACTACAATGGCTCGCATTCTACGGCCTGGCGCGGGCACGCCCGCCGCTTGGCCGCTGCCGGAAATATTGATGTCCAAGCTGGATCCGCTTTTCTCCTCCGAATTGGCGCGCGCCGAAACGCGCCGCGTGCGCCGCCGCCTGCGCACGGCCACTGCCGCCGCCCCGGGACGCCTGGTCCTCGAGGGCGAACCGGTCCTGAACTTCTCCAGCAACGATTACCTCGGCCTGTCGCGGCATCCGCTGCTGGTCGAGCGTTCGCGCGAATGGGCGGCCCGCCACGGCGCGGGCGCCCAGGCCTCGCGCCTGGTGACCGGCAACCTGGACCTGCACGAACAGGTGGAAGCCAAGCTGGCCCGGCTCAAGGGTACCGAAGCCGCGCTGCTGCTGGCCTCGGGCTGGCAGGCCAATGCGGCCGTGCTGCCCGCCCTGCTGCGCGCCGCCGCCAGCCAGGGCGAGGTCGAGCTGTACGCCGACAAGCTCAACCACGCCAGCCTGCACCACGGTTGCCAGGCGGCGGGCGTGAAGCAGATCCGTTTCCGGCACAACGACCTGGCCCATCTGGAAAGCCTGCTGGCGGCCAAGGCGCAAGCCGAGGTCGGCGGCCAACCCGTGACGCGGTTCATCGTCACCGAGAGCGTGTTCAGCATGGACGGCGACCGGACCGACGTGGAACGGCTGGCAACACTGGCCGACCGCTACCGCGCCTTCGTCTACCTGGACGAGGCGCACGCCACCGGCGTGCTGGGCCCCCGCGGCATGGGGCTGGCGGGCATGGCGCCCGGCCGCATCGACCTGGCCATGGGCACCTTCAGCAAGGCGCTGGGCGGGTTCGGCGCCTATGTGGCCGGTTCGCGCGCGCTGTGCGACTACCTGATCAACGCCTGCTCAGGCTTCATCTACACGACGGCGCTGCCGCCCGCGGTGCTGGGCGCCATGGACGCCGCGCTGGATCTGGTGCCCACGCTGGACGCCGAACGCGCCCGGCTGGCGACCGCGGGCGACAACCTGCGCGCCGCGCTGCGCTGCATGGGGCTGGACACGGGGGCCTCCTCCACCCAGATCGTGCCCGCCATCGTGGGCGACGAAAGCCGCGCCCTGGCGCTGGCAGCCGGACTGGAGCAGCGCGGCCTGCTGGCCGTGGCGATCCGCCCGCCCACCG
>NZ_JBARYB010000184.1:0-16327 GCF_049647645.1 Achromobacter sp.
GGCCAGCGCCCGCCGCAACCAGGGCGCGCCCAGCCACCCGGCCAGCGCCGCCAGCGCCATTCCTGCGGCCAGCGCCAGCCACCCTCCCGGGATGCGCACCTGCACCTGCCTGCCCATGTCCCGCAGATCCTGTTCGACAGAGAAAGGCGTCTGGTAGGCAGCGCCCGCCCGCGCCTCGAAACGTTGCGCCGGCAGCACCAGGCGTTCTTCCTGGTTGGACGCGATGTTCCACCAGCGGATCTCCACCGCGGGCAGCTCATGGGCGCCGCCACGCTCGATCACGTAGTCCAGGCGGTCCACCCGTCGTCCGCCCAGGAAGCCGCCGCGGCTGTCGGAGAGCTGTGTCAGTTCGGGCTCCGACGGATACAGCTTGAGGCCCGCCACGGCGGTCGCGGCCGGCGGTGGAATCAGCATGGCCTGCGCGCCCTGCGCCTCCACGGTGATAACGCGGCTGACGTGGTCGCCCACGGCGGGAGGCTCGGCCGTATAGCGGATCTGCTGGCTGGCCTGGACCGCGCTTGCCGCCAGGGCGCGCCCGGCGATGCCGCCCGGTGGCCCCGCGGCGCGCACCTCCAGCGGGCGCGTCTGCGCGGCGAGCGGCGCGGAGCCCTGTCCCACTTGCGCGCTGACGTGGATGGCCGGCACCTGCAGGCTGCCCGCTGCTTGTGGACTGACCAGATAGGAAAAGCGCAGTCCGCTGTATGCGACGCCGCCTATCGTGGCCCGGATGATGGCGGCCTGCCCCGACGGCCCCGTGACCAGCGCGCCCGGAATATCCAGGGCCGGCAGCTGCGGCGGCTGGGTGAACCAGGTCGAAGTCAGCACGTCGACCTGCAGGATGGACGTCGCGCCCGCCATCAGGTCGCCGGACGCCGCCATGCGGGCTTCGGCGCGCAGTTGCGGTCCGTCATCCCCGGACTGGGCGCGCGCCATGCCGGCGCACAGGCTCAATTGAAGCAACAGCAGCAGACCCAGGTGGCGCAACAAAGCGGCATGGCGGCGGATCATGGCTGCTGCCCCTGAGCGGGCACGGTCTTGCGCGCGTCTTCGATGGCGAACTTCTGTTTCAGGAAACCAGCGGGCGACAGGCTCAGGTTGCGCAGCCAGACTTCGTCCGACGCGGCCTCGGGCACCGCGGTCCGGATCATCTTGCCCGCGCCCTTGTTGCTGTCCACGCGGGTTTCGTCGGGCTTCTCCGAGTCGTCGTCCTGCTGCTCGCTTTCGGCGGCGGCGATCAGCCTGGCGACCAGTTCGCGGTTGTCGCGCGCTTCGCTGAAGTCCGGCCGCAGGCGCAACGCCTGGTCATATGCCGCGAGCGCGGCATCATAGTTGCGCAACCGGACCTGGGTATTGCCTAGATAGAAGTCGCCTTCGGGCGTGTCCAGTTTCGCGAACGCCGCCAGCGCCGCCTGGTAGTCGCCCGCGTCATAAGCCGCGCGGCCCTTCCAGTATGGATCGGCGTACAGGGCCGCGGCCTCGGCGTAGCGTTTGTGCTCATAGGCCCAGCGGCCTTGTTGATCGGGCGTGAGGAAGGCGTCGGCCAACGGGCTGGCGTCAACCCGTGGCGTGTGCAACGCCGCCGCGCAGGCCAGCAGCAGGCACGCCGTCCAGTTGATGTTCCAGCCGCGCCGCAGCGCCAGCAGCGCCAATAGCGCCAGCGGCCAGCACAGCCAATAGCCCGCGTCCTTCCAGTGCAACGGCTTGTCCGCGTCCTGGACCTCCTGGTAGTGGCGCTCGGCGTGCAGCGTGACCCAGTCCAGGTCGTCGTCATTCAGGGTCAGGCTGCCCAGCGGCGCGCGGGCCGCCCGCGCCAGCTGTTTCAGGGCGTCCTCGTCGAAACGGCCCAGCACCGGCCTGCCCTGCGCGTCGATGCGGGGCTGGCCGCGGGCGTCGCGCACCATGCCGCCATCGCGCGTGCCCGCCGCCCACACCAATATCTGGAAGGAATTGGCGCGGGCCAGGCGTTCGACCTCGGCCAGTTGGCGGGTGTCGGCGCCGTCCGTCACCAGCAGCAAGGTGCCGCCCGCCTCGCCTGACCGCAGCAGGCTGGCGGCCAGGGCGATGGCGCCGGCCGCGTCCTTGCCCGGTGCGGCGATGAGCTCGGTGGACAGGGCCTGTACGAACATGTCCGGCAGCGCCGGATCGTCGGTGGGCGGGAGCACGAGATGCGCGGAGCCGGCGTACGCGATCAGGCCGGTCTTGGCGCCCGCGCGCCGTTTCAACAAATCACGCAGCTTGCGCTTGGCGGCTTCCAGCCGGCTGGGCGGCAGATCGGCCGCGTCCATCGATGGCGACAGGTCCACCGCCGCGATCAGGGGCGCGAGATTATCCAGGAAAGCCGGGCGGTCCTGCTGCCACGTCGGTCCCGCCGCGGCGACGCCTCCCAGCGCCAGCAAGGCGGCCAGCAACTGCGCCGGGCGCAGCCCGCGGCTGCCCTGCGTGCGCACGGTCAGGTACGGCAGCAGCGCGGACGCAATGTTGCTGCGCCATCCGAGCCGGCCGTCCTCGTGCCGCCGCCGCCATAGCAGCAAGGCCGCGGCCGGAACCGCCAGCAGCCACCACGGACGCAGGAAATGGAAAGCGCTCAGGTCGATTTCCATCCGCCCTCCTCCGCACCTTCCCGCCGATGCGGCGTTGCGCCCTGGCGCCAGCCGCGCAGCGCGGCCGCCAGGTGCCAGCCCGCCAGCAGCAACAGCGCCAGGCCCAGCGGCACCCAGAAGAAATCCTGCTTGGGCTGATGGCGCAACTCGCGGACCTCGTGCGGCGTGATGCGGTCCAGCTCGGCGTAGACCTGCCGCAGCGATGCCTGGTCCTGCGCCGGGAAAAAGCGGCCCCCGGTCTTGGCGGCTATTGCGCGCAAGGCGTCGAAATCGACCTTTTCCTCGCCTTGCGCTTGCGGATCGCCTATGCCGACGGTGTGCACCACGATATGGCGCGCGGCCGCCATCGCAGCCGCGCGGTCCGGCGGCACGGCGCTGCCGGTGTCGTTGCCATCCGTCAGCAGGATCAGTACCTGGTCGTGTTCGCCGGCGTGCTCGAACTGCTTGATCGCCACGCCGATGGCGTCGCCTATGGCGGTGTTGGGTCCGGCCATGCGCGTGTTGACCTGATCCAGCAGCAGCTTGAGCGCGGCATGGTCCTGCGTCAGCGGCGCCTGCGGATAGGCCGCGGTGCCGAACACGATCAGGCCGAGCCGGTCGTCCTGGCGGCGGTCGATGAAATCGGCGACCACCGCTTTCACACCGCTCAAGCGATCCTCGCGGCGGCCGTCCGGCGCCACGAAGTCCTCGGTCTCCATGGATTGCGAGATGTCGATGGCCAGCAGCAGATCGCGCACCGGCTGGCGATGTTCCAGGGGCGGCTCGATGCGTTCGGGCCGCGCCAGCGCCAGGACCAGCAGCAGCCACACCAGCGCATTCAAGGCCAGTTGCCAGCGATCGCCGCGCACGCCAGGGCGCTGCGGCGTCTGGCCGGTGCTGCGCGCCACCGATTCGAAGAACGGAATGCGTACCGCGCTGCGGCGCTGCACATACGGCGGCAAATAGCGGTACGCCAGCCAGCCCAGCGGCAGCAGCGCCAGCAGCCAGGGATACTCAAGCCGCCACATGGTGACGCTCCATCCATTGCCGGCTGGCGACGAACAAATTCCGCACACGCGCGGGTTCGATGGCCCGCAAGGTTTCGGGCGGCGCATAGGCTAGCGCTCTCAGCAAGACGCCAGCGTCGGGAGGAAAGACGGCCATGCCGTCGTCCATGAAGGCGATCCACTCTGCGCCCTGCAAGGCGCCCACCCTGGCCCTGTCGGTCTCCGCCACTGACGACAGGCCGACGCGCTTGAGCAGTTCTGGCAACGCGCGCGCCGCCAGCGGGTCCGACTGCGTTTCCCGCCGCAGCGCCTCCAGCATGCGCAGGCCCTCGCGGCGGTAGCGATTGCGCCCGCGGCGGCGCGCAATCCGCCACGCGGCCCAAGCGGCCAGCGCCAGCACCGCGGCCAGCAGGACCAGCCAGCCCCAGGTCTGCGGCCAATAGCTGACCGGCGCGGGCAGCGGAAGCTGCCGCAGCTGTTCGATGGACGGCGCGGCGTCGGCGTTCATGCCCTACCCCTGGTTCGCGGATGGCTCGCCTGGCGCCCCAGTTCGCGGCGCAACTGCGTCACGGTGTCGTCCGCCGTGTCGATGGACAATAGCGGCACGCGGCTGCGGCGCAGCAGTTCGGCCACGTCGTGCAGGCGTCCCGAAAAGAAATCCGACAGCGGCTCGCGCACCTGCTTGCGGTCCGCCGCCACCTCGACCTGCAGCTCGCCTTGCGTCACCACCAGCCGGCCGCGCAAAGGCAGGCGCAGCGCCAGCGGGTCATACACCAGCGTCGCGACCACGTCGTTGTGCGCGGCCAAGCTGCGCAACAGGCGCAAGCTCGTCTCGTCGGCGCCAGCAAAGTCGCTAACGACGCACACCAGGCAATCGTGCGGCGCACGCGCCAGCGCACCTTGCAGGGCCTCGTTCAGCCGGCCAGACGCGTCCACATCGGACTGATCGGCTCCCATCGACTGGCTACGCCGCGCGATGGCGGCGAACAGGGTCTGGATGCGTTCGCGGCTGCGCAACGGCCGCACGCTGTCGATGCCCGCATCGCTGAACACCAGGCCGCCCACGCGGTCGCCCGCCTGGTAGGCCATCCACGCAGACAGCGCCGCCACGCGCGCGGCCACCACCGACTTGAAGCTGCGCACCGAGCCGAAGTACATGCCCATGCGCTGGTCCACCACTACCAGCACCGGCCGGTCGCGCTCTTCGCTGTAGGTGCGCACATAGGGCTTGCCCAGGCGCTGCGAGGCGCGCCAATCCAGCTGGCGCAGATCGTCTCCCGGCAGATAGCGCCGCAGTTCCTCGAAGTCCAGGCCGCGCCCGCGCAGGCGCGAGCCATGCTGTCCGGCCAGTATGCTGCGCACCGGCTGGCGGCTGAAGAACCCCAGGCCGCGCGCGGCGGGTTCCAGCGCCATCAGGTCGGTGATGCGGACCTGGACCTCGGGGGAAGGAGCGGCTGATGGCATGGCGGACTCAGGCTGGCACCGCGACCGTGTCCAGCAACTTGTCTATCACCTGGTCCGCCGACACGCCGTCGGCCACCGCGTCATAGGACAGATGCAAACGATGCCGCAGCACCGGCCTGGCCACGCTGCGCACGTCGTCGGGCGAGGCGTAATCCTGCCCCGACAGCCAGGCGTGGGCGCGTGCCACCTTATCCAGCGCAATCGCGCCGCGCGGGCTGGCGCCGACCTGGATCCAGCGTGCGAGATCGGCATCCTGGCCGGCTGGATGGCGCGTGGCGTTGACCAGGTCCACCAGGTATTGGTCCAGCGCTGCGGACACGTGCACCCGATCGACTTCGGCGCGGCAAGCGAACAAGGCCTCCTGCGTCAGCGGCGCGGACTCGGGTTCCGCATCCTGGCGCGACTCGCCGCGCAGCATGGCCAGCATCTGCCTCTCGCTGTCGGGGTCGGGGTAATCCAGCACGATCTTCATGATGAAGCGGTCCATCTGCGCCTCGGGCAAGGGGTAGGTGCCCTCCTGCTCTATCGGGTTCTGGGTGGCCAGCACCATGAAGAGCTGCGGCATGCGGTGGGTCGTGCCCGCCACGGTGATTTGCCGCTCTTCCATGGCTTCCAGCAGCGCGGCCTGCACCTTGGCCGGCGCGCGGTTGATCTCGTCGGCCAGGATCAGGTTGCCGAATAGCGGCCCCTGCTGGAACTGGATGCGGCTATTGCCTTGCGCGTCCTGCTGCAGCGCCTCGGCGCCGGTAATGTCCGAAGGCAGCAGGTCGGGCGTGAACTGGATGCGGCTCATGGCGGCGGCCAGATGCTGCGCCAGGGTCTTGACGGTGCGGGTCTTGGCCAGCCCCGGCAAGCTTTCCAGCAGCAGGTGGCCGTCGGCCAGCAGGCCCAGCAGTACCTCTCGTATGACGGCGCCCTGGCCCAGCACCGAACGCGCGATCGCGCGCTCCAGTTCCAGGATGCTGTCGCGGTTGCTTATCGGCATGCCCTCTCCTGCGTGATGGACGGCGTATTGGGCTAGCGGCTGGCGACGCCGTTCCTGGCGGTCTGGGCCAGCTTCCATTGCTCCGGCGTCATGACGGTGCGGAACCCCAGGTGCGACATGCCGTTCATCGGATCCGTGCCGCGCCGGGCGCTGGTGCGGTAGCTGATGCAGTAGGTGTCGCTGCACAGGAACGAGCCGCCGCGCGTCACGCGCTTAGGCGCGCCGGGCGGGACGATGCCGTCGTCGGGGTCGTAGCTGTCGGCCGGCCCCGCCGGATTGGCGGGCGGCTGGCGGTACTGCGCCTGGATCTTGAAGGCGTCGGCGCGATACCAGTCGGCGGTCCATTGCCACACATTGCCAGCCATGTCGTACAGGCCATAGCCGTTGGCCGAAAAGCTGCCCACCGGCATGGTGCCGACCTGCACTTTCTCATCCTTCACCACCGGGAACGGCTGCTGTTGCTGCGTGTCCCAGATATTGGCCATGGGCTTGCCTTGCGGCAGCAGTTCCTCGCCCCAGGCATAGGTGGCCTGCTCCAGCCCGCCGCGCGCGGCCATCTCCCATTCCGATTCCGTGGGCAGGCGCTTGCCGGCCCACTTGGCATAGGCTGCCGCATCCTGATACGACACCTGCACGACCGGGTGGTCGTCCTTGCCGGCGATGGAGCTGCCCGGGCCTTGCGGATGACGCCAATTGGCGCCGGGCACATAGCGCCACCAGCGCGAATAGTCGCGCAAGGACACTTCGCTCTCGGTGCCCACGAATACCATCGCGCCGGGCACCAGCAGGCGGTCGTCGGGGCGCGGCGTGCCGGGCGGCAGTTGCACCTTCAGGTCTTCCCACTTGGGCTTCTGTTCGGCGGTCGTGACGTAGCCGGTGGCGTCGACGAAGCGGCGGAACTGCGCGTTGGTCACGTCGTTGACATCCATCCAGAATCCGCTGACCGAGACCTTGTGCGCCGGCATCTCGTTGGGCTGCGCCAGCTTGTGGCTGCTGCCCATCAGGAACTCGCGCCCCGGCACCCAGGCCATGCCGGCCGGACCGCTTTTGCCGTCGCCCAGTACCACTTTGACCGCTGCCGGCGGGCCGTCCTTGCCCATGACCACATAGGCGGTGCTCGCGCCCGCGCCCAACACCACGCCGGCCAGCAGCAATGCTCCGGCGTAGCGCGTTTTTCCTTGTGTTTGCTTTGCCATTTCAATCACCCGAAAGCTAGCGGTTCAGGGGCGGCTGCGCCGCGCCCGGGGCTGACAGCCCCTTGAAATCGTGCTGACGTTCAGAACACCAGCGTCGCGGTCGCCATGACCGTGTCGTTGCTGTCCAGACGGTTCGTGCTGCTGATCGTGGGAACCCAGCGCAGGCTCAGCGACAGGGAACGCTTGTCCGCCAGTTTCCTGTCATAAGTGACGATGGGACCCAGCGCCCAATCGCGGCCCTTGAAACCATTGAGTCGGTCCGCGGTCGGTCCGGAATCGTTGCCCAACTGCTGGATGGTGCCCAGGATCAGGCCCGCGCTGACGCCGTTGCTGAATACCTTGCGACCCATCAGGTCCAGGCTGAACAGCGGCGCGTTGCGGTAATCGGTGGCGTTGTTGCGGGTGTAGAACTGAAGGCCGGCCACGGTATCGAACTGGAAGCCGGACTCCGGAAATATCTTGGTGTAGGCCACCTGCGGAATGAAGGTCCAGTTGTTCAGGCTGGGGTTCGCCATGTTGTCGGCGTTGTACTTGCCGGTGGGCGCCCAGATGTTCAGGCTGAGCGCCATGTGCGAGGTTTCAGAAAAGTGGTAGCCCGCGATGATGGGCGAGAAGTACAGGTCGAACAGGTTCGAGGCGGTATCGCTTTGGCCAGTGCTCCGTCCCCCGGCGCCTGTCACGGTGGAGTTCACCTTGGTCCAGATGTAAGGCAAGGTGAAACTGGAAGCGAAGTTCCAGCGCCCCGGCCCGGTATCCCAGGTCTTGAGGACGGTGGCCAGCGTAAACGCGACTTTCGCGTCCAGGCCCAGCGAGGTGCGTCCTCCCACCGGCACTTCCCGGCTGCCGCCTATGCTGCCGTCCAGGTAGATCTGCGAAAAATTGACGGCCCAGATGGGCTCGGGAGAGACAATGCCCGCGTTGGGCTGCACGTTCGTGCCGGTGATCTGGCGTCCCAGCCCGCCTTCTGTCGCCCAGGTCGCCGGCGGCAAGGCCAAGGCGGCGCAGGCCACAAGCGCGCGCGGCAACGGCTTGCAGCTGGCCGCCGTTACCGTAGCGCTGATTCTCTTGAATGCCGACCTCGTACTGCCCATGCGATGTACCCCGGCAAGAGATAACAAAATGCAAAGACACGCTGTACGGAAAATGCTGATTTCAGCAAAGGCTGCTGCAAGCGAAATTCGAGAAATCCATCGCAATATTCGCACAGAGTTTTACTTTCACCAAGCCGGGTTTCCGAGGCGTGGGAAGCCCTTTCAGCTACGCGAAAGCTGCTGCGCCGTCATGTGGCGGCCCAATGAAAAGGGATGCCTGAAGGCATCCCCTGGCACAGCGACTACTGGCTTACGTCAGTTCGCCGGTTCAGCCTCCTGCCGCAGCGGGCTGGCGTGCACCTGATCGATGCGCAGCCCATCGCGCCGGGTGACCTCGAAACGCCAGTCGCGCCACGCGATCGCGTCTCCCGCGTCGGGAATCCGTCCGCCCGCGCGCAGCAGGCAGCCCGCCAAGGTTGCATCCGGATACTCATCGGCCAACGCCGGCGCGTCCAGCAGGCGCGCGGCTTCGGCGACCGCCAGCCGACCTTCCAGCAACCAGGATCCATCGGCCAGCTGCAAGGCTTCGGGCTGGTCTTCCTGGCGCTCGGGCAGATCGCCCGCGACGGCGGTCAGCACGTCCATCGGCGTGATCAGACCTTCGCACACGCCATGTTCGTCGACCACGATCAGCATGTGGTCGCGCGAGGCGCGCAGCTCATCCAGCACCTTGAGCACCGGCGTGGTTTCCATGACGTAGCGCGGCTCGCGCGCCAGTTCCACCAGGTCGATGGGACCGGGATTCTGCAATAGCGGCAGCAGGTCCTTGAAGTGCAGCACGCCCAATACATTTGCCGGATCGCCGGCGCACAACGGCAGACGCGAGTGGCCGCTGGCGAACTTGCGCACGATGGCCTCGGGGGTATCGGCCACGTCCAGCCAGACGATATCGCCGCGCGCCACCATGATGGAGCGGACGTCCCGCGCGCCGATGGAGAGCACGCGCTCGATCATGGTGCTTTCCTCCGGCGCAAAGGCCGGTTCGCCATCCGCGCCGTCGACCAGCGCCGCCACCTCGTCAGCCTGCCCGCCCGCCTGTCCAGCGCGGCCGGCGCGCAGCAGCCGCAGCACGGCTTGCGCGGTGCGTTGTCGGCGGCCCAGGGCGTGCGTGCCCTTGGCGCGGTTGCGGCGCGCCAGCTGGTTGCACAGCTCGATCAGGATCGAGAAGCCGATGGCGGCGTACAGATACCCCTTGGGCACATGGAAGCCCAGGCCTTCGGCCACCAGGCTGAAGCCGATCATCAGCAAGAGGCCCAGGCACAGGATCACCACCGTGGGGTGGCGGCCCACGAAGGCCATCAGCGGACGGCTGGCCAGCATCATCACGGCCATCGCCACCACCACCGCGATCATCATGATGCTGAGGTCCTGCACCATGCCCACGGCGGTAATCACCGAGTCCAGCGAGAACACCGCGTCCAGTACCACGATCTGCAGGATCACCTGCCAGAACACCGCATGCTGCGGCTTCTGGCCCTGATCGTGGCTGGCGCTGCCCTCCACGCGCTCATGCAGTTCCATGGTGCCCTTGAACAGCAGGAACAGGCCGCCCAGGATCAGGATCAGGTCGCGCCCCGAGATCTCGGCGCCCAGCAGCGTGAACATGGGCTCGGTCAGCGTGACCACCCAGGCGATGCTCGCCAGCAGGCCCAGGCGCATGACCATCGCCAGCGTCAGGCCGATCAAACGCGCGCGGTTGCGCTGCGCGGGCGGCAGCTTGTCCGCCAGGATGGCGATGAACACCAGGTTGTCGATACCCAGCACAATTTCAAGCACGACCAGGGTCGCCAGGCCTAGCCAGGCGGTGGGGTCGGACATCCAATCGAAAATCATCGAGATTCCATGCAAATCGGGGCCGGGCGCGAAATAACGCCGGACGGGATCAAGGGAAATGCGCCGCGGACGCGGGCTGCAGGCTCAGTGTGGGCGCGAATGCGCCTGGAGGCTACCGGCGGAGCGCGGCAACCCAGGCGCGGCGTGGCCGCGGCGGCGAGGATGGAATCGGCGTGCGGGCTGCGCGCCCGGGCCGTGGCAGGAAGATGGGGCAGCGGGCGCCGGCTTGCTTGCGGCGCCCTGCTAGAAGGTGGGTCTTCAGTCATAAATGGCGGACGGCTCAGGCTGCCGGGGCAGCAAACGGATAGAGCGCCCGCCTTGCTCTCGTTCTTACAGGAAACTGAATACTACCTGAATCCGGTTTGGGGCGCATCTTGGCGAGCCTGGCTCCCGTCAGGGCGCGGGCGGCATTGCCCAGCCCGGCGGCCAGCGTGTCGATGCGCTCTTTACGGCGCGCGACCAACACCACGTGCATGCCTTCAGCGACCAGTTGCCGCGCCACCACCTGGGCGTTGGCGGGCTCCTGGCCGGTCAGTTTCCTGGGGTCGCCCATCCGCTGTTTCAGAGCCGGTCCTTGAAGAACGGCACCACCTTGTTCATGGCGATAGCCACGGGCTCGGGTTTGTCGTACAGGTCGTAGTGCGACCAGCCTTCGGCGACAACCATGTGCTTGTCCGTCGAGGCGGCACGGCTATAGATTTCCCAGCCGTCGCGGAAGGCGCCGAAACCGCCCGGCTTGTCGCCGATCACCACCATCAATGGCTGGGTCAGCAGCTCCTCCGCGTGCAGGAAAGCGTCCCAACCCATCGCCGCACCGCTGAACGACATGAGCTGGCTGGTCGCGCCATTGGGCTGCTGGCCGCGCGCGGTCTTGTAGTAGTCGGTGGCCTCCAGCACATCGATGTCGGTGATGCCGGCCTGCTTCGCGCTACCCACGGACGCCGGCAGCAGATTCGCCGCATCCCGGGCGGCGCCCTGGGCCTGGGCCGTGCGCATTTGCGCAATATTGGCGGCTAGTTCTCGCGGCTTGAACTGCGCGAAGCCTTCACGGATCAGCCGGCCATAATTCACGCCCGTGATCGAAACCAGCGCCTTCAGGCGGTGATCGGTGATGCCGGCATGTACCGTGTAGGCGCCGCCGCCGCACACGCCAATGGCGCCGATGCGGTCGGCATCCACGTAGGGCAGCGATTGCAGGTAGTCCACCGCGAAACGGATGTCGGAGACGCGAATGGCCGGGTCTTCGATGAAACGTGGCGTGCCGCCGCTGGCCCCCTGGAAACTGGCGTCATGCACCAGCACTACGAAGCCCGCTTCTGCCAGCCCCTTGGCGTAAATGTTGCCGGCGGTCTGCTCCTTGCAACTGCCGATGGGGTGCGTGCTGACGATGGCGGGGTACTTCCTGCTCTCGTCAAAGCCTAGGGGCAGGTAGATGTCGGCGGCGGATTCCCAGCCCAGGTTCTGGTAGGTAACGGTTTGGATGGTGCTCATGTTGAACTCCTTTCGGTACAGGAGGGGCGTGATCTGCCCCGTATCGTGCCTTGGTTTCAGTGGCTTACTTCAGCTTGGCCTGGAAGAACCGCGCCAGCTTCGAGACGGCCTCGTCCACATACCGGGGCACGTCGTACAGATCCATGTGATCGGCGCCTTCGACAATGTGCAGCATCTTGTCGGCGCTGGCTGCGCGGGCGATCAGGTCGTCGCTCATCCACTTGCTGCCGGCCTTGCTGCCGGCCACGACCAGGACGGGCTGGGTCAGAAAGGCTTCAGCCTTGTTGTAGGCGTCGTAAGTGATGATCTGGGTCAGATTGCGCGCCAGCGTGTAGCCTGGGGCGTTGGGGTGTTCGCAGCGCGGCGTGTGGTAGTACTCCCACGCGCCACGCAACTCGGTATTGGGCGCGTCTTCTTCCTTCAGCGGGGCCAGCGGTATGGTGGCCCGGTCGTTATTGCTCGCATCGGCCGTGCGCGCCGCGGAGCCGGCTTCGAGGTAAGGCAGCGCGTCGGCGTCCTTGACCGTGTTCTCCCAGCCGTTGCGGAACATCTGGCCGATGTTCACCGCGCTAACCATGCCCAGCGCCTTGATGCGGCGGTCGTTGATGGCGGCGTTGGCGCTGTAGCCCGCGCCAGCGCAAATGCCCATGGCGCCGATCCTGTCCTGATCCACGTAAGGCAGCGTGGTCAGGTAGTCGATGACGGCACTAACGTCCTCGGTGCTGATGTAGGGGTTCTCCAGCTGGCGCGGCTCGCCGGTGCTCTCGCCCTGGTAGGAGCGGTCGAAGGCGATGGTAATGAGGCCGTTCTCAGCCAGTTTCTTGGCGTAGAGACCTGCGGCCTGCTCCTTCACGCCACCACCAGGGTGGGAGACGACGACGGCCGGGTACTTCCTGGATTCATCGAAACCGGCCGGGAAATTGATGATGGCGGCCATGGTAACGCCTGGGCCGTTGAGGTTCTTGAACGAGACATTGGGCATGAGGTTCTCCAGTCGGGAATGAAAAATCGTCGTTGGACGCATAGACAGGATTCAATGGTAAGGACGCCATTGCATTTGATAAATATGCTTTTCAAGACATTAATGATTAGTTAATCTAAACAAATGCCGATTGAACCCTCCCTCGCCTCATCCTTGACATGGTTTGCCCATATCGCCAGAAATCGCAGTTTTACCAAGGCTGCGACGGAGATGGACGTGACGCGCGCCGCACTGTCGCAGCACCTCAAGGGGCTGGAGCAGCGCCTGAACGTGCGGCTGCTCAACCGCACCACGCGGGATATGTCGTTGACCGAGGAAGGCCGGCGCCTGCTGGACGTTCTGCAACCTGCGCTCACCGCAATTGAGCGAGCAGTGGCGGAATTGGGCGAGGCGCATGCCGAGCCATCGGGATTGATCCGCTTGAGTTCGTCGCGCATCGCAGCACGGCTGCTGATCGAGCCGTACATGGGCGAACTTCTGGCGCGCTACCCAAAGCTACGATTAGAGTTGGTAATGGACGACGGCTTCACCAACATCGTGGCCGAGGGGTTGGATGCCGGCTTACGCCTGGGTGAGAGTCTGGATGAAGGGATGGTGGCGGTGCCGGTCACGCCTTCCCTTCAGTACGCCATCGTTGGTTCTCCAGCCTACTTCGCGCGCCACGGCATGCCCGAAACTCCGGCTGACCTGATGCGGCACAACTGCTTGGCCTACCGATTCACATCCAGTGGAACCATCGACCGTTGGTCGTTCACTTCACCGGACGCCAAGGCGCGCACGGTGGTGTTCGAGCCGCAGGGCAATGCCGTTTTCAATGACGACGAGAGCATGTTGCGCGGCGCTCTGCAAGGGGTGGGGCTGGTGCAGCACATCGATCTGTGCGTGCGACATCACCTGGCCGAGGGTTCGCTAGCGCGGGTGCTGGCGCCTTGGTGCAGGACGTTCCCAGGGTTCTTCCTTTACGTGCCCTCGCGCGCGCAGATGCCGGCCAAGATCCGGGCGTTGATGGACTTCCTGATCGAGAAGCGGGAACAACTCGCTAGAGAATCTATCTTGGCAGAGCAAGGCGGCAAATAGACATGATGGCGGCCCAGCCTTGCGTCCGCCTTCGACGACTACGGTTAGGCCGAAACTCCGAATGCATGAGACGACGCAGTAGCAGCGCACTGCCATGCAGCAAGGCTACATTTCAAATTCAATGACCAAAGTTGCCAGTTCCATGTACTTCTACAACTTCGCTGGATTTTTACTGGTATTAACCCTAGGTCAGCGATATACTTTCGGCACTTTCAACTCACCCGAGATCAATGTGGACAACGACGGATGTAGTCGACACACGACTGCAAGCGCCGCTTGACGCAGGATCCGCGGCAATAGTCCGCGCCGGTCCTGCCTGAAGCCAGGACCCGGCTCTCCGGCCCCCTCCCAAGGGCCGCCAGCCCTCTCCCCTACTGCTTGCCGACACGCGATGCGTTGCGCCTGCTTGCGCGCGCCCGCGGCCGGCCTGGCGGCGCATGCATGTGGACCTTCCACCGTACTCCCCGCTAAGGAGACGATCATGCGTATCAAGCAATTCCTGCCCTTTCTGGATCGGACCGGCGCCGCACTGACGGCGGCGGCTGGGTGTAAGCCAGCCGCGCCTAAGCCGGCCGCGCCTCAGCCGGCCGCGCCCATCTACCAATTCACTATCGTGAGCCTGGGCGACACGCTCAACGCGCTGCGCAAGCAGCTCTATTACGAACTGCGCGACCTGGACCTGCGCGTGCTGGCGGTGCGCATTTCGCGCAGCGAATCGGATCAGTTGGCGTCGACCATCGTCACGCTGCATTGCCCGCCGCACCTGCGCAATCTGCTGGGCGCGGTTGCGCTGCGGCTGGGCCAGAGCCCGGACGTGCGCCGGGTGCACTGGGAATGCGAGTCCGGCGCGGCCATTGCCGTGCTGCCCGCCTGACACAAGCGCGGCCTCGTGCCGCAGCCGGGAGGCTGTCATGAAAGATCCGTACAAAACCCTGATGATTGCGCGCGTCGTCGCGCTGGCGCTGATCTGGCTGGCGGGACTGCTGCTGGTCCTGGCCTCGGTCTGGCGCCTGCCCTGAACGCCCTGCGTTCCCCCCACAACATGCTGAAGCATCGAGAAGAAGATGAAGAACTTCGAAAACATCCAGTTCATCACGTTGGCCAATACCCTGGTCAGCCTGCTGACCGCGTTCGTGCTGGGCTCCGTGGTCGGCTTTGAGCGCCAATTCCGCCAACGCACCGCCGGCCTGCGCACCAACGTGCTGGTGGCGGTGGGTGCCGCCATCTTCGTGGACCTGGCGTTCCGCGTGGGCGGCGCCGACGGCGGCTCGCGCGTCATTTCCTACGTGGTCTCGGGCGTGGGCTTCCTGGGCGCAGGCGCCATCATGCGCGAAGGCGGCAGCATCCGCGGCCTGAACACGGCCGCCACGCTATGGGGCTCCGCCGCCATCGGCGCCTGCGCGGGCGCATCGCTGATCCTGGAAGCGGTTGCCGCCACGGCCTTCGTGCTGGCGGCGAACACCTTGCTGCGGCCGGTGGTCAGCTACGTCAACCGCCAGCCGGTGGATTCGCAGACCACGGAAGTCACGACCGTGATACACGTAATCGCAAATGTGGAGCAGCGGCAGGCGGCGATGACGGTGCTGGAAGACGTGCTCGAAACCGAACAGCTGCCGCTGTCGGAACTGAAGATCGACCAGTTCGGCGAGAACGAGGTCGAGATCGAGGCCGCGCTCAGCGAAGCCTCGGTGGACGAACTGGACCTGGACCGGGTCACGGCCAGCATCGCCGCTTCGCCCGCCGTGCGCACGGCGTTCTGGGCGGCCCGCACGGTGTAGCACGCGCGGATCAGGCCGCCTGGCGCAAGACCGCCGAGGCCGGATCCCAGCGCCGCCCCGGCACGGCGGCCAGCAAGGCCTGCGTGTAGGGATGCGCGGGCTGGCCGAAGACCTGGGCGCAGGCGCCCGCTTCGACCACCCTGCCGTTCTGCATGACCACGATGTCGTCGCAGACTTGCGCGGCCACGCGCAGGTCGTGCGTGATGAAGAGGATGGACAGGCCCAATTGTTCGCGCAGCCGCGCCAGCAGCGCCAGCACCTGCGCCTGCACCGACACGTCCAGCGCCGATACCGGCTCGTCCGCGATCAGCACGCGTGGCCGCATGGCCAGCGCCCGCGCCAGCCCGACCCGTTGGCGCTGGCCGCCCGAGAACTCGTGCGGATAGCGCCGCAGGGCATCGGGCGACAAGCCCACCAGTTCAAACAGTTCCTGCGCGCGTGCCAGCGCTTCGCGTCTGGGCGTGCCGTGCACGATCGGGCCGCGCGCCACGATCTCGCCCACGCGCTGGCGCGGATTCAAGGAACCGTAGGGATCCTGGAACACCATCTGCACCCGCCGCGCATGCTCGCGCCGCGCGGCGGCCCCCTTGAGCGCCAGCGGTTCGCCAGCCAGGGTGATGCCGCCCGCATCCGGCGGCGCCAGTCCAAGCAAGGCGCGCGCCAAGGTCGATTTGCCGGACCCGCTTTCGCCCACGATGCCCAGCGTGCCGCCTTCCTTCAGGCTCAGCGTCACATCGTCCAGCGCCCGCGTCTCGCGCCCCTGGCGGCCGAACCATCCGCGCTTGCGGTAGGTCTTGGACACGCCCTGCGCGCGCAGGATGACCGGCGCGTCGGCCTGCAAGGC
>NZ_JBARYB010000185.1:0-52463 GCF_049647645.1 Achromobacter sp.
GGGCGACAACGTGGCCATGACGGTCAAGCTGTTGGCTCCGATCGCCATGGAAGAAGGCCTGCGTTTCGCCATCCGTGAAGGCGGTCGTACCGTCGGCGCCGGCGTCGTCGCCAAGATCCTGAAGTAATTCGGATCACTTAAGCAGCAAACAATCAGCGAGGGCGGCCCCGTCGCCTTCGCCTCTCGTTCTTTAGGAAACGCCATGAAAAACCAAAAGATCCGTATCCGCTTGAAAGCCTTCGATTACAAGCTGATCGATCAATCGGCCGCTGAAATCGTCGACACCGCCAAGCGTACCGGCGCCGTTGTCCGCGGCCCGGTGCCGCTGCCCACGCGTATCCGTCGCTATGACGTTCTGCGTTCGCCGCACGTCAACAAGACGTCGCGCGACCAGTTCGAAATCCGCACGCACCAGCGCCTGATGGACATCGTTGATCCCACCGACAAGACCGTTGACGCCCTGATGCGTCTGGACCTGCCGGCCGGCGTCGACGTCGAAATCGCGCTGCAGTAAAGCGTATCGGGCCTGCTACCTTCGCCGGCAGGCACGAAAAAGATGGCCGCATTCCTTATGGGTGCGGCCATTTTGTTTTTGGGCATGCTGCGCGCGACGCTTGCCCAGAGGCGGTCCAGAGGGCGTTCAAGCCGCCTTCACATTTTGGTTAGCAGGTGCTCACTGCCGTAATCAGGCCCGTCAGGCAGCGTCGCCGCTGCTGACACCCGCAGGCTGTGGCGAAATCGCCCTCTGCAGCAGGGCCAAAGCAGGCTAAGTGCTTGTGCTGACTGAAAAAAACATGCTAATATGCCAAGCTTGCCATTTTGTGGCAAGAGCAACTATGGGGAAAAGGAAGGCGGACTCCGCCTGAATTTGAACCAGGTTGAACATAGTCGTAGGGCAAAGGCCGTTACCTTTTGCCTGATTAGCCCCGACCAATCGCAGTCGGGAATGGAGAAAACGATGTCGAATTCGACACCCACGCCCGCCGCTCACCGGCTGGGGCTGGTGGGTCGCAAGGTCGGCATGACCCGCATTTTTACCGAGGAAGGTGAATCCATCCCGGTGACCGTGCTGGACGTGTCGAACAACCGCGTGACCCAAGTTAAGTCGCTGGAAACCGACGGCTACGCCGCGATCCAGGTGGCTTATGGCACTCGTCGTGCCTCGCGTGTGGCTCAGCCGCAAACGGGCCACTACGCCAAAGCCGGCGCTGAAGCCGGTAGCATCCTCAAAGAATTCCGCCTTGATCCCGCTCGCGCCGCTGAATTTGCGGCCGGTTCCGTGATCGCCGTGGAATCGGTGTTCGAAGCCGGCCAACAGGTCGACGTCACGGGCACCACCATTGGTAAAGGCTTCGCCGGTACCATCAAGCGTCACAACTTCGGTTCGCAACGCGCGTCGCACGGTAACTCCCGTTCGCACCGCGTCCCGGGCTCGATTGGTCAAGCTCAAGATCCGGGCCGTATTTTCCCGGGTAAGCGCATGGCCGGTCACCTGGGTGATGTCACCCGCACCGTTCAAAACCTCGACGTCGTTCGCGTTGACGTTGAGCGTGGCCTGCTGCTGGTCAAGGGCGCTGTCCCCGGCCACGCTGGCGCCGACATCGTCGTGCGCCCGGCCATCAAGGCCCCGGCCAAGAAGGGAGCATAAGTAAATGGATCTCAAGCTCCTGAACGACCAAGGTCAGGCCGCTGCTACGTTCAGCGCACCTGACACCATCTTCGGCCGTGACTTCAACGAAGCGCTGATTCATCAGATCGTGGTGGCTTTCCAAGCCAACGCCCGTTCGGGTAACCGCGCTCAGAAGGATCGCACTGAAGTCAAGCACTCGACCAAGAAGCCCTGGCGCCAGAAGGGTACCGGCCGCGCTCGCGCCGGTATGACTTCGTCGCCGCTGTGGCGTGGCGGTGGTCGGATTTTCCCGAACTCGCCGGAAGAGAACTTCAGCCAGAAGGTCAACAAGAAGATGTACCGCGCTGGGATCCGTTCGATCCTGTCGCAGCTCGCTCGCGAAGACCGCATCGCTGTTGTCGAATCGTTCGATCTGGCATCGCCCAAGACCAAGGACGCGGCTGCAAAGCTGAAGAGCCTGGGCCTGGACTCGGTCCTGATCATCACCGACAGCGTTGATGAAAATGTTTACCTCGCCACCCGCAACCTGCCGCACGTTGCCGTTGTCGAGCCCCGTTATGCCGATCCGTTGTCGCTGGTCCACTACAAGAAAGTGCTGATCACCAAGCCGGCCATCGCTCAACTCGAGGAGATGCTGGGATGAACGCTGAACGCTTGATGCAAGTCATTCTGGCCCCGATCGTGACCGAAAAGGCCACCTTCGTCGCTGAGAAGAATCAGCAAGTCGCTTTCCGTGTCGTGGCTGACGCTACCAAGCCGGAAATCAAGGCTGCCGTCGAACTGCTCTTCAAGGTGCAGGTCGAGTCCGTGCAGGTCCTCAACCGTAAGGGCAAAGTCAAGCGCTTTGGCCGATTCGTTGGCCGCCGTCGCAATGAGCGCAAGGCTTACGTGTCGCTCAAGGACGGCCAGGAAATCGACTTTGCGGAGGTGAAGTAAATGGCCCTCGTAAAAGTTAAGCCGACTTCGGCTGGCCGCCGTGGCATGGTGAAGGTTGTCAGCCCGAACCTGCACAAGGGTGAGCCCTACGCGCCGCTGCTGGAAAAGAAGACCCGTGGTTCTGGCCGTAACAACAACGGTCACATCACGATCCGTCATCGTGGCGGTGGCCACAAGCAGCACTACCGCGTCGTCGACTTCCGTCGCGACAAGGATGGCATCCCGGCAAAGGTCGAGCGTCTGGAATATGACCCCAACCGTACGGCGCACATTGCTCTGCTGTGCTACGCCGACGGCGAACGTCGTTACATCATCGCTCCGCGCGGTCTGGAAGTTGGCGCCACGCTGCTGTCGGGCGTCGAAGCCCCGATCCGCGCTGGTAACACGCTGCCGATCCGCAACATCCCGGTGGGTACGACGATTCACTGCGTCGAAATGCTGCCTGGCAAGGGTGCTCAGATGGTCCGTTCGGCCGGCGCTTCCGCCGTCCTGCTGGCTCGCGAAGGCATCTACGCTCAAGTGCGTCTGCGCTCCGGTGAAGTCCGCCGTGTGCACATCGAATGCCGCGCCACCATCGGTGAAGTCGGTAACGAAGAACACAGCCTGCGCCAAATCGGCAAGGCCGGTGCAATGCGTTGGCGCGGTATCCGCCCGACGGTTCGTGGCGTTGCCATGAACCCGGTGGATCACCCGCACGGTGGCGGCGAAGGCCGTACCGGTGAAGCACGCGAACCGGTCAGCCCGTGGGGCACTCCGGCGAAGGGTTTCAAGACCCGTCGCAACAAGCGGACGAACAATATGATCGTCCAACGGCGCAAGCGCAAGTAAGAGGCGAACACTATGTCACGTTCGATCAAGAAAGGCCCGTTTGTCGATGCTCACCTTATCAAAAAGGTGGACACGGCCGTCGCGGGCAAAGACAAGAAGCCGATCAAGACCTGGTCGCGTCGCTCCACGATCCTGCCCGAGTTCATCGGTCTGACGATCGCTGTGCACAACGGCAAGCAGCACGTTCCCGTTTATATCAACGAGAACATGGTCGGTCACAAGCTGGGCGAGTTCGCGCTGACCCGTACGTTCAAGGGTCACGCCGCGGACAAGAAGGCGAAGAGGTAAGCGATGGAAACTACTGCCATTATCCGTGGGGTTCACATCTCCGCTCAAAAGACCCGACTGGTTGCGGACCTGATCCGCGGCAAGTCCGTCTCGCAAGCGCTGAACATCCTCACCTTCTCGCCGAAGAAGGCTGCCGTCATCCTGAAGAAGGCTGTCGAGTCCGCCATCGCCAACGCCGAGCACAACGACGGCGCCGACATCGACGAACTGAAAGTCACCACGATTTTCGTGGACAAGGCTCAGTCGATGAAGCGCTTCTCCGCTCGCGCCAAGGGCCGCGGCAACCGTATCGAGAAGCAGACCTGCCACATCACGGTCAAGGTCGGAGCTTAAGGAGTCACGATGGGTCAGAAAATTCACCCCACTGGGTTCCGTCTCGCGGTCACCCGTAATTGGTCCTCGCGTTGGTTCGCCGACGACAAGGCCTTCGGCACGATGCTGGCCGAAGACATTCGCGTTCGCGAGTACCTGAAGAAGAAGCTCAAGAGCGCCTCCGTCGGTCGCGTGATCATCGAGCGTCCCGCCAAGAATGCCCGCATCACCGTCTACTCGGCTCGTCCGGGCGTGGTGATCGGCAAGCGCGGCGAAGACATCGAAAGCCTGAAGGCTGATCTGCAGCGCCTGATGGGCGTGCCCGTGCACGTCAACATCGAAGAAATCCGCAAGCCGGAAACCGATGCTCAACTGATCGCCGACTCGATCTCGCAACAGCTCGAGAAGCGCATCATGTTCCGCCGCGCCATGAAGCGCGCGATGCAGAACGCCATGCGTCTGGGTGCCCAAGGCATCAAGATCATGAGCTCGGGCCGTCTGAACGGTATCGAAATTGCCCGCACCGAGTGGTATCGCGAAGGCCGTGTGCCGCTGCACACCCTCAAGGCCAATATCGACTACGGCACCTCCGAAGCCCACACGACCTATGGCGTGATCGGCATCAAGGTCTGGGTCTACAAGGGCGACATGCTGGCCAACGGCGAATTGCCGCCGGAAACCGCAGCCCCGCGCGAAGAAGAACGTCGTCCGCGCCGCGCTCCGCGTGGTGATCGTCCGGACGGTGCTCGCACCGGTCGTCCGGGTGGTCGCGGTCGTGGTGGTCCCCGCAAGGCGGACGCTGCTCCGGCGCCTGAAGGAGAATAACCATGCTGCAACCCTCTCGCAGAAAGTATCGCAAAGAGCAGAAGGGCCGCAACACCGGTCTGGCGACCCGTGGCACCCACGTGTCGTTCGGCGAATTCGGTCTGAAGGCCACCGGCCGTGGCCGTCTGACCGCCCGCCAGATCGAAGCGGCTCGTCGCGCCATCAATCGTCACATCAAGCGTGGCGGCCGTATCTGGATTCGCATTTTCCCGGATAAGCCCATCTCGCAGAAGCCTGCCGAAGTCCGCATGGGTAACGGTAAGGGCAATCCTGAGTACTGGGTCGCTGAAATTCAGCCCGGCAAGGTGCTCTACGAAATGGAAGGTGTGAGCGAAGAGATCGCGCGTGAAGCTTTCCGCCTGGCCGCTGCCAAGCTGCCGATTTCGACCACGTTCGTCGCGCGTCATATCGGTGCTTAAGGAGTACTAACATGAAAGCTAGCGAACTCCGTTCGAAAGACGCCGCCGAGCTCGGCAAAGAGCTCGAAAGCCTGCTGAAGGCACAATTCGGTCTGCGTATGCAGAAGGCCACGCAGCAACTGGCCAACACCAGCCAGCTGCGCAACGTGCGTCGCGACATTGCGCGCGTTCGTACCTTGCTGACCGAGAAGGCAGGGAAATAAAGATGAGCGAAACTCAAAACACCCAAGTGGCCAAGCGCCAGCGCACGCTGGTTGGCAAGGTCGTCAGCAACAAGATGGACAAGACTGTCGTCGTGCTCGTTGAGCGCCGCGTCAAGCACCCCATCTTCGGCAAGATCATCATGCGTTCCGCGAAGTACAAGGCGCACGATGAATCGAACCAGTACAACGAAGGCGATACGGTTGAAATCGCTGAAGGCCGTCCCATCTCGCGCTCGAAGTCGTGGCGTGTGGTGCGTCTGGTTGAAGCCGCACGTATCATCTAAGTAAAGCAGTTCATCGGGACGGTCCGCCGTTCTGATATAAGACGGCAAGGGATAAAACCCTTGCCGTTTTTTTTCGTCCGGCGCGTCCACTTGGGCGGCTGTAACCAAGGCAAATCGGGATAAAAGGCAAAAGACATGGCACATGGTCGTTCGCGTTCCGGACTGATGGGAGTCGCGACCTGTTGCCTGGGCCTGCTCGCTTTTCCTGTCTGGGCGCAATTGGACGCGGGGCCCGTCGTACCTGCCTCTGCGACTCCCGAGACGAGCGGCCGCGACGTCCTGACCGCCGGTCCCGAGCCGCGCGTGCGACTGCCGGCGGATTCAAGCGACCGTGCGTTCATCTTTGGCACTGAGGGTGAGGACGAATTGGCGCTCGCAAGACAGGAGCGCGCGCTCGATACGCAGCGTTTGCAGTTGCAAGCGCTGGAGCGGTTGCTGGGTCAGACGCCGGAGGATCGTTCTGCGCCTTCAGGCACTATTCCGCTGAATCGGCATTCAGCCGACCTTCCCGTCCCGGCCATGCCCAAACTGGCGCCATTGCCGGCGGGTTCGCGGTCGGCCGGCACCGCAGATGCGCGGCGCCAGGTCGACGATATGCGACGGCGGGTTGATGGATTGCTGCGGAACGCCGATGCGCTTCGCGAACCGACTCGCTGATCGATCGCGCCATCTACCAGTCGTTCTGAAACGCAGCGTAGCAACTGTCCGTGAGTAGGGGATTCCTCGCTCTCGATGCGCCTGTTACAACCCTCGCGGGTACGCATTTCGCGTTCTCGAGTTTTCGTCAGTTGGAGCACGAAACATGGGTGGATCTGTGGGCAAGTTCATGACCGCTTGCGGTTGCGCATCGTTATTGGCGGTCTTGGCCGTGCCGACGGCGCGGGCCGATCTCAACAGCGTGCGATTGAAGGACTTTGCCGTGGAACGGCCGTTTGGTGACAGCCTGCTGGTTGTCGGCAATGACGGTCGGGTGCGCACCGGCATGGAAGTCGACAAGCTGACCCGCAGGCTAAGCGACCAGGCCGACGCACTGGCGGAGTTACGACGCAAGAACGAGGAACTCAATCGCAAGCTGGAGGAGCAGGCGCAGAAGCTCTCCGCATTGGAGCGCAAGCAAGGCGATGGCGGTCGCAGCAGCGATGGTCAGCGCAGCGATCTGGACAAAATGGCGCGCAGTGCCGACAGCCAGAAGAACGAGCTGGAAAAGCTGTCGCGCAGCGTATCGCAGCTCAGCAGCAATTCGGATGCCAGCGGCCGCAAGATCGAAGATCTGCAACGGCGCCTGGACGATGTGAAGCGTAGCGTGGATGACGTGCGCAGCCGTGTGAAATAGCACTCCGCAGCGACAGGGGCGTCAGGCGAAGGCGAATTGCAGCGCTGCTTTCGTCTGGCCCCGCGGCGGGATTGCAGCGCTTGGGCGGGAGGTCGAGAACGCGTAGAACTAGCGCCGCGCCGCCAGTTCCCGCAGCCGTCCCGCAATACCGGTAGGGAAGTAATACACCGACACCACGAACAAGATCCCCAGCCATAGCAGCCAGCGGTCCGGTTCGAACAGCAGCGCCAAGGGCGCGACCCCCGACACCGCGTCGTGGATAACATGCAGGCCGTCCTGCAGATAGCTTTGCGCGAACACGAACAGGCTGGCGCCCACCACCGCGCCGTACATGGTACCCATGCCGCCTATCACCAGCATCAATAGGATGTTGAGCATGATCTCGAACGACAGCGAGGTATCCGGCCCGTTGTAGCGCAGCCAGAGCGCGTACATGGCGCCCGCCAGCGTTGCGAAGGCTGCAGCCAGCAGGTTGGACAGACTGCGGTACAGCACGGTGCGATAGCCGATGGATTCTGCACGGAACGGGTTTTCGCGGATGGCTTGCAGCACGCGACCGAACGGCGAGTTGACGATGCGCAGCAACAGCAGGAACAGCACCACGCAGACGGCGGCGATGAGGTAGTAGGTGATGACGCGGCCGTCCACTGTCACGCCGAAGATCTGTTCGGAGAAGGGCCGGAAGGCCGGCCGCAGCATCTGCGGCACCTTGAAGTTCAGGCCGTCCTCGCCGCCCGTCAGATCAGACAATTGCGACACCAGCGTCTGGAACGCGGCGGCCACCGCCAGCGTGATCATGGCGTAGAAAATGGCGCGCACGCGCAGGCTGGCCAGGCCGATCAGCAGGGCGAACGCGAGCGATACCGCCAGTCCGCCACCCAGGCCCAGCAACACCGCCGTCCAGCCCGGTTCCATGCGTATGCTGGCGATCGCCACGCCATAGGCGCCGATGCCGAAGAACATGGTGTGCGCGAAGCTGACGATGCCGGTGTAGCCCAGCAGCAGGTCGTAGCTCGCGACCAGGATCACGAACACCAGGATCTTGGCGGCCACCGCCAGCGACTTGGGGCCGGGAAAGAGAAACGGCGCGGCGGCAAGCAGCGCGACGATGGCGATCAGCGCCAGGGCCAGCAACGTGCTGCGCGGGGGATCGCCGGAAAGCAGGCGTACGGACATGTCGGCGGTTCCTAGCGATTCGTGACCGGGTACACGCCCTGCGGACGCCACAATAAGATGGCAACCATCAGCGCAATGTTCGAGAACAGGGCGGCCTTGGGCAGCAGGAAGCCGGTGTAGTTGGCCATCAGCCCGACTAGCAGCGCGCCGATCAGGCAGCCTACGGTGGAGCCCAGGCCGCCGATCATGATGACGATGAAGATCAGCACGTTCACCTGCGCGCCCAACTGCGGCACGATCGATTGCTGGTACATGCCCCACAGTACGCCGCCCAATCCCGCCAGCATGGAGCCGGCGACGAACACGCCCACGAACAGATGGCGGATGCGGTAGCCCAGGCTTTCCACCATTTCGCGGTCCTCGACGCCTGCGCGGATCAAGAGGCCCAGCTTGGTGCGGTTGAGCAGCCACAGCATGCCGCCCAGCACCAGCAGTCCCGTCAGCAAGGCGACGATGCGGAATTTCTCGATGGCGGCATCGCCCAGCAAGAACGCGCCGCGCAGCGCTTCGGGCAACGGCAGCGAAATGGTCTGCGGTCCCCACAGCATCTTGATGATCTCTTCGCCGATGATCATGCCGCCCATGGTGATCAGGATCTGCTTGAGATGCTGTCCATAGACGGGGCGCACGATCACGCGTTCAAACGCCAGGCCCACGGCGCCCGCTACCAGCATGCCGACGATCATGGCGGGCAGCACGGCGCCCAGGTTGATCCACAGGCTGCCGGACTGCGTCCAGTCGGCCATGGAGCCCAGCACGGTCGCGGCCATGTAGGCGCCGATGGCGATGAACAGGCCGTGGCCGAAGTTCAGCACGTCCATCAAGCCGAAGACGAGCGTCATGCCGGAGGCCACGATGAAGATGATCATGCCCATGGCCAGCCCCGCCAGCGTCAGGGTGACCCAGGTGGAGAACGAGCCCACCAGGGGCAGGGCCAACGCGGCCAGGGCCAGCACCAGCAGGACCGGGCGCAAGTCCGCGCGCACGCGCGGCAGCGGGGTATCGATTTCGAGCGTGCTCATTGGTGGCTTCCCAGCGACAGGCCCAGCAGGCGCGTCTGTAGTTCGTCGTCCGCGGCCAGGTCAGCCATGCCGCCCGCGTGGACGACGCGGCCGTTGTCCATCACGGCGACGTGATCGCCGACCAGGCGGGCGAAATTGAAGTTCTGCTCGACCAGCAGGATGGTGGTGGACGCCTGCTTCAGTTCGATGAAGGCGTCGATCATGTTCTGGATGATCGCGGGCGCCAGGCCCTTGCTGGGCTCGTCCACCAGCAGCAGCCTGCGTGGCTCGATGATGGCGCGCGCGACCGCCAGCATCTGCTTCTGCCCGCCCGAGAGCTTGCCGGCGGGATGCAGCCAGAACTTTTTGAGCGCGGGAAAGAAGCCGAAGATCCACTCCAGCCTTGCGGTATCCAACTGGCTGGCGTTCCGGGCCTGGCGCGCCGCCAGCAGGATGTTCTCCTTCACCGACAGGTCGGCAAAGATGCCCATGTTCTCCGGCACGTAAGCCATGCCCATGCGTGCCATGTCGGGCGGCGTGGCGCGAGTGCCGGGGCCGCCGACAGGCGCGCCGTCGAAGCTCACCTGGCCTTGCGAGGCGCGCCACAATCCCATGATCGTGCGCAGCGTGGTGGTCTTGCCGGCGCCGTTGCGGCCCAGCAGCATGGTCACGGCCGCGGGCGGCACGGCGAGATCCACGCCGTGCAGGATGTGGTACGCGCCGATGTGCGTGTGTACGTCCTTCAATTCCAGCAGCGCCTGCGTCATGCCGCCTGCTCCGTCGGGCTGACGCCCAGGTAGGCCTGCTGCACGATGGGCGAGGCGATCACGGTCGCGGGATCGCCATCAGCCATCAACTGGCCGTTGTGCAGCACCACGATGCGGTCCGCCAGTTCGCGCACCACGTCCATCTTGTGCTCGACCAGCAGAATCGTCTTGGTCGGATCGTTCTTGATTTCGCGGATCAGTTCCAGCACCACGGGCACATCGTCCACGCTCATGCCTGCGGTCGGTTCGTCGAACATGAATACCTGCGGCTCCAACGCGATCAGCATGGCGATTTCCAGCTTGCGCTGGTCGCCATGCGGCAGGTCTGCAGCGGATTGATCGCGGCGCGCGGACAGGCGGGTGCGTTCGAGCAGGGCGTCGGCGCGTTCGATCAGGCCACGGTCGTCGCTCCAGGTGCGCCAGAATTGGATCTGGCGCCAGCCCATGCCTTGCTGGCGAGACTGTAGGGCCAGGCGCACGTTCTCATGCACGCTCAGGCGCGGGAACAGCTGGGTCAGCTGAAAGGCGCGGCCCAGCCCCGCATGCATGCGCGCGGGCGCAGCCAGCGGGGTCAGGTCGCGTCCATTCAGGCGCACCGTTCCGGCGCTGGCGCGCAGCTGGCCGGAGATGAGGTTGAAGTAGGTGGTCTTGCCCGCGCCGTTCGGGCCGACAATGGCGGTCAAGGTGCCAGGCGCATAGCTACAGCTGACTTCATTGACGGCCACATGTCCGCCGAAACGGATCGTGAGCGATTGGGTTTCCAGCATGGATGGGCAGCGGGATCAGCGTTTGTTCTGGATCGGCACCGACATCTGGTCCGGCGTGATTTCCTTGACCAGGTCCTGCACGGCCCAAGGCACCGACGGATCGTTCTTGATGCGGAAGTGGTACATGGACTGCATCGCCTGATGGTCCTCGGGGCGGAAGGTCATCTTGCCCTTGGGCGTATCGAAGCTCATGCCTTCCATGGCCTTGATCAGCGTGTCGGTATCGGAGTTGCCGTTGGTCTTGGCCAGCGCGGTCGCGATCGCGATGCCCGAGGCCATGCCGCCCGCGGTGAAGAAGTCCGGCGGCTGGCCGTAGCGCTTCTGGTGTTCCGCCACCAGCCAATCGTTGATCGGATTCTTGGGGATGCCGTAGTAGTAATAGGTGGCGCCTTCCATGCCGGCCAGCGATTTCAGCGGCGTCATGGCGGCCAGCGTATTGCCGCCCGTGGCGATCTCGATGCCGAAGCGTTTGGGGTCGAGGTCGGCGATCTTGAACGGATTGCCCGCGCCGGCCCACAGGATGAAGATGATCTTGCGGCCTGGCTTGTCCTTCAGGGCATCGAACAGGCGCTGCGCGCCGGCGGTGAAGTCGGTGGCGTTTGCGGGCAGGTATTCCTCGTGCACGATCTTGGCGTTCTTCAATGCGCCCTTGAACGCCTTTACGCCGTCGCGGCCGAAGGCATAGTCCTGCGCCAGCATGGCGATCGAGGTGCCGGCCTGGTCGAAGGCGACCGCGTTGGCGATGGCGTCCTGCGACGAGTTGCGGCCGGTGCGGAAGATGTACTTGTTCCACTTGTCGCCGGTGATCGAGTCGGCGACGGCGGGTTCGACCAGCAGGATCTTCTCGTATTCCTCGGCGATCGGCAGCATGGCCAGCGCAACGCCGGACGAGGTGGGACCCACGGCGATGTCGGCGTTGTCATCGGCATAGGCCGAGGCCAGTTGGGCGCGCGCCACGTCGGGCTTGCCTTGATTGTCCTTTTCAATGACGCGGATCTTGCGGCCGGCGATCGTCATGGTGCCTTGCGTCGCATATTCCAGCCCCAGCATCAGGCCGTTCTGGGTCTGTTTGGCATAGGCCTCCAGGGGGCCGGTCTTGTCGTAGACGTGAGCCACGACAAAGTCCTTTGCCGCTATCGCGGAATTCATGCAGAGGCCGGCAAGCGCGGCGAGCAGGACGCGTTTCATGGGAGTCTCCTGTTATTGGGGGCGGGCAGCCGCCGTGTGGTCCGGCGTGGCAAGGAATTGTCGGATGGCGTCGATCTGCGGGGCGACGTTCAGGGCGGGGGCGTGGCCGCAATCGGCGAAGTCGATGCGTTGCGCGCGCGGTCCGCGGCGGGTCATGGCGTCGGCAACCTCGGGCAGCAGCAGGTCCGAATCGGCGCCGCGCAGCAACAGCAGCGGCATGCGCAGCGAGTCGTAGCCGCTCCAACGGTCGTAATCGGTGGGATGGTTGCTGAACTGGCCGACGATGGCCGGATCGTAGTGCAGGGTAATGCGGCCGTCTGGCAACCGGCGCACCGAGGTTTCGGCCATCCGGCGCCATTGCTCGTCGCTTTGCCAGCCGTAAGGCTTGTAGGCGACGCGCAGCCAGTCCTCCAATTCCGTGACCGTGTCGAAGGCGGGCGGCGCGCCGACGTAGGCCACGATGCGGTCGATGGCGGCTTGCGGCAGTTCAGGGCCGATGTCGTTGACCACCAGGTGCGAGATCCGGTCTTGCAAGGTGGTGGCGGCGGCGTGCATGCCGGTGGCGCCGCCCATGGATGTCCCCACCCAGCGCACGCGCGCCAGCGACAGCCCGTCCACCAGGGCGCGGGCCAGCGTGGCGTAGAAATCCAGCCGGTACTCGGCAACCGGGTCGGGGCTCCATTGCGACAGGCCGCGGCCGATCGCGTCCGGGCAGATGATGCGGTAGTCGCCCGCCAGCGCCTGGGCCAGGTCGTCGAAGTCGCGGCCGGTGCGGGCCAGGCCATGCCACATGATGACGGGGGGCGCATTGGCGGCGCCCCATTCGGTGTAGTGCAGCTCGCGGCCGGCGCAGCGCAGATAGCGCGAAGCTGGGGCGTGGCGGCCGGCCGCTGTGGGCGCTGGTGCCATGGGTCTCCTCCCGGGTTGTCCAGGTTGTGTGCTTATCGGGCTGAATATAGACTTGCGCCAAGCGCGCCTTCAAGGCGCCTGGCCCCCCGGAGCAGGGTGAGTCAAGAATATGTAGACGCAGGATCACGAGCGCCCGGCCGCGGCGCCGGCGTCCAAGGAGACCTAGCCATGTCCGATACGGAATTCGCCATTTCGGCCAGCGCCAGCGCTGACCGGCGCGACGAATGGCGCGCGGCGCTGTCGCACGCATTCGGTCCGTTCGAGGTGCATCGCGGCCGGCCCGACAGTTTCGCCGGACATGTGCGCTACGCGCGCCGGGGCAGCCTGCAGTTCAACGACCTGCATTACCAGGGGCAGAAGCTGGAGCGCACCACCGGCAACGTGTCGCGCCTGGACCAGGAGTTCTACACCTTCGGGCTGCCGCTGACAGGACCTCTGGCCGTGCAGCAGCAGGGGCGGGAATTCCAGGTTGAGCCGGGCTGCGTCTACCTGATGAACCAGAGCCTGCCTTACCAGGCCACGGCGCAGGGAGCGGCGGGTTACCGCAGCCTGAGCGTATCGTTTCCGCGCAGCGCATTGCTGCAGCGCGATTCCCGCATCGACGCTTTCTACAAGCTGCGGGTCGACGACGGCTCGCCTCGCGGCGCCTTGCTGGCGAGCTACATGGACCACTTGTTCAAGGGCGTAAACGGCTGGTCGGACGTCGAAGCGGCGGAACTTGGCGAGCGCCTGATCGACCTGATCGTGCTGTTTCTGGTGCAGTCAGGCCAGGGGCATGCGTCGGAGTCGGACAGCAGCGTCACGCTGGCGCACCGGCAGCGCGTGCTGGCCTATATCCGCCAGCATCTGGCGGATCCAGCGTTGTCGCCGCAGCAGGTGGCGCAGGGCTGCGGCCTGTCCGTGGCGTACCTGCATCGCATCCTGCGCGCAGGCGGGCTGTCGGCGGAAGCCTTCATTTTCGATCAGCGGCTCGACAAGTGCCGCGAATTGTTGCTGAATCCGCAGCATAGCCACCGCAGTATCGCCGAGCTCGCCTACCAGGTGGGCTTCTCGCACCCTTCGCATTTCAGCCGCCTGTTCAAGCGCCGCTTCGGCATGACGCCGCGCGACTTGCGGGCGAGTTCCTGATCAGCCCGCCATAGAGAGGGTGCTGCGCATTTCCCGCGGGGTATCGTGGCCGTCTGATTTTCAAACGCAAGACAAGAAAAAGCCCCGCAGGGTTTCTGCGGGGCTTTGTGTTGCTGCCAGGGTCAGATGTGCGTGATGAACTTGGTGACCAGGTAGCCGTCGAACGTTTCCAGGCCGCCTTCGCTGCCGATGCCGCTGTCCTTGATGCCGCCGAAGGGCGTCTCGGCCAACGCGCTGCCAAAATGGTTGATGTTGACCATGCCGGCTTCCAGACCGTTGGAGACCTTGGTGGCCGTCTGCAGCGAGTTCGTGAACACGTAGGACGACAGGCCGAAGGGCAGGCTGTTGGCGCGGCGCAGCACTTCATCGGTATCCGTGAAGCGGACCACCGGCGCGACCGGGCCGAAGGGCTCTTCGGTCATCAGCATGGAGTTGTCGGGCAGATCGGTCACGACCGTGGGGGCGAAGAAGAAGCCCTTGCGGTCCAGCGGGCCGCCGCCGACCACCACCTTGCCGCCATGCTTCTTGGCGTCGTCGATGAAAGCGCTCATGGCGGGGACGCGGCGCTCGTGCGCCAGCGGGCCCATGTCGGTGCCTTCTTCCAGGCCGTCGCCGACCTTGATGTTCTTCAGCACTTCGGAGAAGCGCGCGAGGAACTGTTCGTAGGCGCCGTTCTGGACGTAGAAGCGGGTCGGCGACACGCACACCTGACCAGCGTTGCGGACCTTGAACTTGGCCAGCATGGTGGCGGCGCGGTCGATGTCGGCGTCGTCGAACACCAGCACCGGCGAGTGGCCGCCCAGTTCCATGGTGACGCGCTTCATGTGGGCGCCGGCCAGCGCGGCCAGCTGCTTGCCCACCGGCACGGAGCCGGTGAACGACACCTTGCGCACGATCGGCGAACGGATCAGGTAGTCCGAGATCTTGGCGGGCTCGCCCCAGACGATGTTCAGGCAGCCCTTGGGCAGGCCGGCATCGTGGAACATGCGGGCGATCGCCATGACGGCGCTGGGCGAGTCCTCAGGACCTTTCAGCACCACCGTGCAGCCGGCGCCGAGCGCGGCGGCGATCTTGCGGATGGCCTGGTTGTACGGGAAGTTCCAGGGCGTGAACGCGGCGCAGACGCCGATGGGTTCGCGCACCACGAACTGGCGCACGTCGGGGTTGCGCGGCGGGACCACGCGGCCGTAGATGCGGCGGCATTCCTCGGCGTGCCAGTCGGCGTGCTCGGCGCAGGAGGTGACTTCGCCCACGGCTTCAGCCAGCGGCTTGCCCTGGTCCAGCGTCATGTTGCGGCCGATTTCCTTGGCGCGCTCGCGCGACAGCGTCGCGACCTTGCGCAGGATGGCCGAACGGTCCATGGGCGAGGATTTCTTCCACGACTCGAACGCGCGCTGGGCGGCGGCTAGCGCACGATCCAGATCCGCTTCGGTGGCGTGGGGCAGCTGGCCGAGAACTTCCAGCGTGGCCGGGTTGATGACGTCCTGGGTGCGCCTGCCCTCTCCGGCGACGAATTCGCCGTCGATATACAGCGCCAACTGTTCATACATGCCTGTCTTCCCTTGCGAAATAGGAGTGGATAGCGATCACTGTCGCCCATGCCAGTCTAAACCAGCTTGTCCGTGGCGGGGAGGTCCAATGCCAGGCGGCGCATTGGAGCCAATCTATTGGTGCAAGTCTTGCGTGCCCGCGCCGGCATGGACAAAATGGTGCATCTTTGGCTGTCTATCCGGCTACTCATTGTGCAACCCGTCGATGCGCGTCCGCCCAGCAAGCCCAGTTTCTACTCGCGCGTCTTTTTCCGTTTCATAGACTGGTTGCGCAAGCGCATCGCCCAGGCTTCGCTGGTCGGCGACCGTCCCATTTTCGACAACAGCCAGTTTCCCTGGGTCGCCGCGCTCGAGGCCCAGGCGCCTGCCATCCGCGCGGAACTGGCGGACCTGCTCGCCGAGCGCCAGCACCTGCCCGCGTTCCACGAAATTTCGCCCGACGTGGGCCAGATCACTTCGGACGACCAATGGAAGACCTTCGTCTTCATGGGTTATGGCCTGCGTTCGGAACGCAACCTGGCGCGCTGTCCCGCGACGGCCCGGGCGCTGCAGCGGATCCCGGGCATCCGTACCGCCTTTTTCTCCATCCTCGAGGCCGGCAAGCGCATTCCCCTGCACACGGGTCCGTACAATGGGGTCCTGCGCCTGCATCTGGGGCTGGTGGTGCCGGAACCGGCCGAGCGGTGCTGGATCGAGGTCGGGGATGAGCGCTACAGCTGGCGAGAAGGCCGGGCGGTGGTGTTCGACGATCTCTATCCGCACCAGGTCCACAACGACACATCCGGCCTGCGCGCCGTGCTCTTCGTGGACTTCGAGCGCCCCTGCCGGGCTCCGGTAAAATGGCTGAACCGCCTGGTGCTCATGGCCGCGCCGTTCACGGACGAGATCCGTCGCGGCAAGGCCAATCACGACGCCTGGGAAAAGGGCTACTACCGTCAGAAATAGGGGGCGGATAGCTTCGGCCCTCTCTACACGGGGGAAGCGTGGCTTTTGTGGGTTATCCGCACAAAGTACTTGCGCTCAAAAATTAACCACGTTAGAATTATCAGCTTTCCCAGATTGTCGATCGAGTTGGCCCGCGCCTATGCAGGTTAACCCGACGTGTTGGGGGAATACCCGCAGGATTTCAACCCAGGGTCGTTGCGTTGCCAACCAGTTGCGTGAGTAGGGCGAAAGCTCGATGCATGCCAACACAAAAGCAGGGCGGCAGACCTGACGGGACCAAAACTGGCAGGAATTGCAGTGTTCCCTTGTTGGGAAAACCGTATTTCCAGTTAAGTTGGAACAGGAAAAATCATGATCCAAATGCAGACCACGCTGGATGTGGCCGATAACACTGGTGCGCGTCATGTCATGTGCATTAAGGTGCTCGGTGGCTCCAAGCGCCGTTATGCCGGTATCGGCGACATCATCAAGGTGAGCGTCAAAGATGCGGCTCCGCGCGGACGCGTCAAGAAAGGCGAAATTTACAATGCCGTGGTGGTTCGTACCGCCAAGGGCGTGCGCCGTAAAGACGGTTCGCTGATTCGTTTCGGTGGCAATGCCGCCGTGTTGCTCAACGCCAAGCTGGAGCCCATCGGCACCCGCATCTTCGGACCCGTTACGCGTGAACTGCGTACCGAGAAGTTCATGAAGATCGTGTCGTTGGCCCCGGAAGTGCTGTAAGGAGCCCTACGATGAACAACATTCGTAAAGGCGACGAAGTCATCGTCCTGACCGGCCGCGACAAGAAGCGTCGCGGTACCGTGCTGGCGCGCGTCGATGCCGACCACGTTCTGGTCGAAGGCGTCAACGTCGTCAAGAAGCACGTGAAAGCCAACCCGATGGCTAACAACCCGGGCGGGATTGTCGAAAAGACCATGCCGATTCACGTCTCGAACGTCGCGCTGTTCAACCCGGCCACCGGCCGCGGCGACCGCGTCGGCGTGCAAGAAGTCGAAGGCCGCAAGGTTCGCGTGTTCCGTTCCAATGGTGCCGTTGTCGGCGCCAAGGCGTAAGGGGCGATAGACATGTCTCGTTTGCAAGATTTCTACAAGAGCAAGGTCGCTGCCGACCTGCAGGCTCAGTTTGGCTACAAGAGCACGATGGAAGTGCCGCGCATCACCAAGATCACCCTGAACATGGGTGTGTCGGAAGCGGTGTCGGACAAGAAGGTCATCGAGCACGCTGTTGGCGACCTGACCAAGATCGCCGGCCAGAAGCCCGTCGTGACGAAGACCAAGAAGGCTATCGCCGGGTTCAAGATCCGCGAAAACTACCCGATCGGTTGCATGGTCACGCTGCGCGGTCAACGCATGTACGAATTCCTGGATCGCCTGGTGGCGGTTGCGCTGCCTCGCGTGCGCGACTTCCGCGGGATCTCGGGTCGTGCGTTCGACGGCCGTGGCAACTACAACATCGGGGTGAAAGAGCAGATCATTTTCCCCGAAATCGAGTACGACAAGATCGACGCGCTGCGTGGGCTGAACATCAGCATCACCACCACTGCGAAGACCGACGAAGAAGCCAAGGCGCTGTTGACGGCCTTCAGCTTCCCGTTCCGTAACTAAGGGGCTGATGACGTGGCTAAACTTTCCCTCATCAATCGCGACATCAAGCGCGCCAAGCTGGCTGACAAGTTCGCTGCCAAGCGCGCTGAGTTGAAGGCGATCATCGACGACCAGTCGAAGACCGACGAAGAACGTTACCAAGCTCGGCTCAAGCTGCAACAGCTGCCGCGCAATGCCAACCCGACGCGTCAACGTAACCGTTGCGTGGTCACCGGTCGTCCGCGCGGTGTGTTCCGCAAGTTCGGCCTGACGCGCCACAAACTGCGTGAAATGGCGATGAAGGGTGAAATCCCCGGCATCACCAAGGCCAGCTGGTAGGAGAAACAATATGAGCATGAGCGATCCCATCGCCGATATGCTGACCCGCATTCGCAATGCGCAGCAAGTGGACAAAGTTACGGTGAACATGCCCTCCTCGAAGCTGAAGGCGGCCATTGCCGCTGTGCTGAAGGACGAAGGCTACATCGACAGCTTTGAAATCAAGGGCACCCAGGCCAAGCCTGAGCTCGAGATCACCCTGAAGTACTACGCTGGCCGTCCGGTTATCGAGCGCATTGAACGCGTGTCGCGCCCCGGTCTGCGTATCTACAAGGGCCGTACCAGCATTCCTCAGGTCATGAACGGCCTGGGCGTGGCTATCGTTTCGACCTCGCGCGGCGTCATGACCGACCGTAAGGCTCGCGCCAACGGCGTCGGCGGCGAAGTGCTGTGCTACGTGGCCTAAGGAGAAATTCGAATGTCACGTATCGCTAAGTATCCGGTCGAACTGCCCAAAG
Organism: Achromobacter sp.; assembly: GCF_049647645.1. Lineage (GTDB taxonomy): Bacteria > Pseudomonadota > Gammaproteobacteria > Burkholderiales > Burkholderiaceae_B > Achromobacter. The sequence goes on from NZ_JBARYB010000185.1 coordinate 18,870, forward strand.
GTGTCGAAGCTGACATCAAGCAGGATCAGATCACCGTCAAGGGCCCGCTGGGCACCTTGACCCAAGCCCTGACCGGCGACGTCACGGTTGCGTTGGACAACGGCAAACTCACGTTTGTCGCCGCCAACGAAAGCCGTCACGCCAACGCCATGTCGGGTACCGTGCGCGCGCTGGTGGCCAACATGGTCGCTGGTGTGAGCAAGGGCTTCGAGCGCAAGCTGACCCTGGTTGGCGTGGGTTACCGCGCCTCGATCCAAGGCGATGCCGTTAAGCTGCAGCTCGGTTTCTCGCACGACGTTTTGCATCAGTTGCCGGCCGGTATCAAGGCCGAGTGCCCCACCCAGACGGAAATCGTCATCAAGGGCGCCAACAAGCAAGTCGTCGGTCAGATGGCCGCTGAAATCCGCGCGTACCGCGAACCCGAACCCTACAAGGGCAAGGGCGTGCGTTACTCGGACGAACGCGTCGTCATCAAAGAAACCAAGAAGAAATAACGGCGCACGCAAGGACGAATCATGGACAAAAAAGTTTCCCGTTTGCGTCGTGCGGTTCCGACCCGCCGGAAGATCAACGAGCTGCGCGTTCATCGCCTCTCGGTTTTCCGCTCGAACCAGCACATCTACGCCAATATCATTTCGCCGGAAGGCGATCGCGTTCTGGTCAGCGCCTCGACTGTCGAAGCCGAAGTGCGCGCGCAACTGGCCGGCCAAACCGGTCAGGGCGGCAACAAAGCCGCTGCGTCGCTGGTTGGCAAGCGCGTGGCCGAAAAGGCCAAGGCTGCCGGTATCGAACTGGTCGCTTTCGATCGCTCGGGCTTTCGTTACCATGGCCGCGTGAAAGCGCTGGCCGATGCCGCGCGTGAAGCCGGCCTGAAGTTCTAAGCGAGGATCTGTCAAATGGCTAAAGTACAAGGCAAGAACGCCGCGGAAAAAGAGAACGATGACGGCCTCCGCGAAAAGATGATCGCGGTCAACCGCGTGAGCAAAGTGGTCAAGGGTGGTCGCACCATGAGCTTTGCCGCGCTGACCGTGGTTGGCGATGGCGATGGCCGCATCGGCATGGGCAAGGGCAAGGCGCGTGAAGTGCCGGTGTCCGTTCAGAAGGCTATGGAACAAGCCCGCCGCGGCATGTTCAAGGTCGCTCTGAAGAACGGCACGCTGCACCACACCGTGGTTGGCAAGCATGGCGCCGCTACCGTGCTGATCTCGCCCGCTGCTGAAGGTACCGGCGTTATCGCCGGCGGCCCGATGCGCGCTATTTTTGATGTGATGGGTGTGCGTAACGTGGTTGCCAAGAGCCTGGGCTCGAGCAACCCCTACAACATGGTTCGCGCCACGTTGAACGGCCTGCGCGCCTCCATGACCCCGGCTGATGTTGCTGCCAAGCGCGGCAAGTCGGTCGAAGAAATCCTGGGGTAAATCATGGCTCAGAAGCAGATCAAAGTGACCCTCGTGCGCTCGGTGATCGGTACCAAGCAATCGCACCGTGATACGGTTCGCGGTTTGGGCTTGGGTCGCATCAACAGCAGCCGCGTGTTGGTCGATACGCCCGAGGTGCGTGGGATGATCCGTAAGGTGGATTATCTCGTTTCCGTCTCGGAAGCCTAAGGAATCACCATGTCGGATATGCAACTTAATTCGCTGAAGCCCGCTGAGGGCAGCAAGCACGCCAAGCGCCGCGTCGGCCGTGGCATCGGTTCGGGTCTGGGTAAGACCGCCGGCCGTGGTCACAAGGGTCAGAAGTCGCGCTCGGGCGGTTTCCATAAGGTTGGCTTCGAAGGCGGTCAAATGCCGCTGCAGCGTCGCCTGCCCAAGCGTGGTTTCACCCCGCTCGGCCAGCACCTGTACGCCGAAGTCCGTCTGTCGGACCTGCAAGCCCTGCCCATCGACGAAGTCGACGTGCAAGTGCTGAAGGCCGCTGGCGTGATTGGCCAGGCGGTTCGTTACGCCAAGGTCATCAAGTCGGGTGAACTCTCGCGCAAGGTCGTGCTCAAGGGCATTACCGCGACGGCCGGCGCTCGCGCCGCCATCGAAGGCGCGGGCGGCTCGCTTGCTTGATCACGAGGTGACGAGTGGCTAACGCGCAGGCATTGGGCAAAACCGGAGCACGGTACGGCGATTTGAAGCGCCGCCTCGTGTTCCTGGTGCTCGCCCTGGTGGTTTACCGTTTGGGTACACACATCCCCGTACCGGGCATCAACCCGGACGCGCTGGCGGACTTGTTCCGTCAGAACCAGGGCGGGATCCTGGGCCTGTTCAACATGTTCTCGGGCGGGGCGCTCTCGCGCTTCTCGATTTTTGCCCTGGGGATCATGCCGTACATTTCGGCATCCATCATCATGCAGCTGATGTCTGTGGTGGTGCCGTCGCTGGAATCGCTCAAGAAAGAGGGCGAAGCCGGCCGTCGGAAGATCACCCAATACACCCGCTACGGCACGGTCGTGCTGGCGCTGGTGCAGGCTGTGGGCATTTCGGTAGCGTTGGAGTCCCAGCAGGGACTGGTGATCGATCCGGGCATGCTGTTCCGCTTCACGACCGTCGTGACCTTGGTCACCGGCACCATGTTCGTCATGTGGCTGGGTGAGCAAATCACGGAACGTGGTCTGGGCAACGGGATTTCCATCCTGATCTTCGCAGGTATCGTTGCGGGTTTGCCCGCGGCGCTGGCTGCACTGTTGGACCTGGTCCGCACCAACTCGATGTCCGTGCTTTCCGCACTGTTCATTGTGGCTCTGGTGGTGCTGGTTACCGCTTTTGTGGTGTTCGTGGAACGCGGACAGCGCAAGATCACGGTGAACTACGCCAAGCGTCAGGTCGGCAACAAGGTCTACGGTGGTCAAAGCTCGCATTTGCCGCTGAAGCTGAACATGGCAGGGGTGATTCCGCCGATCTTCGCGTCGTCGATCATTCTGTTCCCGGCCACGATCACGAGCTGGTTCTCCAGCAGTGAGAACATGCGCTGGCTTAGCGACCTGGCTGCGGCCCTGTCGCCTCGTCAACCGCTCTACATCACGCTGTACTCGGTCGCGATTATTTTCTTCTGCTTTTTCTACACGGCTCTGGTGTTCAACAGCCGCGAAACGGCGGACAACCTGAAGAAGAGTGGTGCGTTTGTTCCGGGCATCCGTCCGGGCGAACAAACAGCGCGCTACATCGACAAGATCCTGATGCGTCTGACGCTCGCAGGTGCCATCTACATCACGTTGGTGTGCCTGTTGCCGGAATTCTTGGTGATGCGCTGGAACGTTCCTTTCTACTTCGGTGGTACGTCCCTGTTGATTATTGTGGTGGTGACGATGGATTTCATGGCACAGGTTCAGGCCTACATGATGTCTCACCAGTACGACTCGTTGCTCAAGAAGGCTAACTTCAAGGGCGCGGGTTTGCCGATGCGGTAAGCAAAAGAATGTCCAAGGACGACGTCATTCAGATGCAAGGCGAGGTTCTTGAGAACCTCCCGAACGCGACATTTCGCGTCAAGCTCGAAAACGGCCACGTGGTGTTGGGCCATATTTCCGGCAAGATGCGTATGCATTACATCCGGATCCTGCCGGGTGACAAGGTCACAGTGGAGCTCACGCCCTATGATCTGACGCGAGCCAGGATAGTTTTCCGCTCCAAATGAGCGGAACCGGATTACGGAAAATTAGGAGTCAACCATGAAAGTAATGGCATCGGTTAAGCGGATCTGCCGCAACTGCAAAGTTATCAAACGTCACGGCGTGGTGCGCGTTATCTGCACCGACCCGCGTCACAAGCAGCGTCAAGGCTAACTCGGGTTAGCGACTACGCAACAGATTTATTCAAGGAATAGTCATGGCCCGTATTGCTGGCATTAACATCCCGCCGCAACAGCACGCCGAGATCGGACTGACCGCCATTTTTGGCATTGGTCGTACGCGCGCTCGCAAGATTTGCGAAGCGGCAAACGTACCCTTTGACAAAAAGGTCAAGGATCTGAACGACGCTGAATTGGAACGCGTCCGCGAACATGTTGGTTTGTTCACGGTTGAAGGCGACCTGCGTCGTGAAGTACAGCTCTCGATCAAGCGTTTGATCGACCTGGGAACCTACCGCGGTATGCGTCACAAGCGCGGTTTGCCCGTGCGCGGCCAGCGCACTCGCACCAACGCCCGGACCCGCAAGGGCCCGCGTCGTGCTGCTGCGTCCCTGAAGAAATAATCGAGGAACTGGATTATGGCGAAAGCTTCCACCAGCGGCGCTTCGCGCGTGCGCAAAAAGGTCAAGAAGAACGTCTCGGACGGCATCGCGCACGTTCACGCTTCGTTCAACAACACCATCATCACCATCACCGACCGTCAGGGCAACGCACTGTCGTGGGCCACGTCGGGCGGTGCTGGCTTCAAGGGCTCGCGCAAGTCGACTCCGTTCGCCGCGCAGGTTGCTGCTGAAACGGCCGGCCGCGTCGCGCTGGAGTACGGCATCAAGACGCTGGAAGTGCGTATCAAGGGCCCCGGCCCCGGTCGCGAATCGTCGGTCCGCGCTCTGAACGCGCTGGGCATCAAGATTTCGTCCATCGCCGACATCACGCCCGTTCCGCACAACGGCTGCCGTCCGCCGAAGCGTCGTCGTATCTAAAGGGAATCCACATGGCACGTTATATTGGACCCAAATGCAAGCTCTCGCGCCGCGAGGGTACTGACCTGTTCCTGAAGAGCGCCCGCCGCTCGCTGGATTCCAAGTGCAAGCTGGATTCCAAGCCTGGCCAACACGGCCGCACTTCGGGTGCCCGCACTTCCGACTACGGCCTGCAGCTGCGCGAAAAGCAAAAGCTCAAGCGTATGTACGGCGTGCTGGAAAAGCAATTCCGCAAGTACTTCGCTGAAGCCGAGCGTCGCCGTGGCAACACCGGCGAAACGCTGATCCAGCTGCTGGAATCGCGCCTGGACAACGTCGTCTACCGCATGGGCTTCGGCTCGACGCGCGCCGAAGCTCGCCAGCTGGTGAGCCACCGCGCCATCGAACTGAACGGCCACACGGCTGACATCGCTTCGATGCTGGTCAAGGCCGGCGACGTCGTGTCGATCCGCGAAAAGGCCAAGAAGCAAGGCCGCATCAAGGAATCGCTCGATCTGGCCACCAGCATCGGCATCCCCCAGTGGGTGGAAGTCGATACGACCAAGTTGACCGGTACGTTCAAGTCGGCCCCCGATCGCGCTGACGTCGCTCGCGACATCAACGAATCGATGGTCGTGGAACTGTACTCGCGTTAATCAGGCCTGCCGGCGCTACCTTCGCAATGCGCCGGCGAGCTGGTCTCGCGACCCGTTTGCACGTCCCGCAGCAGCCCGCTTTTCGCCTTTTGGCGGAGCGGGCTTTGCGGTAAGTATCGGCCGGTGTTTTTCGCGCCGTCCGCGTTTCAAGTTTCACCCTGTCCATCAGCCTTATCGGTGTAACGAGCCGAGGGTATTGAAAAGGAACACAGTAAATGTCCACTCAAGGTTTCCTGAAGCCGCGCTCCATTGAAGTCGAACCGGTCGGCACGCACCATGCCAAGATCGTGATGGAGCCGTTCGAGCGTGGCTACGGTCACACGCTGGGCAACGCCCTGCGCCGCATCCTGCTGTCTTCGATGACCGGCTACGCGCCGACCGAAGTCCAGATGACGGGCGTGGTGCATGAATACTCGACCATCCCGGGCGTTCGCGAAGATGTCGTCGACATCCTGCTGAACCTGAAGGGCGTGGTCTTCAAGCTGCACAATCGCGACGAAGTGACCCTGGTTCTGCGCAAGACCGGCGCGGGCACCGTGCTGGCCAGCGATATTGAACTGCCGCACGACGTCGAGATCATCAACCCCGGCCATGCCATCTGCAACCTGACGGACGCAGGCAAGCTGGAAATGCAGATCAAGGTCGAGAAGGGCCGCGGCTACGTGCCGGGCAACGTGCGCGCGCTGTCGGAAGACCGCACCCACACCATCGGCCGCATCGTTCTGGACGCTTCGTTCAGCCCGGTCCGCCGCGTGAGCTACGCCGTTGAAAGCGCCCGCGTGGAACAGCGTACCGACCTGGACAAGCTGGTCCTGGACATCGAAACCAACGGCGTGATCTCGCCCGAGGAAGCGGTGCGCCAGTCGGCCCGTATCCTGATGGACCAGATCTCGGTCTTCGCCGCCCTGGAAGGCGCTGGCGATTCCTACGAAGCCCCGGTCCGCGGCACGCCGCAGATCGATCCGGTGCTGCTGCGCCCGGTCGACGACCTGGAGCTGACCGTGCGTTCGGCCAACTGCCTGAAGGCCGAAAACATCTACTACATCGGCGACCTGATCCAGCGTACCGAAAACGAGCTGCTCAAGACCCCGAACCTGGGTCGCAAGTCGCTCAACGAGATCAAGGAAGTCCTGGCCGCACGCGGCCTGACGCTGGGCATGAAGCTCGAAAACTGGCCCCCGCTGGGCTTGGAGCGTCCCTAAGTCTTGAAAGGGTGCCGCTCCTGAAAAGGGGCGGTTCCCGCAGGCAGCCGGCCTTGCGCCGGCCAGTTTGCGAAACCGTCGTAAAATGCACCGTTTTCTACCGGACCGCGGCCTGATTGCAGGTTGATAGAAGAGCCGGCAACCCGATGGCGACAGCCATCTTTAGATTCAAAGGAAACTTATCATGCGTCACGGTAATGGCTTGCGTAAGCTCAACCGCACCAGCAGTCACCGTCTTGCCATGTTCCGCAACATGGCCGTTTCGTTGATCACCCACGAAGCCATCAAGACCACGCTGCCGAAGGCGAAAGAATTGCGCCGCGTCATCGAACCCCTGATCACGCTGGGCAAGGAGCCCACGCTCGCGAACAAGCGTCTGGCTTTTGCCCGTCTGCGCGATCGCGATGCGGTGGTGAAGCTGTTCGCCGAAATCGGCCCGCGCTACGCGGCCCGTAACGGCGGCTACACCCGCGTGCTGAAGATGGGCTTCCGTCAAGGCGACAACGCTCCCATGGCTTTCATGGAACTGGTTGACCGTCCGGAAGTTGATGAAGCCGCTGAGGACAGCGCCGAATAACTTCGGCAGCTCGATAAGCGACAAGGGCGGGTCTTCGGACCCGCCCTTGTTTTTTTTGCGCGGCCGCCGCGCGTTACGAGGCGTGCAGTTCGCCCCGTAATTGGGCCGCCGTCGCGACCAGCGCCGCCGCGTCCGGTTGGGGCGGCATCTTGAAAGTCAGGTCCTGCTGCTCGATGTACTGGGTGGACGTGACGTCCTGCGGATGATGCATGGGGATGACGTGGGCATGCGCGTGCGCTACGTGGATGCCCGTGAAGGCGAAACCCACGCGCTCGACGTCATACAGGCGCTTCATGTGACGCCCGAGCTTCTGTCCCAGGTTGAGGATGCTGCCCGCCAGGTCGGCCGGCATGTCTTCGTAATAGGGATAGTGCTGCTTCGGGATGATGAGCGTGTGGCCGGGGCGCACCGGATGGATATCGAGAAAGGCCAGCAGGCGCTCGTCCTCGTGGACCACGTGCGCGGGGATTTCGTGGCGGGCAATGCGGCAGAACAGGCAGTTATCGGACATGCGTGCCTCGTTGGGAGCGGCGGCGCGTTCAGGCCCGGCGGATCCGGACGATGGCCGCAATACCGATAAAATACCCCGAGTTACATCCCATACGGGTATCCCGAGGAGCCTCCATGTTGCGAGATGACGACGTTGTGCTGGTCATCAGCAATGCGCCCGACCTGCTGCTGGCCAAGCGGATTGCGCATATCCTGGTTGAAGACGGCCTGGCCGCCTGCGTGAACCTTGGCGCGCCGGGCCTGTCCATCTACATGTGGAATGGAGAGGTCGAAGGGGCGGAGGAAATCCCCATTCATATCAAGACCACATACGCGCGCCATCAGGCTGTAGTGCAGGCCCTGGCGCAGATGCATCCCTACGATGTGCCCGAGATCATCGTGCTGCCCGTCATTGGCGGCGCGGCGCCCTATCTGGACTGGGTGCGTGAGCAGACGGCCGTCACGCAGAACAAGAGAGACTGATGTTGCAACTAGCCGGTATCGGCGCGCTTCGGCGCGAGTCCTGCGCGTCACGCGCCTTCTTCAGGCATCTTGCGGCCTTGCTGGCCATGATGCTGCTGTTGCTGGGCTGGCAGGCCGCGGCACGCGCCGAGGCCGAGTTCCTGGACCCCGAGAAGGCCTTCGCGTTCAGCGCCGAAATGGTGGCGCCCGAAACGCTGGAAATGCGCTACCGCGTCGCGCCCGGCTACTACATGTACCGGGAACGCTTCGGCATCACCATCAGTCCCATCGGCGCCGCCACCCTGGGCGAAGCCGTCTATCCCAAGGGCGAGGTCAAGTACGACCCGACCTTTGAGAAGGACATGGAGGTCTTTCACCAGGACGTGGTGATCCGCGTGCCGGTGGCCGCGGGCGGACAGCCCTTCACCCTGACCCTGACTGCGCAGGGCTGCGCCGACGCGGGGCTGTGCTATCCGCCCATGGACAGCAGTGTGAAGCTCACGCCGGTGGCTGGGGGCTATGCCCTGGCCGGGCCCGGGGGAACGCCTGCGGCGGCCTCCTCGGGCGCCGCAGGCGGCTTGGGCGCGCTGGTCAATGCTGGCGATACCGGCCTGGCCGACGCCCTGGGCGGCCTGGGTTGGGTCAAGACCGCCGGCGTGTTCCTGGTGCTGGGCCTGTTGCTGGCCTTCACGCCCTGCGTGCTGCCCATGATCCCTATCCTGTCGTCCATCGTGCTGGGCGGCGCGGCGCAGGCCAAGCCGTCGCGCGGCCGTGGCCTGGCGCTGGCCGCGACCTACGTGCTGGGCATGTCGGTCGTCTACACCGCGCTGGGCGTGGCGGCGGGGCTGAGCGGAGCGGGACTCGCCGCCTGGTTGCAGACGCCGTGGATCCTGACGCTCTTCGCGATACTGCTGGCCGTGCTGGCGCTGGCCATGTTCGACGCATTCACGTTCCAGATGCCGGCCGGCGTCCAGGGCTGGCTGTCGCAACGGTCGGCGCGCATTCCGGGCGGACGCTATACGGGCGCGCTGGTGATGGGCGCGCTGTCGGCGCTGATCGTCGGTCCCTGCGTGGCCGCGCCGCTGGCGGGCGCGCTGCTGTACATCTCGCAGACCGGCGACGTGGTGCTGGGCGGATCGGCCCTGTTCGCGATGGCGTGGGGAATGGGCGTGCCGCTATTGATCGTGGGTGCGTCCTCGGGCGCCTTGTTGCCCAAGGCCGGTCCCTGGATGGACGGCGTGAAGCGTTTGTTCGGCATGCTGTTGCTGGCGACCGCCTGGTGGATGCTGATACCGGTGGTGCCGACCTGGGTACAGATGACGGGCTGGGCCTTCCTGGCCGTGGTTGGCGCCGTCATGCTGCGGGCCTTCGATGCCTTGCCGGACGGCGCGGGTTCCGCGCGCATGTTCGGCAAGGGCGTGGGCCTGTTGCTGGCGCTGGCGGCGGCGGCCTGGCTCATCGGCGCGGCCAGCGGCGGGCGCGACGTGCTGCAACCGCTGTCGCACCTGGCGGCGCGCGCCGATGCGCCCGCGGGCGTGGCAGCCAGCAGCGGCGAAACGCACTTTACCCGCGTGCGCAACAACGCTGAGCTGGACGCCTTGCTGGCGCAAAGCCGCCAGCCGGTGATGCTGGATTTCTACGCCGACTGGTGCGTGTCGTGCCGCGAGATGGAGCGCTTCACCTTCACCGATCCGGGCGTCGCGCAGCGCATGTCGGGGATGCTGCTGGTGCAGGCCGACGTGACCGCGAACAATGCCGACGACCGCGCGCTGCTCAAGCGCTTTCGCCTGTTCGGTCCGCCGGGCATCATGTTCTTTGAACCGGGCGGCAAGGAGCTGCCCGAGGCGCGCGTGGTGGGCTTCCAGGACGCCAAGCGCTTCACCGAATCGCTGGACAAGGTGCTGCTGCGCTGAACCAGGGCGGACTTGCCGCAACGTTGATCCGCAAGACCTGAAGGCCGATCCCAGTCCAGGCGCGTTGCGGTGGTGGTCAGCGACATGATCTAGTGATGGCGATCTTGCGGGCGGCCTGCCTCGGCACGCATTGAGTCGAGGACCCAGGCGCGATACCATGTCCGCAGCGCCGCGTGGGCGGCGCGCCCCATTTCCCTTCCAGGCCGGCGCCCGTGACGTCCCCGACAGTTGATGCAAGCCAGGACCGCACAGGTCTTATCTATCTTCAATTGATGTTCGTCATGGCCACTTGGGGCCTGAACATCGTCTCGGTCAAGTACCTGACGCTGCACATGGATGTGCAGGCTCTGGCGGCCGTGCGCATCGTTATTGCATTCATCACCGTCACCCTCATCATCAAGGCCCGCCGCGGCCGCATCCCTCGGCTGGGCCGCGCGGAGCTGGGTTGGGTTGCGCTGGCGGGATTCCTGGTCGTGTACGCCCACCAGATGGCGCTGGTGACGGGCCTGCGGGTGTCGTCGGCGGCGAACGGCACGCTCATCATGGCCACCAGCCCCTTGCTGTCGGCGCTGCTGGCCGCCATCTTCTATCGCGAGAAACTGACGCTGGTGCGCATTTCAGGCGCCTTGCTGGGCCTTCTGGGCGTGGGCATGGTGGTGGTCGGCAGCGGCGCGCAGATCGGCCTGACAGGTTGGGGCGATGCCATCGTCTTTCTCGCTGTGCTGGTGTTCGTGTGCGGGGGGCTGGTGATACAACGCATGTCGCGCAGCATGGATCCGCTGGGCATGCTCTGGTACATGTACCTGGCCGGCGGCCTGATGCTGGTGCTGCATGCGGGGCTGACGCCGGCGTCGTATCAGGGCGATACCTGGCAGATGACGTGGTGGCCGTGGCTGGTGCTGCTGTTCTCGGCGGTGATCGCCTCGGGCGTCAGCAACATCGTGTGGAATGCCGGCATTGCCCGGCTGGGCATCAGCCGCGCAGCCTTGTTCGTGAACTGGCTGCCGATCTTCGGCCTGCTGTTCGCGGCCCTGTTCCTGGATGAGCACGTCACGCCCACGCACGTCGCGGGGCTGGCCTGCGTGCTGGGGGGAACCTGGCTGGGATTGCGCCGCGGGGCGCCGGTGGCGGGCCGCAACGCGGCCGCAAAGACTTGATGCGGCTGGCGTCGCGGGCGGCTTGTACTGGCCGCGCCCGCGATGCCGTCAGCGCTTAGCGCTGGCTCTTCAGCAGCTTCGCGGCTTCGAGCGCGAAGTACGTCAGGATGCCGTCTGCGCCGGCGCGCTTGAACGCCAGCAGCGCTTCCATCATGACCTTGTCGTGGTCCAGCCAGCCGTTGGCTGCGGCGGCTTTGATCATGGCGTACTCGCCGCTGACCTGGTAGGCGAAGGTGGGCACGCGGAACGTGTCCTTGACCCGGCGCAGCACGTCCAGATAAGGCATGCCGGGCTTGACCATGACCATGTCGGCGCCTTCCTGCAAGTCTGCCGCGACTTCGCGCAGTGCTTCGTCGAGATTGCCCGGGTCCATCTGGTAAGCCATCTTGTTGGACTTGCCGAGATTCGTGGCCGAGCCCACGGCGTCACGGAACGGACCGTAGAAGGCGCTGGCGTACTTGGCGGAGTAGGCCATGATCTGCGTATGGATGTGGCCGTTGGCTTCCAGCGCGCGGCGCACGGCGCCGATGCGGCCGTCCATCATGTCGCTGGGGGCGACCATGTCGACGCCGGCCTCGGCCTGCGTGAGCGCCTGCTTGACCAGGATTTCGACGGTGGCTTCGTTGATGACGTAGCCGTTTTCGTCGATGACGCCGTCCTGGCCGTGGCTGGTGTACGGATCCAGCGCCACGTCGCACAGGATGCCGAGTTCCGGGACTTGCTTCTTCAGCTCGCGCACCACGCGCGGGATCAGGCCGTCGGGGTTGGTGGCTTCGATGCCGTCGGGCGTCTTGAGCGCGGGATCGATGGCGGGGAACAGCGCCAGCACGGGAATGCCCAGTTCCACGCATTCCCTGGCCACCGGCAAGAGCGTGTCCAGCGAATAGCGGACCACGCCCGGCAGGGACGGCACGGCCTGCTGCAGGCCGGCGCCTTCGGCCACGAACACGGGATAGATCAGATCGTTGACCGTCAGCGCGTTCTCGCGCACCAGGCGGCGGGTGAAGTCGTCGCGGCGCAGGCGGCGCGGGCGGGATACCGGGAATTCAGGGGAGATGATCTGCGGGTTCATGGTACGACCTTGGGAGAAATCCAGTTTTCTATGTGCGCGCCCGCCTCTTCGAGGCCGATGCGTTCCGGCGCCGAGAAGGGGATGGTGTGCAAGGCGCCGATGTCGGCCAGGTCCTTGCGCACGGAGAACACGGTGCGCATGCGCTGGCCGTAAGGCAGCTTGTCGGCCTTGGTCAGCAGTGCCAGCACCGGGCGTCCGGTGGGGGCGATGAAATTGGCGAGGCGGCGGTCCAGCTCGGTGACGCCGCGGCGGATGTCGATAAGCAGCACGATGCCGACCAGCGATTCGCGGTCGCGCAGATAGCCGCCCAGGATGTCGGCCCATTTTTCTTTTTCGTTGCGGGCCACGGACGCATAGCCGTAGCCGGGCAGGTCGACAAGAAAACCGATGTGGCCTTCCGGATCCAAGGGGTCCGGCAGGCCGAACATATTGATCAAGCGCGTGCGGCCTGGCGTCTTGCTGGAGAAGGCAAGACGGCGCTGGTTGCACAGCACGTTGATGGCCGTGGATTTGCCGGCGTTGGAGCGGCCGACAAAGCAGACCTCGGGAGCGCCGGCGGCCGGCAACTGGTCGAGGCGAGCCGCGGAAGTGAGGAAAGAGGCGCGATGTAGGAGGGACACGGGTGGCTTTGGATACGGTTGGTTTCGAGCCCTATTGTATAATCCGGCGTTTGCAACAGTGGTCCCCGTGCGTGGAGCCGTCTTTTTTGCTTACTGTTTCGCTTGCTGAATGCTTTTTCCGGCAAGTTCGCAGCAACATCGCAGGCAGGAAGGCAAAGCAGGTTCGATACGGTATTCCAGGGTGTGCGGGCAGGCGTGGGCGCCTTTTTGCGCCTTGATCGATGCGATCGTCGAGGTCTTCATGAAGCGTGTGCTGTCCCGGATGTTGGTTGCGAGCGGGCTGTTGCTCGGCGCCTCCGCCTTATCTACTACGAGTTTCGCCGCCGAAGGCGCTGCGGGCCCGGTAAAACCAGATGCCGCCAAGGGCGGACAGCTGTTTGACCAGGGCGATGCGGCCAGGGGCATCATCGCCTGTGCGTCCTGTCATGGCGCGGCGGGCAATAGCACCATACCGGTGAACCCCAATTTGGCCGCGCAGTCCCACGAGTATCTGGCCAAGCAATTGGCGGACTTTCAGATCAAGCCCGGCGCCAAGCTGCCGGTGCGCAATGGCGCGGGCGGCAATCCCACCCCGATGACGGCCATGGCGCAGAACCTGACGCCCGCCGACATGCAGAACATCGCGCTGTACCTGGCGCAGCAGCCGCTCAAGGAGCCCGCCACGGCCGGCCAGGAGAAGCTGGTTGATCTGGGTCAAAAGATCTGGCGCGGCGGTTTGCCGGATCGCAAGGTTCCGGCGTGCGCCTCATGCCATTCTGCCAATGGTGCCGGCATCCCCAGCCAGTATCCCCGGCTGTCGGGCCAGTTCCCCATGTACATCGAAGAGCAGCTGAAGCTGTTCCGCAGCGGCGACCGCAAGAACGACGTCATGTTCGCCATCGCGGACCGCATGTCGGACGCGGACATCAAGGCCGTGTCGGATTACGCCGCCGGCCTGCGGTAGGCGCCAGTCCGCCACGCGCGCGGCTGGTCCGCGTTCTGCAAACTTAGCGCAGCGGAACCTCGTTCCGCCGCGCGCTGTCTATGAGGGGGGTAGCCGATAGCGCGGCCCCCCTTTTTTCATGAATTCGACACGCACACACACCCGTCCCTCCCTGCGCAGCCTGCCCGGCGATTTCTTCGAATTGCTGGGCTCCATGCGTTTCGCCGTCAGCCTGCTGATGTTCATCTGCGTGGCGAGCCTGGTGGGGACAGTGCTGCAGCAGAACCGCTCGTCGAACAACTACATCGACCAGTTCGGGCCGTTCTGGTTCGAAGTGTTCGACAAGTTTTCCATCTGGCACGTTTACAACAGCTGGTGGTTCCTGCTGATCATGGGCTTCCTGGTGGTGTCGACCTCGGTCTGCCTGATCCGCAACGCGCCCAAGATGCTGCGCGATGCGCGCTCGTTCCGCGAGCATGTCCGCGCCAGCAGCCTGCGCGCCTTCCCGCACCGCGTCGAAACCGAAGAACCCACCGACGTGCCGCAGACGGCTGCGGGCCTGAAATCCCTGCTGGGACGGCTGGGCTACGCGGTGCGCGAGCGCCAGGATGCGGACGGGGTGCTGCTGGCGGCCAAGAAGGGCAGCGCCAACCGGCTGGGTTACGTGTTTGCCCACGCCGCCATGGTGATCATCTGCATCGGCGGACTGCTGGACAGCGAATTGCCGGTGCGCCTGCAGGTCATGTTCGGCGGCAAGAAGCCCATCGTCGAAAACATGCTGATCTCGGAAGTGCCGGAAAGCGGCCGCCTGTCGGTCGACAACCCGAGCTTCCGCGCCAGCGTGCTGGTGCCCGAGGGCGGCCAGGCCAGCACGGCGGTCGTGATGGTGGGTGACGGCGCCCTGGTGCAGCCCATGCCCTTCACGCTGAAGCTCAAGAAGTTCGTGGTCGACTATTACTCCACCGGCATGCCCAGCCGCTTCGCCAGCGAGGTCGAGGTCACTGACCCGGACACCGGCAAGAGCTTCGATTCCACCATCGAGGTCAATGAGCCGCTGCGCTTCAAGGGCATGACCGTCTACCAATCCAGCTTCGACGACGGCGGCAGCACGGTGGTGCTGAAAGGCTATCCGTTAGTAGGATCTGACGCCGCCACGTTCGCAGTTGACGGCACGGTGGGCAAGACCAGCGAAGTAACCGCTCACACTGCTCGCGGTGGACGCAGCATGGGCATCGAAATCACCGCCCTGCGGCCCATCAACGTCGAAGACCTGACCCGCGGCGACCCCAAGGGCGGCAACCAGAGCTTCGCCGAGCACGTCGCGTCGGTCTCCGGCAGCGCCGCAGGCAAGAAGAACGAAAACCTGCGCAACGTCGGCCCCAGCGTCGAATACAAGCTGATCGACGACGCCGGCCAAGCCCACGAATTCCAGAATTACATGCTGCCCGTCGAACTGGACGGCGCCGCCGTGTTCCTGGCCGGGGTGCGCAACAACGCCTCCGAACCCTTCCGCTATCTGCGCATTCCGGCGGATGACGACAGCTCGATCGCCGAATTCATGCGCCTGCGCGCGACCCTGGCCGATCCGGCGGCGCGCCAGGAAGCCGCGCGCCGCTTCGCGGAACGCAACAGCCCTGCGGGAACGGATCGCCAGCCGCTGCAGACGGCTGCCGAGCGCGCCCTGGAAACCTTTGCCTCCGGCGGCCTGCAAGCCGTGGCGGCGTTCCTGCAGGCCAATACGCCGCCGCAGGACCTGGAGCGGGCCGCCGACGTGGTGATCCGCCTGATCGGCGCCAGCATGAACGAATTGCGCGCCATCGAGCGCGAACGCGCCGGCCTGCCCGCCGTGGCCGTTGAAGGCCCGGATGCGGAACGCGCCGCGGTGTGGTCGCGTCTGGCAGTGGCGGCGCTGTCGGACCTGACCGTCTATCCAGCGCCGGTGTTCTTGTCGCTGGCGGATTTCCAGCATGTGCAGGCCAGCGTCTTCCAGGTCAGCCGCACGCCGGGCAAAAACACCGTCTACCTGGGCAGCCTGCTGCTGGTCCTGGGGGTGTTCTCGATGTTCTATATTCGAGACCGCCGCATCTGGATCTGGGTCAAGCCGCAAGGCAGCGGCAGCAGCGTCCTGGCGGCCATGACGTCCCAGAAGCGTACACTCGACTTCAATCAGGAGTTTGAACGCTTCAAGCAGGCGCTGCTGCGCCAGAAGAGGTCTTAAGGTTTCCTATGTCCACTACGACCACCACGCATCCCTCGTCGCCGCAAGCGCTGGCCGCCGCGCCGGATCAACTCTGGCAGGACGCCCTGTCCGAAACCGGCGACAGCCGCGCGCAGCGCGGCAGGCCCGACTGGACCGACGTCGTCTTTTTCCTGTTGCTGTCGGTGGGCGCGGGCTTCGCGCTGACCCGCTACAGCAACGCGATGGACTACTACGAGAAGATCATCCTGTGCGGCACCGTGCCGGTGCTGGCCTGGATGGGCTGGCTCTGGCGCCCGCTGCGCCACCTGATGGTCGCCTGTGCGATTGCGGCCGGGCTGGCGCTGATGCTGTACGGCAACGACCTGGCCCGGGCCGAGCAGGTGTTCTTCCTGAAGTACCTGTTCTCGTCGCAGTCTGCGATCCTCTGGATGTGCGCGCTGTTTGCGCTGGCCATGGTCTGCTATTGGATCGGATTCTTCAGTCCCACGGCCGCCTGGCTCGGCACGGCACTGAGCTGGGGCGCAGTATTCGCGGGCGTCACCGGCCTGCTGGTGCGCTGGCGCGAAGGCCACCTGATGGGTCCGGACCTGGGCCACATCCCGGTCAGCAACCTGTACGAAGTGTTCGTGCTCTTCGCGCTGATCACGGCGTTGTTCTACCTCTACTACGAACGCAAGTACGCCACGCGCGCGCTGGGCGGCTTCGTGATGCTGGTGGTGACGTCGGCCGTGGTGTTCCTGCTGTGGTACTCGTTCACGCGCGATGCCGGACAGATCCAGCCGCTGGTGCCGGCGCTCAAGAGCTGGTGGATGAAGCTGCACGTTCCGGCAAACTTCATCGGCTACGGCACCTTCTCGCTGGCGGCGATGGTGGGTTTTGCCTACCTGGTCAAGCAGCACGGCCAGACCACGTCCTGGGCCAAGCTGGCGCCGCTGTTCGTGCTGGGTGTGCTGCTGTGCGCCGAGCCCATGGTGTTCCGCACCGACGGCCTGTCGGCTACCTGGATGCTGTATTTCGGCGTGGGGGCGGTGATCGTGGGCGCCATCCTGCTGGGCCGCCGCCGCATCGCCGCGGCGTTGCCGTCGCTGGAAGTGCTGGACGACATCATGTATCGCGCCATCGCGATCGGCTTCGCGTTCTTCACGGTCGCCACCATCCTGGGCGCGCTGTGGGCGGCCGACGCCTGGGGCGCGTACTGGCAGTGGGACCCCAAGGAAACCTGGGCGCTGATCGTCTGGCTCAACTATGCGGCCTGGCTGCACATGCGCCTGATCAAGGGCTTGCGCGGCACCATGGCGGCCTATTGGGCGTTGATGGGGCTGTTGATCACCGGCTTTGCTTTCCTGGGCGTGAACATGTTCCTGTCGGGGCTGCACTCCTACGGCGAACTGTGACGGCATGGTCTGCCGGCCCAATGAAAATGCCCCTTTCGGGGCATTTTTCATTTGTGGGTTCGGCGCTTCAGGGCAGGGTGGATTCGCCCCGGAGCAGGTCATCCAGCGTTTCGCGCTGGCGCACCACGTAGTACTTGTCGCCGTCGACCATGGCTTCCGCCGCGCGGGGGCGCGCGTTGTAGTTGCTGGCCATGGCCATGCTGTAGGCGCCTGCGGACTCCACCGCCAGCAGGTCGCCTTGCTCGATCGCCAGCTTGCGCTGCCTGGCCAGCCAGTCAGCGCTCTCGCAGACCGGGCCGACGATGTCATAGAGGGTTTCGTCGCCCGCGCGCGGATGCACGGGGCGTACGCCGTGGAAGGCCTCGTACAGCGCGGGGCGCAGCAGGTCGTTCATGGCGGCGTCGACGATGGCGAAGTTGCGCGCTTCCGAGTGCTTCAGGTACTGGACCCGGGTGAGCAGCACGCCGGCGTTGCCTACCAGTGAACGGCCGGGTTCCAGCACCAGCTGCAGATGGCCGAAGCCGCGCGCGTTCAGGCGTTCGAAGACCCGGTCCAGCAAGGCCTTGGGTGAGGGCGGGATCTCATCCGTATAGCGGATGCCCAGGCCGCCGCCCAGGTCCAGATGGGCGATCCTGATGCCGGCCTGATCCAGCTTTTCGATCAGGTCCAGCAGCTTTTCCAGCGCATCGAAGTAGGGACTGATATCGGTGAGCTGCGAACCGATGTGGCAGTCCACGCCCACGATGTCCAGGCCCGGCAGCGACTGCGCGCTGCGGTAGACGTCCAGCGCCGACTCGATGGCGATGCCGAACTTGTTTTCCTTCAGGCCGGTGGAAATGTACGGATGCGTTTGCGCGTCCACGTCCGGGTTGACCCGCAGCGAGACGGGCGCGCGCAGGCCCATGCCATGCGCGACTTCCGACAGCCGGCGCAATTCGGCTTCGGATTCGACGTTGAAGCACTTGACCTGGGCCGCAAGCGCGGCGCGCATTTCCCAGGCCTGCTTGCCCACGCCTGAAAACACGATCCTGGACGGGTCCGCGCCCGCCGCCAGGGCGCGCTTGAGCTCGCCGCCGGAAACGATGTCGAAGCCCGCGCCCAGGCGCGCGAATTCCTTCAGGACGGCCAGGTTGGAATTGGCCTTCATGCCGTAGCAGACCAGCACGGGGTGCTGGCCGACGGCGTTGCGGTAGGATTCCCAGGCGGCCTTGAGCGCGGCGCGCGAGTACACGTACAGCGGCGTGCCCAGCTTTTCGGCCAGGTGATCCAGCGGCACGTCCTCGGCGTACAGCACATTATTGCGGAACTGGAAGTACGGATGACCGGCCAGTTCAGGCTGCGCGGGGAATCGGGGAGTCATGGAAGCGACGGCGTCGGCGGGATGACCGTCGGCTGCTGTTGCTGTTGCTGTTGCGTACGCGAGGGCGGCTTGCCGTCAGGCGTCGGCATGTACAAGGGGCCCTTGTACCCGCAGGCCGCGACCATGCCGGTCGCCAGCAGCGTGGCTACAATGCGAAGGACCATGCGGCGAAATGCCAAGTGGAACACTGGGAACTCCTAAATCTTGCAGGCTCGATTATGACCGAAACCGAATTTCTTGCGTTGATCGACCAGGTGCTGAACAGCATCGAAAGCCAGGCCGATGACTGGGCGGCTTCGCTCGATGTCGATGTCGAAACCAGCCGCAGCGGCAATGTGTTGACGATGGTTTTCGAAGACAACACCCACGTGGTGGTGAACAGCCAGGCTGTCATGCAGGAGCTGTGGGTCGCGGCGCGCAGCGGCGGCTTCCATTACCGCTACGATGGCCAGCACTGGAACGATACCCGAGGCGGCCCGCAGTTGCCGGACGCCCTGTCGCAAATCTGTTCCGCGGCCGCTGGCGTGCCCGTGACGATACGCCTGTAAAAAAGCCAGGTTCAGGGCGAAAAAAGGCCGGCCCATCGGGCCGGCCTTGCTATTTGCGCGTCAGAACGGGATTTTCTGGGACCAGGGCGTATTGCTTTGCGTGCCTACGCCCGGCGCCACCTTGATCCGGGTTTCCTCGCTGGTGCTGCCGTTCAGGCCGTTGAGGAATTCACCCAGCGTGTCGGCTTCGGGCAGGCCCAGGCGTGCCACCGCTTGTCCAGGCGGGAATTCGGAGAAATAGAACTCGCCGTTTTCCACGATGAGGCCGTCGGGCCGGGGGCGGGGCTTCTCTTCGGGCACGCCCTTGAGGACCGTCTGCATGTAATCGACCCAGATCGGCATGGCGACGCCGCCGCCGGTTTCGCGCGAGCCCAGCGATTTGGGCTGGTCAAAGCCCAGCCACGCGGTGGCGACCAGCGACGGGGTATAGCCGGAGAACCAGGCGTCCACGGATTCGTTGGTGGTGCCGGTCTTGCCGGCAATGTCGTTGCGCTTGAGCAGGACGCGGGCGCGCGCCGCAGTGCCGTAGGTGGCCACGCCGCGCAGGATGTCGTCCATGATCCAGGCGGTGCGCGGATCGATAGCGCGGGCCGCGGCGTCGCCGGCCACCACCGGCTTCGATTGCATGATGACCTTGCCGTTGCTGTCGGTAACGCGGTCGATCAGGTAGGGCGTGACGCGGTAGCCGCCGTTGGCGAACACCGAGAAGGCGCCGGCCAGTTGCAGGGGCGTGACCGAGCCCGCACCCAGCGCCAGCGGCAGCACGGCCGGCTGGCGGGCCTTGTCGAAGCCGAAGCGGGTCAGGTAATCCTGCGCGTACTGCGGACCGATGGCCTGCAGGATACGGATCGACACCATGTTCTTGGACTTGTACAGGCCCTGGCGCAGGGTCAGCATGGGTTCGTACTGGTTGCCGTAGTTCTTCGGGTTCCAGGCCTTGGAGCCGGTCTGCGCGGCCGTCAGCTCGAAGGGCTGGTCCGAGATCTGCGTGCCCGGGGTCAGGCCGCGTTCCAGCGAAGCGGCATAGATGAAGGGTTTGATGTTCGAGCCCGGCTGGCGCCATGCCTGCGTCACGCGGTTGAAGTTGCCGCGGTAGAAGTCGAAGCCGCCCACCATGGCGCGGATGGCGCCGTCCTGCGGCGACAGCGCCACGAAGGCCGCCTGCACCGAGGGCAGGTTGATGATTTCCCAGTTGTCGCCGAACTTGCGGATGTAGACCACGGAGCCGCGCTTGATGCGCTGCTCGGGCTTGGCCTTGTCGTTCAGCGCGCGCGCCACGACGCCCAGCACCTTCTTGTCGGTGACGGTGATGATCTCGCGCGAGCTGCGCGCCAGTTTCACTTCGGTGGGGCTGGCCGACAGCACCAGGGCCGTCAGCAGGTCGCCGCTGTCGCTGAATTTGTCGAACACGCCGTCCAGGAATTCATCGAGCGCCTGCGGGTTGTTCTCGGTGCCCGGGGGCAGGTCCAGCTGTTCCTCGGGGCCGGGGTAGGGCGCGCGGCGCGTGTATTCGAGCACGCCTTCGCGCACGGAGCGATAGGCTGCTTCCTGGTCCTTGGACTGCACGGTGGTGTAGATATTGATGCCGCGCGAATAGACGTTGTCCTGGTACACGTTGAACAGCAGCTGGCGCGCCAGTTCCGCCACGTATTCGCCATGGATGGAATAGCCGCCGGCCGGCGTGCCTTCCGCGGACTTCATGACGATGGGCTGGGCCAGCGCCTGCTGGTATTCCGGTTCGGTCAGGTAGCCCAAGGAGTGCATGCGGCCCAGCACGTAGCGCTGGCGCAGCTCGGCGCGCGGGCGGTTGGCGATCGGATTGAAGCGCGACGGCGCCTTCGGGATGCCGGCCAGCATGGCGGCTTCGGCCGGCGTGACTTCCGCCAGGGGCTTGCCGAAATAGGTGCGCGAGGCGGCCGCGAAACCATAGGCGCGGTGGCCCAGGTAGATCTGGTTCATGTAGAGCTCGAGGATCTGGTCCTTGGTGAGCTCCGATTCGATCTTGAAGGTCAGCAGCAGTTCATAGAACTTGCGCGAATAGGTCTTCTCCGACGACAGGTAGAAGTTGCGCGCCACCTGCATCGTGATGGTGCTGGCGCCCTGCGACTTCGACATGCTGATCAGGTTGGTCAGGCCCGCCCGCGCCACGCCCATCCAGTCGATCCCGCCGTGCTGGTAGAAACGGTCGTCCTCGGCCGCCAGCACCGCGGACTTCATGACGTCCGGGATCTCGTTGAAGCGCAGCACGTTGCGGCGTTCTTCGCCGAATTCGCCGATCAGGACGCGATCCGCCGTATAGACGCGCAGCGGCACCCGCGGGCGGTAGTCCGTCATGGCGTTCAGGTCCGGCAGGTTGGGCCAGGCCAGCGCCAACGCCATTCCGGCCAGCAGCACGCCGCACAGGAACAGGCCGGCAAAGAAAATGCCGGTTTTGACGAAGAATCGCAGTATCGGGGAACCGCTCTTGGCGGGCTTGTCTTTTTTGGAGGAATTCTGGGGCTTGCTCATCGCGGCGATTTTACGGGTATCTCCGGGTCCGTCTTGGCACGGGGTACCGGTTTCTGTAACAAAGTCGTTCAGTGTGGTACGCGGGCAACTGGCGGCTGATGTGATAATGCCGTCATGAACTTTTCCGCTATCTCATGTCCGGAGGCTGACCCGGACCCGGCGTCCTCCGGCGAGACGCCTGAAAACCTGCCTTGCGCCGCTGAGTGCACAGGCAAGGCCACTACGTTGCCGCATGACCTGCCGGTCTTCCTGGTCGGGATGATGGGCGCGGGCAAGACGACCATAGGGCGTGGCCTGGCGCGTGCGCTGGGGCGCGAGTTTATGGACTTGGATCATGAGCTCGAGGCGCGTTGCGGCGTGCGGGTGCCGGTAATCTTCGAAATCGAGGGCGAAGCCGGCTTTCGTCGCCGGGAATCCGCCGCCTTGGAAGAGTGTACCCAACGGCGCAACATAATTCTCGCCACCGGGGGCGGCGCCATCCTGGCGCCGGAAAACCGCCAGCGGCTGCACGAGCGCGGCATCGTGGTCTATTTGAGGGCCAGCGTGGACGAATTGTTCCGCCGCACCTGCCGCGACCGCAACCGTCCCCTGTTGGCCACCGCCGATCCGCGCGGCACGCTGCGCGACCTCATGACCCTGCGGGAACCCCTCTATAAGGAAGTGGCCGACCTGGTGGTGGAGACGGGCGCCATGCCCATCCACACCCTGGTCAAGGCGCTGCTGCCGCAATTGCAAGCCTTCGAGAAGCGCATATGAACGTTGTACACGTGGACACCCCGGGCGGAAGCTACCCGATCAATATCGGCCCCGGCCGCCTGGACGCCCTGGACCTGAGCATTCCCGCCGACGCCACCGCGATCGCCGTGGTCACCAACCCGACCGTCGCCGCCCTGTACGGCGAACGCGCCGAGGCCGCGCTGGCCAGGACCGGCAAGCGGGTGCTGCGCATTGAACTTCCGGACGGCGAAGCCTACAAGGACTGGCAGTCGCTGAACCTGATCTTCGACGCCCTGCTGGCCAACCGCCTGGACCGCCGCTGCGTGCTGGTGGCGCTGGGCGGCGGCGTGATCGGCGACATGACCGGCTTCGCGGCCGCGGTCTACATGCGCGGCGTGCGTTTCCTGCAGGTGCCCACGACCCTGCTGTCGCAGGTCGACTCATCGGTGGGCGGCAAGACCGCCGTCAACCATCCGCTGGGCAAGAACATGATCGGCGCGTTCTACCAGCCGGTCGCCGTCGAGATCGATACCGACGTGCTGAACACGCTGCCGGCGCGCGAGGTGTCCGCGGGCCTGGCGGAAGTGATCAAGTACGGCCTGATCCTGGATCCGGCCTTCTGGTCCTGGTGCGAGGAAAACGCGCAGAAGCTGCGCGAGCTGGACCCGGACGCCGTCACCTACGCCATCCGCCGTTCCTGCGAGCTGAAGGCGCAGGTGGTGGGCAAGGACGAACGCGAATCCGGCCTGCGCGCCATCCTGAACCTGGGCCATACCTTCGGCCACGCCATCGAATCCGGCCTGGGCTATGGCGCCTGGCTGCATGGCGAAGCGGTGGGTTGCGGCATGGTGCAGGCGGCCGAGCTGTCGGCCGATGTCGCCGGTTTCGACCGCGCCGACGTCGAACGCGTGCGCGCGCTGGTGACCGCCATCGGCTGTCCTGCGGTAGCCCCGGACCTGGGCGCGGACCGCTGGCTGGACCTGATGCAGGTGGACAAGAAAACGGAAGGCGGCTCGATCCGCTACGTGCTCATGAGCCGCATCGGCGTAGCCATGATGCGCCCGGCTCCCGACGACGCGGTGCGCGCCGTCCTGGCTCGCACCACCCAATAGACATGCTGGAGACGGTGTTGCAGATGAAAGAACTGGCTTCCTATGCATCCCACCCGTCTCAATCGCGCGGGCGGGCCTATGCCGAGCCGCCGCCGGAAAATCGGACGGAGTTCCAGCGCGATCGCGATCGCATTGTCCATTCCGGCGCCTTCCGGCGGCTGGAATACAAGACCCAGGTCTTCGTCAACCATGAAGGCGACCTGTTCCGCACCCGCCTGACCCACAGCCTGGAAGTGGCGCAAATCGCGCGTACGCTGGCGCGCAGCCTGGGCCTGTCCGAAGACCTGACCGAAGCCATCTCGCTGGCGCATGACCTGGGCCACACGCCGTTCGGCCATGCCGGGCAGGACGAGCTCAATGCCTGCATGCGGGAACTGGCGCCCGAGGCGGGCGGCTTCGAGCACAACCTGCAAAGCCTGCGGGTGGTGGACGAACTGGAAGAACGCTATGCGGACTTCAACGGCCTGAACCTTTGCTTCGAAACGCGCGAAGGCATCCTCAAGCACTGCTCGGCCGCGCATGCCCGTCAGCTGGGCGACGTGGGCCAGCGCTTCCTGGACCGCACCCAGCCTTCGCTGGAAGCGCAGTTGGCCAACCTGGCGGATGAAGTCGCCTACAACAACCACGACATCGACGACGGCCTGCGTTCGGGCCTGATCACGCTGGAACAGCTGAAGGAAGTCTCGATCTTCGAGCGCCACCATGCCCATGTGCTGGAAAGCTATCCCGGGCTGGCCCCGCGGCGCGCCGTGGCCGAGACCATACGTCGCATGATCAATACCTTGATCGTCGATCTGACGCAGACTTCGCTGGCGCGCATCCGCGAATTTGCGCCCGCCACCGCCGACGACGTGCGCCGCGCGCCGCTGCTGGCGACGTTCTCGCCCGAGATCCGGCGCGAGGCCGACGAGCTGAAGAAGTTCCTCTTCGATAACTTGTATCGCCACTACCGCGTGCTGCGCATGACGACCAAGGCGCGGCGCATTGTGCGCGAGTTGTTCGCCGCCTTTCTGGACGATCCGCGCCTGCTGCCGCCCGACTATCGCCGGCCTGCGTTCAATGAGCAGGCCCGCGCCATCGCCGACTACATTGCCGGGATGACGGACCGTTACGCCATCCGCGAACACAAGCGCCTGTTCGAGATGGCCTGAGGCCTGCCCGGGGCGGCGCGAGCACAGGCCCCAGCGCGTTGCCGCCGCGCTTCAGCCCGCCAGGTAGCGCTGCGTCAGCAGCACCCAATAGGCTGCGCCCACGGGCAGGCTGTGGTCGTTGAAGTCGTAGCCCGGGTTGTGCACCATGCAGGCGCCGTGCCCGCTGTTGAAGCCCTCCGCCGAGCCGTCGCCGTTGCCCACCAGCAGGTAGGAGCCCGGCACTTCCTCCAGCATGAAGGCGAAGTCCTCGCTGCCGGTCAGCGCCCGGGTTTGGAGCTCCACCCGCTCGGCGCCCACTAGCTCCACGGCCACCTGACGCGCGAAATCAGTTTCTTCCTGGGTGTTCACCAGCACGGGATAGCCGCGGCCATAGTCGATGGTCGCCCGCACCTGGTAGCTGGCCGCCTGGCTGTGGACCAGTTCGGTGATGCGCGCCTGCAGCGTGTCGCGCACGCCGCGGTCCAGCGCGCGCACGCTGAGCTTGAGCGTGGCGGTCTGGGGAATCACGTTGTTCGCGCGGCCGGCGTTGAACGCGCCGACCGTGATCACCGCCATGTGCAGGGGATCGATGTTGCGGGCGACGATGCTTTGCAGGCCCATGACGATGGCTGCGCCGGCCACCACTGGATCGGCGGCGCAATGCGGCATCGCGCCGTGCCCGCCCACGCCTTCCAGCACGATGGTGACGTTGTCGGAGGAGGCCATGGCGGGGCCGTCGCGCAGCAGCAGGCGGCCTTGCGGATGGCCCGGCATGTTGTGCATGGCGTAGATGGCGTCGCAGGGATACTTGCGGAACAGGCCGTCCTCCATCATGCGCTTGGCGCCGCCCAGACCTTCCTCGGCGGGCTGGAAGATCAGATTGAGCGTGCCGTCGAAGTCGCCATGCTTGGCCAGGTGGTGCGCCGCTGCCAGCAGCATGGCGGTGTGGCCATCGTGGCCGCAGGCATGCATTACGCCTTCGTTGCGGCTGGCGTGATCCAGGCCCGTGGCTTCCTGGATCGGCAGGGCGTCCATGTCGGCGCGCAGGCCCAGGCGTTTGCCGCCCTTGCCGCGGCGTAGCTGCCCGACCAAGCCGGTGCCGCCCAGGCCGCGTTCCACTTCATAGCCCCATTGGGTCAGGCATTGCGCCACCAGGTCGCTGGTGCGGAATTCCTGGAAGCCCAACTCGGGATGGCGGTGGATGTCGCGGCGGATCGAGACGAACTCGTCGGCCTGCGCGGTCATGGCCTGCAGGATGGGATGCATGTGGGGTTGATCCTGGAATCGGGTCACGGGTTGCCGGCCAGTTTCACGTGGCGGGAGATTTCGCGGAAGCGTTCGGTCTCGGCGCGGTACATGGCATCGGCCTGTTCCGCGCTCATGGGGGCGGAAACTTCGATGTTCTGGTGGGCCAGGCTGTCCTTCACCGCCGGATCCTGCATGGCGGCATTGAGCGCGGCGTTCAGGCGCGACACCACGTCTTGCGGCGTGTCGCGCTTGACGAAGTAACCGGTCCAGGTGGTGAAGTTGAAGCCCTTGAGCAGCTGGCCTTCATTCACCGACGGCACCGACTTGAGCGCCGGCAACTGGCTGCGCTGCGGGTCCAGGCTGGCCAGCAGCTTGATGCGGCCCTGTTCGGCCAACGCCACCTGCTGCTGCGACAGCGGCAGAATGGCCAGGTCCACCTGGCCGCCGCCGATGTCCTGCATCAGCGGCGCGCCGCCCTTGTAGGGCACGTGCATCATGTTGGCGCCGATGGTGCGGGCCATGTGCTCGCCCAGCACGTGGTACAGCGAACCCACGCCCACGCTGCCGAACGTCAGCGGCTGGGTGGCCGAACGCGCGCGCGCCAGCGTGACCAGCTCGTCAGCGTTGTTGGCCGGCAGATCGGCGCGTGCCACGATCACCAGGGGCGCCATGCCTATCATCTGCACCAGGCGGAAATCCTCGCTCTTGAGCTTGACCGCGGGGTTGGCGATGGGGGACAGGATCAGCTCGTTGGGCGAGCCCTGGAACAGGTAGTAGCCGTCGGCCTTGGCGCCCAGCACCTTTTGCGCGCCGAGCGCGCCGCTGACGCCGCCCAGGTTCTCCACCAGCACGGGCTGGCCCAGCTGCTTGGACACGGGCGAGGCCACCACCCGGGCGATGGAGTCGGAGGCGCCGCCGGCCGGGTAGGGCACCATCATCATGACGGGCCGGTCGGGATAGTCTGCGGCCTGGGCGCCCTGGCCCAGCAGTGCCGCGCCCAGCGCCAGCGCACAGCCGGCCCGGCGCAGGCCATTGGAAAGCATGCTCACGAAATTCCCCTTGGAATGGATATAGGCGTGATCCGCATGCTAGGGACTGGCCTCGCTAGTTGTCTAACGAATTGTTATTCTGGAAGCTAGAAAAAAAACTCATAGTTAAACGGGGACTCGAGCATGAATCTCAAGCAGCTCGAACATCTGCTGGCGGTGGCCGAGGCAGGCTCCTTCAGCCGCGCGGCCGAACATCTGCATCTGACCCAGTCGGCGCTCAGCCGCAGCATCCGCCTGCTGGAAGAAGACCTGGGGGCGCGGCTGCTGGACCGCATGGGCAAGCGCACCGAATTGACTCCGCTGGGCCTGACCGTGGCCAGCCGCGCGCGGCGCATCCTGTTCGAATCCGGCGAGCTGCGCCGCAGCGCGGAACTCTTGACCCAGGGCGACCGGGGCAGCATCAGCATAGGCCTGGGATCGGGGCCGGGCGTCATGCTCATGACGCCGCTGCTGGCGCACGTGGCGCAGCACTATCCGCAAGTGCGGCTGGACGTGATGCGCGGTTCGCCGGAGGCCCATCTGGCGTTGTTGCGCCAGCGGCGCCTGGATGCGCTGGTGGTCGATACCCGGGGCATCGTGCCAGCGGCCGACCTGCGCATCGAGCCCATATCGGAAATGCGCGCCGGATTCATCTGCCGCCGCGGCCACCCGCTGGCCCAGGCAGGGCGGCCGGCGCGCTTCGCGGAGGTCGCGGCCTACCCGCTGGCGTCCACGTTTCTGGCGGCGGACACCGTGCGCATCGTGGTCGAGCATTTCGGCATCGAGGCGGACCCGCAGACGTCGATGCGCCTGCGCTGCGATGAAATCGGCAGCGTGCTGGAAGCGGTGCGCGTGTCGGACGCGGTGTTCCTGGGCATCGTCGGCGCGGCGCGGGTCGGCATCGCCGCCGGCGAGCTGACGGAACTGCCCACCGACCCGCCGCTGCGCAGCCACGCGCTGTTCGCGATGGTGACCCTGACGGGCCGCACCGAGGCGCCGGCGATGGCGCTGGTGCGCGAATTCGTGGCCCAGCGTCTGCGCGATTGAGCCCGCTTCAGCGGTGCTTGCGGTAGGGCTCGTCCTCGGGCACGAAGGTGGCTTCCGCCAACGCGTCGCGCGTCCACTCCTGCATGGCGGGCAGCGCCAGCACCGCGTCCATGTAGTCGCGCACCGGCCCCGCAGCCGCGATGCCATAGGTGTTGAAGCGCGAGACCACCGGGGCGAAGAAGGCGTCGGCGATCGAGAATTCGCCGAACAGGAAAGGTCCGCCCTGGCCAAATTCCGCGCGCGTGTCGTGCCAGATGGCTTGCAGGCGCGAGATGTCCTGTTGCGCGGCCTCGGGCAGGTCGATGCCGGGCAGCCGCGCCTCGACGTTCATGGGCAGCGCTTGGCGCATGGCGCCAAAGCCGCTGTGCATCTGCGCGGCCAGCGAGCGGGCGCGGGCGCGCGCCTTGGGGTCTTGCGGCCACAGGCGGGCCTCGGGATGGCGCTCGGCCAGGTATTCGCAGATGGCCAGCGAATCCCAGACCGCGAAGTCGCCGTCCAGCAGCACCGGCACCAGGCCTGCCGGCGACACCGCGCTCACGCGGCGCGAGAATTCCTCGGTGAAGAAGCCGAGCTTTTGTTCCGTGAACGCAATGCCCATGGCGCGCATGGCAATCCAGGGACGCAGGGACCAGGACGAGTAATTCTTGTTGCCGATGATCAAGGTGTACATGCCGCGATCCTCTCTAGCCGTTGATGTGATGGTTCATGCGCCCGGGCTGCGGCGCAGCAGCTTGCCCAGGTATTGTCCGGTGTGGCTGGCGGCAGTGTCGGCCACGTCTTCCGGCGTGCCCTGCGCGACCACGCGGCCGCCGCCATCGCCGCCTTCGGGGCCCATGTCGACGACCCAGTCCGCGGTCTTGATGACGTCCAGGTTGTGTTCGATGATCAGCACGGTGTTGCCGCTGTCGACCAGCTGGTTCAGCACCTGCAGCAGCAGTTCGATGTCGCGGAAATGCAGGCCGGTGGTGGGCTCGTCCAGGATGTAGAGCGTGCGGCCGGTGCTGCGCCGCGACAGTTCCTGCGACAGCTTCACGCGCTGCGCTTCGCCGCCCGACAGGGTGGTCGCGCTCTGGCCCAGCCGGATGTAGGACAGGCCCACGTCGATCAGCGTGTGCAGCTTGCGGGCGATGGCCGGCACGGACTCGAAGTACTCCAGCGCCTGCTCCACGGTCAGGTCCAGCACTTCGCTGATGTTGCGGCCGCGATAGCGGATTTCCAGCGTTTCGCGGTTGTAGCGCTTGCCGTGGCAGACGTCGCAGGGCACGTACATGTCGGGCAGGAAGTGCATTTCCACCTTGACCACGCCGTCGCCCTGGCAGGCTTCGCAGCGGCCGCCCTTGACGTTGAAGCTGAAGCGCCCCGGATCGTAGCCGCGGGTGCGCGCTTCCGGCACGCCCGCGAAGAGTTCGCGGATCGGCGTGAACAGGCCCGTGTAGGTCGCGGGGTTGCTGCGCGGCGTGCGGCCGATGGGGCTCTGGTCCACGCTGATGATCTTGTCGAAGTTCTCCAGCCCCAGCATCGACACGTAGGGCGCGGGTTCGCTCTGCGCGTGGTGCAGCTGGCGCGAGACGGCGACCGCCAGCGTGTCGTTGACCAGGGTGGACTTGCCCGAGCCGGACACGCCGGTCACGCACACCAGGCGGCCTGCCGGGATGCGCAGGTCCACGTCTTTCAGGTTATTGCCGCTGGCGCCCGACAGGGTCAGCCAGGACAGTTCGTCATTGACGGGGCGGCGCGCCGGAATGGCGATGGCGCGCGCGCCGCTGAGGTACTGGCCGGTCAGCGAATTCGGATCGCGCTGCACGGTTTCCGGATCGCCCTGGGCCACGACCTGGCCGCCGTGCTCGCCCGCGCCCGGCCCCATGTCCACCACCCAGTCGGCCATGCGGATCATGTCTTCGTCATGCTCGACCACGATGACGCTGTTGCCCAGGTCGCGCAGGTGCTGCAAGGTGCCGATCAGCCGGTCGTTGTCGCGTTGGTGCAGGCCGATGGAGGGCTCGTCCAGCACGTACATCACGCCGGTCAGGCCGGACCCGATCTGGCTGGCCAGGCGGATGCGCTGCGCCTCGCCGCCCGAGATGGTGTCGGCGCTGCGGTCCAGCGACAGGTAGTTCAGGCCTACGTTGTTGAGGAAGCTCAGGCGCGCCTCGATCTCGCGCACGATGCGTTGAGCGATCTCCTGCTTGGCGCCCGTCAGGCTCAGGTCGCGGAACCAGGCGAGGCAGGTCGACAGCGGCATGGCCTCGACTTCATAGATGGCCTGGCCATGGCGTTCGCCGCCGCGCGGATCGTGGCCGATCAGCACATTGCGGGCCTCCGGGCGCAGCCGCGAGCCGCCGCAGTCCGGGCAGGTCTTGATGTTGCGGTACTTGCCGAGTTCTTCGCGCACGGTGGCCGAATCCGTCTCGCGCCAGCGGCGCTCCAGGTTCGGGATCACGCCCTCGAAGGTGTGGCGTTTGACCGTGCTGCGGCCTTTCTCGTTCAGGTAGAGGAACGAGATCTCTTCTTCGCCGGAGCCGTACAGCACCTTGTCGCGCAGGGCTTCGGGCAGCTCCTCGAAGGGCGCCTCGATGTCGAATTCGTAGTGCGCCGCCAGGCTGGTCAAGAGCGAATGGGTGAAGGCGTTGCGGCGGTCCCAGCCGCGGATGGCGCCGGCCGCCAGGCTCAGTTCCGGGAAGGCGACCACGCGCTTGGGGTCGAAGAAACCGACCTGGCCGATGCCGTCGCAACTGGGGCAGGCGCCCATGGGGTTGTTGAAGCTGAACAGGCGCGGCTCCAGCTCGGGCAGGCTGTGGCTGCACACCGGGCAGGCGTAGCGGCTGGAGAAGACCTGTTCGCGCTCGCTGTCCATGTCCAGCGCCAGGGCGCGGCCCTCGGCCAGCTGCAGGGCGGTCTCGAAGCTTTCCGCCAGGCGCTGCTTGCTTTCGGGCTTGATGCGCAGCCGGTCGATCACGACGTCGATGTCGTGCTTTTCGGTCTTTTTCAGCGGCGCCATGCCGTCGATTTCGGTCATCTGGCCGTCCACGCGCAGGCGCACGTAGCCCTGCGCCTGCAGGCTGGCGCACTCGTCCTCGAAGCTGCCTTTCTTGCCGCGCGCGATCGGCGCCAGCACGGCCAGACGGGTTTCGGGCGTCCAGGACAGCACGGCGTCCACCATCTGGCTGACGCTCTGCGC
The DNA here is from genome assembly GCF_049647645.1 of Achromobacter sp. GTDB lineage: Bacteria > Pseudomonadota > Gammaproteobacteria > Burkholderiales > Burkholderiaceae_B > Achromobacter. The sequence goes on from NZ_JBARYB010000185.1 coordinate 49,987, forward strand.
CTGTAGCGGCAGGCCGTGGTCAGGGCAGTAGGGCGTGCCGACCCGCGCATACAGCAGGCGCAGGTAGTCGTGGATCTCGGTGATGGTGCCGACGGTGGAGCGGGGGTTGTGCCCCGCCGCCTTCTGCTCGATGGAAATCGCCGGGGACAGGCCCTCGATCAGGTCCACGTCCGGCTTGTCCATCAGTTGCAGGAACTGCCGGGCGTAGGCAGACAGGCTTTCCACGTAGCGGCGTTGGCCCTCCGCGTACAGCGTGTCGAATGCCAGCGAGGATTTGCCCGAACCGGACAAGCCGGTGACGACCACCAGCTTGTGGCGCGGCAGGTCGAGCGAGACGTTCTTGAGATTGTGGGTGCGCGCACCCCGAATGCGTATTGTCACGTCCATCGGGCTCTTTTAAGCGGTTTCAAAGGCCAACTTGGTACTATAGCGCGCCGAATCCCCCTGCGTTCGGGGCAGTTCTTCAGCCTGGATAGTCCCGGGGGCGGCATCGCACCGCCAGATCAGACCGTGAGCGTGTGACATCCACGCGCGCGGGCGAGCCCTAGTCATCGTTGAATCTTTCGCATGCAGGCAGATAAAAAACTGAAATTGACCCCGTCCGAGCGCCGCGCCAGCGTGGCGCTGGCCGGCCTGTTCGCCGCGCGGATGCTGGGGCTGTTCCTGTTGCTGCCCGTCTTCGCCGTGGCCGCCGCCGGCATGCCGGGCGGGGACGATCCCGCCCGCGTCGGCCTGGCGCTGGGCATGTATGGCCTTACGCAGGCCTTCATGCAGATCCCCTTCGGCCTGGCGTCCGACCGCTGGGGCCGTCGCCCCGTGGTGTTGTTCGGCCTGCTGCTGTTCGTGGCGGGCAGCATCGTCTGCGCGCAGGCGTCCGACGTGTACTGGATCACCATCGGCCGCGCCATCCAGGGCGCTGGCGCCATTTCCGCGGCCGTTACCGCCTGGCTGGCGGATTCCACCCGCGACGAGGTCCGCACCCGCGCCATGGCCATGGTGGGCGGGTCGATCGGCCTGTCCTTCGCCGTTTCGCTGGTGCTGTCGCCGGTGCTGGTGGGCTGGTGGGGCTTGTCCGGCCTGTTCTGGACCATCGCCTGCCTGGGCGTGATCTGCCTGGCCGTGGCGGGCTGGGTCGTGCCCGTGGTGCCGCTGACCCAGGCCCGCACCATGCAGGCGGCCAGGCCGCGCGAAGTCCTGACCCACAGCGACCTGCTGCGCCTGAACTTCGGCGTGTTCGTGCTGCACCTGATTCAGGTGGCGCTGTTCGTGGTGGTGCCGGCCCTGTTGGCCAAGGTAGGCGGCCTGGATGCGCGCGAGCTTTGGAAGGTCTATCTGCCCGTCATCCTGGTTTCCTTCGTGTTGATGGTGCCGGTGGTCTTCATTGCGGAAAAGCGCCGCGCCCATCGCGGCGCCCTGCGCGCCGCCGTCGCCGGGCTGGCGCTGGTGTGCGCCTTGCTGCCCGCGGCCAGCCATGGCTTCTACACCCTGGCCGCCGCCCTGACGGGCTTCTTCGTGGCATTCAACGTGCTGGAAGCCTTGCAGCCCTCTCTGGTGTCGCGGGTGGCGCCGCAGGCCTACAAGGGCCTGGCGCTGGGCTTCTACAACACCGCCCAGGCCGCCGGCCTGTTCGCGGGCGGCGCGCTGGGCGGCTGGCTGGCCTCGCATTCGGGCTCCAGCGCTGTCTTCATCGCTGCCGCGGTCCTGTCGGCGATCTGGCTGGCCGTGACCTGGGCGCTGCGGCCGCTGCCCCAGGCGGGCTGCTAGGCATCGCCACGGGCAGGCTGGAAAGTCGCCGGTCAGGCCCCGAAAAGCTCCCAATAGTCAGGGAAATCGGCCCGCCGGGGTGGGCGGCTTTGTCACATCCTGGTTTGGCGCGGAGGGCCCTTTTCGTCGATAATACGCATCAAATCAGGGCTTCACTCAGGGTTCAACCCGGCGTCGCCGGTCATCGTTACGGTGACCGGCGTGTTTCATGAAGCCGGTCTTCAACATCGCTTTTATGTTGTTGCCGGCGCGTCCGCGGCAACGCACACGCAGGCTGTCAACAACAGAGGGACAACGGCATGGCATCGGTTAACAAAGTCATACTCGTGGGCAATCTGGGACGCGACCCGGAAGTCCGCTACAGCCCCGAAGGGGCGGCAATCTGCAATATGTCCATTGCCACCACCTCCACCTGGAAAGACAAGGCTTCGGGCGAACGCCGCGAAGAAACGGAATGGCACCGCGTCGTCATGTACAACCGCCTGGCTGAAATCGCCGGCGAATACCTGAAGAAGGGCCGTTCGGTCTACATCGAAGGCCGCCTGAAGACGCGCAAGTGGCAAGACAAGGACACCGGCGCTGATCGCTACAGCACCGAAGTCGTCGCTGACCAGATGCAGATGCTGGGCGGCCGCGAAGACGGCGGCGGCGGCGCAAGCTTTGGCGGCGGTGGCGGCTACGACGACGCGCCTTCGCGCCCGGCGCAGCAGCGC
>NZ_JBARYB010000186.1:0-15066 GCF_049647645.1 Achromobacter sp.
CCCGACATGCTGCCCGTCAGCGGCGCATTGGATTGCGCATGGCCGGCTGCAGGCGCCAGCGCCGCGCAGGCGCAGGCCAGGATGAACAAAGCGTGCTGGGTCGAATGAGACATGGCAGTCTTCCTCAAAACGGAGTTAGCGCACGATGGGGCCGTTGCTCAGCCCTTCCATCAATGGGCTCATCATCGGCATGACCGTCTGCCCGCCGCTGGACACCCGAGTGGCCGGCGCGTAGGACGCGCCCGGCACCGGGGCCAGCTGGCCGCGGATCTCGGCGGCCAGGCGCAACACCTGGCCACGCGCCTCATCGCTCAATTGCGCCCGCTCCATCAGGCGCTGCGCCTTGAGCGGATCGCCCTCGACCAGCAGCAGCACCGCCAGGTTCGCCAGCACCTTGCCGCTTTCCGGCGTCAATTCCGCCGCCTGCCCCAAAGGCACGCGCGCACCCGCCGGATCGCCCGCCCGTAGCCGCGCGTAGCCCAGGTCGCCCAGGATCCGCGCGTCCATTGGCGCCAGCCTGGCCGCGCGCGAAAAGTAGTCGGCCGCCTGGTCGAACTGCCCGCGCGATCCGGCGATCAAGCCCAGGCCATGCCAGCCCTCGGCCGCCTGGTCGGTGGCGGTCAGCGCGCGGTAGGCCTGCTCGCTCTGCGCCGCCTGTCCGGTCTGGCGCAGCGCCTCGGCGCGCAGCACCGCCACCCGCGCATCGTTGCCGTACTTCTGCTGATAGCCATCGATATATGCCAGCGACGCGTAATAGCGCTCCTGGCGTTGCGCCTCGACGATCATGGACAGCATCATCTCCGGCTCCTTGGGCCGGCGCTTGCTCTCGGCCTCATCCTCCTTCTGCCGCACCAGCGCCTGCTCCTGCTGCTGTTGCTGGATCAGCTGCCAGGCGGATTCCGCGTTGTTGGTCTTGCATCCGCTCAAGCCCGCGCCAGCGGCCAGCACCGTGGCCGCCAAGGCCCAGCGTCCCGCGCGCGACCTGCTTTCCGTTCCGCCGTTCATGACATCCCCCCCATGCGCGACAAGCCGCGCAACACCGCGATGAACCCCGCCCCGCCCGTCACGATCAACAGCGCGGGCAACAGGGTCACGATCATGACGCCCGTCATCTTGACCGTGGTCTTGCCCACCTTCTCCTTCAGTTCCAGCCGCCGCTGGTCCCGCAGGCGTTCGCCGAAGCGGTTCAAGGGCTCCTGCACCGCGCCGCCGTGCTGGTCCACCTGCGCGATCAGGCGGCAGATGGCGGACAGGTCGTCGTTGTCGAAGCCCGTGGCCAGCCTGGCCAGCGATTGCTCGCGCGTGCGGCCGCGCACATAGAGTTCGGAGGCCAGGCGCAATTCGAACGCCAGCACTGGCAGCACCTGGCCGAACTCCTTGATCAGCACCTGCAGGCTCTGGTCGATCGACAGGCCCACGCCCTGCAACAGGCGCAGCAGGTCGATCAGCAGAGGCAGCTCGTCGGCCGCCTGCCTGCGGCGACGCGCCAAGCGCCGCCGCACAATCCATTTGGGCAGCATGTAGCCGATCGCGAAGCCGAGAAAGCCCGCGACCAATGCGCCCATCGGCATGTCCGGAAGATGCTTGCTCAAGTCCAGCGTGACCGCCGCCACCGGCAACAGGATCGCCAGGCCGACCCGGATCAACACGAAACGCGAACGCGCGGTGCCCGGATTGGCATAGCCCGCCATGTCCACCAGCTTGCGGTCCTCGGAGGCCAGCAGCGCGTCGGCCAGCCGGCCTTCGCTCAGGCGTTTGCCGAAGGTATCGGCCGCCCGCGCCGCCGCAGCCAGCCTGCCCTGCCCGCCTTCGCCACGCAGGGACGCCGATGCCGCGCCGCCCTCGCGTGCCGCCAGCGCCTGATCCACCACCTGGCGGCTGCGGCCCTGGCTGCGCAAGCGCCGCGCCATGCCCAGGCCCAGCACCACCAAGCCGGCCGCCACCAGCATCAGCGCCATCGCCAGCACGGTGGACGCGTTCCAGGATTGCAGGATGTCCATGCGGCGCCTCCCTTCAAATGGCCTTGGCCATGCGATACAGCCAGAAGCAGCCGCCGATCTGCAGGCAAACCGCGGTGAGCAGCATCCTGAAGCCCTGCGGGTCCTGCCACAGGCCCATGAACAGATTGTTGTTCGCGACGATGATGAAACCCGCGATGCCCACCGGCAGCAGGGCCAGGATCCAGGCGGACAGCCGGACTTCGGCCGAGCTCGCGGTCAATTCGTTGCGCGCCTGGGCGACGTCGCGCATGAACGCCGCCATGCGTTCCAGCACCTGGTCGCTGCGGCCGCCGAAGCGCATGGCCAGCGACACCACCGCCGCGACCATGTACAGCTCCTTCAACCCATACAGACGCGACACATGCGCCAGCGCCGCGTCCAGTTCCTTGGAGCGGCTCAGGCTGGCCGCCGTCTCCACCACCTCGCGCAAGGGCTCGTCGGCAGCGGCCGCGGCGCTCTGGAACGCGGCGCCCATGCTGTTGCCGATGGTGATCAGGCGCACGATGTTGTCCAGGAACGCGGGCAGCTGCGAGATCATGCGCCGCTGGCGCTTGTCGGCTCGCAGCCACAGCAGGAAGTACGCGAACACGGCCAGCAGCAGTAAAGTCACCGCTCCCGAAAGCGCCCCCAGCAAGACCCAGGCCAGCGCCGCGCCGACAACGACGGGAAGCGCGATGCGCAAATACAGGCCGATGCTTTGCCGCAGGCCGGCCTGGCGCAGCAAGCGGTCCCAGCCGGAAAAACCGCTGCGGAACTCGCGCGAGTTCTCGGCGAAGGGCGCATCGGCGGAGGCATCCTCGCGGCCGCGCTGCAGCTGGCTTTCCAGAAAGGCGGAGCTGGCCGCCCGCCGCGCGCTGCGGCCGGCATGGCGCCACAGCAGCACCGCGCCGATGGCCAGCACTACCGCCAGGCTCGCAAGCACCAGGACTTCGAGCATCAGCGCCTCCTGCTCCAGAATCCGCCGCCCCCGCCATCGCGGTCATCCGGCGGGTTGTCGTTGGCGCGCGCCTCGTTGCGCATCTTGGCCAGCTTGGGAGTGTGGGGGTGGATGCCCAGCCAGTTCCAGCGGTCCTTCTCTTCGCCGTCCGGCGCCGCGTAGGATTCGTGGCGATAGAGTTCCTGGGTGGAGATCACGTTGTCGCCCATGCCGGTGATCTCGGTTACCGACAGCACCCGGCGCTTGCCGTTGGACAGGCGGCCGATCTGCACGATGAAATCCAGCGCGCTGGCGATCTGCCGGCGCAGGCTGTCCTCGCTGCCCTGGAAACCGGCGAAGCCGGCCAGCATTTCGATCCGGTACAGGCATTCGCGCGGCGAGTTCGCGTGGATGGTCGCCATCGACCCCTCATGCCCGGTGTTCATGGCCTGCAGCATGTCCATGACCTCGGCGCCGCGCACTTCTCCCACCACCACGCGATCCGGCCGCATCCGCAGGCTGTTGCGGATCAGCTCGCGGATGGTGACCGCGCCGCTGCCGTCAAAGCCCCCCTGGCGCGATTCCAGCCGCACCACGTGCGGATGGTTGAGCGACAGCTCGGCGGTGTCTTCCACCGTGACCACCCGTTCCGTTTCGGGGATGAAGAATGCCAGCGCGTTCAGCAGCGAGGTCTTGCCCGAGCTGGTGCCGCCGGACACCAGTATGTTGCAGCGGTTCTTCACCGCTTCGTTCAGCAGCCGGTAGATCTCTTCGTCGAAGCTGCCCAGCGTCAGCAAGTCCGCCGGCTTGAGCGGATCCTGGCGGAATTTGCGGATCGACACCATGGGGCCGTCCACCGCCAGCGGCTCGATCACTACGTTCAGGCGGCCGCCGTCGGGCAGGCGCGCGTCCACCATGGGACTGGACTCGTCCAGCCGGCGGCCGATCGGGGCTAGGATGCGGCGCACGATGCGCAGCACGTGCTGGTTGTCGGTGAAGCGCAGCGTCTCGCGCGCCAGCACGCCGCGGCGCGAGACGAAGACATTGTCGTAGCCGTTGATCAGGATGTCTTCCACGGCCGGGTCTGCCAGCAGGTCCTCCAGCGGCCCCAGGCCGGCCAACTCCTTGGTCAGCGCCTCGGCAATCGCGCGCATTTCGCCTTCGTTGATGGGCACCCGGCGCAAGCGCACGAAACTCGCGACCTCGATGTCCACGAACTCCTGGATCGCCGACCGGGCCCAGCGGCCGAATTCCGCGCCCAGTTCCTCGATGCGGGACAGCAGGTGCTCGTAGGCCGCCGTCTTCACTTCCTGGTAGCGGTCCGACGCCGAAAAGCCTTTATCGCCGTCGCCGCCGAATTCTATCGTCGCTGTCATGATCATGTCGGGTCCCGTAGCCGTCCGTCTATCTATCCGTCAACCGACCACCATGCGGCGGTGCACCCCGGGCAGCCAGGTGGCCAGCCAGCCTGCCCGACCGCCGGGCGTGTTCTCCTCGGCGCAGAGGCGTTCCGCCAGCGCCTGCACCGCGCGCACGTAGACGTCGCGCTCGGCTTCCTCGTGCAGCAGATGGCCGCGGTTCGTGCACACCATCAGGGGCAGCGTGCGGTCAGGCAACGTACCCACCAGTTCCAGCTGGAAGCGTTCGGCGATCTGCTGCGCGGTCATGCCGTAGCGCTCGTCATAGCGGTTGACGATCAGGCCCAGGCTGCGCCGGTCCACGTGCAGCTGCTCCAGCTCCTGCAGCAGGCCGGCCAGCGACACCAGCGCGCCCACGCTCTGGTCGGTCACAATCCAGTTCAGCTGCGAGGCGCGCGCCAGGCCCGACACGAATTCGGGATTGGTGAAGCCGCCCGAATCGGCCACCACGACCGCGAAATGCTGGCGCATGCGCTCGAACACCAGCAGAGAATCCGACTGCGACACGTCGCGCATCTGGCCCAGGTCGCGCGGCAGCGACAGCACGCTCAAGCCATTGGCGGTATGCGCCATGGCGGACCCCAGCAACGTGGAGTCAAGGCGGCGCAGATTGCGCGCCGCCTCGGCAAAGTCGAAGTCACCGCCGATGTTCAAATAGAGCTGGCAATCGCCCACGGGCCAACCCAGGTCCATCAGCGCCACGCGATTGGCCAAGGGCAGCGAGTCGCCTGCGGGCTTGGACGCCTTGGCTCCGGCGGCGGCGCGCTGGCCCAGCGCGAGCCTCAGGCGGTCCTGCACCATGCCAGCCAGATGCACGGCCAGGGTGCTGGTGCCCACGCCGGGACGCGCGCCCAGCAGCACGACGCTGCGGCGCGTGCCGTCCATGCGGCCGCCGGACGGCCGGTCGAGCAGGCGCAGCACCACTTCCTTGATCTCCTGCGGCGCCACCGAGGGGTCGACGAAATCGCTGACGCCCGCCCGCAAGGCGGCGATCGCCCCCTCCGGCTGGCTCAGGAAGCCCACCGCCACGCGCGGCACCGTCGGCGCAATGCGCGCCAGCAAACGCGCCAGTTCAGCGGACTTGAACAGTTTGCCGGGCTCGTCGTCGCTCAGGGTGAAATCCAGGAATACCACCTGCGGCGCGATCTCCGTCAGGCGCCGCGCCAATTCTTCGATGCGCGGCGATTCCTGGGTCAGCATCCCCAGGTCGCCCAGAGCCTGTCCCAACTGCGCGGCGACCGCGTTGCCTTGGGAGCAGAACAGGAACCGCGTGCCGTTTTGCAGGCCCACCCATTCGCTGGCATGTGTCTTCATATTGCTCACCGTGAAAAGCCCGGCATCTGCTGGCCGCCCACCGGGCCGGTCAGGTAATAGCCCCAAGCGTTGAACGCCGTATCCGTCTGCTCCTGCTTGGCTCCCGGCAACGGCAGGGCAACGCCGCGCGCGATGGGGCGCACCAGGCGCGGCGTCACGACGATGACCAGCTCGGTGTCCTCCTGGGAGTAATCGACGCTGCGGAAGAAGGAGCCGATGATGGGCAGGTCGCCCAGCATGGGCACCTTGTTGACCATGGCCTTGGTCTGGCGCGACACCAGGCCGCTGATCACGAAGCTTTCGCCATCGCCCAGTTCCACCGTGGTGTCGGCGCGGCGGGTGCGCAGGGCCGGAATGATGGTGCTGGTGTCGGCGCTGGTGTTGATGGCGATGCCGTTGGTGTAATCCAGCTCGCTGGCCTCGGGCGCCACTTTCAGCGAAATGCGGTCGCGCGACAGCACGGTGGGCGTCACGGTCAGGCCGATGCCGAAGGGCTTGAAGGTCACGTTGACGGTCCCCAGGCCGCCCGCCTGCGGAATCGGCAACTCGCCGCCGGCCAGGAAGCTGGCGCTCTGCCCCGTCAAGGCCACCAGGGTCGGCTCGGCCAGGACCCGCGCCATGCCGTTGGTCTGCAGCAGGCGCAGCCGCGCCGAGAAGTTGTTGGAGTCGTAGAACAGCGAAAAGCCGGACGCCAGCGCGCCGCCCAGGCTGGCAGGCATGGTGGAGCTGCCGCCGCTCCAGGGGCCGTTGCTGGCCGTGAAGCTGATGCCGGCCGCCTTCATCACCGAACGCGACACTTCCACGACCTTCACCTCTACCTGCACCACGCCGCCGGTGCCGGCGGTGGACATGTCCACCACGTTCTTTTCCCCGCCCACGGCGGACGCCGCCATGGTGGCCGATGCGATCTGCCCCAGTTGCGACTCGGCATGGCCCGACACGACGGCGTGGCCGTCGGCGATGTCGACATTGGCGCCGCCGCCCAGGCCGCGGCTCGCCAGCGCGCCCTGCACGCTGCCGCCGACGCGGACGTTCCATATCTGCGGCGCGGCGTTGTTGCCGGTCCAGATCTGCAGTTGCGTGGTGCCGGGCTTCTTGCCGTAGAGCAGCACGGAGCCGGCGCGCTTGCCGGAGGCGGGCAATACCTTCACGTCCGCCACGTCGGGGTCGCCGATGGCGATGCGCGCGGGCGCGCCGCCATCCAGCAGGAGGCTCTGCTGCCCCTTCACCGCCATCGAGATGTCGCGGGCCGGCGCATTCGCGCCAGTCGCGGGCGCCGCGGTCTGTGCCAGGCTGAGGCCCCCGTGCGTCATCGCTGCCGCGGCCGACAGGAGGCAGATCATGGTGGTGCGCTGATGTTTCTTCATGTGCAGGACCTGATGATGGAAGAAGTCCGGCTGCGGCCAGCGCCTGGTCTGCCCGCAGCCCCGTTCAATAGCGCACGCGCTCGGATTTTTCTCCTCGGATGATTTCCACTGTCCGGCCGCCGCCGGAACCCTGGGGCCGGCTTGCGGCGCGGGCAGCAGGCGCCAGCGCGGCGGACGTGGTGCCGTCCAGTTGCACCAGGCTTTCGCCGGCATAAGCGCGGTTGGGGCCCGACAGCAGCGACTCGCGCTGCGCGGCAGTCAAATCGGCGCGGACCGGCAACACCGTGCCGCGTTGGGCGAACAACTGCGCCTCCGGCATGCTGTCGTCGCCGACCGGGCGCAGCGCCAGCTGCAGGCGGCCCGCGCGGCTGGCCAGCATCAGTTCATTGACTCGATCGACCGGGACGGCCAGCACCGCGGTGCGCGCCGGTTGGCCCGGGCCGCCCTGCTGCAGGGCCGATTTTTCGTCCGGCCCTTCCACCGACGCCTTGCCATAAGCCAGCACCCGCACCTGGGACTGCAGCAGGCGAGCCTGGCCTACCGCCACTTCGGCGCTTTTTTCGATCATGAAGAACACGTCCACCATGTCACCCGGGACGATGCGGTTGCCGCCGCCTATCACTTCGTCCACCGCAATGGCGACAGCGCGTTCGCCCGGCTTGAGCTGGCGCGCCAACCCTTGCGTCAACAGGCTGGGCAGGATCGGATCGCCCGCGGCGATGTCGACTTTCGCCACCGCGCCCTCCAGCGGCGCGATCTCGGCAAAGCCGCCGGACAGCGCGACCTGCCACTGCGCCACCGTCAGCATTCTTGCGCTGTCGATGCGCGAGCCGGCCGGAATTGGTTCCCTGGCCACCACCACCGGATGCAGCTTGACCGACTCCACCGGTGCCGCCGCAACCGGCGCGGGCGCCATGCTGGGCGGAGGACTGGCAGGCGCCGATGCCAGACGCCAGGCCACGAAGGCCAACACCAGACCGGCCACCAGCAACATACCCGCGACGATCTTGCTCAGACTGCTCATGGTGTCCCCTGCGATATCTGCACAACGGCCTGCGATTGCAATCTGCTCGGTATCCAGTTCCGGTTCGTGCCTGGCAAGGCGGTGATCAGCCCGCGCACCGTCTCCAGCAGCGGCCAGGACTGGGTGTTGTAGGTCATGGCGACGGTGGCGCAATCGGCCAGCCTGCCGCCCGCGCCGGTCCAGGCGCAAGGAGCGCGCGTAGTGCTGCACAGCACCGCCGAACCGGCGGAGAAGGAGCCCATCGCCGCGAGGCAGGCCGCGGCCGGCACATCGGCCTGGCCGCCGGACCGGGCATAGACCGCGGCGCGCGCGCCATCCGCGGCGGCCGCAGCCAGTTGCTGCTGCATCCAGAACAGCGCACCGAACCCGACCACGCCGCAAATGAAGAGCAGCAGCAGCGTGAGCGTCAGGGAGAACTCCAGCGCCGCGATGCCGCGCTGCCGCTGGCGCGGCGTCTTGTCTCCAGGGCATTGCGGATAGGCTCGCATCTCAGCCTCCCCCGCCCAGGGCATTGCCCAGATGCACAGTCGCGCGCGCGCTCAGCACGCTGGAGGCCGGCATCAGCGCTGTCTGCAAGATCGGCAGCGACGGGATGAGCGGATGGGCGCCATACGCATAGGACACGTAAACCTCGACCTGGTCCTGCGCCAGCGGCAAGCCGCTGCAGGCGCCCCCGGCGGCGCTGCTCAGCGCGCCCGCGCTGCCGCAGACCGCCACCTGCACCGGCGCCGCGGACATGGAGCTGATCCACTCCGCCTGGTACAGCGCCCAATCGCGCCCAGCGTTGGCCCGCGCCGTCAACGACGCGGACCCGGCCTGCCATTGCAAGACCTTGCGCGCGCCGTCCTGCGCGGCCAGCGTCACCGAATGCTGCGCGGCGACCACCAGGGAGTACGTCAGGATGCCGTAAAACACCAGGAAGAACACCACGAATACCAAGGCGAATTCCACGGAATAAGAACCGCGCTGAAGGCGGCCAGGCCCAGATAGGCGGCATAGGGAATCTGGCGCGCCCGGTTGCTCAGCGCCCAGACGCGCGACGCCGCCAGATACAGCAGGCCATGCAGGCCAGCCAGCACGCTGGCCAACGCCAGCGTCACCATCAGCGGCGCAAAACCCAGCAGCAGCCCGAGCACGGCGATGGCCTTGATATCGCCCGCTCCCATCAGGCGCCTGCGCCATAGCGGCAGGAAGGGCGCCGCGACCAGAAAGCCGGCCAGCGCCATCAGCCATCCTGACCATCGCGGCGGATAGGCCCAGCCGGGCGCCAGCAAGGCCGCCAGCAGCCATAGCAATTGCCCCGCGCATCCAACGATGACCAGCCGGTTGGGGACGCGGCGATAGCGCAGATCGGCGTGGATCAGCGCCAGAATCCAGCATGCGAACAACAGCCACCACAGTACTTCCCCTGGATACAAGGCAAGACCTTCTGAGAAATCGGATTCGACGACAGGCGCGTCGTGACCGACGCGGACTCCCTCAATCAAGCGATGCCATGTTGCGGGCACGCGCCGCGGCGGCTAGAGACACAACGCCGCCACGACGCGGACAGGCTTGCGGCTTAGGTCGGAGGCGGGGTGCTGGTACCGGTCTTGGCGTTGTCCAGCTTGGTGCCTAGTTCCTCGAACATGCCTTTCAAGGACCCGGTAAATGTACCCACCGCAACAATGAGGGCTACCGCCACCATTCCCGCGATCAGCCCGTACTCCAGGGCGGTGATGCCGTCTTCGTCATTCCAGAACTGCGCAAGTGTTGCTTTCATGTCGAGCTCCATGGGTCTCGATTAATGACCGGGGCAGGTCTTCAAGCAGCAGAGCCAGCCCCCTAAAGCCTGGAACCGCCCACGCGCCGAGGTCATTCCCGCGGCGCGCGTCCAGGGTCCAGCTAACCCGGCCCCGGCGTGGCTCCGGGCAATCTGTCCGAAGCCACGCCAGGGGCCGATTCAATGATCGAGTCGATGCGCTGCGCCGTGCGCGCGCGAAAGCGTTCCGACGCGCGCTGCAGATGCCAGCGCATGAGGAGCAAGGTGATGGCCGACAGCGCGAAAGCGACGTAAGGCAGCATGGCGCCGCCGATATGCAGGCCGACGGCATCGTTCGTGGTTGTGCAGATGACCGCCCCGGCGGCCGCGCCGGTGTAATGCATGCCGCAGACCGCGACGGCCATCAAAATGGCCGCGCCGACGCGCTGGCGTTCGTTCTGGGTATTGAAGGCGAGCCACAGCGCCGCGGTGGCCGCGGCGACGGCGATCAGCACCGACAAAACCACCAGCGGCAGATTCCAGAGCAATACCGCCGGCATGCGCGCGGCGCTCATGCCCACATAATGCATGGAAGCCACCCCGAACCCGGCGGCGCAGCCCCCGACCAGGCAACGGAGAAAAGTGAAGCGGTCCCGGCCGACATACCAGAATGCCCAACCGGAAAACCCGGCGGCGACCATGAAGCTGAGTATCGTCAGCCCGACCTGGTAGCCGACTGCAAAAGGCAAGTTCTGCGCCAGCATGCCGATGAAATGCATGCTCCAGATACCCACGCCGCCCATCGCCACCGCGCCGATGATGATATAGCCGACGCGGATTTCACCATCCTGGGTTTCCGCGCGGATACCCGCCGCGGCCAGCAAGGCCACGTACGAGCCCAACGCCGCAATCAGGAACGAGAGCGCCACCAGACCGCCGTTGAAGGAGAGCGGAACGACATCGCCCGGGCTCATGTGCGCTCCCTGTGTGGCAAGCGGCTGCGCCAGTGCGCGGCCGGCAAGCTGTTGCAGTGCTTCTTGCGGTAATCCCCAGCCATCTTTGCCTCCGGGCGGGTCCACACATTTTGCGTATTTTTGATACGTATCTTTAGTTTATATATTGCCAAATCATACACATCAGGGTTTTCACTGAATTTCGCGATATTGCGACATCAGATGTGTAACGAACACCCCCAAGTTTTCGAAAACATTAATAAAAACAGTTAAATAGCGTTTATCTTTGCCGAAAAATATATTCCGCAACAATAGAATATTCCTAAACAATTCAAATACCATTCCTTTATGCGAGCTGAATTTGAAATGAATTGTCATTCTGCGGCAAATGCTGGCACCATATGAACGCCCGTAAACGCAACTTTTTATTAACACTGTTGCGACCCTTTTCCATTTGATGCTCGACCAATACCGGCTATCCGTTCAGAAATACCAGCGGACATGAGAGACAAAACAGGCACGAGATGCATGTTCCCGGCGAGTCGGCTCTGCCTCGCCCTTGTTTGCCTCCTGGCAGCCGGATCTCACGCACGGGCCGAAGGCCCGCTCCGCGGAAACCCGGTGGACGCCATGCCGCGGCTGGAGCGCCCGCCATCGGCAACCCAGCCGCCGCCTTTTGTCCAGACCGCCACGCCGGAACAACTGGCCTTGCAGGCCCGGCTGGCCCAACGCATCGTGCCGCGCAACTTCGACGTCAGCGGCGTGCGCGCCCTGCCGTTCGAGGAAGTGTCGGGCTTGCTCAGCCCGCTTGCGGGCAAGGAGATCAGCCTGGGCGAACTTGTCCAGGAGGTCGACAAGATCACCCAGCTGTACCGCGACAAAGGCTATCCCCTGTCATTCGCGCTGCTGCAGAACCAGACCTTCGCCAACGGCCTGGTGGTGGTGACGGTGGTCGAGGGCTACATCGCCAACGTGCGGATCGAAGGCGACATCGGCAATGCGCAGGACAGGTTGGAAGCGCTGGCCGCGCCGATGCAAGAGGAGCGGCCGCTCAAGCAGGCCACGCTGGAACGCCAGTTGAACCTGATGCGCACCGTGCCCGGCGTCAAGTTCACGCCCAGCCTGGACCTGCCGCGCCGCGCCGATGGCGCCACCGAACTGGTGCTGGCGGCCAGCCGCCAGCCTGTCAGCCTGACCGGCGGCATCGCGGACCTGGGCACCGGCATGCAGCCCGTGGTCAACCTGGTGACCAACAGCCTGACGCCGCTGGGCGAGCAAGTGAAACTGACTGCCTCGGTCCCCTTCAATACCGATGACGTGAAGTACGTGTCGGGCGAGATCCGAGTGCCTATCGGCGCAGACGGCCTGGCTCTCAAGATCGATGGCTATCACTACGATGCCCGGCCCCACGACGACGCGATCGAAATGCTGGGCTTCGAACGCCGCGTGAAGAACGACCGTATCGGCGTGGGCGTGAGCTATCCGTTCCTGCTGAACAACACCCGTTCGCTGACGGGAACCCTGGGCGTCTACGCGGCCAATTCCAAGGACCGGTACGAAGCCCGCAACACCGACCGCTGGCTGCAGCAGGATGCGCAGGTGCGCGCGGCGACGGCCGAGATGCGCTACATCCAGGTTTCGGAAACCAAGGCCACGGACGTCACGCTGAGCGTGGCCAAGGGTTTTGACGCTGCCGGCGCAAAGAAGGACATCGCGACCAACTACGGCTATTCCGCCACCCCGCTGCTAGACCTGGATTTCACCCGCTACAACCTGAACGCCAGGCAGACCTTTGTGCTGCCCGCACAGATCGGCCTGGTTTTCTCCGGCGCGGCGCAGTACTCCAGCAACATCCTGCCCTCGTCCGAACAGGTCTCGTACGGCAGTTGGCGCTACGCCATGGGCTATCCGCAGGGCGAGCAAAGCGGCGACAAGGGCGTCGGCGTGTCGGCGGAAATCAATCGCCGCTTCGGCGTCGGTTGGGAGTACCTTTCCAGCGTCCAGCCGTATGCCCTGGTCGACTACGCGCGCACTTGGTACAACAACAAGGATCTGCAGACCCTGAATCAGCGGCACCTGTCTTCCGTGGCCCTGGGCCTGCGCTTTACCGACGACAAGTACTACCTGTTCGATTTCAACGTGGCCAAGCCGGTCGGATCGGCCACGGTCAACGACAACCGGAACGTGCGCTTCAACGCCAACTATTCCCTGTTCTACGACGCGTTCTAGCCGCCCCGGACGAGGCGCCCGGCAGACAGATGAACGCCCGTCATGACGGGCGTTTTTCTTGCTTGGCTCCACCCGGTGTTACGTAACGTCCGACGTAACGTAACGTCGGATTAGCCGCTTTCCGTAACATTCGCAGGCTCAACGCGATCGCAAAAATGAGGATTTTGCAGATTTAAGGAAAACCCTTATTTTTCCTAATAATCCATTGATAACAATGGAATTTAATTCATCGAAAATTGCCGAAGCTGACACTTCGGAGCGGGTTTGAAAAATCTTGGCATGGTTTGTGCATGAGAAAGCGTATCGGGCTGTTTCCACGCCTGACTCTTCCAACCACAGGAGTACGCCATGCACACCCATTCCGAAGCGCGCCGCCTGCAACGCATTCTGACTGCTACCGTCATGGCCACGGCGCTTGTCAGCGCCCTGGCCGCCTGCGGCGGCGGTGGCGGCGGGAAGAAAACCGCCGGCCTGCCTGGGACCGACATTCCCACCAACCCCGGCGGTGGCGGCCTTGATCCTGGCGGCGGCCTCAACCCTGGCGGCGGCACCAACCCTGGTGGTGGAACCAATCCCGGCGGCGGTACCAATCCCGGTGGCGGTACCAATCCCGGTGGCGGTACCAATCCCGGCGGTGGCACCAACCCCGGCGGTGGCACCAACCCCGGTGGCGGCACCAATCCTGGCGGTGGCACCAACCCCGGTGGCGGCACCAATCCCGGTGGCGGTACCGACCCAGGTGGCGGCACCAATCCGCCGCGCGTGAGCGGCCTGCTGGAAACCACGCTGGGCAATACCGGCGCGGCACTCGACAACACCCTCCCCCTGAACCTGGACACGACATTGACCGGCGTGGGCAAGGCGCTGGATCCCACGATCAAGCCGGTAGCCGACACAGTGGTCGGACTGACTCAGCAGATCGGCGCGACTACCGGTTTGGGGCAACCCACTGACGGCGTCGTCAGGCAGGTAGGCGGCCTGGTCAGCGACCTGGGCACCAGCGTCAAGGGCTCGGGCTTGCCCGGAGGGCTGGGTGCTGGCGTGGGCGGCCTGGTGGACGGCCTGGGCAAAACCGTGGCCAGCACTGGCGGCCTGCTGAACGCAAATCCGAACAACCCGAATCCTCTGACCACAGTGCTGGGCAATGCCACGGGCGCCGTAGGCGCCCTGACCGGGGCGCTGTCGGGCCAGGGCGGTCTGCTGCAGCCCCTGACTCAGGTGGTCGGCGGCCTGACTGGCGAGGCCTTGAACGGCCCCGCGTTGGGACTGCTGGAACCCGCATTGGGCAACACCGGCCAGGCCGTCGACAACGTGTTGCCGCTAGGCCTGCAACCCGTACTCGGCAGCGTAGGGGGGGCACTGGATTCGACCGCCAGTCCGCTGGTCGCCAAGGTTACCGGGCTGACACAGCAAGTGGGCGATGGCGCCAAGCTGGGCGCGCCAGTGGCGGGGCTGCTGAGCGGCCTGGGCGGCACAGTCACCAATCTGGGCAGCGCCTTGCCGGGAAGCGCAACCGGGCTTAACGATGTACTGCGGAACCTGGGCGGCGCAGTCAACACAGCGGGCGGCGTACTCCATGCCTCCCCGTCCAATCCCAACCCCTTGGGTTCGACGCTGCACAACGCCACGGCCGCCGTGGCCTCGTTGACCGGCACCCTGGGATTGGGCGGAGTGACCGGCGGCCTGACGGGCGGCGCGGGCGGTACGGGCGGCCTGCTGGCGCCGGTGACGGGCCTGCTCGGCAACGTGACGGGGACATTGGGCGGCGCAACCGGCGGTGCCAATGGCGGACTGCTGGCGCCAGTGACAGGCCTGCTCGGCAACGTGACCGGAGCGGTGGGCGGCGCCACCGGCGGCGCCAATGGCGGACTGCTGGCGCCGGTGACAGGCCTGCTCGGCGGCGTGACCGGAGCGGTGGGCGGCGCCACCGGCGGTGCCAATGGCGGAGTGCTGGCGCCAGTGACGGGTCTGCTCGGCGGCGTGACCGGAGCGGTGGGCGGCGTAACCGGAGCGGTGGCTGGGACAGCAGGCGGCGCTGCGGCGGGCGCGGCGGTCGGCACCAGTGGTGGCGGCCTGCTGGGCGGGCTAGTGGGAGGCGTAAACG
>NZ_JBARYB010000187.1:0-2503 GCF_049647645.1 Achromobacter sp.
GCGATCGGCCGTCCAGCGTCAGGGTTGCCTGCCGGGCGGTGGCGCGCGTGTCGGCGGCGGCGGCCGGCATGGCGGGTGTCGCGGACCAGGCGGGGGCAGCTTGCAACGCTGCCGTCAAGGCAAGGGCCAGCAACAGCGGACCCGCGAACCTGGGTGAAGAACTTCTCGAAACGCAAACTTCAACGGCTGGAAGATGACGCATCACTACTCCTCGAGCGGAGGAAAGGGGGAGAAGAGGGACTACGGCGTGAGATGGGGCGGATCCGGGCCGACTGCTAACGCGTACTCGAGGGCGGGGGGGTGTTGCCCAGGTGCGGTGCGGCGGGTGGCGCTCATGGCGCGTTCCGGGGATGCCGGTATCGGCGGGATTCATTTAACTCGTATATACAAGTACAGTCAAGATGGCGATCTAAAATCCTCCACTTCAGTCCATGGCTGGCCATGCGCTCTCCGCAAGGGTCGGCCGGCCGCTGCCAGGCGGGCGCTTGCGGCATGGATTCTTAATAAGTTCTTAAAACGCGGCCGGCATGCTGCCGCATCGTTGATGGTCCTGGAGTTTTCTTGCGTGTCCTGCTAGTTGAAGACGACGCCATGTTGGGCGACGCCGTGCACACCAGCCTGGCGCAGTCTGGCGCCGACGTGCAATGGGTGCGCGACGTGGCGCAGGCGCGGCTGGCCCTGGTGGAGCACGGCTTCCATGCCGTGTTGCTGGACCTGGGCCTGCCTGACGGCAGCGGGCTGGCGGTCCTGAAGCATCTGCGCGCGCGCTACGACGCCACGCCGGTCCTGATCCTGACCGCGCGCGACCGGCTGAGTGAACGGATACAGGGCCTGGATGCCGGCGCCGACGACTACATCGTCAAGCCATTCCAGCTGGACGAGTTGCTGGCCCGGCTGCGCGCCGTGGTCCGGCGCAGCAGCAACGCCGTGGTGTCGGCGCTGCGCTGCCGCGACGTGGTGCTGGAGCCGGCCAGGCGGGCGGTGACGCGCGCCGGCATCGAGGTCAGCCTCAGCGCGCATGAATACCGGACGCTGCTGGCGCTCATGGAGCGCGCCGGCCACACCGTCAGCCGCGAACAGCTGGAGGCCGCCGTCTATGGCGATAGCGGCGCCATCGAAAGCAATACGGTGGCCGTCTACATTCATCAGTTGCGCCGCAAGCTGGGCGACAAGCTCATCGTTACCGTCCACGGGCTGGGCTACCGCATCGAGACGGCCGAATGAAGACGCTGCGCAAGCAACTGACGCTGACGCTGCTGTTGACGATGGCCCTGTCCTGGATCGCGGTGTTCGCCTTCCAGCAGTACGAAGCCACGCGCTCGCAGACCGGCGCGCGCGATCAGTGGCTGCACGACGCGGCCAGCCAGATGCTGGCGTCGCTGCCGGTCAGCCTGCTGGGCAACGACGCGCCGTCCGAGCGTTTCACCCCGCCCGCGTCCAGCCGCGTCGACGGCGACAAGGTCCGCTTCCACTTGTGGTCGCTGGCCGGCCGCCGGCTGCTGCTGCGCTCGCCCGATTCGCCCGAGCAGCCGCTGAGCGGCGGTTTCCAGGACGGCTATGCCGATGTGCACGCCGACGGCATGGATTGGCGTGTGTACGCGATCTCCGACGCGCAGGGGCGGGTGCAGGTGCAAGTGGCGCGGCCGCAGAGCGAATTGCGCGCCCAGTCGCTGTACAGCCTGAAGCGCGGGCTGGTCATCGTGTCTGTCCTGTTCGTGCTGTTGGCCGTGGTGAGCTGGAGGGTGGTCGGCCGCGCGTTCCGCAAGGTGGACCGCGCGGGCGCGGCCATTGCGCGGCGCGGACCGTTCGACCTGGCCCCGCTGCCCATGGCCGGCATGCCGGGCGAATTGCGTCCCTTCATCCGCTCGATCAATCAGCTGCTGCTGCGAGTCAAGGGCGGCATGGACCGCGAGCGCCGCTTTCTTGAGGATGCCGCACACGAGCTGCGCACCCCGCTGGCCGCGCTGAGCGCGCACGCGGAACTGGTGGCCCGCAGCGCCGGTTCCGCCGATGCGCCGGCCGCCATCGAGAAATTGCGCCTGGTGGCCCAACGCACCTCGCGCCTGTCGGAACAATTGCTGGACCAGGCCCGCATGGATGCGCTCAGCGCCAGCGCGGACGAGCCCGAGCTGGTCCAACTGGATGCGCTGGTCGCCATGCTGGTGCGCGACTGGGAAACGGACGCGACCCGCAAGCAGCTGCGCATCCAGCTGGACGTGCAGGCCTGCGTCGTCCGCGGACGGCTGGACGCCTTGGGCGTGCTGGTCCGCAACCTGCTGGACAATGCCGTGCGCTATACGCAGAGCGGCGGCCAGATCGCCGTGTCCTGCGGACCATCGCCGGACGGCGGCGCCTGCCTGCGCGTGGCCGACGATGGCCCGGGTATTGCGCCGGAGGAGCGCGCGCGGGTGTTCGACCGTTTCTATCGCGCCCCGGGCAGCGCCGCGGGCGGTAGCGGCATCGGCCTGTCGCTGGTGGCGCAGATTGCGCAGCAGCATGGCGC
>NZ_JBARYB010000188.1:0-32805 GCF_049647645.1 Achromobacter sp.
CCGCGCTGCGTTCATTTCTGAAGCTTTGCGGCAGACCTGGCTCGAATCCTCTTGCCCGACCTGTTGTGCTTGCTTGGCTTCGCGGTTCAAAACTGTCTGAACTGCGAAGGAGCGAGACTATAGCACAGATTTTTGCGCGTGGCGCAGCACGGCGGTTCCGTAGGTCCATGCAGGAGCCACACCTCGCCTGCCCCTATATATAGTGGAACTCTTGCAGCCGCCCTATATAGATAGTTGTCTCGCCCGCCTGGCCCTACGTTTACTATTCGCCTGTACGCCGCACTCTACTGGAGACGAACACGCTATGCCCCCAGCCATCGCCCTGAGCGAAGATATCCTGATCAATGTCACCCCCTTCGAAACCCGCGTTGCGCTGGTGGAACAAGGGTCGGTACAGGAACTGCACGTAGAACGCAGCATCCAACGGGGCCATGTCGGCAATATCTATCTTGGGCGGGTGGTCCGCGTGCTGCCTGGCATGCAGAGCGCCTTCATCGATATCGGACTGGAGCGCGCGGCCTTCATACACATCGCCGATCTGCGCGAGAATCGGGGCGAAAGAAGTCAGGGTCTCACACCCACGCCCATCGAAAAGCTACTTTTCGAGGGACAGACCATCATGGTCCAGGTGGTCAAAGACCCGCTGGGCACCAAGGGCGCACGGCTTTCAACCCAAATCAGCATGGCGGGCCGGATGCTGGTTTACCTGCCCCACGACCCGCATATCGGCATTTCGCAGAAGATCGACGACGAATCCGAGCGCATCCAGCTACGCGAACGCCTGCAGGCGTTGATGCCGGCGGAGGAAAAAGGCGGCTTCATCGTCCGCACCCAGGCGGAAGGCGCCAACGACGATGAACTGACGGCGGACCTGGAATACCTGCGCAAACTGTGGACCAGCGTCCAGGCGGCAGCCCGCACCCAGCCCGCACCTGCCCTGCTGCATCAGGATCTGACCTTGGCGCAGCGCGTGCTGCGCGACATGGTGGGCCCGAACACCGGCGCCATACTCGTGGATTCCCGCACGACCAGTGCCGCGATGCTGGAATGGGCACGCATCTATACGCCCTCGGTGGTGGACCGCATCCAGCACTACAGCGGGGAGCGTCCGCTGTTCGACACCGCCAACGTGGACGACGAGATTGCCCGGGCGCTGTCGCGCCGAGTGGATCTGAAGTCGGGCGGCTACCTCATCATCGACCAGACCGAGGCGCTGACCACGGTCGACGTCAATACCGGCGGTTTCGTGGGCGGCCGCAATTTCGACGACACCATCTTCAAGACCAACCTGGAAGCGGCCCAGGCCATCGCCCGCCAGTTGCGGCTGCGCAACCTGGGCGGCATCGTCATCCTGGACTTCATCGACATGGAGGAACAGGAACACCGCGAAACCGTGCTGGCCGAACTGAAAAAGGCCCTGTCGCGCGACCGCACCCGCATGACGGTCAACGGTTTTACGCAGCTAGGCCTGGTGGAAATGACGCGCAAACGCACCCGCGACTCGCTGGCGCACCAGCTATGCGAGCCCTGCCCCATGTGTGAGGCGCGCGGCAACGTGCGCACGCCGCGCACCGTCTGCTATGAAATCCTGCGCGAGATCCTGCGCGAGGCGCGGCAATTCAATCCCAAGGAATTCCGCATCCTCGCCTCGCAGGAGGTGGTCGACCTGTTCCTCGAAGAAGAAAGCCAGCACCTGGCGATGCTGGGCGACTTCGTGCGCAAGCGCATTTCGCTGGAAGTGGAAGGCGCGTACTCGCAAGAACAATACGACATCATCCTGGTCTGATTTCAGGATATCCTTTCCGCGGTGCCGACAAATTCCAGGGGGCAATAAAAGCCCCCATGGAATTGGGCCGCGATGGGATCCTCGGGGATGTTCTGGGCCAGGATTTCCGGGGCGAAAACCTCGGAATCGTCCTGCGGCGCATAACCCAGGAATTTCGCGTTGGAATTGTCCCAGCGGTTGCGCAGGTTGTTCGACACCCCGTAGACCACGGTGAAATGATAGGACTCGTGTTCAACGCAGCGTGCGGCCAATTGCGCCATGTCGCGGTGGCTGATCCAGGTCAATAGCTGCCGGGCTTCGCTCGGGCGGTCGGGCGTGCGGAACGTCCCGATCCGCAGGCAGGCGACGGACATGCCGTACTTGTCCGCATACATGCGGCCCAGGCCCTCGCCGAATACCTTCGATACGCCATACAGCGAATCGGGACGGGGTTGCACGGTGTCATCAAGAAACTTCTCCCGGCGGTGATAGCCGATCGCGTGATTCGAGCTGGCGAAAACCATACGGCGCACATTCTGGCGCCGGGCAGCCTCGAATACGTTGTAGCAACCTTCGATATTCATGGGCAGGATTTTTTCCCAGACATCGGCGCCGGGAATACCGGCCAGATGGATGACGCAGTCGATACCCTCCATGCAGCGTTCCAGGGACTCCATGTCCCGGACGTCCATGGCGCAGATTTCCTCGCCTGCCTGCGCCGGTTCCTGCGGCGCGATGTCGGCCAAGCGCAGCAAGGCATAGCGGCCACGCAGGTGCGAGCGCAGACACAGGCCGATGTTTCCGGCCGCTCCGGTAATCAGCACGCGCAGGTTTTCGGGTTTGTTGAAGGGTGTCATCAATCTGTCCAGTTTCTCTTGAATATGAAAGCGCCGGGGCCGATGCCGTACGCGGCCGTTACTGCTTCTGCTTGGCGGCGATCAGCGCGTCATAGAGCGCCTGGCCATTGGGAGCCTCGCCGACCAGCTTTTTCACGACGGGCCGCGTGGCCTGCACCATAGAATCGAGATTGCTGGGATAGACGATGGACACTCCCCTCGTTTGCATCGTCTTCATGCCCTCGTCGTAAACCTTCTTGTAGTAGTCACGGGCATAGGCCATGGCCTCGTCCGCAGACTCCTTGATCATTTTCTGCTCTGCGGGCGAAAAGCGATCCCAACGGTCCTTCGACATGAGCAGCAGCGCCGGATGAATATTGACGTGTGTCATATTGAAGTACTTGGAAACCTCGATGAATTTGTCAGAGACAAATTGGTCCGGCGTCGTTTCGCCGCCATCGAGCACCTTCTGCTGCAGGGCCAGATACAACTCCGAATAAGCCATGGGCGTGGCTTGCGCGCCCAGGGCCTTGTAGCTTTCGACATATCCCGGCGACTGTATGACGCGGATCTTCATGCCTTTAAGGTCTTCAGCCGAATTGACGGCCCGGTTGCCGAAGACATTGCGCTCGATCGCCGAAAACCAGCCCAGGCCGACCAGGCCGTACTTGGGCAGAACTTCCATGAATTTGTCGCCGGCAGGACCGTTGAGAATCTGGTTGGCCTGCTCGACGCTATCGAACAGAAACGGCGAGTCAAAGACCAGGAATTCCTTGACGATGCCGTTCAAGGTCGGCTGGCCGGTGATGACCAGGTCAGTCGCCCCCGCCACCGCGCCCTGGATCATGGTCAGTTCGCCGCCCAGCTGCGAGTGAGGGAACACGGAAATCGTGATCTTCCCGTTTGATTTCGCCTTCAGCACATCCGCGAACTTCTGCGCCCCCACGTGAAATGGGCTGTCCGTCGTCAGCGTGTGCCCGACATCCATGTTCAGCGCATGCGACGGCGTAGAGAACATCAGGGCACCAAGGACGCCGGCGCCAAACAATTTCTTGAACATTTTCATTTTCCATCTCCTCGATTTTCCAGCCGCCCGGGACAAATATGGCCACCAGGCGGCTGATTTATTTTTTATAAGAAAAAAGTGCTAATGGCAGGCACGTAAGAAATAATCAGGACATCAATCACCAGGACGGCAAGGAAAATCACCAGATACTTCGCCAGTTGGTGCATTTTCAACTGCGCGACTTCGCACACCACGAACAGGTTGACGCCGACCGGAGGCGTGACCATGCCGACCGCCAGGTTGGTGATGACGATCATCCCGAAATGGATGGGATCGATGCCGAAGGCCAGGCTGATCGGCGCCAGGATGGGCACGATGATGAGGATCGCCGCCAATGCCTCGATGAACATGCCGACCAGGAACAGCATGACGTTCACCAGCAGCAAAAACACGATCGGATTGGTGGTCACCGATCCGAGCATGGCGGCGACCTGCTGCGGCACTTGGTTGATGGTCAGCAAGTACGCGAACACGGCGGCGAAGGCCACGATCAGCAGGATGATGGAGGACATCACCGCAGAGCGCGCAAAAATGCCGAGCAGATCCTTGACCGTTATTTCCTTGTAGACGAAGAGTCCGAGCGCAAGCCCGTAGAGCACTGCGATGCAAGAAGCTTCCGTTGCGGTGAATAATCCGCCGTAGATCCCGCCCAGAATGATGACCGGCATCATCAGCGCAAGCGTCGCATCCTTCAGGGCTACCAAGACACCTTTCAACCAACCGCCGAAGCTCACCGCAGTGACTTCGTCGAAGCCTTGGAAGCGGGCGACCAGGCAGACCGTCAGAATCAGCGATACGGTGATCAAGAGGCCAGGCAGGATGCCGGCGAGAAACAGCGATCCGACCGACACGTTCGCCGTCAACGCGTACACGATCATCGGGATCGACGGCGGAATGATCGCCCCCAGCTCGCCGGAGGAAGCGGCAATGGAGGCCGCGAATGATCTCGGATAGCCCTTCTTTTCCATTTCCGGAATCAGCACGGAGCCGATCGCGGCGGTGGTCGCGGACGAGGAACCGGAAACCGTCGCGAACAGCAGCGACGTCAGCACCGCAACCGCGCCCAGGCCGCCCCGGATCCAACCGACGAAAGCATTCGCCAACTGCACCAATCTGGTGGCGACCCCGCCGGAGGACATGAGATGGCCGGCCAGGATGAAAAACGGCACCGCCATCAGGCTGAACGAATCCAGCGACTGGAACGCCATCTGCGCCACGATGAGAAGCGAGCGGTCGCCCGCCTGCAAGGCGAACGCAGCCGACATGCCCAGCGCCGTGACGATGGGCGCGCCGATGATCAGGATCGCCGTGAATGACAAGAACAGAACCGGGATCACAGCGCCCCTCCTTCACTATTTTGCATGGCAGCGGCAGTTCTTTCCGCCTCGCCGCCCAGCTTCGACACTTCGACGCTCAGCAATTCCTTGATGACATGCGCGAAGGTATTCAGGCTCATCAGCACACAGCCGGCAAACATGAATATGTAGATGTATGCCATGGGCATTTCCATTGCCGGCGAGGTCTGCCTCATGCCGAGCTCTATCAACCTGATCGATTTCCAGGCCAAGAGCAGCGCAAGCATCAAGGTCAGGATATGCGCCACCACGCGCAGCCAGCGGGCGACCGACTCCGGCACCATTCCTATGAACGCATCGACGCCGATCAGCCGCAGCCGGTAGGTGGCGACGGCGCCGCCGATGAAGACGCTGCCGACCATCATGAAGCGGCCCAGCTCTTCCGCCCAGGGCGTGGAGAAGGGAATACCCGTATAGGTGTAGAGCAGCCGTACAAACACAGAAATTGAAATAGCCAGGACCATTCCTATAAGAAAAAGTCCGGCGCACTTTTCAGCTGCGGCGTTTATCGAATCCATTATTCGCTGCAGCGTTTGAAGCCTCTGGTGTGAGGCACAATACCCGGCCATGCGGAGCCCTCCCTCTTTGTCTCATTTATTTATTTGCCGCCTTTTTGAGCCAGGCGTTCGATAGGAAATATACTCAGCGGCGTGCGATTCGTAAAATTCAAATAACAGAACAGTCTTTTCAAAAAAAGCGATCGTCCAGCTGCTGCGCCTTGAACCGGAGTTTCTAAAATGTTGAGTGATCTCAAGCAGTTGCGTGCTTTTCTCACGATTGCGCGTCTGGGCAACTTCACCAGGACGGCTCACGAACTGAATATTTCCCAGTCGGCTTTGACCATACAGATCCAGCAGCTCGAGTCCCATCTGCGCACGCGGCTGTTCGACCGCAACCACCGCAGCGTCAGCCTGACGCCTCGGGGCCAGGAGCTTTTTCCTCGGATCGAAAAGCTGGTGGCCGAAATCGAAGACCTGGTCACCCATGCGCGCGATACCAGCGATCGCGAGCGGGGCACGGTAACCGTTGCCGTCCTACCCTCGCTGGCGGCCGGCCTGCTGCCCCAGGCCATCCACAGGCTGAATCGCGATTACCCCCGAATTACCGTCTGTGTGCGGGACACGGTAGCCTCCCGCGTCAACGACATGACTCGCAGCGGCGAGGTCGACTTTGGAATAGGCAGCCCGATCAAGCGCGATCAGGAATTGGTCTGGGAGCAGTTGGTGACCGACCGCTTCTGCGCCTACATGGCGCATGACTATCCCTGGGCCACGCCGGATACCGTGACGCTCAAGGATCTGGCCGAGCATCCGCTGATATTGCCGGTGCGGGAAAGCAGCATCCGCACGCACATCGAAGCGGCGGCCGACAAATTGAAAATCTCGCTGCCAGCGGCGTATGAGGTGGTCTACAACTCGACCGTGCTGGCGATGGCGGCGCAGGGGCTCGGGGTGGCCATTCTTTCCGAATTGGCCGCCCGCGAAGGCGACACCAACCGACTGCGCTGCGTCTCGATCAGCAACCCCCCGCTATATCGCCACATCGGCATCCTGCGGCGTGCGGGCCGCTCGCTGTCGCGCTCCGCTGAACTGCTTACTACGGCGCTGCGGGAAATTGCTACTCAGAAATAAGGCGGACCCTTAACAGGTAGCGCGCGGGATTTCACTTCATTATGTGTGAATTGTGTTTCTTAACGATTCGATTGCAAACAATTCTGAAAGCGATGGCGATAAAGAAGACGAGCCGATAAGCTGCGGGCGCCTTCAGGGTATACCCTGAAAATTTCCTTATTCCGCTTTTCGGAGATTGATTCGATGAAGTCCCTATTCCGTCCGTTCCTGGTGCTGGCCGCGGCACTGCCGCTGATGCTGGCCGCTTGCGGCAACAAGGAACCTGAACAGCGTGCCGCGTTCACGCAGTTCCTGCAGACCCGTATCGTCGACAAGCCCGGCGTGCGCGTCCCGCAGTTGACGGATGAAGAGAAGAAATCCTTCGGCGACTACGCGGCGCAATATGCGGTGATCACCGACTTCAACGCGGGCATGGATGCCTCGGTGAAGCCCCTGTCCGGCATCATGCAGAAAGGCGCGATGCGCTCGCTGAACGACATCGTGACCCGCCGCGACGATCTGAAGGCCGTGCAGGTCTCGCTCAATGAAATGGGCGTGGCGCTGAAGGAACAGCAGGCCAAGACTGACGCCGCCCGCGCGCAACTCAAGCAGCCGGAAGACCTGAAGGCCGTGTACGACAAGGCCTATGAGAAGACCGTCAGCCTGCCGGCCGACACCTTCCGCGATGTGCTGCCGCAACTGAACGCGACCTTCGACAGCAGCCTGAAGATCGCCGATTACGTCGCCGCACACGCCGCGCAGATCGATATTTCCGGCCCCATCGTCAAGGTGCAGGATCCCGCGGTGCAAGCCGAGCTGAACCAGCTGCTGCAGGACTTGAATGCGCAAGCCAAGAACGTGCAGCAGGCGCAGACGCGCATGCAGGCCGTGATGGTCGGCCGCTAAGCCAAGGCGGCACCAAAAAAAGCCCCGCCGCGCGATCAGCGCGGCGGGGCTTTTTCATGCCGCGCCGGATCAGGTCCCTGCGACCGCCACGCGGTTGCGGCCGGACTCCTTGGCCCGATAGACCGCAGCGTCGGCCGCCTCCACCAGACTGTCCAGCCTATCGTCGACCTGCGGCACCGAAGTCGCGACCCCGACGCTGATCGTGACGATGCCGGCCGCGGCGTCCTCGTGCGGGACCTTCAGGCCTGCAACTGTCCGCCGTATGCTCTCCGCAATCTCCGCGGCGCGCTGGCTGCTGGTGTTGGGCAGCAACACGACAAATTCCTCGCCCCCGTAACGGGCCGCCAGATCGCGCGGACGGCGGGCCTTTTTCTTCAGCACGCGCGCCAGGGCAGCCAGCAACTGGTCTCCCTGCTGGTGGCCATAGCGGTCGTTGTAGCGCTTGAAATGGTCCGCATCCAGGAACAGCAGCGAAAGCGGCACGCGTTCGCGGCGCGCATTCTGCCATTCGCGCGCCAGCGTCTCGTCAAACGCGCGCCGGTTGGCCAGGCCGGTAAGTCCGTCCGTGCGCGCCTGTATCGCCAGCTGCGTCTCGACCGCCTTTCTCAAAGCCATCTCACGCCTGAACAGCACGATCAGCGCCACCACCGACAGCAGCAACGCCGTGGTCACCGGGATGATGAAGAGCGCGCGGCGATCCCAGGGCTCAAGCAGTTCATCCACGTCCATGGCGACGTCGATGATGAGCGGCGTGTCCTCGATGCTGGCGAAGGTGTAGTAGCGGTTCACGCCGTCCGGCGACAGCGCGCCCACGAACGAGCCTTCGCGGCGGATCAGGAACTGCTGGAAATCCAGCGCCATGCCGATGTCGCTACCCAGGTCGTTGAGCGAATACGGGGCGCGCAGCAGCAGCAGGCCATCGTTGCGGAAGACGCTGATCTCGTCACGCTCGCCGATGGACAGCGCGGCGAAGCGGTCACGGAAGTAGGCCAGGCGCAGCGAACCGCCCACCACGCCAGCGAAACTGCCGTCCGGATTGGACAGGCGCCGGCTGATGGCGATGCTCTCGTCGCCGCCGCGCAGGCGGCTGCGGTACGGTTTGCTGACATACATGCCGACGTCGTCGGCATCGCGATGCACCTGGAAGAAATCCCGGTCGGCGAAGCTCACGTCCGGCACATCAAGATCCCCGGAGTGGTAGCGGATGTTGCCGTCCTTATCCAGCACCACCACGGCGCCCAGGTATTCGGCCGTGGATGGCCGATCGAACAGGAAGCGGTGCTGGGTTTCGGGCGCGAGCCGATCGAGCCCGGGTTCGCGCAGGCGCTCCGCCATGCCTTGCAGCGACAGGTCGTAGACATGCAGGGTACGGCTGATATCCGCGGACAGCACGCCGGTGATGTTGCGCGCCGAGGCGTGGGCGGATTCCCAGGTGGCTTGGCGGTCGATCCAGAGCAGCGCGACCGCAGCCGCGCAGATGCCGATTGCGACGAGCACCGCCAATGCATACAAGGCGCGATGCATAAGCCCGCTAGACTTCAATACGGCGCTCCTACGCAGGGGACGTCGGGGGACGCGGATCACTACGGCAAAGATTCACGCCGCTGATGATGCCGCTGCCGGACATGCCGCGCAAGATCCGGCCCTAAAAAGTCCCCTCGCCGCCCGCCTTGGCCGTTCCTCAGGTCGCCGCGACCGCCGCGATGCGGAATGGAAAGGCCTTGGCCCCCCTGGCCCTGTCGGTTTCGCGGTGCGCCCCGATAGACCATGCGGCGCCCGAGCCGCCCGTGTGCGACATCAGTTCGCGCATGGAGCCCGCCGAGAATCCGCAGCGCAAGGCCAAGGCCTGCCGCCGGGCCAGTTCTACTCCAACAGCGTGCGGTGTCGTGGAAATCCGATCCGATTGCAGCATGGCAGCCCCCTGGCAAATGCTCATCATGGATGAAGAGTCAGTGCGGACAAATCTACCTCAGTCACCAGCGTCTGCGCGTGAAATGATGCGAAAAGTAATGCAACGATCAGGAAATAGTCGGTTACGCGGATGGGCTGGCCGCGGTCCTTTCGGATTCGCGGTCGGGCTGGTCGTTGCGACCATCCGGGGCGCTGGTCATATTGCCGTAAAGAAGCGAACGGCCGGCGAACAGCCCGCCCGCCACTTCCAGGTCGAAACGCTCGGTATCGCGCCTGCGTACGTCCAGCACCACCTCGGCGGCTTCATCGGCCGGCACGCCGATCACACGCAGCGCGGCCTCGCCGAAGGCCAGCGCCGATTCCAGGGTTTCGCGCACCTGGTAATCCACCCCTTCCTTGGCCAGCGCCAGCGAATGGATGCGGTCATAGGCGCGC
This sequence comes from Achromobacter sp., assembly GCF_049647645.1. Lineage (GTDB taxonomy): Bacteria > Pseudomonadota > Gammaproteobacteria > Burkholderiales > Burkholderiaceae_B > Achromobacter. Next base: position 9,885 of record NZ_JBARYB010000188.1, read on the forward strand.
GCCACCACCCGCACCAGCGGGAATTCGGCCTTGATCAGCTTGACCATGTGATTGACCGCCTTGGGGTCGTCGATGCAGATCAGGATGGCGCAGGCATTCTCCGCGCCGGCGGTGCGCAGCATGTCGATGCGGGTGCCGTCGCCGTAATAGACCTTGACGCCCCATTTGGCCGCCGCCCGGATCGCGTCGGTATCGGTATCCAGGATGGAGACCGTCAGATCGCGCGCCAGCATCGCCTGGGTCACGATCTGGCCGAAGCGCCCGAAGCCGACGATGAGCGCGCAGCCCTCCAGATCCTTGGCCACGTCCACGTCCTCCATCGAAGGCTGCGGCTTGGGCAGGAGCCAGCGCAGCGCCAGCACGCACAGCGGCGTGAGCGCCATTGAAATGATGACGACCGCGGTCAGCACCGCACCGGTGTGCGCGTCGAAGATGCCGGCAGCCGCCGCCGCCCCGTACAGCACGAAGGCGAATTCGCCGCCCTGCGCCAGCAAGGCCGCGCGGGTCATGGCCTCGGCGTGGGTGGCGCGCAGCACTCGCGCCACCACGTACACGCCCACCGACTTCACCAGCATGAACACCACGACCGCAGCCAGGATCAGCGGCCATTCGCGGGCCACCGCCGACAGGTCCAGCGACATGCCCACGCCCAGAAAGAACAGGCCCAGCAGAATGCCGCGGAAAGGCTCGACTTCGGCCTCCAGCTGGTGGCGGAAGGTGGACTCGGACAGCAGCACGCCCGCCAGGAAGGCGCCCATCGCCATGGACAGGCCGCCCAGCTCCATCAACAGCGCCGCGCCCAGCACCACCAGCAAGGCGGCTGCTGTCATGACCTCGCGCGCATGCGCGGCGGCCAGCAGACGGAACAAGGGATTGAGCAGCCAGCGGCCGGCGGCCAGCAGCGCCAGGATGCAGGCGACCGCGATGGCGGATTGCAGCCAAGGATCGCCATGGCTGGCATTGTCAGCCGGCGCCAGCAGAGTCGCCAGGGCCAGCAAGGGCACGATGGCCAGGTCTTCCAGCAGCAGGATCGAGACGATGCGCTGGCCCTGCGCGCTGGCGGCTTCGCCGCGCTCGGCCAGTATCTGCATGACGATGGCGGTGGACGACAGTACGAAGCCCATCGCCGCCATGAAAGCCGCGGGGGCCGACAACCCCGCCAGCGGGCCGACCACCGTCAGCAGTCCGCCGCAAGCCAGCACCTGCGCCACGCCCAGGCCGAAGATCTCGCCGCGCAGCTTCCACAAGCGGGAGGGCTGCATTTCCAAGCCGATGATGAACAGGAACATCACCACGCCCAGTTCGGCCACGTGCAGGATGGATTTGGGATCGGAGAACAAGCCCAGGCCGAACGGGCCGATCACCAGGCCGGCGGCCAGGTATCCGAGGACGGATCCCAGCCCCAGGCGCTTGAACAGGGGAACCGCGACGACCGCAGCCCCCAGCAGGACGACGACATTGACTAGCTGATTGCCTTCGGCAGGCAGGGACATGGGGCGCTCCTGATGCACGGCGGACCAAAGCGCCTGGCGGCGCCGCCCCGCCCGGATCGGGCCGGAGCCGGGCCTGCCGGCAGGCCCGGCTCCATTTTCCGGCAATCCGGGCGCTTGGCAATCCGGAAATGCGACAGGAAAAAACAGCCGCCGGGCGGACCCTGGCCGGGACGCCCGGCGCGGATCAATCGTCGCGGAATTGCATCTTGTAGAGCGAGGCGTACAGGCCGTTGGCGGCCAGCAGCTCGGCGTGGGGGCCTTGTTCGACGATCTTGCCCGCGTCCAGCACGATGATGCGGTCGGCGTTCTGCACCGTGGACAGGCGGTGCGCGATGACCAGCGTGGTACGGCCCTTCATCAGGCGCTCCAGCGAGGCCTGGACCTGGCGTTCGGATTCGTTGTCGAGCGCGGAGGTGGCTTCGTCCAGGATCAGGATGGGCGCGTTCTTGATGAGCGCGCGGGCGATCGCCAGGCGCTGGCGCTGGCCGCCGGACAGGCGGGCCGCGTTTTCGCCCACCGGCGTATTGAGGCCCTGCGGCAGTCCTTCGACGAATTCCAGCAGGTTGGCCGCCGCCAGCGCATCGCGCACTTTCTGTTCGCTGGACTTGCCCAGCGCGCCATAGCCGACGTTGGCCGCGATGGTGTCGTCAAACAGCACCACGTCCTGGCTGACCAGCGACAGGTGCGAGCGCAGGCTGCGTAGGGTCAGCTCGTCGATCGGCGTGTCGTCCACCAGGATGGAACCGCTGTCGGCCAGCACGAAGCGCGGCAGCATATTGACCAGGGTGGTCTTGCCGCTGCCCGAGCGCCCTACCAGGGCCACGGTCTGGCCGGGTTCCACGGTGAAGGAAATGTCGTTGACCGTATCGCGGTCGGCGTCGGGGAAGCGGTGCTTGACGTGACGGAACTCCACCTTGCCGCGCACGGGCTCGGCCAGCTGCTTCGTGCCGGTATCGTTTTCGGGTTTCTGGTCGATCAGCGTGAACACGCTTTCCGCCGAGACCAGCATCTTCTGCATGCGGGCGGCGACGTTGGTCAGGCGCTTGATGGGATCGAAGATCTGGGCCAGCGCGGCCATGAAGGAAGCGAAGCTGCCCACGGTCAGCGCGCCGTGGTTGGCCTGGCTGAGCGCCACGGCGATGACGGCGCCGACCGAGATGGAAATGCAGACCTGGGTCAGCGGCGTCAGGGCGGCGTCCGCCGTGGCGGTGCGCATGGCGAAGCGGCGCAGGCGGCGGCTGACGAAATCGAAGCGGCCGCGCTCGACTTCATAGCCGTCGAACAGCTTGATGACGCGCTGGCCGTCGATGCCTTCGCCGACGACGCGGGTCAGCTCGGCGTTCATGTTGACGGTTTCACGGTTGATGCGGCGCAGGCGCTTGATGAAGAAGCGCGAGATCAGCACCGACACCGGCAGCATGATCAGGATGATCAGCGTCAACACCCAGGACATGTACAGCAGCACGCAGATCAGGGCGACGACGACCAGGGTTTCGCGCACCAGCACCGTGATGACATCGGTGGCGTAGCCGGTGACGTTGCCGGCGTCGATGGTGAAGCGGTTGAGCAGGCGGCCGGTGTCGCCTTGCTTGAAATCGGCGTCCGGCAGGCCCAGCAGGCGCTCGAACATGTCCCGGCGCATGCCCAGCAGCACGTTGTTGGCCACCCAGGCCAGCAGGTAGTCGCTGAAGAAGTTGCAGATGCCGCGCAACAGGATCAGCCCCACCACCGCCAGCGGCAAGGCCCAGACGTAGTACGGCTTGGCGCCCGAAAAGCCACCGTCCAGCAGGGGCTTCATGATGACGGCCAGGACCGGCTGCGTGGCGGCCGCGCCGGCCATTAGCAGGACGGCAAGCAACAATCCCTTCCAGTAGGAGCCCACGCGGCTGTAAATCCGGCTCCAGAGTTCAGCTCTGACGGGTTGGGAGCTCGCGGGCGCGTTGCGTGCGGCAGAATTCAAAGGGATCACTCGCTTTTATACAATTGTGGCGAGAATTGTACCGGCTGCGCGACAAGTCGCCGTCCGGACCGTGCCCCTTTCAGCCCTAACGCGCCCAGCGCCCTTACATGTCCGATATCAGCTGCCTGTACGTCCGATTGCCCAATTGGGTGGGCGATGTTTGCATGAGCCTGCCCAGCCTGCGCGCCTTGCACGCCAGCGGCCTGCCCCTGGTGATCTGCGCCCGCCCCTGGGCCCGCGACCTGCTCGACGGAGTGGCTAAGCAGGATTTCATCCCCATGCGCGGCAAGGTCGGTCCCGACCGGGCGGCGGTCAGCGCCCACCGCCGCGGCCTGGGCGCCCAGGGGCGCCGCGCCCGCGGCCTGCTGCTGCCGGACTCGCTGTCCAGCGCGCTGGTGTTCCGGCTGGCGGGGCTGCCTTCGGCCGGCTATCGCGACGACGGCCGCAGCTTCCTGTTGCGCTGGCCCGTTGCCAAGCCCAACGACTCGCTGCACGCGGTCCAGTCCTGGCATCACCTGACCCGCGAGGCCCTGACCCGCTGGGGCCTGTCCAGCGGCCCGGCCGAACCTGGCCCGACCCTGGACCTGCCCTTGACCTCCGCCCACCGGGGCGCCGCCGATCTGGCGCTGGAGGCGGCCGGACTGGCGGGCCAGCGTTTCGTGCTGATCGCCCCGACGGCCACGGGCCTGCACAAGGGCAAGATCAAGGTCTGGCCGGGATTCGATACACTTACCCGCGCTCTGCAGGCTCGCGGCCATACCGTGGTAATGTGCCCCCCTCCGGCCGAAACCGAGGAGGCCCGGCGCAATGCTCCCACGGCGCTGCTGCTGCCTCCCCTGTCCCTGGGCGCGTTCGCGGCGCTGACAGCGCGGGCCGCGCTGGTGATTTGTAACGACTCCGGCGTCTCGCACGTGGCTGCGGCAGCCGATGCCAGGGAACTGACCCTGTTCGGCGTGACGCGGCCGGGCCGTACCGGCCCGTGGTCGCCGCGGGCCGTCTGCGTAGGCTCGGAGCATGCATGGCCGTCCGTCGAGGAAGTTGAACAGCAGGCCAACCTCCTGCTGGACGAGACGCAGTAATCAGGATTGTTTCAAAATGACCTTGTCCAGCTATCTCACGAATTTGATCATTCCTTACAACTTGTGCGTGACACTGGTCGTCATCGGGCTGGTGTTGGGCCTGTTCCGGCTGCGCAAGACCGGCGGCGCCCTGATTGTTGCGGGCTTGCTTTGGGCGTTGGCCTGGTCGCTGCCGGTCACTTCGCTTTGGCTGGGCGGCGCGCTGGAATCCCGCTATCCGCACCTGGCGCCCTCGGAGTCACCGACGGCCGACGCCATCGTGGTGCTGGGCGGCAATACCGCCAATGGCCGCGCCAACTGGTTCCTGCCCTATGACAAGGACACGGCGGTGGTGCGCGTGGACACGGCGGCCCAGCTCTATCTGGCCGGACGCGCACCCAAGGTGCTGCTGTCGGGCGGGGCGCTCGAAGGCGACGTGAGCGAAGCCCGCGGCATGGCGCACGCCATCCGCCAGCAAGGCGTGCCGGAAACGGCCCTGATCCTGGAAAACTCCAGCCGCACCACCTATGAAAACGCAGCCCTGACCGAGGACCAGCTCAAGTCGCGCGGAATCGGCAAGGTCCTGCTGGTGACATCAGCGCTACATATGCCGCGGGCGATGGCGGCCTTTTCCAAGCAAGGCGTGGAAGCCGTCGCCGCTCCAGCGCCGCCGCAGATCGTGGCGCCCGCGGACGGCTCGCTGCCGCTGTGGCTGCCGGACCAGCGCACATTCGACGCCAGCCGCTCCATCATCAAGGAGTATGCCGGCCTGTTCGTCTATTGGTTGCGCGGATGGGTCTGAACCCGCAGGCGCCGGCCGCGCTGGAATGCCGGCCCGGCTGTGGCGCCTGTTGCATCGCGCCGTCGATCACCCGGCCGATACCCGGCATGCCTGCGGGCAAACCTGCCGGCGTGCCCTGCATCCAGTTGCTGCCGGACATGCGCTGCGCGATTTTCGGCCAGCCGTCGCGCCCGGATTTCTGTGGCGGGCTGCAGCCCCAGGCCGAGATGTGCGGCGCCAGCCGCGAGCACGCGATCCAGTGGCTGGGCGAACTCGAACAGGCCACGGCTCCCGGCCATTGACGCGCAGCCGGCAAGCCTGGACCCGCGCCCGCCCTCAGCCGCGCTCTTGCAGCACCTTGTCGTACAGCGCCTCGTAGCGCGCCGCCACCGTTTCCCAACTTTGCTCGCGGGCGATCTCAAGGCCGCGCTCGGTCAGCGCCGCCCGCAATGCCGGTTCAGAACCCAGCCGCTCCAGCGCCTGGGCCAGTTGAGCGCCGTCGCGCGGGTCCTGCAGGATGAGCGCGTCCTTGCCCGCCGACAGGTACTGCGCGAAGCCACAGTAGGCGGGCGAGCTCACCACCACGGGCAGTCCGTGCGACATGGCTTCGAGCGGCGCCATGCCGTAGCTGTCGTTCAGGGTCGGATGCGCATAGATGTCGGCGGCGCTGAAGTAGCGGGCGACGTCGGGGGTGGGATCGATCAGGGTAACGCGGCTGGCGATGGCGCCGGCCGCGCGCACGCGTTCGCGGGTAGGCTCGTCCGCCCCCACGACCAGCAGCCGGTACTGCGGCGGCAGTTGCGCCAGGGCATCCAACAGTGCCGGCAATCCCTTGCGCAAGGGATTGCGGGCCACCAGCAGACAGCCTATGGTGCCTGCGTCCCAGCCCAGGCTGGCGCGGGTGGCCTCGCGGCCTTCCGTTTGCGCCGCGGTCGGCAGCTTGACCCCGGGCGCGATGATGTCCACCGGCAGCTGCGGGCCGTAGCTGCGGTGCAATTGATCCATGATGAGGCCCGACACCGCCACCACGCGCCTTGCCGGCGCCCGGCGCACGCGCAGCTTTTCCAGCAGCAGATAAGTGGCCAGGCGCGGACTGAGCCAGGCGGTCAGGCGCTGCAAAGGCGTGACGCGGGTCAGCCGGTTGTAGCGCACCGGCGTCACATGCATGACCTGGATTTCCCCGGCCCAGCCGTTCATGTGCGAATGCACGATGTCATAGCGGCCGCGGGTCAGGCGGTCGGCGCGCCAGGCGAAATACAGCACCCGCATCCAGCTCGGCAGCCAGCTCGGAAAGCGTATGGGCAGGAAGGGAAACGGCAGGTCGCTGTCGAAGTCGCGCGCCACGACGGATACGTCATGGCGCTGGCCGAGCACCCGCATCAGTTCCACGCCGTAGGCTTCCGCGCCCCCGAAGCGATTGCCGAAGCGGTCAACCAGCAGCGCGATGCGCAGCCGCCGCTCAAGCGCGCCGGCGGGTGTCTTCATACCGGGTCAGGCACTTCTGCAGGAAACGGATGATGTTGGTGGAGCGCGACACCGTTACCCGCGGCAATCCGAAGGGGTCGTCGGAGGCCGCCGCCAGGCCGCGCTGGGTCAGCGTGGCGTTGTCGTAGCCGGCCTCGCGCGCCATGGCCCGGTGTTCCGGACCGTGGTCGCCATAGGGATAGCAGAAGGCGGTGACGGGCGCGCCCAGCGCCTGCTCCAGCTCGTCCTTGGACTGGACGATCTGGCGGCGGGCCTCGTCGGGCGACATTTCGGGCAGGTGCACGTGGTCCAGCGTGTGCGAGCCGACTTCGTTGCCGGCCTGGGCCCATTCCCGCATTTCGTTCACGGTCATCAGCGCCGAAAACGGAATGCCTTTTTCCAGATCCCAGACGTTGCCGCCATCGAACTGGTGCGCCACGAAATAGTTGGTGGCGGTGAAACCCAGTTCGCTCAGCACCGGCATGGCGTTGTGGTGCACGTTGCGGTAGCCGTCGTCGAACGTAAGGCCGAATACCTTGCCCTGGCGTTCGCCGCGCACATAAGGCATGACGTCGCGCATGGACAGGCCGCGATAGCCCAGCCTGCGCATCCAGCGCATCTGCCGGGCAAAGCTGTCGGGGTGCACCGTCAGGCCGCGGAACGGCGTGCCCTTGGGATTGGGCTCGCCGATCTGGTGGTACATGAGTATGGGGATAGACATAGGGACGGATTATAAAGCCCGGCCTTATCCCAGCGTGCGTCGGTATACGTCCAGTGTGGCGGCGGCGAAACGTTCCAGATTGAAATCCCGCAGGCTGGTCTCCCGCGCCCGGGCCCCCATGGCGCGCACCGCGTCGGGATGGTCCAGCATGAAGCGCAGCCTGGCGGTGATGGCGGGCACGTCGCGCGCGGGCACGATCCAGCCGTCCACGCCGTCGGTGACGTTCTCGGGCAGGCCGCCCGCGTCGCTGACCAGGGCGGGCAGCCCCAGGCCCATGATCTCGCGGCAGGCGAACGACAGCGCTTCGCGGTAGGACAGCACGAAGCCGGCATGGCAGGAGGCCAGCGCCGCCCGCACGTCGTCGAGCAGCCCGGGGAAGCGGACCTGGTCGATCATGCCCAGTTCCCGCACCCGTGCGAGCTTGGCCTCGTTGGGCGGATCGCCCGCCACCATCAGCAATACGCGTGCGCGATCTTCCGGCGGCAGGGCGGCCGCGGCTGCCACCAGGTCCAGCCAGCCCTTGTCGTAATCGGTGCCACCAGCGCTGCCCAACAGTAGCTTGCCCTGCCAGTCGGGCCCGAAGAAGATGGCGCGCAGTTTGTCCAGGCTTTCCGGCGGCGGCGGCGCGAAGAAATTGGTGTCGATGCCGTGGCGGATGGTGGTGATGGGACGCTTGCCGTAGGGCGACTGCTGCATCAGGCCGTGCACGTAGTCGCTGACCGCGATGGCGTGGTCGGTAGCCAGGGCCACGCGCAACTTGTGGCCGAAGCTCGTCAGCGGGTGATCGTTGTGCTTGGTGAAGACGATGCGCGGGCGGCGGCGCATGCCCAGCGTAGCCAGCATGACCTGCTTGTGGTCGGCCGAGCCATTGGCATGGATGATGTCGAAGCCGCCGGCCTTGATCAGGCGGCGCAGACGCGCGCGGTCCTTGAACCAGGACGAGGGCCGCGTGGTGTACTGCATGTCCTCGACCGCCACGCCCGGAATCGCCTTGGCGTACCGGTACAGGCGGCTGGTGGCGGGCGCCGCGACTGTGATCTGGTGGTCCTTGGACAGGGCCTTGGCCAGATTGATGACGTAGGTGACGTGCCCCCCGCCATTGCCGGCGTGGAAGTTGGTGTAGAGGATCTTCACTTCTTCTTCTCGGCCAGGAACATCAGCTTCGAATAGCGGAAGAAGCTGCCGGCCGAGGCGACGACGGCCAGCACCAGGCCGTGCTTGCCGTCCAGGAAGCCGCGCCGGATCAGGTAGATCCGCACAAAGGTCCAGAAGCCATGGCCCAACGCGCCGAAGATCGAGGTCCGCCGTCCCTTGGCGTACATCATGGCGGCGGCGTCGGACGAATAGCGGTTGACCTTGGTGATCAGCGCATCCAGGTTGTCGTAGGGATAGTGGTGGAAATAGCCGCGCATCTGCAGCGGCTTGCCGTTGGCCGGCACCACCCGCTCATGCACGGCGACGTCGTTGAATCGCGCCGTGCCGCGCTTGAACAGGCGCAGCACGTAATCGGGCCACCAGCCGCTGTGGCGGATGTCGCGGCCGCAGAAATTCGACAGGCGCGCGATCTCGTAGGCGTCGGCGCGCGGCGCGCGCAACACGTCCTGGATTTCCTGGGCCAGTTCCGGTGTGACGCGCTCGTCGGCGTCGATCGACAGCACCCAGTCGCCCGTGGCCAGGTCCAGCGCGCGGTTCTTCTGCGGGCCGAAGCCAGGCCAGTCCGGGGTGACTTCCACCCTGGCGCCCAGGGCGCGCGCGACTTCGACGGTGCCGTCGGTGCTGCCCGAGTCCACCACGATGAACTCATCGGCGAAGGCCACGGATTTGAGGCAGGCGGCGATGTTCGCCGCCTCGTTCTTGGTGATGATGATGACAGATAGCTTCATCCGCGATTCCTGAGACGCTTTTTCCAGGCCTTCCAGGCGTGAAAGCGCGGGCCCCAGAAGGGATCGCGCGACAGCCAGATGCGCCGGTTCAGCCAGGATCCGCCCTGGTTGCGCACCGCGAAACGATAAATGTGTTCGGGATCCGCGCCGGGGGAGTTCTGGCCGAAAGGGTCGGTAGTGTACAAGTGCCGGAACCCGGCAGCCCGCGCCGCGGCCACGTAGTCCGCGTCGAAATAGCCTTGCGGCCAGCAGAGGTGGTCGCTGGCGGATCCGAGACGGCGCGCCAGGGTGTCGCGGGAATCCCGCAACTCCTGGGCGATATGGGCGCGCTTGGCGTCGGCATCGGCGCCGCAGACCTTGTCCCAGCGTGTATGGGTATGCGTGTGGGAATGGAACTCGAAGGTGCCCGCCGCCTGCATGGCCTCGATCTCGCTCCAGCGCAGCATGGCCTCGTCGGCGCGGCCCGCCGCCACCAGCTGCTTGCAGGCGTCGTGGTCGGGCGTGGCTGGCAAGGGGCCGCCCTGGCCCGCATGCGGGCGGACCGGCCCGTCGCCGATCCAGCCGGTAATGGTGAACAGCACGGCGCGCATGCCGTGGCGCGCCAGCACCGGATGCGCGTGCACCCAGTTGTTCAGGTAGCCGTCGTCGAAGGTGATCAGCACCGAGCGTTCGGGCGCGGCGCCGCCGGCCAGGTAGGCCGCGAACTGGTCGGCGGACAAGGACTGGTAGCCGGCGCGGGCCAAGCGCGAAATCTGCGCGTCGAACACCTCGGGCGTCGCGGCGATCATGCCGCCGGCCGGCGTGACGTGGTGATACATCAGCACCGGGACGTTGGGCGCATTCATCCCGCGCGCTCCGCCAGCCATTTGGTATAGACGGCCTCGGTGGTTTCCGCCAGGCGGGCCGGCGAGAACACGCCCTCGTCCCAGACCATCTTGCGGCCGGCTTCGCCCATGCGCCGCCGCAGATCGGCGTCGTCGATCAGGCGCACCAGCGCGGCGGTCAGGGCTTCGGGGTTCTTGGGCGGAACCAGGATGCCGGTTTCGCCGTCGCGGAACATTTCCGACACGCCGCCCACGTCCGTGCCGACCACGGGCAAACCGCTGGCCTGCGCCTCGACGTAGACGGTGCCGGACGCTTCCTGCTGCGTCGCCAGGGCGAAGAGGTCGAAGCCCGCCAGCAGATTGGGCACGTCGCGCCGCATGCCCATCAGGTGGATGCGGTCCTGCAACCCCAGTTCGGCCACATAGGCCTGGGTCTGCTCGAACACCGGCGAACCGCCGCCGACGAACACCAGATGCAGCTTGGGCCGGCTGGCCATCAGCGGCGCGATCGCGTCGATCAGGTCCTTGTGGCCCTTGGTGGCGCGCATCACGGCCACGCAGCCGACGACGATGTCTTCAGCGGCCAGGCCGAGTTCCTCGCGCAGGGTGGAACGCTCCACTGGCGGCGGCAGCACGATGGGCGAATAGACGGTGGCCACCTTGCCGGCCGGCACGCCGCGGTCGATGAGGTGTTGGCGCACATGGTCACTGACTGTCGTGACCCTGTGCGGCAGACAGGTGTAGGACCACAGCGATCCCACCTTATTGGACAGATGCCGTGTCCGCACGATGAGCGGCGTCCCTGCAAGCCGGCCGGCCGCGGCCGCGATGACCGTATCGCGTCGGCTGTGGGTGTTGAGCACGTCGAAACGCCCTTCGCGCAGGATGCCGCGGATGGTGGCGATGCCCTTCAGGTAATTGACCGCGCCATCCATTTCCAGGGTGTGCACGGGGAAGCCGGCGTCCGACAGGCGTTCGGCCAATAGCGCCTTGGGCTGGCAGATCGCTTCCATGTGATGGCCGCGCGCGCGCATGGCGGTCATCTCCTTGAAGATCCTGCCTTCCTGGCCGCCAAAGCTGGTTGCGGCTTCCGAGTGAACGATACGCATAGGCATCAATAGGTGACCTCCACGCCATCCGGCTTGGTCCATTCATTCAGGTTGGCGAGCAGCGTGTCGGCCATGCGGACGCGCCATTCTTCGCCCAGGCGGACCGTGCACAGGAAATTATTCTTGGTATAGACGATATCGACCGGAACGCCGGGAATGCCGTTCTCGGGCTCGGCCCGGAACGGGTTCAGCATCTGCCGCAGGCGGGCGGCGTCGGCGCTGCCGTTGAGCCTGACGCGCAGCGACTTGGCGCGGGCTTCGCGCGCCAGCTGCAGGTCATAGAGCTGTTCGGCCACGATGCGCATGCCACCGGAGTAGTCGTCATTGCTGACCTTGCCCTGGACGATGACGAGCTGGTCCTCGCGCAAGCGGTTGCGGTGCTTTTCGTAGAGCTCGTTGAAGACCGAGATCTCCACCTGGGCGGTGCCGTCATCCAGCACGGCGAAGACCATCTTGCCGCGGCGGGTCATCATGACGCGCACGCTGGCCAGCACGCCGCACATCCATTGCAGGTCGCGCTGCGGTTCAACCCGCACCAGCTGCATCGGCACGATGCGGCGCACTTCGTCGCGCCAGGCGTCGAACAGGTGGCCGCTGTAGTAATAGCCCAGCGCGGACTTTTCCTCGGTCAGCTTCTTGTGCAGGTCCCAGGGCGCGACCTTGGCCAGTTCGCCGGCCACCACGTCGCCACTGTCGTCGCCGAAGAGCGAGGCCTGGTTGGCGCTGCGCGCCGCCTGCTCGGCGGCTTCCATGGCGGTGGGCACCGAGGCCAGCATCGCGGCCCGGTTGGGTTCGATGGTGTCGAAGGCGCCGGCCTTGATCAGGGCTTCAATGGTGCGGCGGTTGACCGCCTGCTTGCTGACGCGGCGGCAGAAGTCGAACAGATTCAGGAAGGGGCCGCCTTCCTTGCGCGCGCGCAGGATGTCCTCGACCGCGCCCTGCCCCGTACCCTTGACCGCGCCCAGACCGTAGCGCATGGTGCGCGGCGGCTTGCCGTTCTTGGTGTGCTTGTCGGCGACCGGTTCAAAGCGGTAGCCCGAGAAATTGACGTCCGGCGGCAGCACCTCGACGCCGTTGTCCTGGGCGTCGCGGCAGAAGATCTGGACCTTGTCGGTGTCGTCCATGTCCGAGGACATGGTGGCGGCCAGGAACTCGGTCGGATGGTAGGCCTTGAGCCAGGCCGTCTGGTACGAGATCAGCGCGTACGCGGCCGAGTGCGACTTGTTGAAGCCGTAGCCCGCGAACTTCTCCATCAGGTCGAACAGCTTGACCGCCAAGTCCGGGTCGTGGCCCTTTTCCTTGGCGCCCTGTTCGAACAGCTCGCGGTGCTTGGCCATTTCCTCGGGCTTTTTCTTGCCCATGGCGCGGCGCAGCAGGTCGGCGCCGCCCAGCGAGTAGCCGCCGATGATCTGCGAGATCAGCATCACCTGTTCTTGGTAGACGATGACCCCGTAGGTGCTCTTGAGCGTGCTTTCCAGGTCGTTGTGGAAGTAGTCCACCGCGGCGCGGCCGTGCTTGCGGTTGACGAAGTCGTCCACCATGCCCGATTCCAGCGGCCCCGGTCGATACAGGGCCAGCATGGCGATGATGTCTTCGAAGGTGTTGGGCCGCAGCTTCTTCAGCAACTCCTTCATGCCGCGCGATTCCAGCTGGAACACCGCGGTCGTATTGGCGTCGCACAGGATCTTGTAGGCGGCCGCATCGTCCAGCGCCAGGGCCATGACGTCGAAGTCGCGCTTGTCCTCGTTGAACTGGCGCACGTAGCGCACGGCCCAGTCCAGGATGGTCAGGTTGCGCAGGCCCAGGAAGTCGAACTTCACCAGGCCGGCGGCCTCGACGTCATCCTTGTCGAACTGAGAAACCGCGCTGTTTTCCTGGCCCGGCTGGCAATACAGCGGGCAGAAGTCGGTCAGCTTGCCGGGCGCGATGAGCACGCCCCCGGCGTGCATGCCGATGTTGCGGGTCAGGCCTTCGAGCGGCTTGGCCAGGTCCACCAGCGCGCGCACTTCTTCTTCCTGCTCGTAGCGGTCCTTGAAGGCGGGTTCGTCCTTCAGGGTCCGTTCGAGGGTCCAGGGATCCATCGGGTTGAAAGGGATCAGCTTGGACAGGCCATCGCAAAACATATAGGGCATGTCCAGCACCCGGCCGGCGTCGCGCACCACGGCCTTGGCGCCCAGCGTACCGAAGGTGGCGATCTGGCTCACGGCGGCGCGGCCGTACTTTTCCTTGACGTAGTCGATGACCCGTTCGCGGTTGTCCTGGCAGAAGTCGATATCGAAGTCGGGCATGGAGACCCGCTCGGGATTCAGGAAGCGCTCGAACAGCAAGTCATAGCGGATCGGATCCAGGTCGGTAATGCCCAGCGCGTAGGCCACCAGCGAGCCCGCGCCGGAGCCCCGCCCCGGCCCCACCGGCACGCCGTTGTTCTTGCCCCAGTTGATGAAGTCCTGCACGATCAGGAAGTACCCAGGGAAGCCCATCTGGATGATGGTCTTGCATTCCCAGCGCAGGCGTTCGTAGTACTGCTCGCGCTTGGACTCGCGTTCGGCGGCGTCCGGGAACAGGAACTCCATGCGCTTTTCCAGGCCCTCTTCCGACAGCTGGACCAGGTAGTCGTCCAGGCCCACGCCTTCCGGCGTGGGGAAGTTGGGCAGGCGCGGCTTGCCCAGCACCAGGCTGAGGTTGCAGCGCTTGGCGATTTCCACCGTGTTGGCCAGCGCCGAAGGCACGTCGGCGAAGCGGCGCGCCATTTCCTCGGAGCTGAGCAGGTGTTGTTCCTTGCTGAACCGGCGCACGCGGCGCGGGTTGGCCAGGATTTCGCCTTCGGCGATGCAGACGCGGGCCTCATGCGCCTGGAACTCGAATTCGTCCAGGAACTGCACCGGATGCGTCGCCACCACCGGCAGGCCGGCCTCGCCCGCCAGGCGCATGGCGGCCTGGGTATAGGCTTCGTCGCCATCCATGCCGGCGCGCTGCAACTCGATGTAGTAGCTGCCCGGGAACAGGTGCGCCCACTGGCGCGCCAGGGCCAGCGCCGACACGGCGTTGCCCGCTTCCAACGCCTGGCCCACGTCGCCCATGCGCCCGCCGGACAGGGCGATCAGGCCCTCCTGGCCCTGCAGCCATTCGCGGCGGATCTCCGCGCGGCCCTTGCCTTGGTTCGTCAGGAAGGCCTTGGACAGCAATTCGCAGAGATTGAGATAGCCCTGGTGGTTGCGCACCAGCAGCAACAGGCGGAAAGGCTTGGCGGGATCGTCATCGTTGGACAGCCAAACATCGCAGCCGGCAATCGGCTTGATGCCGGCGCCGCGCGCGGCCTTGTAGAACTTGATCAGGCCGAACAGGTTCGACAGATCCGTCAAGGCGACTGCGGGCTGGCCCAGCTTGGCCACGCGCTTGATGAGATCGGGGATGCGCACGAGGCCGTCCACGACCGAAAACTCGGAGTGAACGCGCAGATGGACAAATGGGGACGGGGTTGTTACGGCTTCTTCGGACATAAAGGGAATTGTACCTAGTCAACGCGGTCCAAGCCGAGGCCTCTGCGCTTGCGCAAAGGACTACGCAGGCGCCTGTGTAACAATACACGTTGCACGTCATGCTTCATTGTTGACATGAGATTTACGCACGAGATTCATCTATGAAATGGCTAATTCCCGGGATCTGGCTGAGCGCCATCCTGTTTGCGCACTTCCGCGGCCGCGTCAAGCTGCCGCTGGGCCGGCAAATGCTGGATCATTCCGTGCTGCTTGCCCCGATCAACGCCTTCATGGTGCTGGCGTCGCGCGTGCCGCCCACGCCCTACCTGACCACGAGCGAAATCGCCGAACTGAAGGTGCTGGACGACAACTGGGAAACAATCCGCGAGGAAGCCATGCAGATGGCCGAGCTGCGCCGCATCAAGGCCGCCGACACCCATAACGACATCGGCTTCAATTCCTTCTTCAAGTACGGCTGGAAGCGCTTCTACCTGAAGTGGTACGACGCCCGCCACCCGTCCGCCGAGGAACTCTGCCCCAAGACCGTGGCCATCCTGAAGACCCTGCCCAAGGTCAAGGCCGCGATGTTCGCCGAACTGCCGCCCGGCGGCCAGTTGAACCCGCACCGCGACCCGTTCGCCGGGTCCCTGCGCTACCACCTGGGCCTGGTCACTCCCAACGACGACGGCTGCCACATCATCGTCGACGGCGAGCACTACAGCTGGCGCGACGGCGAAAGCGTGGTGTTCGACGAAACCTACGTGCACGAAGCCTACAACCACACCGACCAGAACCGCATCATCCTGTTCTGCGACGTGGAGCGCCCGCTGAAGTGGCGCTGGGCCGAAGCCTTCAACCGCTGGTTCGGCCGCGTCGTCATGTCCGCCGCCAGCTCGCCCAACGACGGCGGCGACCAGACCGGCGCCATCAACAAGCTGACCCATGCGCATTGGGTCATCGACCAGAAGCGCAAGGCCTTCAAGGCCTGGAACCGCAAGGTCTACAAGGCCACCAAGTACGGCCTGATCATTCTGGTCATTGCAGGGTTCCTGGCCTTGTAACGGCCCGCGGCGCCCGGATTCCCGGGCGCCCAGCAGACCCTAGGCCGGATCCGGCGCGGGCAGCGTCAGCAGTCCGGTATGGTAGTCATAGCCGTAGATCTCGCCGTAGCGCCCCCACTCCACCGCAATCTTCAGCACCCGCTCGGCCTCGTCCGGCTTCAGGAACTCTTCCAGCGAATCCAGGAAGTTCTTCTCGGGCAGCGCGCCAGCGGGCTCCTGTTCCAGGCTGTGGCGGATATGCGCGGCCAGCGGTACGTGGGCCAGCAGCTGGCGGCCGAAAATCACCTGTTTCTGGGCTTGCTCCGCCAGCACATAGCGCTGGCCCAACGGCGTCAGGAAGATGTCGCCGCGGTCGATCCGGGCCAGGCCGAACAGGCCCAGCGCTTCGCAGGCCGGCAGCAGGTCGTCATCGGAAATCTCGGCCTCCTCCGCCAGCTTGGGCAGGTCGGCGCGGCCGTTGAACGGCGCCTCGGCCAACACGTCCAGCACCCCTTCCATGCGTTCGACTTCGGTTTGCGGGAACCGATAGCCCAGGCCTTGCTGCAGCGGCGTGGGCATGTCGTGGGCGGGCCGCATGGTCATCAGCGCATAGACCTCGTCGATCAGCGCGCGCACCGGCGCCGAATCGACATCGCGCGGGCGCGGCAGGCCCACCATGACCTGGCTGCGGATGCGCCCCGGGTCGCTGGAGAAAACGATGATGCGGTCGGCCATCATCACCGCTTCCTCGATGTTGTGCGACACGATCAGGATGCCCTTGGTGGAGATGCGGCTTTCCTCCCACAGCTCCAGCATGTCGTCGCGCAAGGTCTCGCCAGTCAGGACGTCCAGCGCCGAGAAGGCCTCGTCCATCAGCAGCACGTCGGGATTCATGACCAGGGCGCGGGCGATGCCGACCCGCTGCCGCATGCCGCCCGACAGCTCGCGCGGCAAGGCGCCGCCAAAGCCGCCTAGCCCCATCAGGTCCAGCACGGCATCCGCCCGCCTGGCGCGTTCCGCCGGCGCCACGCCCTGGGCTTCCAGGCCCAGTTCGACGTTCTGCTGGGCGGTCAGCCAAGGAAATAGCGCGAACGACTGGAACACCATGGCGATGCCCGACGCCGGACCATAGACAGGCTGGCCGCGATAGGTGACCGAGCCCTGGTCGGCGTTGACCAACCCGGCCATGATGCGCAGCAGGGTCGACTTGCCTGAGCCGGATTTGCCGAGCAGGGCGACGATTTCGCCCTCTTTCAGCGTGAAATCCACATGTTCCAGCACGTGCCGCTGCGTGCCGTCGGCGGCGCGGAACGATTTGCCGACGTCATGCAATTCGATCAGGGAATTGGGATTCATGACTTGATGACTCCTAGCGGCCGCGGTCTTCGGCCAGCAAATACAGTTTGCGCCAGAAAAAGCGGTTCAACAGCATCACGAAAATGCTCATGACGCCGATGCCCAGCGCGATCCGATGGAAATCGCCCTGCTCGGTCATCTGCTTGATGTAGCTGCCCAGGCCGTCCGCCACCAGCGAGGTATTGCCCCAGGTCACGTACTCGGCCACGATGCTCGCGTTCCAGGAGCCGCCGCTGGCGGTGATGGCGCCCGTGATGAAACTGGGAAATACCGCGGGCAGGTAGACCCGGCGCCACAGCAGCCAGCCCTTGAGCCCCAGATTGCCGGCCGCCAGGCGCAGTTCGTTGGGTATGGTCGACGCACCGGCCACCACGTTGAACAGGATGTACCACTGGGTGCCGAAGATGATCAGCGGGCTCAGCCAGATATTGGGATTGAGCTTGAGCGCGACCATGACGAACACCACCGCCGGAAACAGCAGGTTCACCGGAAAGGCGGCCAGGAATTGCGCCACCGCCTGGACCCGCTGCGAATACTTGGGCCGCAGCCCGATCCAGACTGCGATCGGCACCCACACCAGCGAGGCCAGCGTGATCAGCAGCATGACGCGCGCCAGGGTGATGCTCCCCAGTCCGAGCACGTGCAGCACCTCGCCCCAGCCCACGTCCTCGTGGACGAAAAGCACCAGCTTGTAGGTGGCCAGCAGCGCGCCGGCCGCCAGCAGCGCATCCCAGGTCCGGGTCCAGCGCGGGTCAGGCGCCTTGGCGCGGGCGCGGATCGATGTGCCGTCGTACGGAACGCTGAACCAGCCCAGCGCGCGCCGCATGCGCGCCCAGAACGCGTCGGACAGCGCCTTCATCCAGCGGCTGCGGCGGGTCCAGTCCAGCAGCCAGGACTGCTGGGCGGCGTCGCCCTGCGACTCCTCGAAGCGGAACTTGTCGGCCCAGGCCAGCAACGGCCGGAAGAACAATTGGTCGTACAGCAGGATGCCCGCCATCATGGCGCCGATGGCCCAGGCGATGGCCCGGCCGTTCTCCGCCTCGATCGCCACCGCGATGTAGGAACCGATGCCGGGCAGCTTGATGTCCTGCCCCGCCACCGAAATGGCCTCGGCCGCCACCAGGAAGAACCAGCCTCCGGACATCGACATCATCATGTTCCACAACAGGCCCGGCGTGGCGTACGGCAGCTCCAGGCGCCAGAACCGCTGCCAGCCGGACAACCGGAAAATCCGCGCCGCCTCGTGCAGCTCGGCAGGCACCGTGCGCATGGACTGGTACAGGCTGAACGCCATGTTCCAGGCCTGGGAAGTGAAGATGGCGAAGATGGCCGCGCATTCGACGCCGAGCAAGTTGCCCGGGAACAGCGCGATGAAGGGCGCGATGGCGATGGCCTGGAAGCCAAGGATGGGCACGGACTGCAGGATGTCCAGCATCGGGATCATCGCCTTTTCCGCCGTCCGGTACTTGGCGGCGATGGCAGCGAAGACAAAGCTGAACAGTAGCGAAAAAGCCAGCGCCGTGAACATCCGCAAGATGGTGCGCAGGAGATAGTACGGAAGGTAGACCGGATCCAGCGAAATAGGCAGGTCTTCCCCGACAGCGAAGGGGCGGCTCATCTGGGAGGCGCCGTAGGCCATCAGCGCCAGCACCGCCAGCACCAGGGGCAGGAGCGCCCAATCCCAGCGGTTCGGGGTCGAACGGGACGACGCCCCCGGACGGGAGCGCATGCTGAAAAGCTCGAACATGGCGGCGACGCTCCTGGGAGCTGCGAGGGAAGGCCCGCGCATTGAAGCATAACCAGATGACGCGTCTCTGAACGGAAAACGAGCTGAAATCTGGCGGTAATACGGGACGGCTCGGGCCGTCCCGCCGCCGTCACCGCTTCAGGGATTCCCAGCTTTTCATCAGCCGCTTCACCGAGACCGGCATGGGCGTACGCAGTTCCTGCGCGAACAGGGCCACTCGCAGTTCCTCCAGCAGCCAGCGGAACTCGTCCAGCCGCGGATCCGGCGCCCCCTTCAGCGCCGACCTGGCCCGCTGGTACTGCGTCAGCAGCGGCGCCATCTCGGCCACCAGTTTGGCGTCGCGCGCCGGATCCGCCCGCAGCTTGTCGATGCGCGCCAGGACCGCCTTCAGATAGCGCGGGAAATGCGCAAGCTGCGCATACGGCGTATCGCGGATGAACCACTTGGGCATCAGCGCCCCCAGTTGCGCCTGCAGGTCCGCGTAGGCCGCCGCATGCGGCTTGGCCTGCGGCAGCTTGCGCTGCACCGCCGCCCACTCCGTCAGCACCGCCCCCGCCAACCGCGCCACTTCCTGCGCCAAGAGGCCCAGCCGGCCCTTGCCCTCGGTCCGCCGCGCCTCGAACTGCTGCTCGTTGACCGGCCAGGGCTCGGCCAGGCAAGCCTGTCCCAGCGCGCAATCGATGATCTGGTCGCGCAGCTCTTCCTGCGTGCCCAGCGTCATGTAGAGCATGCTGATCTTGGTCAGGTCGGACAGGTTCTTTTCCAGGAATTTCACCTGCTCGCGCAAGCCCAGGCGGAACAGCTTGAGCAAACCCGCCCGATGATGCTTGCGTGCCTCGTCCGGATCGTCGAACACGTCCAGATCGCAATGCGCGCCGCGGTCCACCAGCGCCGGATAGCCGATGACCGACTGCCCGCGCCGCTTGATCTCCATGATCTCCGGCAAGGGGCCGAAAGACCAGGACGTCAGATTCTCATGCGCCAGCGCCTGGGCGACCTGGGTGTCGCTGGCCGCCAACTGCTGGAACGTGGCCTGCGCCTGCTTGCCGAACTCGGCGCGCAGTTGCGCCAGGTTGCGCCCGGCCGCCAGCATGCGGCCATGCTCGTCGACCACCCGGAAATTCATGAACAGGTGGGCCGGCAGGGTCTCCAGCTTGAAATCGCCTGCCGCCGGCCGGACCTGCACCTGGTCCCACATATCAGCGATGATCGCCTCCACCAGCCCCTGCTGGGGATCGGTCTGGCGCTCGAACCAGCGGTCGTAAAAGCCTGCCGCGTAATCCGGCAACGGCACGCAATGGCGGCGCAGTTTCTGCGGCAACGACTTGAGCAGCAGATGCACCTTTTCCTTGAGCATGCCAGGCACCAGCCATTCGCAGCGCGCCGGATCGATCTGGTTGAGCGCGAACAACGGCACCGACAGGGTCACGCCGTCGCGCGGCGAGCCCGGCTCGAAGTGGTAGTCCAGCGCCATGGACACGCCCTGCCATTCCACCTTCTTGGGGAAGACATCGGTGGTGACGCCGGCGGCCTCGTGCCGCATCAGCTCGTCGCGCGTCAGCATGAGCTTGGCGGCGGCGGCCTTGTCCAGTCCGGACACCCACTTTTCGAGCGTCGCCGTCTGCGAGATGTCGGCCGGCAATTGCCGGTCGTAAAAGGCGTGGATCAGCTCGTCGTCGACCAGGATGTCGGGACGGCGGGTCTGGTGCTCCAGCTTCTCGATGCCCGCGATCAGCTTGCGGTTGTGCGCCACGAACGCCAGCCGCGTGTCGATCTCGCCGGGCACCAGGGCCTGACGGATGAACAGTTCGCGCGCATGCGTGGGATTGACGCGGCCGTACTGGATGCGCCTGCCGGTGTAAATAGTCAGCCCGTAGAGCGTGGCCCGCTCGTTGGCCACGACCTGCCCCGCCTTCTTTTCCCAGCGCGGGTCGGACCAGTTCTTGCGGATCAGATGCGCGCCGACTTTTTCCAGCCATACCGGATCGATCCGCGCCACGCAGCGCGCGTACAGGCGCGTGGTCTCGACCAGTTCGGCCGCGACGATCCAGCGCCCCGCCTTCTTCACCAGCCGCGAACCGGGATGGATATGGAAACGGATCTCGCGCGCGCCCTGGTAGTGGCCGCCTTCGTCGCTCTTGAAACCGATATTGCCCAAGAGGCCCGACAGCAGCGCCATGTGCAGTTGCTCGTAGGTCGCCTCGGTCTGGTTCAGCCGCCAGCCCTGCTCGCCCACCAGGGCGGCCAGCTGCGTATGCACATCATGCCATTCGCGCAGCCGGATCGGCGACAGGAAGTTCTGGCGCAGCAGGGCCACCAACTTGCGTTGCGAGGCCTTGTGCTGCACCTGTTCGCCATACCAGCGCCATAGCTTCAGGAAGGAAATGAACTCGGACTTGTCGTCGGCGAACTTGGCGTGCGCCGCCTCGGCCGCCTCGCGTTCCTGCATGGGTCGGTCGCGCGCGTCCTGCACCGACAGGGCCGAGGCGATGATCAGCATTTCGGACAGGCATTGGTGTTCGCGCGCGGCCAGAATCATGCGGCCGATGCGCGGATCCACCGGCAGCTTGGCCAGTTCGTGGCCGGTCTGGGTCAGCACGAAGGACGCGCCTGTGCGGGAGGCATCGGCCTCGTCGTCCGCGGCGGACGCCAGCTCGATCGCGCCCAGCTCCTGCAGCAGATGGTAGCCATCGGCCACCGCGCGGCCCGGAGGCGCCTCGACGAAGGGAAACTGCTCGATATCGTCCAGCTTCAGCGACTTCATCCGCAGGATGACCGAGGCCAGTGACGAGCGCAGCACTTCCGGATCCGTGAACGGCGCCCGGTTGTTGAAGTCCAGCTCGTCATAGAGCCTGATGCAGACGCCCGGGCCGATCCGGCCGCAGCGGCCGGCGCGCTGGTTGGCCGAGGCGCGGCTGATCGGTTCGATGCGCAGCTGCTCGACCTTGTTGCGCCATGAATAGCGCTTGATGCGCGCCAGCCCGCTATCGACCACGAAGCGGATGCCGGGCACCGTCAGCGAGGTTTCCGCCACGTTGGTGGCCAGCACGATGCGTCGCGCATTGGTGCGCGGATGGAAGATCTGCTCCTGCTCGGCCTGCGACAGGCGCGCGTACAGCGGCAGGACTTCGGTGCCGGCCGGATGGCGCTTGCGCAGCGCTTCGGCGGATTCGCGGATCTCGCGTTCGCCAGGCAGGAACACCAGCACATCGCCCGGGCCGTGGCGCGCGCATTCGTCCACGGCGTCCACGATGGCGTCGATCAGGTCGCGCTCTTCGTCGCCCGACATGCGCTCGCGGTCGCGGCCGGGCTTGGCCGGGGCCGCCTCGTCTTCCGCCAGTTCCTCGCGCACGGGGCGGTAGCGGACCTCGACCGGGTACAGCCGGCCGGACACCTCGATGACCGGCGCCAGCTTGTCCTCGGAGGCGGCGAAGTGCCGCGCGAAGCGCTCGGCGTCGATGGTGGCCGAGGTGATGATGATCTTCAGGTCCGGGCGGCGCGGCAGCAGCTGCTTCAGGTAGCCCAGCAGGAAGTCGATGTTCAGGCTGCGTTCGTGCGCCTCGTCAATGATGATGGTGTCGTAGCGGCGCAGGAGCGGATCGCGCTGCGACTCGGCCAGCAGGATGCCGTCCGTCATCAGCTTGATGGACGCGTTGGGGCCGGTGCGGTCGTTGAAGCGCACCTGGTAGCCCACCACCTCGCCCATGGGCGTATTCAGTTCTTCGGCGATGCGCTTGGCCACCGAGGTGGCGGCCAGGCGGCGCGGCTGGGTGTGGCCGATCATCTTCTGGCGGCCGCGGCCCAGCTCCAGGCAGATCTTGGGCAGCTGGGTGGTCTTGCCCGACCCGGTTTCGCCGCTGACGATCACCACTTGGTGGCGGGCGATGGCGCGCGCGATCTCCTGGCGCCGCGCGCTGACGGGCAGGTCTTCGGGGTAGGTCACCACGGGGATGGGCCGCTCGGGACGCGGCGCTCGGCGCGCGTTCTGGGCGGACGCGGCCGCCGC
>NZ_JBARYB010000189.1:0-5997 GCF_049647645.1 Achromobacter sp.
CGAGCAGGCAGCGGCTGTAGGGGAGGGCGCTGCCATCGGCCAGCCGGACCTGGCGGCTGGCAGCGTCGATGGCTTGTGCTTCGGTGCCCGTTAGCAGCGTGATGCGCTGCCGTTCGTAGAAGTCGCCGGCATGCACCGCCGTCTGGCCGTGCGCGTCGGCCGCTTGCAGCGCGGCCTTGGACAGCGGCGGGCGCTCGTAAGGTGCGTGGGCTTCCTGGCCGATCAGCGTGATGGGGCCTGCGTGGCCCAGGTCGCGCAGCGTGGCGGCCGCCACCGCGCCGGTCTGGCCGGCGCCGATGATGAGGATAGGATCCGCGTCAGCCATGGTCAGCCCTGCAGGTTGGCGTAGATATCCTGGCCTTCGACCTTGACCGGATAGACGCGGATGCCGCTGGTGGCGGGCGCGCACATGGCCTGGCCCGTGCGGATGTCGAACCTGGCCTGGTGCAGCGGGCATTCGATGCAGCCGTCTTCCAGATAGCCGTCGGACAGCAGCGCGTAGGCATGCGTACAGACGTTGTCGGAGGCGTAGAACTCGCCTTCGCTGCGATACAGCGCAAGCTGCTTTTCGCCGGCTGCGACGGGGATCACCTCGTCGTCGTCGGTCAGTTGGTCGGTAGAGGCAATGCGGATCCAGTTCATATCAACTCGCTCGTCAGTATGCTGAGTAATTGTCGTCAGTGTACTGCCTAAAAAAACAAGTCAGGAGCTAGGGATTTCCCCGACATGAGGCGGGGGAAAGGGCTGCGGCGCGGGCCTATTATGCACGCCTGATTCGGCCCAGGTCCGCGAGTGTCCACTATATGTAAGGAGTACCCACAAACAGCACGCGACTCTCGTGGAAAATGCCGCCTGGAACGGGGAAAAGCGAGGCATTCCGCGGGTGTCAGCAGTGGGGATTTACCTTGTTGACACTCAAAATTACTGTCAGTATGCTGATCAACAATTCAGTGTGCTAACGTTTTTTTCGGATGTACGCGAGTGGCGTTGGCATGAGTTGAGGCGGGTCCAAGGGGACTCAATCGAACCAGATCGGGAGCAATGAATGCAACGACGCCGTTTCCTCGCACAAGCCGCCGGCGCAGCCGGCGCGGGCCTCGCCACTGTCGGCATGCCTGCCATCGCGCAATCCGCGCCGTCGGTGCGCTGGCGCATGTCCACCAGTTGGCCCAAGAGCCTGGACACCATTTACGGCTCGGCCGAAGACCTCTGCAAGCGGGTGGCGCAACTGACTGAAGGCAAGTTCGAGATCCGCGCCTTTCCCGGCGGCGAACTGGTGCCGGCCGCGCAGAACATGGACGCGGTCAGCAACGGCACGGTGGAATGCAACCACGTGCTGAGCACGGCCTACATCGGCAAGAACACGGCGTTGACCTTCGATACCGGCCTGTCCTTCGGCCTGAGCGCCCGCCAGCACAACGCCTGGATCCACTACGGCGGTGGTCTGGCGATGCTGCGCGCGCTCTATAAGAAGTACAACATCGTCAACCACGTCTGTGGCAACGTCGGCGTGCAGATGGGCGGCTGGTACCGCAAGGAGATCAAGTCGGTCGCCGACTTGAAGGGCTTGAACATGCGGATCGGCGGCATCGGCGGCATGGTGCTGTCCAAGCTGGGCGCGGTGCCGCAGCAGATTCCGCCGGGCGACATCTATCCGGCGCTGGAAAAGGGCACCATCGACGCGGCCGAATGGATCGGCCCCTACGACGACGAGAAGTTGGGCTTCAACAAGGTGGCGCCGTATTACTACTCGCCGGGCTGGTTCGAAGGCAGCGCCTCCATTACCAGCATGGTGCACGACAAGGCCTGGGAGGCCTTGCCCCCGGCCTATCAAGCCGCGTTCGAGGCGGCGGCGGGCGAACAGACCATGCGTATGCTGGCCCACTACGATGCTCGCAATCCGCTGGCGCTGCGCAAACTGATCGCCGGCGGCGCCAAGGTCAGTTTCTTCCCCAAGGAAGTGATGGACGCGGCGTACAACGCCTCGCAGGAACTATGGACCGAACTCTCGGCCAAGAACCCCGACTTCGCCGCCATCTTCCCCGATTGGAAGAAATTCCAGGCCGAGCAGGCGGGCTGGTTCCGGGTGGCCGAGAGCCCGTTGGACAACTACACCTTCGCCGCCGTGGCGAAGGCCCAGGCCAAGTAATAAGCAAGCAGGAGACAAAGGGTAGTCATGACGACAGCAAACGCCGATACGCACGGCCGGCCAGGCAAGCCGCAGGGAGTGGGCGCGCGGGTGCCGCGCAAGGAAGATGCGCGCCATCTGCACGGCAAGGGCAATTTCGTGGCCGACATGGCCATGCCCGGCCTGTGCGAGGTGGCCTTCCTGCGCAGTCCGCTGGCGCACGCACGCATCGCCTCGGTGCGCGTGGCCGAGCAGATCGCGGACAAGGCGTTTGTGCGCCAGGCCATGGCCGACGCGCGCGACATCGTGGCGGATTCCACTCTGCCCAGCTACCAGGTTTCGGCCCAGCCGCCGCTGGCCTCGGGCAAGGTGCGCTTCGTGGGCGAGCCTATCGCCATGGTGTTCGCGCCGACCCGGGCCGAGGCCGAAGACTACGCCGAACTGATCGAGGTCGACTACGACGACCTGCCCGTGTATGCGGACGTCGTCAGCGCCCAGGCCGCCCAGGGCGATTTCGTGCACGAGCAATGGCGCGACAACGTCTTCGTCACGCTCAATGTCGACAAGCAGTTCGATGAACTGGCGGCGCAGGCGGATGTGGTCGTGCGCCGCAAGATCGATCTGTCGCGGCAATGCATGGTGCCGATGGAGGGCAAGGCTGTGCTGGCCTACTGGGACCACCAGGCCGACCAACTGGTGGTGGTCAGCGCGACCCAGGTGCCGCACATGATCCGCAGCGTGCTGGCCCAGTGCCTGGACCTGGAGCAGGGCCGGGTGCGGGTGGTGTCGCCGGACGTGGGCGGCGCTTTCGGCTACAAGTGCGTGCTGCAGCAGGAAGAACTGTGCGTGGCCTGGCTGGCGAAGACCTTCAAGAAGCCGTTCCGCTTCATCGAAGACCGCCGTGAACATCTGACCGCGGGCGCCAATTCGCGCGAGCACCATTATGAAATGGTGGCCTACGCCGACCGCCGCGGCAAGCTGTTGGCGCTGGACGCCAAGATCACCATCGACGGCGGGGCCTATTCGGTCTGGCCGTTCACCATCGGCCTGGAACCTGGCCAGGCCATCGGCAACTTGCCGGGGCCCTACGCATTCAAGGGCTATCGCTGCGTGACGCGGGCGGTGGCCACCAACAAGCCGGGTTTCGTGCCCTATCGCGGCGTGGCGCGCACCGGCGTCTGCTTCGCCATCGAACTGACCATGGACGCGATCGCTCGCGAGGTCGGGCGCGAACCCTGGGAAATCCGCCACGAAAACCTGGTGCAGGGCGAGCAGATGCCCTACGTCAACGTCACCGGCAAGCACCTGGACAGCGGCGATTATCCGGCCAGCCTGCAGCAGGCCATGGACATGATAGGCGTGGATGCCATCCGCGAGCGCCAGCGCCAGGGGGAAGCCGACGGCCGCCTCATCGGCGTGGGCCTGGCGACATATACCGAGCAGGCGGCGCACGGCACTTCGGTGTTCGCGGCCTGGGGCACGCCCGTGATTCCGGGCTTCGACCAAGCCACCGCGCGGGTCACGCCGGACGGCGGGCTGGAGTTGCGGGTCGGCGTGCATTCGCACGGACAAGGCATGGAAACCACGTTCGCCCAGATCGCCAACGAGATCCTGGGCGTGGACGTGGCCAGCATCAAGCTGCTGCACGGCGACACCGGGCAGACGCCGTTCTCCACCGGCACCTACGCCTCGCGTTCGCTGGTGATGTCTGGCGGCGCGGTGTCGCAGGCCTGCAAGCGCCTGCTGCCGCGGCTCACGCATATCGGCGCGCATCTGTTGCAGGCCGATCCGGCTAACGTGGCCTGGAACGGCGACCGCCTGGAAGCCGGCGGCAAGTCGGTATCGGTCAAGGACGTGGCCGACGCCTGGTATTTGCGGCCGCAATTGTTGCCGCCGGACGTGGACCCCAGCGGCCTGGAAGTCACCGTGGGCTACAAGCCCAAGGTCGACACCGGCTGTTTCACCTATGCCACGCATGCGGCGGTGGTGGCGGTGGACCCGGGCACCGGCGGCGTGGAGATCCTGGATTATGTGGTGGTGGAGGACTGCGGGACCATGATCAACCCCATGGTGGTCGAAGGCCAGACCATAGGCGGCGTGGCCCAGGGCATAGGCACCGCCTTCTACGAGGAAACGCCTTACGACGACAACGGCCAGCCGCTGGCGTCGACGCTGGCGGACTACATGCTGCCCGGCGCCACCGAGGTCCCGAACATGCGCTTGCATCACTTCGAGACGCCATCGCCGCATACGGAATTCGGCGCCAAGGGCATGGGCGAGGGCGGCGCCATCGCGCCGCCGGCGGTGCTGTTCAACGCGGTCAACGACGCCTTGCGTCCGCTGGGCGCGGCCGAACTGCTGCGCACGCCGCTGTCGCCGACCCGGGTGCTGGCCGCCATCGCGGAAGGCAGCCGCAAGACCGCAACCGTTGCCGCGGAGGTGACGGCATGAAGGCGGCTGCATTCGAATACACCCGCCCGGACACGCTGCAGGACGCCTTGCTGGCGCTGCGCGGGCACGAAGGCCGCGCCAAGCTCATGGCCGGCGGCCAATCGCTGGGGCCGATGCTGAACCTGCGCCTGGCGCGTCCGCCGGTCGTCATCGACATTTCCGGCCTGTCCGAGTTGCGCACGGTCTCGCGCAAGGACGGCAAGCTGCGCGTGGGCGCGGCCGTGACCCATGCCGAGATCGAGGACGGCGTGCACGAACTGCTGCGCGGAACACCCTTGCAGCAAGTGGCCCCTGGCATCGCCTATCGCGCCATCCGCAACCGCGGCACGCTGGGCGGCAGCCTGGCGCATGCCGATCCGGCGGCCGACTGGGTGCTGACCGTGGTAGGCCTGGGCGCGACGCTGGAGATCGCGGGGCCGGACGGCGTGCGCATGCTGCCGGCGGAAGACTACATGCAGGGCGCCTACACCACCGGACTGCGCGAAGACGAACTGATCGCCGCCGTGCACAT
Organism: Achromobacter sp.; assembly: GCF_049647645.1. Taxonomy (GTDB): domain Bacteria; phylum Pseudomonadota; class Gammaproteobacteria; order Burkholderiales; family Burkholderiaceae_B; genus Achromobacter. Next base: position 5,091 of record NZ_JBARYB010000189.1, read on the forward strand.
ACAGGAGGCCGGGCCGCAGGCGCGCTGGGGCTATTACAAGTTCTGCCGCAAGACCGGCGAGTTCGCCGAGGCCAGTTGCGCCGCGTGGTTCGATCCGTCTTCAAAGACGGCGCGCATCGCGGTGGGGGCTTTGGACGGCGCGCCCAGGCTGCTGCCCCAACTGGCCGCGCGTATCGCGCAGCAGGGCTTGGCGGGCCTGGACGAGACGCTGCTCGCCAGCGAGCTGGCCGGCGTCATGCAGGACAAGGACGAACACCATCGCAAGCTGCACGGGACCGCGGTGACGCGCTGCCTGGCGCAGGCTCTGGGTTGACAGGAATGACCATGGTTCAGGTGACATTGGAAGTAAATGGCAAGCGCGTATCGCACGAGGCGCCCGCGCGCATGCATCTGGGGGATTTCCTGCGGGATCAGGCGCGCCTGACCGGCACCCATCTCGGTTGCGAACATGGCGTCTGCGGCGCCTGCACGGTGTTGGTGGATGGGGCGCCAGTGCGTTCCTGTATCTCGTTCGCCGTGGCCTGCGAAGGCCGGCAGGTGACCACCATCGAAGGCTACGACGCCGATCCGGTGATGCAGCGGCTGCGCGCCGCCTTTACAAAGCACCACGCCTTGCAATGCGGCTATTGCACCCCAGGCATGCTGGCGACCTCGCGCGATATCGTGCTGCGCTTGCCGGATGCGGATGAGAGCCGGGTGCGGGTGGAGCTGTCCGGCAATCTGTGCCGCTGCACCGGCTACATGGGCATCGTCGCCGCTGTCATGTCGGTGCTGGCCGAACTCAGGGAACAGCCCGACCCCGCGGTGCAGGCGCTGCGCGCCGCCCAGGCGCAAGGGCGTGGCGCTGCGCCAGCAGCAGAAAAACCAGTGGCTTTCGCGGGATTCACGCCGGCGGCGGCCAGCCAGC
>NZ_JBARYB010000190.1:0-2451 GCF_049647645.1 Achromobacter sp.
GACATGTCGACCTTGGCCAGGAAGTCTTCCAGGCTGACCTTCACCGGCGCCAGCATGAACTGGCGCGCGCCGTTGTAGTACTCGGCCAGCAGCCGCTCCTTCAGCACGTCGCCCTGGTACAGGCCCAGCCCCAGCGACCACGGCCGGCTGGAGGAATAGCGGTCCAGTTGCTCGATGCGGTCCTGCAGGATCTCCATCGCTTCCAACCGGCTTTGCAGGTCGGTGCGTTCGCTTTGCAGACGCACCACCTTGTCCAGGTCGGCCTGCACGTTCTGCGCCAGCTGCCGGTTGCCCAGATAGGACCAGCTCCAGCCGCCCAGCACCAGCCCCAGCGCCAGCACCAGGCCGAAGAAGGCCAGGTAGCGCATGCGCGTCTTGGCGGGGCTGGCGTGCTGGCGCACCAGCTTCTTGTCCGCGAAGATCACGCTGGAGAACAGGTCGCGCAGGAAAAACCCGTTGTTGGAGGTCACGCTGCGCGTCTGCGCGCGCGCTGCGGGACGCAGCTCGAAACGTTCGGCCAGCCGCTCGGTGGAAGTGCTTTGCGTAACGCCTTCCTGCAGCGCGCTGGTGAAATAGAAGCCGCGGAACACCGGCTTGTACTGGAATGGATTGGTCTCGAACAGCGTCGACAGGAAGGTGCGCAGCGCCGGCTTGATGCCGGCGAATTCCAGCGGAAACGTCAGCAGGCCCGGAGGCAGGTCGCGACTGTTGCGCAGCGAAATCTGCGCGGTGCCCATTTCCTTCAAACCTTCATACAGCTCGTCGAAACGGCTGTCGAACAACGCCAGCACATCGCGGTTCTCTTCGGCGCCATAAGGGAGGGTCGCGCCCCATACGCGGTCGCGCTCGCTCTGGTCGCTGTCGGAGAAGAACTCACTGAAGCCTGAGATCAGGTCGGCCTTGGTGAAGATGATGTAGACCGGCGCGAACACTTCCAGGCGGTCGGTCAGTTCCTGTACGCGCTGGCGCAGGTTCTTGGCCAGGTTGATCGCGAACTCGGGCCCCGCGCCCGTCAGTTCGTCGATGCTGGCGGCCACGATGATGCCGTTGATGGGCGCCTTCGGACGATGCCGCTTGAGCAGATCCAGGAAGCCCATCCATTCGTTGCGGTCCTCTTCATGCACCGAGTAGCGCCCGGCGGTGTCCAGCAGGATGCCTTCGGTGGTGAAGAACCAGTCGCAGTTGCGCGTGCCGCCCACGCCGCGCACCGCCGCGCCGTTCTTGTCGGCGAAGGGGAACTGCAGGCCGGAGTTGATCACGGCGCTGCTCTTGCCGGCGGCAGGGTTGCCGATAACGATGTACCAGGGCAGTTCGTACAGGGCTTCGTTGCCCGAGGTCTGGCCGATCTTCGAGGTCTTGATGGTGCGCACCGCCTGGGTCAGCCGCGTGCGCAGCGCTTCCACGTCATTGCGATTGGCGGCCGCGCCGGTCTGGACCTGCTGCTCCAGCATGTCGCCCAGGTTCTTGTTGGCCTTGCGGGTGCGCCGCCGGCGCCACAGATAGGCGCACAGCCACAGCAGCGCGCATACGCCCAGGGCGATGCCGGCCCAGATCAGGCCGATCTCTACCGTGTCGGCGAACAGGAACAGGAACACCACCAGGGCCAGCAAGCCGAGCGCCATGAAGGTACGCGGGTTGGCCGGCGCGCGCGAAGACCAATGTCGGCCTTCGCTGATGGCGCGGGAGGTGCCGGATAGAAGATCGGAGGGGCTGCGCATGGTTTGAGCTATGTTCTTTTGGGTCAGGCGGGGAGGGGTTCGGAGGGCGACACCAGTACCAGCGTCCGCAGCGCCGGGTCCTGGGTCATGAGGGCGAGCACGGGCGCCCCGGCTTGCACGCAAGCGATGCCCGCGACCGTTATGGTCAGCAGGTGCGCGGCCGCGCCGGTGTGGCCGCAGCCGGACCCGACCGCCAGGCAGTCCTGATTGGGGTCCAGCGCAGGAAACAGCGCCGAGGCCAGGCCGGCGGCCTCCAGGGGGCGGCTGCCGCGGTGGTCGGCATCGCTGATCAGCGCTGCCACCCCGGCGGCGGGCTGGGCATGCTCGGCCAGGAATTGCGTGGCCAGCTCGGTCAGTTGTTCTTCATGAAGCGCACCGCGCGCGTCGGCGGCAACAGCGCGCTGCGTCTGCGCCGACAGGATCAGGGACAGCGTAGCGTCAGCCGTGGCGGACTCGCCGCCCGGAGCTTGGACCGCCAGGTCCAGCAACAGGCCCGCCGCGGCTTCCCCGGGCACCTGGCCTTGCGGATTGGTGTTGGACATGAGTCGACCGGCGGCGTCCCATTCCTGTACCCGTGCGGCGTCGATATAGGAGTCGGCAACGGCGACCAGGCGCAGCGTGGCGCTGCGCGCGCTCAGCGGTTCCTGCGCCAGCTGGCGCAGCAGGCCGTCGCAGGCGAGCGCGCCCGTCGCAGCGTGCAGGCGCTGGAGGATACGGCTGGCCGGCCATGCCG
>NZ_JBARYB010000191.1:0-2703 GCF_049647645.1 Achromobacter sp.
CCGCAGGAGCGGGAGCCGGCGCGGCAGCGGGCGCGGCCGTGGCGGTCTGCTCGGCCATCGCGGCGGCCCAGTCGTCCTGGGGCTTCAGGCCGTCGGCTTGGGTAGGCGGATTGGCGCGGGATTGTTCGGCGAGCGCGTCGGCCCAGTCGTCGGCCGGGGACGAGCCGGTACCGGGCTCGTTCTTGTCAGTCATGGTCAGAGGCCTCGTTGGATTCTGTATCGTGGGTAAACATGTTCTGTACGCGCAGTGCGTACTGGCCATTGAAGACGCCGTAGCCGCATTCCATCAGCGGCACGCCGTCGACGCTGGCGACTATGGTTTCGGGCACGGTCACGGGCAGGACGTCGCCCACCTTCAGGCGCATCAGCTCGCGGATTGACGAGGGGATGCGGGCAAATTCCGCCACCACGTCGATATCGGCGCTGCGCACCTGGCGCGAGAGCTGTTGCGCCCAGCGCTGGTCCACTTCTTCAAGCGTGGTTTCCTGCAGCGGGCGCGTCAGCAGATCGCGCACCGGCTCGATCATGGAATAGGGCAGGCAGATGTTCAGGTCGCCGCCGGTCGCGCCGAACTCGATGTGGAACGAGGTGACGACCACCACTTCATTGTTGCCGGTGATGCTGGCGAACTTGGTGTGCATCTCCGAGCGCACGTACTCGAATTCGATCGGATAGACGGGGTCCCAGGACTTGCCGTAGCTTTCCAGGGTCAGATTGAGCAGGCGCCGGATGATGCGCTGTTCGGTGGTGGTGAAGTCGCGGCCTTCGACGCGCGTGTGGTAGCGGCCGTCGCCGCCGAACAGGCTGTCGATGACCAGGAACACCAGGTTCGGGTCATAGGTGAAGAGGGCGGTGCCGCGCAGGGGCTTCATCTGAATCATGTTCAGATTGCTCGGCACCGGCAGGTTGCGCTCGAAGTCCGCGTACTTCAGGATCTTGATCGAGCCCACCGTGATGTCGGCGCTGCGGCGCATGAAGTTCAGCAGCACGTGGCGCATCTGGCGAGCGAAGCGCTCGTTGATGAGCTCCAGCGTCTGCATGCGGCGCCGCACGACGCGTTCGGGCGAACTCAGGTCGTAGGCGCGGGCGCCGCCGCTCTGGTCCGCGGCGGTTGTTTTGCTGTCGCTTTCGCCGGTGACGCCCGCCAACAGCGCATCAACCTCGTCCTGCGAAAGAAATGCCTCGTAGGCCATGCTTATTGCACCACGAACGCCGTGTACAGTACGTCGGTGACATACTGGCCGTCCGGCAGGGGCGAGAAGGGGCGATTGACCGCCTGTTTGATGGCGTTGGCCATGTCGGTCTTGCCTTGCTGCGTCTGCACGGCGGTGGGCGACTGCGACGACAGGACCATCAGGATGCGGCTGCGCACTTCAGGCATGTACTTTTCGAGACGCGTACGGGTCTGCTCGTCGCTGACGCGCAGGGTCAGGCCCACGTGCATGATGCGTTCGGTGTCCGGGTTTTGCAGCGTGACGGTGAAGGGCTCGATCGGCACGAAGATCGGGGCGGGCACGGCGACCGGGCTGGCCGGCGGCGCGACGAAGGTCGTTGGGGTGGCTTGCGGGCCTTGAGCGGGCTGGCCGGGTTGGCCAGGCTCGCCGGCCGGCACCTGCCCGACGCCGAGTTGCACGCTTGCGCTGCTTTGCGGCTGCATGCGTTGGGTGATGAACCAGGTTGCGCCGGCGCTGGCCGCGGCAACGATGAGCAGGACCAGAATCGCCAGCAGGGGACGAAGAATACGGCCCATGCCGCCAGAGCGGGAAGAAGGTGCGCCGCGCGCAGGCATGGGTGAAGGTTTGGAAGTCGCCATCTCGTGTCGATGCGTGTTTTGCCGCTGATGAAAACGGGTTCTTAGTGGATGAAAGCATTCTGCCCCAAATGCCGCCTCGGCTTGGAGGCGAAAAACAGGGCGAAAGCCGCGTATCTCAAGCTATTGCTGCACCGCCCCCAGCCATGGCCGCGAGCGATGCGCTTATTTGTCAGGCGAAGGTGTCCACCAGCGCATTGGCATTGCGCGCGACTGTCACTGTGGCAGGCGCTTCGGCCACGCTGTCGGCGCCTGTCTGGCCGCCGCCGGCATGGCGTTGCGATCCGTTGCCGCCCTGTTGCGCAAATTCCTGTTGGGCGGCTTGTTCGCCCACGCTGGTCTGGCCCAGCGAGATGCCGGCCTGGGCCAGCGCCTGCTGCAGTTGCGGGAGGGCGGTTTCGATGGCCTGGCGCACCGAGGCGTGGGCCGACACGAACGAAGCGCTGGCCACGCCGTCCGACAGGTTCAGGCTGACGCGCAGCGGACCCAGGTCGGGCGGGTCGAGGCGCAGTTCGGCAGTCTGCATGCCCTGGCGCGCGCTGTGGCTCATCATGACGACCTGCTGGCCAAGCTCGGTGCCCCAGTGAGTGCCGCCAACCGGGGTGGCGACCTGCAGCACGACCGGCACGACCGGGGTGGCGATGGCGGCCTGGTTCACAATCGGAGCCGCAGGCTGGCGCTGGCTGGCGGCGGCCAGCGCCTGGGCCAGGTGGTCCTGGGCAGCGCCGCCATGTTGGGGGGCCTGGAATGGTTGTTCGGCGCTGACCAGAGCCTGGGCCGGCGCGTTGTCGGCATCCTCCGGCAAGGCGGCGTGGCCGGGTTCGGCGCGCGCATCGCGGGCGGGGCGAGGCAGCGCGACCTCGGCAGCGAGCCGCGGCGTTTCGGCCTTGACA
>NZ_JBARYB010000192.1:0-11641 GCF_049647645.1 Achromobacter sp.
CTGCCTGACTCCGCCCGCCGCGGACACGCGGCACGCTAGCGGGCCGCGGGCTCGGCGATGTCGATGGGAGCTGCGGCCGCTTCGATGATTGCGCCCACGTCCAGGCACAAGTCCTCGCGGTAGCGCCCCGCCACCACCTGCACACCGACCGGGCTGGCGCCCGCGCCGCTCATGGCGCTGCCCATCGCCACCGACAGGCCCGGCAGGCCCATGAACGGCACGCCTATTTGGGTCATCTGCGCGCGCCAGACTCGGGCGTAGGCCGCATCGCCCTGCAGGTCCAGCTTGTCCGGGAAAGGCAGCTCGGCCGACACGGGAAGCAGCAGCACCGGATATTCCGCGAAGAACAGTTCCCACATGCGCGTCAGTGTGGCGCGCCGCGTCAGCGTCGCCGAAAAACTGGCGAGATCGGCGCCGGCAGCCTTGTCGCGCTGGCCAGCCAGCGCAACAAGAGCGCCACGGTCACCCTCTTTTTCGGCGGCTGCGACCATGGCTTCGTAGCCGTCGGCCAGCCACATGCGGATCTGCAGATCCGCCGCCTCCTGCATCGGGGGCACCGCATCCAGCGTGTCCACCGTCCAGCCTGCCTCGCTGAGCCGGCGCGCGGCTTCCTGCAAGGCCTTGACCACGGCGGGCTGGGTATCCATTCCGTCCGGATTCAGGCACAGCGCCGCCCGGCGCGGCGCCTCGGGGCCCACCAGGGGAGCGGGCACCCACCACGGGTCGCGCGGATCCCGCGCCGCCAGCGCAGCCAGGCCCAGCCTCAGGTCGGCGATGCTGCGTCCCAGGGGGCCGGACACCGCGGTCAGTTGCCCGCCGATGGAGCGCTCCGGCAAGGCCGCGTTGTACGCCGCCACGCGTCCCAGCGATGGCCGCAAGCCGTGCACACCGCAGGCATAGGCTGGATAGCGGATGGACCCGGCGATATCGGTGCCATGCGCCAGATGTCCGATGCCGGCCGCCACCGCGGCGGCCGCGCCGCCTGACGAGCCGCCGGGGGTGAGCGCCGGATTGCGCGGGTTCAGCGTGTCACCATGCAGCGCGTTACCGGTGAACCAGCGCAAGGAAAACGCGGGCGTGTTGGTGCGGCCCAGGATCACGGCCCCCGCGCGCCGCAGATTGTCCACGACCGGGCTGTTCTCGGCCGCGATCACATCCTTCTGCAGGCTCACGCCGTTGGTCGTGGCGTAACCCGCCTGATCCACGTTGACCTTCACGGTGACGGGCACGCCGGCCAACGGTCCCGCGTCTTCGCCGCGCGCAAGCATGGCATCCACTGCCGCGGCTTGAGCCAGCACCTCTTCCGGGCGGTGGTCCACCACGGCATTGATGGCCGGGTTGACGGCATCCAGCCGGCCCAGCGCGCTTTGCGCGGCCTCGCGGGCGGACACTTCACGCTTGCGGATGCGGGCGGCAAGCTCAACTGCGGACAAACGCCAAAGATCGGACACGCGCGACTCCTGATTCATGATTGCATTGATGGACCAGGCCAACCTTAGCGCCAGCCGCGCCCGCCCACAAGCCGCCCAGTCCCGGCCCGCTCCTAGTTGACCTCTTCGAAGACCTCGACGATGGCGTCGGCCACGGCGCGCACGCGGGCCGTGCGGTTCAGGTCGCCGTGCATCACCAGCCAAAGGTCATAGGGTTCGCTGCGCGCCGGCCAGATACGCACCAGGTCCGGGTACTGTGGCGCCATGTGCGTCGGCACCTGGCCTATGCCCAGCCCGGCCGCGACCGCCTCGATGATCATCAGGCCGGAATTCAGCTCCACGCCTATGCGCCCGTTGCCCGTGGGCTCGCCGCAGAAGGTATCGGACCAGCCCGGCAGCACCGCCTGCTGGTAGGTCACCAGCGTATGCCCCGCGAATGCCGTGCCCAGCCGCGGCTCGCCATGCGTCTCCAGGTAGGCCCGCGAAGCGTATAGCCCGACCTCCTTGCGCGCCAGATGCCGGTGGATCAGGTCGGGATTGTCCGGCCTGATGTTGCGGATCGCCAGATCCGCCTCGCGGCGCGTCAGGTTGCTGAGCTGGATCGCCGTGGACAGCGTGACGCGGATGTCGGGATGATGGGCGTGCACGCGCCGGATCGCCTCCATGATGTAGTAACTGGCAACGGTTTCCGAGGTCGCCACGCGGACTACGCCCGACAGCCGGTGGTCCAGTCCCTGCATCTGCCGCTGCAACTGATCCGCCGCCTGCTCCATGCGCTCCGCCGCCGTAAACGCCAGCTCGCCCGCGGCCGTGGGGACGTATCCACCTGGCGTGCGCAGGAACAGCCGCGCGTCCAACGAGGCTTCCAGCGCCGCCAGCCTGCGCCCGGCCGTGGCCTGATCGACCTGCAGCAGCGCCGCCGCGCCGCGCAGCGTGCCTACCCGATAGATGGCCAGGAAGATCCTGGCGTTGTCCCAATCCATGGCAGTCTTCCGTAGATGCATTTTTGCATGACTATAAAGCAATTATTTGGCTTTTTTGCATCAATCAAAACGCCTAAGCTGCAGTCCTTGAAAGCCGCCGCACGCCTCCAATCATGAACTCCGCCTGTCCCAATATCCCGGTCCCCTCGCTGGACGCCAAGCCAGGCGCCGCTGGCCTGCTGCCGCTCGTCACGCTGGCCATCGGCTTCGTCATGGCCATGCTGGACGTCACCGTCGTCAACGTCGCCCTACCCAGCATCGCGCTGCAGTTCACCGTTCCGCTGACGGACCTGGTCTGGATCGTGGACGGCTACACCCTCACCTTCGCAGCGCTGCTGCTGGTGGCGGGAGCGCTGGCCGACCGCTATGGCGCCAAGACCGTCTACCTGGCCGGCCTGGCCGTCTTCACCCTGGCGTCCCTGCTCTGCGGGCTGGCGCCCAACGCCGACATGCTGATCCTGGCCCGCATGCTGCAAGGCCTGGGCGCGGCCCTGTTCATGCCCAGCTCCCTCAGCCTGTTGACCCATGCCTACGATGACGAGCAGGTGCGCAACCGCATGCTGGCCGCCTGGTCCGCCATCGTGGCGGTCGCGGGCGCGGCCGGCCCCCTGTTGGGCGGCGTATTGATCCACCAGTTCGGCTGGCGCGGCATCTTTCTCATCAACATCCCGCTCGGACTGGCCGGGCTGTGGCTGGCGCGCAACCGGATCCTGGCGGCCCCGCGCCGGCCGCGCGCGCTCAATCCGCTAAGCCACCTGCTGGGCGTGATCGCGCTGTCGTCACTGTGCTTCGTGCTGATCCAGGGCAATGCCTATGGCTGGTCCTCCAGCCGCATCCTGGGCATGGCCGCCCTATGCCTGGTCGCCGCCGTGCTGCTGGTGCTGCGCGAACGCCGCCACGCCGAACCCATCATTCCGCGCGCCCTGTTCGCGACCGCGCAGTTCGCAGCCGCCAACAGCGTGGGCTTCCTGATCAACCTTGCCTCCTACGGCCAACTCTTCCTGCTCAGCCTGTTCCTGCAACAGGCGCGCGGCGCGGACGCCCTGCAGACGGGGCTGCAACTGGTGCCGATGCTGGCCGTCTTCTCCATCGGCAACCTGATATCGAGCCGGATCTCGGCGCGCTGGAACGTGTCGACGGCGCTGCTGGGCGGCTTGTCGCTGGCCGCCGTCATGAGCAGCGCGGGTATTTTTGCTTTCTCCCCGGACATGGCCTACTGGCCGTTTGCCGTCGCCGTCGCGCTGTCCAATCTGGGCGTGGGCATCGCCGTGCCCGCCATGACCAGCGTGGTCATGCAGGTGTCGGGCAAGAGCCACGCGAACAGCGCCGCCGCGGCGTTAAATGCCAACCGCCAATCCGGCGCCCTGGTCGGGGTCGCACTGATGGGCACCATCCTGCATCTGCTGCCGGACTGGCACGCCAGCCTGCCCGCGGCCTACAGCATCATCGGCGCAAGCTATCTGGCTGCGGTTGCGCTGGTGGGGCGGCATCTGCGCCGCGCCCGCAACGCCTGACCGCCGGCACGACGGCACGATGGCAGCCACTGGGATCAGACCGGTTGCCCTTGCCCCGCCCAGGCGGCCGCGAGTATGGCTACGCCGCGTCCCGCAAAGAACTCGTCGAACACGGCCAGCGGCAATTCCACGTCGGCCTGGGTGCCGGGCTCGCCCGAAGGATTGTGGAAGGTCACCGAGTCCGGCGTAGCGCGGGTCACCAGCACCAGGTGCCCCCCTTTTCTCGGCGGCTGGCGGTCGGGCCAGCGTATCCAGGGATGCACGGACGCCATGAAGTAGTCGCCCTGCGTCATCAATCCATGCAGTTCGTCCGTGCGCAGACCAACATGCACCCGCGCCTCCAGGCCGAACACTTCGTCCACGTAACGCACGAACGGCGCATAGACCATTCCCTTGATCTGCTCGCCTTCCACGGTATAGGCGCCGTAGGGCAGGCTGCGCCGCGCCAGTTCCAGCGTGGAGTAATGCCGGCCATCGCGGGCCGCCAGCACCATCTTCAGGCAGGCCATACCGCAGACGTGGCTGGCCCAGCGCGCATACTCGTCCACATCGCGCGCGCCCGAGCCGCGCCAGGCCGGGTCATCGGCCAGCGTCAGCTTGCCCTGGATGATCTCGCTGGCCAGGTGCGCCGACTCCCATTGGCAAAAGTACGGCACGGCGGATCGATGGGCTGGCGTCGCATTCATGCGGGACCCCGGGGATTCAGAACGTAGAAGGAAGCCACTATCCTGCCCGCCCCGTCCGCGCGTGGCAAGGGGCACCCGTTTGCTTCACAATGCTCCTATCCGCGCTCAAAGGAGACCCGCATGTCCAGCACTGCCACGTCCAACCCGCCCGCCATCCGCCGAGTCGCCATCGTCGGCGCCGGCACCATAGGCGCCAGTTGGGCCGCCTTGTTCCTCGCCCGCGGCCTCGAGGTCGTCGTCAGCGATCCCGCCGCCGACGCCGAGCCGCTGACGCGCGCCCGCGTGCAGGCAGCATGGCCGGTGCTGGCGGAGCTCGGACACGTGCTGCCCGGCGCCTCGGCCGCAGGCCTGCGCTTCGAACCGGACCTGGAAGCCGCGCTGGCCGGCGTGGACTTCGTGCAGGAAAACGCACCCGAGCGCGAAGACTTCAAAACCGCGCTGTTCGCGCGCATGGACGCCGTGCTGCCTGCGCATGTCATCGTCGCGTCGAGCTCGTCCGGCCTCATCATGAGCCGCCTGCAATCGCAGTGCCGCCATGCCGCGCGCTTCGTCATCGGCCATCCGTTCAATCCACCGCACCTGATTCCGCTGGTCGAGGTGGTGGGCGGCGCACAGACCTCGGCCGACACCATCGACCGCTGCATCGCTTTCTACCGCGGCCTGGGCAAATACCCCATCCGCCTGAACAAGGAAGTGCCGGGCCACATCGCCAACCGCCTGCAGGCGGCCCTATGGCGCGAAGCGATACACCTGGCGGCCGAGAACGTGGCCAGCGTGGCCGACATCGATGCCGCCGTGTCGCAAGGTCCGGGCCTGCGCTGGGCATTGTTCGGCCCACACATGACCTTCAACCTGGGCGGCGGCGCGGGCGGGCTGGCCAATTTCATGGACCATCTGCTGGGTCCGGTGCAGACCTGGTGGGACGACCTGGGCGCGCCGGCAGTCACGCCTGAACTGCAGCAACGCCTGATCGCGGGCGTTAACGCCGAAGCTGGCGAGCGCAGCATCGCCGACCTGGTCCAGACGCGTGATGCGCAGCTCACCGCGCTGCTGAAAGCGCTGCAACGCTGAACCGGCGACGGCCCGCAACGGGTCAGAGACCCTTCATAACCTTCGAAGCCGGCCGGCAACACTGTCGGCCCGCGACATTGCAGGATTCCTCCGTATGATTTCCGTAACGCATGACAACGCCCTTTCCCGCTACACCGCCACCGTCGACGGCGTCCTGTGCGTGCTCGACTACCAACTGCAGGGCGACACCATGGCGATCACACACACCGGCGTGCCTAGCCAGGTGGGCGGCCGCGGCATCGCCGCGGCCTTGACCCAGTACGCGCTGGACGACGCGCGCGCCCGGGGTTGGAAGGTGAGGCCCTTATGCTCGTATGCCGATGCCTACATCCGCCGGCATCCCGCATACAGCGACCTGCTGGCCTGAGCGTCTTCGGCGTTCCGCACCGTGACCAAGCAATCCAAGCTCCAGGCTACGGCCTGTCCCTGTGGCGGCCCGAAGCCCTATTCCGAATGCTGCGGCCGTTGGCATGAAGGCCCGCAGGCCATGCAGGCGCCCACCGCCGAGGCGCTGATGCGTTCGCGCTACAGCGCTTTCGTGCTGGATCAGCTGCCCTACCTGTTGGCGACCTGGCACCCCAGCACCCGTCCCGCGTCGCTTGAACCCAATCCGCCCGACCTGAAATGGTTGGGACTGGCGATCAAACGGACAGGCGGCCAGGACCCCGAGCACGCCACCGTGGAATTCGTTGCCCGCAGCCGCCAGGCCGGCCGCGCCCATCGCCTGCACGAACTCAGCCGCTTCGTGCGCGAAGGCGGCCAGTGGTTCTACGTAGACGGCGACCTGTACTGATCCTGGCCGGCGTTTTCGGACCCGCCCTTCCCCAATCCAGACATTAGAAAAGGCAGACATGAACCACGACCCTCGCCGCGCTGAAGCGCTCTTCCACTCGGAACCTGTCGCGGCATTGCGCGCCGACCTCGCGCTCGCATTGCGGGCTGCGGCGGCGCACGGCTTGGGGGAAGGCGTCTGCAATCACTTCAGCGTGGCGCTGCCCGGCGATCCGGAGCATTTCCTGCTCAATCCCCGCGGACTGATGTGGCATGAAGTGCAGGCGGACGACATCGTGCTGATCGACGCCCAAGGCAACAAGCTCGCGGGCCGCCATGCGGTCGAACCCACGGCCATGTTCATCCATGCCGCCATCCACCGCATCGCCGGCAAAGCCTGTGTGCTGCACACGCATATGCCCTACGCCACGGCCTTGACCCTCACCTCCGATCGCGCGCTGGACACCACGCTCTCTCAGAACGCCATGCGCTTTCACGGCCGCCTGGCCATCGACCAGCACTACAACGGCCTGGCGCTGGATGTCAGCGAAGGCGAACGCATCGCCCACGCAATGCAGGGCGCGGACGTGGTGTTCCTGGGTAACCACGGAGTCGTCGTCTGCGGCGAACGGCTGGACTATGCCTACGACGATCTGTTTTTCCTGGAGCGCGCCTGTACCGCCCAGGTGCTGGCGCAATCCACCGGCCGCCGGCTGCTTCCGGTCAACGCCGAACTGGCGGCAAAGGTCGCCGCGCAAGTTCAAGGCGAACGCCTGCAATCCGAACTTTTTTTCGCCGCCTTGCGCCGCACTCTCCGCTGAACGCCCGGCCTCAAAGGCATTGACGCAGTTCGCGGCATCGCCCTCCTGATCCACGACGATTCGCCGCCGTGCATGAAATCATGTAATAATTGATAATGATTCCCGTTTCATTATTTGGCGCTCCGTGGACTCGCATCTGGCTAGAAATGCCCGGCTTTCCTGCATCTACAAAGATGACCATTCTTGGCTGGAACGCCGGTTGCGCGACGGGCTGCGCAACCGCGAGGACGCGCAGGACGTAGCCAGCGAGACTTTCGCGCAATTGCTGCAAGCCCCCGCGCTGCATCAATTGAACGAACCCCGCGCCATGTTGATCACCATTGCCCGGCGCATCACCTGGCGCCTGTGGCGCCGCCGCGAATTGGAAAAGACCTGGCTGGACATGTTGCGTAGCCAGCCAGAGGCTGTGGAACCGTCGGCGGAAAGCCGTGTCCAGACGCTGCAGGCGCTGCAAGCGCTGGACGCCATCGTGGACGGCCTGTCCGCCAAAGCCCGCATGGCCTTCCTCTACAGCCAGCTGGATGGCATGACCCATGCCGAAATCGCCGGCAGGCTGAAAGTGTCGCCCACCATGGTGCGCAAGTACATCGCCCAGGCGCTGCGCCGCTGCTGCGAGGTTTTCGAGGCATGACGTCAAACGACACCGCCGCTCGCCGAAACGCAGCGCGCGAAGCCGCTATCGAATGGCAATTGAACCTGTCCGGCGGCGAGGCCACGGACTCCGACCGCAGCGCCTTCGACGCCTGGCTGGCGGCCGATCCTCTGCATCGCGATGCGTGGCGCCATCTGAGTTCAGCGCTCGACATTGCGCTGCACCGGATCGACCGTTCGCTGCTGGCCGCAACCAGTCCACTGCGCCAGTCCCTGGTTCGCCCGCAGGACGTCCAGCGACGGCGTCTGGGCCGGATGCTATTGACTGGGGGCGTCGTGCTGGCCGGCGTCGCCTGGACCGATCGCTATGTACCGCTGCGCCATCTTGCGGCGGAGTTCGTCACAGGCACGGGACAGCGGCGCCGCATCACGCTGCCCGATGGCAGCTTGATGGAGCTCGATGCTCGCAGTGCCGCCAACATCGACTTCTCGGCGGGACGGCGCATCGTGCGCATGAAAGCCGGCGCGGCTATCTTCGAAACGGTCAGTCTCCACGACATGCCCGGTGATGGTGTTTCCACGCCGCGCCAGCCTCTGCGCGTGCTCACCGCGCACGGCGAAATCCAACTCCAGGACGGGCGTGCGCTACTTCAATGTGAATCCGAGCGCAGCTTCTGCGTGTCGCTGGCTGGTGACACCGAAATCATCACACGTAACGGCATTCAGCGGCGCTTGACCCGCGGCCAAGGGGCTTGGTTCGACGCCAGCCAGGTAGCATCCTCGCGCGAAGACCAGGCTCATGTCGCCTCCTGGCGCGACGGCCTGCTGGAAGTCCACGACGAACCCCTGCATCGCGTCGCCGATGCACTGTCGCGCTATCGACCCGGATGGATACGAGTCTCGCCCGCCGCCGGCCGCCTGCGCATATCCGGATTATTTCCGCTGGACGATACCGAGCGCGCGCTGGAAGCATTGCGCCATACGGTTCCGATCACCCTTCGACGTTTCGCACAGTGGTACGTCATGATCGACGTCGCCACAGCCCGGGCCTGAAGATCCACCGCCATTTCAAGAATTTTTCTGGCCACAGGTGTTTTTTTGGCGGTGCCGTTGCACATACATGGAACGCGTGCATACGCATTATCGGAGTTGTTCCATGTTTTCCTTCAGGATCCCGGCCGCCACTACGGTAGCCGCGGCAATGGTCATCGCGCCCGTCGGCGCCCACGCCCAGCCATCTGACGATGTGCGCCAATACGACTTGGCCCCTGGACCACTGGACGCCGCACTGACCAAGATTGCCCGGATCGGCGGCGCGGTCATCTCTTACTCCCCGACCCTGGTCGCAGGCAAGATGGCCCCGGCCGTTTCCGGAGCGCTGACTCTCAGGCTAGCGGCCGGCCGCGCCCTGTCGAATAGCGGCCTGGAACTAGCCGTGGCGCCCGACGGCACGCTGACCGTCCGGCCAACACCCGCCAGCGCACCCGGAATATCCACTCTGGCGCCGGTCAGCGTGGAAGGCTCCCAGCTGGACTCGGTCACCGAAGGCACGGGCTCCTATTCAACCGCCGGCCCCAGCGCCACCGCCACCGGTCTGGACCTGACCCTGCGTGAAACGCCGCAATCCATCACGGTCATGACACGCCAGCGGATGGACGACTTCAATCTGCAGACCGTCGCGCAGGTTCTGGATCAAACCCCGGGCGTCTACGTCGAACGATATGGCGATTCCATCCGCTTCTATGCGCGAGGCGGTGAAATCAACAACTTCCAGATCGACGGCATGCGGGTGAGCCAGATGGCGCTTGCCTCCGGAGCTCCTACTGCGATTGGGCTGTCCGGCGACGACACCGCCGATATGGACCGCATCGAGATACTCAAGGGTTCGGCCGGCCTGCTGCAAGGCGACGGCTATCCGACCGCCACCATCAACATGATCCGCAAAAGGCCGACCAGCGAGCTTCAGGCGCACATGAACCTCAGCGCCGGCAGCTGGAATACCCATCGCGGCGACATCGACGTCGGTGGCCCCTTGAATGACGGCGGCACGGTCCGCGGCCGCCTGGTCGCCAGCTACAAGGACGGCGACTCGTTCCGCGATCGCGCCAGCAATCGCAATACCTTGATCTACGGCATCGTCGATTGGGACGTCACGCCTTCGACGCTGCTCAGCGCCAGCCTCAGCTACAAGACGGTGGAGAACCAGGGCGGCGCCGGCTGGATGGGCGTGCGCGCCTACGACGCCGAAGGCAACCCGGAAGAAATTCGGCGGCGTTCGTATAACCCCGCTCCCGCCTGGTCGGGATACACGCAGCGCGTGCTGACCGCCGCGTCCTCGTTGGAACATCGCATCTCCGACGACTGGCGAGCCAGGGTCTCCCTGAACCATCAGCAAGCCCGCATTCCGAACTGGGTCAACGCACAACTCGCCACGCCCACGAACGCATACATCAGCAGATTCACGGACCAGGAAGACACCGTGCAGAACGTCGGCTTGCAGTTTTCCGGCGATATCAAGCTATTCGGCCGCAAACACGAACTCGTATTCGGCTACGACTTCTCCAAGAATACATACGATATGGCGCGCGAAAATCCGGTGGATTTTTCGCCCTCCACCCTTTATTCCAGCGAACACTACTATGAGCATGACGGCGGCGCCGGCTTTCCCAGGCCCGCCGAGAGCGAATGGCGATGGTCCCGAGGCCATCACAGCAAAACCATCCGGCGCGGCTACTACGTGACCGGCCGGATCAACGCCGCCGATGATCTGAAGTTGATCCTCGGCACCCGGATCTCGGACTATGACTATACCTACCGGGAACCATCAATCGTGCGGGGCACGCACTACCTGGATCGCAATGACCAGCACGAAAGCGGCGTCGTGACACCCTACGCGGGGATCGTCTACGACCTCAGCCGGGATTTGTCCGCCTACGCCAGCTACGCCAGCGTGTTCCAACCAGTGTCCGTGCAGAACGAACAAGGTCAAGTATTGGCCCCTCAAAAAGGAACCACTTACGAAACCGGATTGAAGAGCGAATTTCTCGAAGGGCGCCTCAACTTCAGCGCGGCTTATTTCTGGAAGCGTTGGGAGAATACCTACGAAGCTACCGGCGGCCTGACCCCGACGGGCAATGACGCGTACCGCAATGTCGACGGCGCCATGGAGCACGGCTACGAAGTGGAGCTGACCGGCGAATTGAGTCCCGGATGGCAAGTTCAGGCGGGTTACGTCATGAACAACAGTAGCTTGAACAACAGCAATGCACCGCGGCACCAGTTCAAGCTCGCAACCAACTACCAATTCAAGAACGATTTGGCAGGCCTCGCCTTGGGCGCGGCCGCCCGCTGGCAGAGCTCGACTGTCGCCGACAGCTATGCGCGCCTGGAGCAACCGGCCTATTGGGTATTTGACCTGATGGCACGTTATCGTTTCGACCGGCACTGGTCGGCCAGCCTGAACGTCAACAATGTCCTGGACAAGAAGTACTACGCCAGCGTCAACGGCATGGCGGGTTGGGGCATGTTCTATACCTGGGGAGCGCCGCGCAGCGCCTTCCTGAACCTGCGCTACGACTTCTAGTTTTCCCGCAAGTACACGTGCCTCGCCCCATGGATGGGCGTCCAGTCATCCATATCGCAATAGCAAATCCCTCGCAGGACTCTTCCTGCGAGGGATTTTTCATTGGATGCGGCCCGGCGGTATCACACGACCACTGCGGCGCCACAAAGACAAAACCCCACAGGGGTTACCTGTGGGGTTCTGCGGAATAA
>NZ_JBARYB010000193.1:0-31752 GCF_049647645.1 Achromobacter sp.
GCACCGGCCGCCGCATCGACCGCATCGGTCTCGGGCTCAGGCGTGCGTGCGCCGCGCGCGGGCGCGAGATTGGCGGGTGCGGACATGGGCGGGCTCCTCGATGACGATGGGGTCGGACGGCGCCGGATCGGCGGCGTCGGCATGGCTCAATGCGCGCAGCGCTTCCAGCTGCCGCATCAGATGGTTGTGCGCGAGCGCTTGCGCGGCCTCGCAGTCGTGCGCCTTGAGCGCCTCGAATATGGCCAGGTGCTCAGCGCAGGACGCCTGGATGCGGCCCGGCTGCGACAGGCTGCGGTGGCGCGACAGGCTCAGTACCTTGCGCAGATTGCCCACCATGTCCGACAGCCACTGATTGCCAGCCAGCGCCTGCACCGCTTCGTGGATCAGATAATTGGTCTTGTAGTAGGCGTCGATGCGGCCGGCCTGGGCGTGGCCCGCCAGCGCCGCGTGCAGCGGCTCCAGCTCGGCCAGCTGGGCAGCGCTGGCCTTGCGCGCGGCCTCGAAGGCGCAGCGCCCTTCCAGCATGGCCATCAGCGGGAAGATGTCTTCCAGGTCTTGCGCCGAGAGCTCATTGACGAAGCAGCCGCGGCGCGGCTCCAGCCGCACCAGCCCTTCGGTAGCCAGCACCTTGAGCGCCTCGCGCAAGGGGGTGCGGGAGATGCCCAGTTCGCCTGCCAGCCGTAGCTCGTCGATCCATTCGCCGTTGCGCAGGGAGCGTGCGTGGATCATGCCGCGCAGGCGGTCCGCGACTTCCAGGTAAAGGGCTTGCCGGACGATGGGTAAGGTCATGGGTCAGCGGCCTGGATTGCACCGTAATTCATAATTATGAATAAGGCCATGATAGAGCCGGATGCGGGAAAAAGAAAACCCCTCCCGCCCTGGTAGCTACCCTAAGAGAAGCAAACACCCCCACGCTTCGCCCGCCTTGTGGGCTCTCCGCCCCACGAGGGGGCGCTTTTTGCCTTGGGACGGCCCGGCGGCAAAAAGGCCTCCGCCCCCTGGAGGCGAGACAGGACGTCAGAAGTGCAGCACCCCGTCCACTGCGTGGCGGGTCAGGGAGCGGGCCCAGCGGCGGGCCGGCAGGCCGTACTTGGCCTCGACTACCTCGGCGCGTGCCAACAATTCTGCGGGAGTGACCTCCAGGCGCGGACCGGAAAACGCCAGCACGATCTGGTTGCCCGCCTCGACTTCAGGCAGCAGCACGATCCGGTCGTCGAAGGCCTTGGACAGGTTGTCGATGTTCTTGCCAAAGCTCTCGTGGCGGCCGAACAGGTTCACGGCCAGCACGCCGACCTCGCCCAGCACGCGGCGGCAATCGCGATAGAACTTCACGCTGTCGCGCACCGGCCCCTCGGCGGAGGCGTCGTACAGGTCGACCATCAGAACCGGGCAGCGCCCGGCGTTGAGCGGATCGGCCGCCCAGACGCCGGCATCGGCATGTTCGACCTCAAGCCGGTTGGATCCGGGCAGGCGGAAGAACATGTGGCAGGCCGCCGTCACACGCGGGTTCCATTCCACCGCCAGCAAGGGGCTGCGCGTGTGCTTCACGCAGAAACGCGCCAGCGACCCGGCGCCCAGGCCCAGCATGCCGATGGCTTCCTCCTTGGGCGGCTCCAGGAACAGCAGCCAGGCCATCATCTGGGCGGTGTATTCGAGCACCAGTTCCGACGGGTTCTTGATGCGCATGGCGCCCTGGACCCAGACGGTATTGAAGTGCAGATAGCGGACGCCGTCCACCTCGGACAGGGTCGGCTGGTCCAGCTCGGAAGGAAAGTTCGATTTATGCATGGCGGGGATTGTAGGTCGGACGCCGCCCGCGCGTCAGGCGTCCGGCCGTAACGGCCTACGCGGCC
This sequence comes from Achromobacter sp., assembly GCF_049647645.1. Lineage (GTDB taxonomy): Bacteria > Pseudomonadota > Gammaproteobacteria > Burkholderiales > Burkholderiaceae_B > Achromobacter. Next base: position 1,854 of record NZ_JBARYB010000193.1, read on the forward strand.
AGCTTGCCGTCCGCGCCCTCCCAGATGCGCTCCAACAATTCCGTGCGCGACACTTCCGCCTGCAAGCCGGCCGCCAGGCGCAGCACCCGCTTCAGATACAGATGCGCATCGCACTCCCAGGTCACGCCCAGGGCCCCATGGACCTGGACGGCGTTCTGCGCCGCGCGCCTGCCGGCTTCCACCGCCAGCAGGGGCGCGAACAGGCTGTCGCGTTCCGCCGATGCGGCGCCGGCGTCATGGGCCGCGACCGCCGCCACGCCTGCCAGCCTGGCGTCGTCCAGGGCCATCCAATCTTCCGCCAGGCGGTGCTTGATCGCCTGGTTGGCGCCGATGGCGCGGTCGAACTGGCGGCGTTCGCGCGCATGGGCCGCGGCCATCTCCAGCGCGGCCGATGCCGCGCCGAGCAGTTCGGCCGAACGCAGCAGGCGCAACCGCGTACGCAGCCGCTCCCAGGTTCCGGCCTCTACCTCCAGGTCGACGCTCTCCAACACCTGCGGTCGGACGACGCGCGCCACGGGCATGGTCGGATCGAGTCCGGCCGAGCCAGACGCGGGCGCTTGCAGCTCCAGCCTCAGGCCGGTGGCGCTCAGACGCCGCGCCGCCAGGGCGCGCACACCCTCGCCCGCGCCTTCGATGAAGGCCGAACCGTCGGGACGCATGGCGGCGTCGGCGAAATAGCTGTCGCCCGCCATCACGGCGCCTGCCCATTGAGCAGCCAATCCCGTCGCGCCCGCCGCGCACAAGGTCGGCAGCATCACCATATTGGCCGCCAGCGGCAGGCTCAGCAGGTGCCGGCCAGCGGCTTCGGCCACGATCCAGGCCTCGCGCATGCCCAGTCCGAGCCCGTCCTGCCCTGCCGGCGCCAGCAAGGCGGGCCAGCCCTGGACGGCGATTTCATGCCACTGCGCCAGGCGCGCTGCATGGGGTTTGCCGGCGGCGGCACGGGCCGCGGCCGGCGGATGGCGGTCAGCCAGAAAGCGCCGGGCCGCGTCGTCCAGCATGCGCTGGTCTTCGGTCGGATGCAGATCCATGGGGTTCAAGCCTTGGGCAGGCCGAGCATCTGCTCGGCGATGATGTTGCGCTGGATTTCCGAGGTGCCTGCCAATATGGTTTCGGCGCGCGACCACAGATAGGCATGCGTCAATTCGGCGGCGTGCGCGTCGTCCGCCAGGCAGGCGTCCTCGCCCAGCAGTTGCAGCGACAGTTCCAACAAGCGCTGATGCGCTTCGCTCCAGTGGATCTTGGTGGAAGAGCCCTCGGGCCCCGGCGGATCGCCACGCATCGCGCCGGCCAGCGCGCGCTGCGATTTCAGCGCCAGCACGTGGCTGTCGGCGGCCAACCGCGCCCATTGGTGGCGCACCGCGGCCGAGGACGCGGGGACGTGGCCGTAGGCATCGGCGCGCAACGCCAATTCGCGCACCTGGTGCAGTTCCTGGGCGAACCGCACCAGCCGCGGGATGAAGTAGGTGCCGCGCTCGAAACTGGCCGCGGCCATGGCGATCTTCCAACCCTGGTTCGGCTCGCCCAGCAGGCCGTCCTCAGGCACCAACACGTCCTCGAAGAACACCTCGCAGAATTCGGCCTCGCCCGTGATCTGCCGGATGGGCTCGACCCGCACGCCGGGGCTGCGCATGTCGACCAGCAGGAAGCTCAGGCCCCGGTGCTTGGCCGCCTGCGGATCGGTGCGCGCCAGCACGAAGCACCACTGCGCGCGGTCGGCGAACGAGGTCCAGATCTTGTGGCCATTCAGGCGATAGCCTCCGGGCGCGGCCTCTGCCCGCGTGCGCACCGACGCCAGGTCGGAGCCGGCGCCCGGTTCCGAATAGCCCTGGCACCAGACTTCGCGGTTCGACAGGATGCCGGGCAGGAAACGGCGCTTTTGCGCCTCGGTGCCGAAATGCAGCAGGGTCGGCGCCAGGATGCCGTGCCCGATCAGGTTCACGCCCAGCGGCGCGCCGCAGCGTGCGTGCTCTTCGTGGAACACCGCCTGCCGCGACAGCGGCAGGGCGCGGCCCCCATGCTCCTTGGGCCAGCCCAGCCCGGACCAGCCGTTGGCGCACAAGGTGTCCTCCCACGCGCGCCGGAAATCCAGGTTGCGCGGATCGGCCGCGCCCGGCCAGTCCTGCGCGAAACGAGCATAGGCCGATGCCAGCCAGCCGCGCAGGTCCAGGCGGAACGCCTCGTCATCCCGCGCGGCGCTTTCCAACTGCATCATGCCATTACTCCAGGCGGATATTCGAATCGCGCGCGACCTTGGCCCAGGTGCTCACGTCCTGACGGATGAAGGCGGCGAAAGCCTTGGGATCGCTGCCGATGATGTCCAGCCCCAGGCCCGTGAACTGCGCCTTGACGTCGGGCTGTTGCAGGATCTGCGCCAGATTGCTGTAGATCTTGTCGACCACCGGCTGCGGCGTGCGCGCCGGCGCGACCAAACCCAGCCAGGGCATGGCCGAATAGCCCGGCAAACCAGAGGCCGCCACCGTCGGCAGGTCCGGCACCGAGGCCGAGGGCTGGGCGGTGGTCACCGCCAGCACGCGTAGCTTGCCATCCTTGACGAAGGGGCCGGACGAGGCCCAGGCGTCGAACATGACCTGCAGGCGCCCCGCCACCAGGTCATTGAGCGCCGGCGCGCTGCCCTTGTACGGGATGTGCGTCATCTGCACGCCCGCCATGCTGTTGAAGAGTTCGGCCTCCAGATGGGTAGAGCTGCCGGTGCCGACCGAACCGTAGCTGACCTTGCCCGGGTTCGCCTTCAGGTAGGCGATCAGCTCGCCCACGTTCTTGGCCGGAACCGAGGGATGCACCTCCAGGACGTGCACCACCGAGGCCACCTGGCTGATGGGCGCGAAGTCCTTGATCGGGTCATAGTTCACCTTGGCGTAGATGCTGGGCGCGATGCCCAGCGACGAGGCCGCCATCAGCAAGGTATAGCCGTCAGGCTCGGCGCGCGACACGTAGTCGGACGCGATCATGGTGCCGCCGCCCGGCTTGTTCTCCACGATCACCGGCTGGCCCAGCTTGCCGCTGAGTTTCTCAGCCAGCAGGCGGCTCATGATGTCCGTCGCGCCGCCCGGCGAGAACGGCACCACGATGCGTATCGGGCGGTTGGGATAGCTGTCCTGGGCCATGGCCTGGCCCGTGACGCCGATGCAAGCCAGCGCGACGCCGGCCATTAGTTTCTTCATCATGCTTGTCTCCTCCTGGGATACGTTGCGCGCGTGGCGCTACGGGGTTGCGGGCAGGATCAGCGCGTCCAGTACCGCAACGCCTTGTCCTGCCTCTTTGATCAGCAATGGATTGACTTCGATCTCCGCCACGTGGGCGGGCGCGGCAAGCAGCGCATTGCCCACGGCCACGATGCTGCCGCAGGCGGCCACCAAGTCGGCGCGGGGCTTGCCGCGGTAGCCGTCCAGCAGCGCGTAGGCCTTGAGCTCTTGCAGCATCTGCAACGCGATGTCTTCGTCCACAGGCAGCAGGCGATGGCTGGTGTCCCGGTACAGCTCGGTCAGCACGCCGCCCAGGCCCACGGTCAATACCGGGCCGAAGACCGGATCGCGCGTGGCTCCGACGATGATCTCGGCCACGCCGCGCTCCATCTTCTGCACCATCGCGCCGTCGAGACGCGCGTCCGGTTGCGCCGCGGCCACCGCCCGCGCCACCTCGCCATGGGCGCGCCGCACGGCTTCGTCGTCGGCCAGATTCAGCGCAACACCGCCCGCCTCGGTCTTGTGCGCGATGTCGGCGCTCAGTATCTTCAGGGCCACCGGATAACCGGCGGTCCTGGCCTGCGCCACCGCCTGGTCCGCGTTGGCGGCCGTGCTCACCCGCGCTTGCGGCAAGCCAAAGGCGGCCACGTACTCGCGCGCATCGGCTTCATTGCAGGGCAAGGCCGGGACCGCCACCGCGGCCAGTTGCGGCGGCGCCGCGATACGCTTGGCGCCGCGCGCTTCGCACCAGAGCAGATAGGGCGCCAGCGCCGCCACCGCCAGGCCCAGGTCCTCGAACACGGCCACCTCGGCTGCGCGCAAGGCGGCGCGGCTCTGGGCCAGGCCGGTATCGATGGCGACGAACAGCCGTCGATGCCGGCGCGACACGTCCGCCAGCGCATCGGCCATGCGGTCCAGCATGTAGCCCGGCGCGTACACGACCACCGCGTCGATCGCATCGGTCGTCGCCAACGCCTCCAGCACGGTGTGCACGAAGGCCGGATCATTGACCACGTTGCCGGTGACGTCGACCGGATTGCCGACCATGCCGTAGTCGGGAATGCCGCCGCGCAGCACCGCCTGCAGATCAGGCGGCAGATCGGGCAGGTCCAGCCCGGCGCCGATGAACTTGTCCGCCAGGATGGCGCCGAGCGCGCCCGACATGGTCAGCACCGCGACGCGCCTGCCCGCCGTGCGATGCCGCAACGTGGCCAGGCTGGCCAGGTGCGCCATCTGCGCGAAATCGTTGGCTTCGATCACATTCAACTGACGAAAAGCCGCGCCGTACACGCGCCGGTCCCCGGCCAGCGCCGAGGTGTGCGACTGCACCGCCTGCGCGCCCTTGTCCGTGGCGCCGGCCTTCAGCGCGATCAGCAGCTTGCCCTGGCGTTCCAGCTCGCGGCAGGCGCGCATGAAGCGTTCGCCGTCGCGCAGCTGCTCGATGTAGCCCAGCACGATTTCCGTCTGCGGATCCGCCGCCAGGTATTCCAGGTATTGCGAGAAATCCAGGCAGGCTTCGTTGCCGGTATTGATGAAGTGCGAGAACGGCAGGTCGAGCCGGCGCGCGATCGCGTAGACCGCGGCGCATACGTTTCCGCTCTGCGTCAGCAGGCTGACCTTGCCCGGCCCCGCCTGCGCCGGCGCGGTCTTGAAGACCGAGGCGAAGGCCGTGTAAGCCTGCGTATTCAGGTTGGCGAAGCCCATGCAGTTGGGACCGGCCACGGCCATGCCGCTTTCGGCCACGAAGGCTTCCAACTCATCCTGCAGGCGCGCGCCCTCGCCGCCCGCTTCGGCGAAGCCCGCGGCGTAGACGATGGCGGCGCGCACGCCCTTGGCGTGGCAGCGGCGCAGCATGGGCGTCACGTCCGCGGCCGCGATCGCCAGCACCGCCAGGTCTACCGGCTCGGGCACGGACTCGATGTCGGGCCAGCAGCGGCGGTCGAACACTTCCTGGTACTTCGGATTCACGGGGTAGATGCCGCCTGCGTAGCCGAAGCGCGTCAGCAGGTCCAGCGGCATGCCGCCGATGCGCCCGGCGTCGGCGCTGGCGCCAATCATGGCGATGGAGCGCGGATTGAGCAAAGGGTCCAGAGACGGGGTCATGCGGCCTCGCCCTTCTTATTGCGCATGATGGCCTGGGCCAATCCGCGTTCGCGCACAGCCTGGAATTCCTCGCTCAGATGCGACAACTGGTGCGTGTCGAAATGCGCGGACAAAGCGGTGCGGAAACCTTGCGCGTCGGCCGTGCGGTTCAGCGAACGTTTGATCAGGCGCAGGCCGAAAGGCGGCGCCTGGGCGATGCGCTGCGCCAACGCCAGGGTCGCTGCGTCCAGCTCGGCTTCGGGCACCACGCGGTTCACCATGCCGATGCGCAGCGCTTCCTGGGCATCCACCTTTTCGCCGGTGTAGAGCATTTCCTTGGCCTTGCGCAGGCCCATGACCCAGGGGTGGATCAACACCTCGGTCGCGGCGGCCGCCAGCGTGTGGCCCACCGGATCGGAAAAGTATGCGGTGTCGGAACACACCACCAGGTCGCACATATTGGCGATCATGAAGCCGCCCGCCACGCAGGCGCCCTGCACCTGGGCCACGGTCGGCTTGGGAAAGTCCCAGATGCGCAGGCAGTAGCCGTAGTAGCGGCGCGACTCGTATTCCCAGCGTTCCTCCACCGTGAAATCGGCGCGCTTGGCCTGGGCTTCCTTCAGGTCGTGGCCGGCGGAGAAGTGCGCGCCGCGGCCGGCCAGCACCACGACCCGTACCGAGTCGTCCTGTTCCGCGCGCGTCAGCGCGTCGTCCAGTTCATCCAGCATCTGCTGGCTTTGGGCATTGCGCGCGGATTCGCGCGCCAGGCTGATGCGGCATACCGAGTCGTGCCGCTCGACGGCCAGGGTGGCGTATTCCATGGTCTCCTCGTCCTAGTTCTGCCGCGCCTTGAGAGGCGGCGCGGTCGACTGGATTGAATTAACGCACCCGGAATCCTAAAATACAAAATATTCAACCAATATTTCCCACATTATGAACAAAAGCGGTTCGACAGGCGGTACCCAGAGCATGCGGCGCGCCCTGGGCCTGCTGCGCGTGCTGGCGCAGCACCAGGAAGAAGGCATAGACCTGCAGGGCGTCATGGCCGAGGCCGGATTGGAGCGCTCCACCGCGCACCGGCTGCTCAGCTGCCTGCTGGAAGAGCAGTTCGCCGAACGCGACGCCAAGACCCGGCGTTACCGCCTGGGGGTGGATTCCATGCAATTGGGATTCGCGGCGCTGCGGCGCACGCCCTTGCTGGATGCGCTGCGTCCGTTCGCGCAGAAGCTGGCGCGCCTGTCGGGCGACACGGTGTTCCTGGTGATACGCCAGGGCGACTACGCGCTGTGCCTGCTGCGCGAGGCAGGCTCATTCCCCGTGAAGGTATTCACCATCGACCAGGGGGAGCGACGCCTCCTGGGCGTGGGCGCGGGCGGCTTGGCGCTGATGGCCGCCCTGCCCGACGAGGAAATCGCGGCGTTGTATGCGCGGCATGCCGCCAGCTACGCGCAAATCGGCGCGTCCAGCGCCGCCCTGATGAAATCGGTGAGGTTGGCGCGCGCGGCGGGCTATTCAGAAATCGTGGATACCATCACGCCCGGCGTTTCGGGCGTGGGCGTGGCGTTCCGGGTATCGGAACTGACCTGGGTGGCCTTCAGCTTCGGTGCGATCAGCAGCCGGCTGGACGCGCCCCGGCGGGCGCAGATGGGCGCGCTGCTGCGCGCCGAATGCCTGGCGTGGGCCCAGGACTACCTAGAAGGATAAAGCCCCCACGCTGCGCGAGCTTGCTGCCCCCCAAGGGGGGCGGCCCGGCGGCGGGGCAGGCCCCACGCTGCGCGAGCTTACCGCCCCCGCGCTAGCGTGCCGGCGCCCCCTGGTGCGTCAGATCCGTTCGAAGATGGCGGCAATGCCCTGGCCGCCGCCTATGCACATGGTCACCAACGCATAGCGTCCGCCCACGCGTTGCAGTTCATGCAGCGCCTTGACGGTGATGATTGCGCCGGTGGCGCCGATGGGGTGGCCCAGGCCGATGCCGCTGCCGTTGGGGTTCACCTTGGCCGGATCCAGCTTCAGTTCGCGCGACACCGCGCAGGCCTGCGCCGCGAACGCTTCGTTGGCTTCGATCACGTCCATCTGGTCCACCGTCAGGCCGGCGCGCTTGAGCGCGGCCTGCGTGGCCGGCACCGGGCCGATACCCATGATGTTGGGGTCCACGCCGGCGTGCGCATAGGCCACCAGGCGAGCCAGCGGCTTGACGCCGCGCTTGGCCGCCACCGAGGCGTTCATCAGCACCACGGCGCCCGCGCCGTCGTTCAGGCCCGAGGCGTTGCCCGCCGTGACCGTGCCGTTTTCCTTCTGGAACACCGGCTTGAGCGTCGACAGATTGTCGGCCGTGACATCGCGGCGCACGTGCTCGTCGGTGTCGAACACCACTTCGCCTTTGCGCGACTTCATCACCACCGGCACGATCTGGTCGCGGAAGTAACCCGCGTCGATGGCGGCGGCGGCGCGGCGATGCGATTCCGCGGCCACGGCGTCCTGGTCCTGGCGGCTGATGCCGAACTTGGCCGCGACGTTCTCGGCGGTCACGCCCATGTGCATGCGGCCGAACGGATCCGACAAGGCGCCGGTCATCATGTCCAGCATGACGCTGTCGCCCATGCGCGCGCCCCAGCGCTGCGCCGGCGCGATGTACGGCGCCCGGCTCATGCTTTCGGCGCCCGCGCCGATCGCGATGTCAGCGTCGCCCAGCATGATGGTCTGGGCGGCGGACACGATGGCCTGCAGGCCCGAACCGCACAGGCGGTTGACGTTGAAGGCGGGAGTTTCCTTGGCGATGCCGGCATTCATGGCCGCCACGCGCGACAGGTACATGTCGCGGGGTTCGGTGTTGATGACGTGGCCCACGGCGACGTGGCCGACCTCATCGCCCTTGACGGCGGCGCGCTCCAGCGCGGCCTTGATGACAGTGGCGCCCAGGTCGCACGGCGGCACGTCTTTCAGCGCGCCCCCAAAATCGCCAATGGCGGTGCGGACGGCAGAAGCGACGATGACTTCATTCATGGTGTTTCCTCCTTGTAATGCGTTCCATCATACCGCCGCCGCCCGGCCGCCGCCTCACCCCCAAGGCTTGCGCGCGACGCGCAACGCGCCATCCCCTGATAGCGAAGGGATAGCACCAATGCCGGAATCGATACGGAAGCCATATCATCCATGCCAACCGCCTTTCGGAGCGCCCTCATGGATTTCCGTCATCTGCAGCAGTTCCTGGTCCTGGCCGAAACGCTGAACTTCCACCGCGCGGCCGAAAAGCTGCACATGTCGCAACCGCCGCTGTCGGTCTCGATACGCAAGCTCGAAGAGATGGTGGGCGTGCCGCTGTTCCAACGCGGCCGCCAAGGCGTGAAGCTCACCGAAGCCGGCCTGGCGGCGCTGGACGAAGCCCGCCGCGCCCTGTTCCACGCCGAGCAGTTCCGGCAGGCGGCGCGCGCGGGGGCCGCGGGCGAAGGCGGCACCGTGCGCATCGGCTTCGTGGGCTCGGCCACGCACGGCGTGCTGCCGCGCATCCTGCCGCCATTCCGGCAACGCTATCCCGGCGTCACCGTGGTGCTGCGCGAAGCCACGTCGATACGCATCATGCAGGAACTCGAGGAAGACACGTTGGAGGTCGGCATCGTGCGCGTGCCGGTGGCGATGGGATCGAGCGTGCGCCTGGCCCCGCTCACGACCGAGAACTTCGCGCTGGCCGTGCCCAAGACGCATCCGCTGGCGCGGCGCGGCCGCATCCGCCTGGCGGACCTGGCCGACGAACCTTTCATCATGTACACCGCCAGCGAAGCTGCCGGCCTGCGCATGGCCGCCATCAACGCCTGCCAGCTGCGCGGCTTCACGCCCCGCATCACGCAGGAGGCGGTGCAGGTGCAGACCCTGCTCAGCCTGGTGGAAAGCGGCCTGGGCGTGGCGCTGGTGCCGGCCGGCGGCCGGCGCCTGCCCGGCACCAACGTGGTCTACAAGACGCTGGCCGATTTTCCGGCCGATGCATCGATCGGCATTTCCCTGGCTTGGAATCCCGCCACCGAGCGCAGCGCCACGCGCAACCTGCGCGAAATGGCCAGCCAGGCGTTCCGCGACAAGACCGCGAAATAGCCGCGCCGCTTGCGGCAACACGGCCGCCAGGCTTAGGATGGAGCATGGGTTTTATCCTCACCAGCGATCCGGGAGCGCATCGTGAAGACAGTTGCTGAGATACTCAGGGAAAAAGCCAATCATTCCGTCGTGACGGTTTCACCCGACGCGTCGGTGTTCGAAGCCGTCAAAATCATGGCGGAACGCAGCATCGGGGCCGTAGTGGTGGTCCAGGGCGATGCGGTGCTGGGCATGCTGACCGAGCGCGATTACGCCCGCAAGATCGTGCTGCAGGATCGCTCCTCGCGCACCACGAAGGTGCGGGACATCATGACCGATTCGGTGTACTACGTCAGCCGCGCGGACACCCGCGAGCACTGCATGGCGATGATGACGGAACGCCACTTCCGTCATCTCCCTGTCATCGAGGACGGCAAGCTGATCGGCCTGCTTTCCATCGGCGACCTGGTCAAGGACGTCATGAGCGAACAGAAGTTCATCATCCACGAACTCGAACGCTACATCACCGGCGAACGCGGCTGAGACCGCGTGCTCCACGCAACAGGACTCGCGGCTAGCCGGCCGCGAGCGCCTTGAACGCCGGCACGATCAGCCCCAGGCCGGCCGCCAGCAACAGCACGAACACCATGCGCTTGACGGTGTGCATCGAACCCGCCGTGCTGTAGCGGCGCGCCACCCAGGTCACGCCAATCACGACCGGCAGCGCCAGCAAACTCAGCCAGAACGACGAGGCCATGAAGGCCCCCTGCCCGGTCACCAGCGCCAGCCGCACAATGGCGTTCAGCGAAAACAGGATCAGCAGGCTGTTGCGGATGGCCGCCAGCGGCAGCGGTTGGCGATACAGGTGATAGACCATGGGCGGTCCCGCGCTGGAAAACAATCCGCCCAGCACACCCGACACGGCTCCGAAGAAGACGAACGATCCGCGCGAGGACACGCTCGCCAGCGGCTGTGCGCGCGCCACCAGCAGCACCGCGCAAGCGAGGATCGTGCAACCCAGCAGCAGCTGCAGCAATACGCTCATGGACCCGCTGATCCAGGCCAGCGCGGCAACGCCCGCCCCCACTCCGACCAGGCTGCTGGCCATGGCGGGCCGCATCAGCGACCAGTTCACCTGGGGCTTGGCCCGCGCCAGCGTCACCACCGCGTTCACCAGCGACAGCACGCTGACCACGTTGGCCACTTCGGACACGGAAGCCAGCTGGAACACGCCCGACAGGCCCAGCAGCACCAGGCCGAAGGCGAAGCCCGTCATGGTCTGCGCATAGGTGGCGAGCGCCACGCAAGCGAGGAACAGCAAATATTGGGAAATGCTCATGCTAGTGGGTAGAGCCTGACCTGCCTCGGCTCTGCCCGGAGCGGCGCGTTGCGCGGCGCGGGAGCGGATCGACGGGGTACAGCTACAGCGTTAAGGGTCTGCTTTCGAATCTGTTTTTTGCGCCGCCGATGATAGCACCGGGACGCTCACCCACACACTTTGTCACAAACGGATGCGCTCGTGCACCATGTCTGGCGCACCCTGCCGCTATCCTTGCCGCCCAGTAAATCCCTTGCGTCTAGCTCCCGCCGCGCCATCCGCCGCGCCGTCTGGATCCGGCGCGCGCACGGCTGCGAGAATGACGCCCAAACAGACCACGATCAACACGGTGACCCTGACCTGCTCGACTTGCGGCAGCGCCCAATTCACCAAGCTGGACACCAACGAGTACCGTTGCAGCCATTGCCACCCGGTCACGCTGGTCGAAGACAACGTTGCCCAACGGCTGGAGAAGATCCTGCGCGGCATGCAGCAGCCGGCCCCCAAGCCGCAGCTCGGCCCGCGCGCCATTGCGGCGGTGGCAGTCGCCGTCGCCGCCGTGATTGCGGTGCCGCTGGTCGCTTCCCTGCTGGGATCCAAGCCCTCCACCACCATCAGGCAGCCGCCGGCGCCCCCTCCCATCGACGCCTCGCTGGTCAAGCTGACGGACGTGCAGGAAATCCGGGTCCGCGACCGCACGCAGCTGGTCATGATCATGCGCAACGAGACCGGCAAGAAGATCGACGTGCCGCGCGTCACGGCCTCGTTCTTCCAGGGCGAACTGTCGCTGCCGTCCAATTCCGGCTCGGCGCCGGCGCGCTCGCTGCAGCCGGGCGAATACACGCCCGTCACGATCTCCACGCCCAGCCAGGCCTACAGCCGCTATACGCTGCAGGTCTCGCAGCCGAGGCTGGCGCGGGACAGGAACAACGAGGTGGCCGCCAGCAAGGTGCAACTGGTGCGCAACGACGGCGCCTACCGCCTGGTCGGCCTGTTGAAGAACAACGGCGCCAACGAGGCCAACAGCAGCCAGATCACGGTCATGCTGTATGGCGAGGACGGCAAGCTGATCGGCACCGGCAACGGCTACGGCGCCGCCAGCCCGCTGGCCCCGAACGCGCTGACCTCCTTCGACGTGCGCTGCGAGATGCTGGCCGAGGGCCAGGTCACATCCTACGACTACATGGTGCAAAGTGAAAACCCGGCCACCGCGCCCGCCGCCTCCAAGGAAGAAGCACCGCCCAGCCGCATTGTGCGCGTCAGCCCGGCCGACCTGCGGGTCATCGAGCACGTGCGCCTGACCACCGAGGAACTGCTGGATCCGGGCTTCGCCCTGTTCGACGCCAGCGCGCTCAAGCTGTCGGCCCCGCGTCGCCTCCTCGACGAGATCGAGCGCCCGGTCATGTATGCCGAGCTGGTCAACACCAGCGACCAGTACGTCGTCCTGTCGCCGAAGGCGGATATCTCCCTGTTCGACGGATCCCGCCGGCTGGACGTGCGCCAGGCCTGGAGCCTGCCGGCGCGCCTGTACCCCGGAGAAAGGGTGCCCGTGGCGCTGACCGGCCGCATCGACCGCTACAGCGAGGTCAAGACCGACTGGCTGCCCGCCAAGCGCGCCGCCCTGCCCGGCCCGCGCCCGAAGCTGGCGATCACGGTCGAGAACACGGAGGCCCAGGTCGGCACCGGCACCCTGAACTTCACCTACCGCTTCCGCTACAAGTACGTGACCGTGCACGGACGCGTGCGCAACGACAGCCAGGCCGAAGTCGAAAACGTCAGAGTCTGGGTCAGCCTGTACGACGCCCAGGACAAGCTCAGCGGCGCGGTCTTCCAGGAACTGCGGCTACCCAAGCTCAAGCCGGAGGACAGCGCGCCGTTCCAGGTGGACGTCAAGCAATACGGCGGCAACTTCGCGCGGGTGGGCGTGGTGTACGACGCCGGGCCGCGCTAGACGGTCCCGCCCCCGGGGCGGCCCCCCACCAGGCCAGCCCCGCCAAACCTGTCCAGCCTGGGCCCCGCCACCCGCCCCATCCCGCCCCATCCCCCCCAATCCCGCCGCGTATCGGCAGAGGGGCTGGCGCCCCGCCGTCGCCCTTAAGCAACAGCTATCAGCCCAAGTCTTATATAAGATATAAGACATTTGCTTGCGTCCCCCTGTTCCCTCTACAATCCGGCCAACAACCCTTCTTCCAACCCGACTTTGAGCAGGCCTCACATGCTGGATAATTACCGCCAACACGTTGCCGAACGCGCGGCTCTGGGGATCCCCCCGCTGCCCCTTACGGCCAAACAAACCGCTGAACTGATCGAACTGCTCAAGAACCCGCCCGCTGGCGAAGAGCAGAACCTGGTCGAGCTGCTGACCCACCGCGTGCCGGCCGGCGTGGACGACGCCGCCAAGGTCAAGGCTTCGTACCTGGCCGCCGTGGCGCTGGGCAAGGAAGCTTGTGCGCTGATCAGCCGTGCCAAGGCGACTGAACTGCTCGGCACGATGCTGGGCGGCTACAACATTGGCCCGCTGGTCGACCTGCTGGACGACGCTGAAATCGGCGCCATCGCCGCCGCTGCGCTGAAGAAGACCCTGTTGATGTTCGACGCCTTTCACGACGTGAAGGAAAAGGCGGACAAGGGCAACGCCAACGCCAAGTCCGTGATGCAGAGCTGGGCCGACGCCGAATGGTTCACCAGCCGTCCGGAACTGCCGCAAAGCCTGACCATCACCGTCTTCAAGGTGCCGGGCGAAACCAACACCGACGATCTGTCGCCGGCTCCCGACGCCACCACCCGCCCCGACATCCCGATGCACGCCCTGGCGATGCTGAAGAACCAGCGCGACGGCGCCGCGTTCGAACCGGAAGAAGACGGCAAGCGCGGCCCGGTCAAGTTCATCGAATCCCTGAAGGAAAAGGGCCACCTGGTCGCCTACGTCGGCGACGTGGTCGGCACGGGTTCGTCGCGCAAGTCGGCCACCAACTCGGTGCTGTGGTTCACCGGCGAAGACATCCCCTTCGTGCCGAACAAGCGTTTCGGCGGCGTGTGCCTGGGCAACAAGATTGCCCCGATCTTCTACAACACCATGGAAGACGCCGGCGCCCTGCCGATCGAACTCGACGTTTCCAAGATGGAAATGGGCGACGTGGTCGAACTGCGCCCCTATGACGGCAAGGCTTTGAAGAACGGCGAAGTCATCGCCGAATTCGAAGTCAAGTCCGACGTGCTGTTCGACGAAGTGCGCGCCGGCGGCCGCATTCCGCTGATCATCGGCCGCGGCCTGACCGCCAAGGCGCGCGAAGCGCTGGGCCTGCCGGCCTCGACGCTGTTCCGCCTGCCGAAGGACCCGGCCGATACCGGCAAGGGTTACACCCTGGCCCAGAAGATGGTCGGCCGCGCCTGCGGCATGCCAGAAGGCAAGGGCATCCGCCCGGGCACCTACTGCGAACCGAAGATGACCTCGGTCGGCAGCCAGGACACCACCGGCCCCATGACCCGCGACGAGCTGAAGGACCTGGCCTGCCTGGGCTTCTCGGCCGACCTGGTGATGCAGTCGTTCTGCCACACCGCCGCCTACCCCAAGCCCGTGGACGTCAAGACGCACCACACGCTGCCGGAATTCATCAGCACCCGCGGCGGCGTCTCGCTGCGCCCCGGCGACGGCGTGATCCACTCCTGGCTGAACCGCATGCTGCTGCCCGACACCGTCGGCACCGGCGGCGACTCGCACACCCGCTTCCCCATCGGCATCTCGTTCCCGGCCGGCTCGGGCCTGGTCGCCTTTGCCGCCGCCACCGGCGTGATGCCGCTGGACATGCCGGAATCGGTGCTGGTGCGCTTCAAGGGCAAGCTGCAGCCTGGCGTGACCCTGCGCGACCTGGTCAACGCGATCCCGTTGTACGCCATCAAGCAAGGCCTGCTGACGGTTGCCAAGCAAGGCAAGAAGAACATTTTCTCCGGCCGCATCCTGGAAATCGAAGGCCTGCCTGACCTGAAGGTCGAACAAGCCTTTGAATTGTCGGACGCTTCCGCCGAACGTTCGGCCGCCGGCTGCTCGGTGTTCCTGAACAAGGAACCGATCATCGAGTACATCAACAGCAACATCGTGATGCTGAAGTGGATGATCGCCAACGGCTACGAAGACGAGCGCACGCTGGGCCGCCGCATCAAGGCCATGGAAGCCTGGCTCGCCGATCCCAAGCTGCTGGAGCCGGACGCCGACGCCGAATACGCCGCCGTGATCGAGATCGACCTGGCCGACGTGCACGAGCCCATCGTGGCCTGCCCCAACGACCCGGACGACGTGAAGACCCTGTCGGAAGTCGCCGGCGCCAAGATCGACGAAGTGTTCATCGGCAGCTGCATGACCAACATCGGCCACTTCCGCGCAGCCTCCAAGCTGCTGGAAGGCAAGCGCGATATCCCGGTCAAGCTGTGGGTCGCCCCGCCGACCAAGATGGACGCCGCGCAACTGACCGAGGAAGGCCACTACGGCGTGTTCGGCACCGCCGGCGCCCGCACGGAAATGCCGGGCTGCTCGCTGTGCATGGGCAACCAGGCCCAGGTGCGTGAAGGCGCGACCGTCATGTCGACCAGCACCCGCAACTTCCCGAACCGCCTGGGCAAGAACACCAACGTGTACCTGGGTTCGGCCGAACTTGCCGCCATCTGCTCGAAGCTGGGCCGCATCCCGACCAAGGACGAGTACATGGCCGACATGGGCGTCATCAACAAGAGCGGCGACCAGATCTACCAGTACCTGAACTTCGACAAGATCCCGGACTACAAGGACGTGGCTGACGTCATCGAAGTCTAAGCGTCAGGCTGCGCAGCCTGGCTGCATCGCCTGCAAGACGGCCCCGGAGCGATCCGGGGCCGTTTTTCTTTGCCTGCGACCAAGGCAGCCGCGCCGCCTTGGTCGGAGAATTTCAGGGACGGAACTTTTTCGGCGATACGTTTTCATACAATCGCGGTATCTTGTGACAATCCCCCTCACCCCCCGCCCCGATCTCCGGAGGAAGACCGCCCATGACCCGGCTTTTGCTGCCGCCCCTGCTACTGCTGGCGCTCGCCGGCTGCGCCACCGCGCCGCCCTCGAATCCCGAGAACATATGCGCCATCTTTCGCGAAAAACCGGACTGGCACGATGCCGCCTTGAAGGTACAGAAGAAATGGGGCGCGCCGGTGCCGGTGCCCATGGCCATGATGTACCAGGAGTCTTCCTTCAAGCAGGACGCGGTGCCGCCGCGCTACTACTTCCTGGGCTTCATCCCCTGGGGCCGCGTCAGTTCCGCCTACGGCTACGCCCAGGCCAAGGACGAGACCTGGGACGACTACAAGAAAGATGCGGGAGGCTGGGGCTCCAGCCGCGACGATTTCGCCGATGCACTGGATTTCATGGGCTGGTACATGAGCAAGACCCAGCGCATCAATGGCGTGTCCAAGTCCGACGCCTACGGCCAGTACCTGAACTACCACGAGGGCTGGACCGGCTACCGCAACCGCAGCTTTGATCGCAAGGCCTGGCTCAAGACCGTGTCGCAGAAGGTCCAGGCCCGCGCCGACAAATTCGCCTCGCAGTACAAAGGCTGCGAGGCGGACTTGACGCGCGGCGGCTGGTTCTGGTGAACGCCGCCTGAACTCAGAAGTCCATGCTCGCGCTGAGCGAGAAGGTGCGCGGGCCGCCCAGCACCAGGTAGCCATTGCCGGGGAACCCGCCCACCGACGCCCAATAATTGCGGTTGGCGATATTGTCCACGCGGGCGCGCAAGGTCACGACATGGCCGTCCACGTCCATCATGTAGCGCAGGCCCGCGTCGAAGCGGGTCCAGCCCGGCACCTTGAGCGTGTTGGCGTCATCCGCGTAGGACGAACCGGTGTAGACCACCCGGCCGTCCACGGCCAGGCCCGGCACGCCGGGGATGTCCCATTCCACGCCCATGTTGGCCTGGAAGCGCGGCACGCCGATCACGCGATTGCCGTCGATGGACGCATTGCCGGTGGAACGCTGCTTGGCGTCCAGCCAGGTCAGGCCGCCCAGCAGGCGCACGCTCTGCACGGGTTCGCCGTACATAGTGAGTTCCACGCCCTGGTGACGGTCCTTGCCTGACGCGGTGAAGGTGTTCTCCGGCGTGTACGCGGAGCGCGGCTTGTCGGTGGAGAACAGCGCCAGTCCCGCGCCCAGGCCGTCGTCCTCGTACTTGACGCCGATTTCCTTCTGCTTCGAGACATAGGGCGACAAGCTCTCTCCGCCGTTGGTCACGGGCCTGCCATTGGCGTTCAGCGGGGCCGTATCGCCCGCCACCAAAGCTTCGATGTAGTTCGCGTACAGCTACACGCTGGGCGCCACCTTGACCACCAGGCCCGCGGCCGGAGAGTTGTGGCTCTGGTCGTAGGCGCCGTTCTCCTTGCCGGTGTTGTAGGCATAGCTGCGCATCGACAGGCGCTGGTGGCGCACGCCCAGCGTCAGCAGCACCCGGTCGTCCAGGAACGACATGGTGTCGCCAATGGCGTAGCTGCTGGTGCGCGTGCGGCCTTGCAAGGCGGGATCGTCCAGGTCGTTGCCGCGCAGCGCGTCCGCGCTGAAGGCGGGTTTGTCGTACGAGATGGGATCGTAGATGTTGGTGGGGAAGGTGTTCTTGTAGTCCATCACGTAGGCGTTCTTCTTCTTCAGGTCGAAGAAGGCCGCCGACACGACGAATTCATGCCCCACCGGGCCGGTGCGGGCCTTGGCGCGCAAGCCCAGTTCTCCCGTGTTGACGCTGTCCTTGCGAGTATTGTCGAAGCGGTAGAAATTGCCCGCGCCGGTGCTGGCGTTGGTCAGCGTGACGTTGCCCAGCGAGTTCGCCTCGTCGCTGCGGCGCATGCCGAAGGCTGCCCAGGCCGTCAGCTTGTCGCTGAAGTCATGTTCTGCGCGCACGGTGCCGAAGACGTCGCGTTCATTGGAGTATGACCAGGGCTGCGCGTAATTGCTGCTGGCATCGGGCGCATCGGGCACATGGTCCTTCAGGCCCGTCAGGGACACGTTGGGACGTGCGCGCTTGAGCTTGTTTTCCTGCCAGCCGATGTCCGCGGACAGGCGGGTGTCGGCCGAGCGCCAGTCCAGGCCCAGCGACACCAGGCTGGTGCGGGAATGTTCATCGTCGATGCCGGTATCGCCGCTGCGCTGCGCGGCATTCAAGCGGATGCCGGTACTGTCGCCCGGGCCGAAGCGGCGGGCGATGTCGGTGGACAACTGGAACTGCCCGCCGCTGGAGACGCCGGTGGTGACGCGGGTCAGCGGATCGTTCGGCGCGCGCTTGGGCACCAGGTTGATCACGCCGCCTATGCCGCCGCCATTGGGCGGGGCGCCGGTCAGGAACGTCGAGGCGCCGCGCAGGACTTCCACGCGCTCGAACAGCTCGGTGGCGATGTACTGGCGTGGCAGCAGGCTGTAGAGGCCGTTATAGGCCACGTCGTCCGAACTCAGGATGAAGCCGCGGATGAAGTACGACTCCTGGAAGTTGCCAAAGCCGCGCGCCACGCGCACGCCCGGATCGTTCTGCAGCACGTCGCCGACGCTGCGGGCCTGACGATCCTGGATCAGTTCATTGGTGTAGCTGGTGATGCTGAACGGCGTGTCCATCAAGTCCTGAGTGCCCAGCAGGCCGACGCGGCCGCCGCGCGCGACCTGCCCGCCGGCAAAGGGTTCAGCCAGGCCGCCGGCCGAGGCATCGGCGCTGGCCTCGACCTTGATGGCATCCATAGAAACCACGGAGCCGGCCTGATCAGACGCGGATTGGGCGTGGGCAACGGGGAGATAGCACGGCAGCGCAGCGGCCATGCAGGCTAGAGTTCGGATTTTCATGTCGGGAAGTTCGCAGGCAGATATCAAAATCCCGATGGGGTCACGCGCGCACTGGAGAACTACGGATGCGTCTGGAACGTGCCGGAAGGCCTGGGCCTTGCCGGGCCGGCTGCACCAAAGGGGACTGGAATCACTGAGCGCCCCATTCTACGGCAAACGGAATCATTCTCATTTATGTTACTTTTTGTTTGAGAATGTCCGTTGCCAGGGCGCCACAGCTGCCGCCCGTGGCACCCTCCTCTTCCCGGCCGGCTTATCGGCCGCCTGCGCGGGGATCGTAGTCGGCCGCCGCCATGGGCTCCAAGGGATACAGCGGCCGCGCACGCCTGCGAAATTCGAACAGCGACCAGTCGGAACTGGTGACACCCGGGCTGTCGCATTCGACCAGCGCCTGGGAGATCGGCACGAACACCGGCCGGCAGTACATGCGGGACTTCACCAGCACGAAACGGGCGCGGGACGGGTCCAGCCCCAGGCTTTGGAACACGCCCAGGTCCCAGGGTTCGTGGGTCTGTTCCGTCAGCACCAGCTGCGCCGCGCCTATGTCCAGCACCGCGCTGCGGCCCATGCAGGCCAGTTGCCCGGTGTAGGTGGGGCCAGTGATCACGTACTCGCCATTGCTCAACGCCCGCACGGTGCCGCGCAGCGTGACGGGCTGCGCGCCGCGGCCGATCTCGTCGATGGCGCGTTTGTTGCCTACCGGCAGCTCCACCGTGGCGCCGACGCCGGCGCGGGTCAGTTCGGCGACGGCCTCGGGGTCGCAATATAGTCCCGCCTGGATGCCTTCCAGTCCGGCTTCCAGCGCGGCCATCAGCACGTCCAGGGTGTCGCAGGTGCCGCCGCTCATGCAGTTGTCGCCATGGTCCAGCAGCAGCACGGGTTTGCTGGCGCCTTCGGCCAGCGCCTTGGCGCGCGCCAGCGATGCTGCCAGCGGCTCGCTGTCGTAGAAGAAGCCGTCGCGCTGCTCCCAGATCAGGGCGGCGACCTCGCCCGCCACGCGCTCTGCCTCTGCGCGGTCGCCGTCGGCGACAGCCACCACGCTGACGCAGGGATGCGGAATGTCGGCCAGGCCGAAGCCCGCCAGCACCGACACGCCCAGCGCACCCGCGGCCTCGGCCTGCCGCGCCGCTTCGACGGCGGCGCGCATGGCCCCTTCAGCCGTGTTGCTGCGCAGGGAATGCGACACCAAGGGCAGGCGGCGCCACGCCATGACAGGCTTGCACTTGCCGTCGATGCCTGCGAACAGCAGCCTGCCGGCATGCTCGCCGGTTTCGTACATGTCGATGTGGGGATAGGTCTTGAAGCTGACGATGACGTCGGCGTTGTCCATCATCTTCTGCGTGACGTTGCCGTGCAGGTCCAGCGCCACCGCGATCGGCGCGCCGGGCGCGGCGGCGCGCAGCCGTTCGAGCAGGTCGCCTTCGCCGTCGTCGGTGGTCTCCACCGCCATGGCGCCATGCAGGTCCAGCAGGATAACGTCGCAGCCCGGCGCAGCGGCAACGATGCGGCCGCATAACTCGGCGTAGGCCTGCCCGTCGACGCGGCCGCTAGGATAAGCGGTGGCCGAAACCGGAGTGACCAGTTCGGCGCCACGCCCTTCGGCCAGGTCTATGAACGCCGACATCGCCGTGCGCTTGCCCTTGTTCTCTTCATAGGCCGCCGCATCGTAGGCCGGGCCGCCGTTGCCGAAGGCGGACAGCGGCGTGGGCACGGGCGAGAAGGTATTGGTCTCGTGGTTCAGACGCGCAATCAGCACCTTCATGGCACGCCCCCTTCCGCGAACTGGATACGGCCGCAGCAGCGCAGCATGGCGTGCAGCAGCACATTGCAACCGGCCTCCAGGTGCTCGGGCTGCGCATCCTCTATTTCATTGTGGCTGATGCCATCCTTGCATGGCACGAAGATCATGGCGGTCGGCGCCACCCGCGCCATATAGACCGCGTCATGCCCCGCGCCGCTGATCACGTCCAGCGAATCCAGGCCCAGCGTGCTGGCGCCGTCGCGGATCGCCTGTACCAGCCGGGGCTCGAAGGGTTGCGGCGGGAAGTACACCACCTCCTTGCTTTCGACCAGGAAACGGCCGGGCTCGGCCAGTTCGCGGCAGGCGCGCGCAAACGCCGCGGCCATGCTGTCCAGCGTGGCGTCGTCGGCCGCACGCAGGTCCACGGTCAGCGCCACGCGGCCCGGGATCACATTGCGCGAATTCGGAAAGCTGTCGATGCAGCCCACCGTGCCGCGGCCGTGCGGCGCATGCTCCAGCGCAATGCGGTTGACCTCCAGCACCAGCCTGGACGCGGTCAGCAAGGCATCGCGGCGCAGTTCCATCGGCGTGGGTCCGGCATGCGCCTCCTGGCCGGTAATGGCGACGTCGTACCAGCGCTGGCCCAAAGCGCCCTGCACCGCGCCGATGGTGATACCCCGGTCCTCCAGGATGGGACCTTGCTCGATGTGCGCCTCGAAATAAGCCCCGACCGCCCCCGGCCGCGCCGGTTCGGGGCCGGCGTAGCCGATGGCGCGCAGCGATTCATCCACGCTGACGCCGTCGCGGTCCTGCGCTGCCAGCGCGTGCTCCAGCGTGAAGGCGCCGGCGTACACGCCCGAACCCATCATCACGGGCACGAAACGCGAGCCCTCCTCGTTGGTCCACACCACCACTTCCAGCGGCGCCTCGGTGGCGATGCCGCGCTGATGCAGGGTGCGCAGCACTTCCAGGCCGGCTAGCACGCCATAGTTGCCGTCGAATTTTCCGCCGGTGGGCTGGGTGTCGATATGGCTGCCCGTCATGACGGCCGGCAGATCATCATGCAAGCCCGGGCGGCGCATGAAGATGTTGCCGATAGCGTCGACGCGCACGCTGCAGCCCAACTCGCGGGCCCAGGCGCAGACCAGGTCTCGGCCCTGCCGGTCCAGGTCGCTCAACGCCAGCCGGCACACGCCGCCTTTGTCGGTGGCGCCGATGCGGGCCAGCTCCATCAGCGAGTTCCAGAGCCGGCTGCCGTCGATGCGGATGCCGCTGACGGCATCCAGTGTGTTCATTTCCATGGTGTTTCCTTGAATCCCTGCTTCATGTTGCGCCTTGCGGGCGGCCCCTATACGCCCACGCCCAGATAACGGTCTTTCACGTTCTCGTCCGCCATGAAGGCCTCGTTGCTGCCCTGGTAGACGATGGATCCCTGCTCGATGATGAAATGGCGGTCGGCCAGCTGGGTGCAGACTTCCAGGTTCTGTTCCACCAACAGGATGGTGACGCCGGCCTGCTTGATGGATTTGATCTGCGCCACGATTTCTTCGACGATCACCGGCGCCAGACCCTCGACCGGTTCGTCCAGCATCAGCACGCGCGGATGGTTCATGAGCGCGCGCCCGATCGCCAGCATCTGCTGTTCCCCGCCGGACAGTTGGCCGCCGCCGTTCCTGCGCCGCTCCTTCAAGCGGGGAAAGATGCGGTAGATGTCTTCCAGCTGCCAGGGCGAATCGCGGCGCATGCCCAGCTTCAGGTTCTCCTCGACCGTCAGCAGCTTGAAGATGCCGCGGTGCTCGGGCACCAGGCAGATTCCCATGGACGCGATCTTGTGCGCCGGCAGCCCGGCGATGTCGCGCCCGCCATAGCGCACCGCGCCGCCCTTGGGCGCGATCACGCCGGCGATGGTCTTGAGCGTGGTCGATTTGCCCGCGCCATTGCGCCCGAGCAGCGTGATCACCTCGCCCTGCGGCAGCTCGAGCGACACTCCTTGCAGGATATGGCTCTTGCCGTAATAGCTGTGTACGGTGTCGACATGCAGCATCATGCCCGGCCTCCCGTGATCATGTTGCCCAGATACGCGGCGCGCACCCGCTCGTCGCTGCGGATCGCGTCGGGCGCGCCCTCGACCAGCACGCGGCCCTGCTGCATCACCGTGATCGTGTCGGAGATGTCCATCACGATGTTCATGTTGTGCTCGATCAGCACCACCGTGTGGTCGTCGCGCAGGCTGCGGATCAGCCGCTTCATTTCCTCCAGGTCGTCCACCCCCATGCCGGAAGTGGGTTCGTCCAGGAAGATGGCGCGCGGCCTGGCCGCCAGCGCCATGCCCACTTCCAGGCGCCGCTGCTGGCCGTGCGATAGCGCCCCCGCCGCAATCTCCGCCAGCCGCGACAGGCCCAGCCGCTCCAGCGCCGCGTCGACGACCTCGCGCTGCGCCCGCTGACCGGTGGGCGGATGCCAGCAGTCGAAGGCGCCGGCGCGATGCGCGCCCTGCGCCGCCAGGCGCAGGTTTTCGCGCACCGACAGATTGGCGAACAGGCTGGTGACCTGGAACGAGCGCGCGATGCCGCGCTGCACGCGCTGGAAGTCAGCCTCCTGCGTGACGTCCTGACCGTCGAACACGATGCTGCCTTCGCTGGTGCGCAGCGTGCCCGTCAGGATGTGGAACAACGTGGTCTTGCCGGCGCCGTTCGGGCCTATCACCGAATGCACCGTGCGCGGCCGCACCTGCAGATCGACCCCGTGCAGCGCCACGAACTTGCCGAAGCGCTTGACGATGCCGCTGGCCTGCAGCAGCGGCGCGGAATTTGCCTGGTTCATGCGCTGCCCTCCTTGGTGGCGGCCGGCTCCGCGCCGGCGGGCCGGCGCCGCAGCGCCAGCCAGATGCGTACTCCCAGCCCCCACAGCCCCTTCTGCATGAACAGGCTGACCGCAATCAGCAGGAAGCCCAGCAGCATCAGCCAGCGCGGCCACAAGGTGGAAAGCCAGTCCGCGAACAACACGTAGAACGCCGCGCCCAGCACCGAAGCAAACAGGTTGCCGGTACCGCCGATGACGGTCATGACCAGGATCATCTCGCTGCTGTGGTACTCGATGCTGGACAGCGGCGCGATGCCGGTCATCATCGCCAGGAAGGCGCCAGCCAGCGCTGTCACGGCGCCAGAGATGGCGAAGGCCGCCAACTTGAACAGGCGCACGTTGTAGCCGACCGCCATGGCGCGCGCCTCGTTGTCGCGGATCGCAAGCAGAGTGCGCCCGAATACCGAGTTGGTCACACGCAGCAGCAGCCAGAACACCGCCAGAAAGCACACCGCCACGAAGGCATAGAACTGCCAGGGCGTCGCCAGCGGCATCAGTTCCATGCCCGCGACGGAGAATGCGGGACGCGGCACGTCCAGCAGGCCGTTGTCGCCCCCGGTCAGATCGGGCAGGCTGTACGCCAGGAAGTAGAACATCTGCGCGAAGGCCAGCGTCAGCATCACGAAGTAGGTACCGCGCTGGCGGATCGCGAACCAGCCCACCAGCGTCGCGCCCAAAGCGCCCACCGCCATCGCGGCCAGCAGCGCCAGGGGCATGGGCAGGCCGGTACGCGTCAGCAGGATGCCGACGGCGTAGCTGCCCAGGCCGAAGAAGATGCCTTGGCCGAACGACAGCAAGCCGGTGAATCCCAGCAGCAGGTTGCAGCCGAGCACCGCCAGGGAATAGATCAGCACTTCCGTGGCCAGCGAACCCGACTGCATGCACAGCGGCAGCAGCAGGACCACGGCCAGCGCCAGCAGCAGCTGGGCGTGCGATTTCAATCGCGTCATCATCCTCTCCCCATCAGGCCGTGCGGACGCAGCAGCAGCACCGCCGCCATCGCCACATAGATCATCAGCCGCGCGCCTTCCGGCCACAGCGTGCTCATCACGCTCTGCACCACGCCGATCAAGAGGCCGCCGACCAGCGCGCCAAAGAAGCTGCCCATGCCGCCCACCACTACGATGACGAAGGCAATGCCCAGCGCTTCGATCCCCATGAAGGGCTCGACGCCGCGGATTGGCGCGGCCAGCACGCCGGCCAGGGCGGCGGTCGCCGCGCCCAGCGCGAACACCAGGCTGAACATGCGGAACACGTTGATGCCCAGCATGGACACCATCTCGGTGGATTCGCTGCCGGCGCGCACCGCGCTGCCCAGCCGCGTGCCTTCGAGCACGTACCAGAGCAGCAGCGAGAAGACCGCGGTGAAGCCGATCACGAACAGGCGGTACTTGGGATAGATGAAGCTGCCCCACATGACCACGCCCTGCAGCGCGGACGGCGCGGCGACGTTGTCGCCTATCGGCCCCCAGATCACGATGACCAGTTCCTGCAGCACCAGCGCCAGGCCCACGGTGATCAGGATGTGGAACTCGTGCGCCTGCGCGTAGACGTGGCGCAGCAGCACTTTTTCAGCCACCCAGGCGAATGCGCCCACCAGCAGCGGCACGATGGCCAGGGCCAGCCAGAAATTCAGGCCCCACTGGATGGCCTGGAAGCAGAAGTAGGCGCCCAGCAGATAGAACGCCCCGTGGGCGAAGTTCACGAAGCGCAACAGACCGAAGACGATGGACAGGCCGACTGCCAGAAGGAAGTACAGCATGCCTACCCCGATCCCATTGATGATCTGGAGGAGATAGACGTTCATGGGTATGCCCGGTGGAGGAAACGAAAGGCCGCGGGGCGCGCGGCAGCCGCGGACGCAAGGCGCCCACGGCTGCCCGCCTCAGGGGCGCGCTACAGCTTGCAGCCGGTTTCCGCGGGCGGCAGGAAGGAGCGGCCGCTATGCACGATCTCGGCATAGTCGTCCTTGTCCTTCATGTCCTTCTTGGCGCGGCCCTTGAGCAGGTAGTAGTTCTTCAGGACCTGGTGGTCTTCCTTGCGGATTTCCTCCTTGCCCGTCAGGCCTTCGTAGGCCATGCCCTCCATGACCGCGATGACCTTGGCCGGGTCGGCGCTGCCGGCCTTGACGATGGCGTCCAGCATGATGCGGGTGCAGATGTAGGAGCCCGCCAGGCTGTAGTTGGGATTGGCGCGCGTCTTGTCCCTGGACAGCTGCACCAGTTCCTTGTTCAGCGGCGAATCGATGCCGTGCCAGTACTGCGCGCCGAAATACACGCCTTCGCACAGGTCGGCGCCCAGGCCTTC
This sequence comes from Achromobacter sp., assembly GCF_049647645.1. GTDB lineage: Bacteria > Pseudomonadota > Gammaproteobacteria > Burkholderiales > Burkholderiaceae_B > Achromobacter. The sequence continues at coordinate 27,272 of NZ_JBARYB010000193.1, forward strand.
GAACTGCTCCAGGCCCGACGCCCAGGCCACCAGGATGGTGCAGTTCTGCTTCATGCCGAAGCTGACGGCCTGGCGCAGCGTGTCCGAAGACTGCGAGCCGAAGTTCAGGATCAGCAGCACGTCCGGCTTGGCGGCCATGGCGTTGGTGAGGTAGCCGCTGAACTCCTTCTCGGTCAGCGAGTGGTAGCTGTTGCCCACATGCTCGATGCCCTTTTCCTTGAAGATCGCCTTGGCCGCGCCGAGCAGACCGTCGCCGAACACGTATTGCGGCGTGATGGTGTACCAGCGCTTGGCGTTGGGCAGCTTTTCCAGCAAGGGGCGCACGGTCTGCTCGATGGCGCCGAAGGTGGGCACCGACCAGCGGAAGGTCGCGCGGTTGCAGTCCTTGCCAGTGATTTCGTCCGCGCCCGCGGTGGTGATGAAGACCCCGCCGGCGCGCTCCACTTCCTTGCCCATGGCCAGCGCTTCTGAAGACAGGATGCCGCCGGCGAAGAACTTGACGCCCTTCTGTTGCGAGATTTCCTGCACCTTGCGCACCGCCGTGGCCGGCTTGCCCTCGGTGTCCAGCACGGTATAGGCCAGCGGCCGGTCCAGCGCGCGGCCGTACTGCTCCAGCGCCAGTTTCATGCCCAGGTCGGCGTACTTGCCGTTGGCGGCGAAGGCGCCCGACATGGGCACCGGACACCCGAACTGGATGGCATCGGCTTGCGCCAACGCGGACCGGGCGGCCCATAGTGATCCGGGCACCGCGCCAAGCGCGGCCATTTTCAGCAGGTTGCGGCGATTCAAGATGGTTCTCCCTGGCTGCCGCTGGCGCTGCCGCGGCATATTGACGATGTCGGGCGCGCACCATGCGCGTCCCCATTCCGACTCTGTCTGCTCCAAGCTCCCGTGCCAGGGCCGCCGCCGCGTGGGCGTACTCGCAAGTCCTGGCGCTTCGTGCCTATACTGCGACCACCATCCTATTTATCATGATAAATAGGATTATTATTATGATCAGTTTGGCGAGCCGGCTCTGTCAATAGCGGGCGCATCAGGTATAACCCGGGGTCCGCGCAGTACCGCCACGGGGCCAGCCCCGCGCACACCACGCAGCAACGGAGGAACGCAATGGCGTTCAACAGTCACGACCTACAAGCCGCGGGCGCATCGAGTCCGCCCAAGCGCAGCGACCTGGTCGCCGAGGAGATCAAGCGGCTGATCACGGCCAAGAATCTGTTGCCGGGCGACAAGCTGCCGCGCGAGAGCGAGCTGCAAAGCATGTTCTCGGTCAGCAAGAGCACCATGCGCGAAGCGCTCAAGTCTCTGGAGGTGCAGGGGCTGGTGAAGGTCAGCACCGGGCCCGGCGGCGGCGGCACCGTGGTCGAGGTGCCGCTGGACCGCACCTTCCAGCTGATGCAGAACTACCTGTTCTTCAAGGAAGTGCGAATCGAAGACATCTACCAGGTGCGCAAGCTGCTGGAGCCGGAACTGGCAGCCAGCGCCGTGCCGTTCCTGACGGAGGCGCATTTCGCCGCACTGGAGGAGAACATCGCCTGCTGCGATCCGTCCGCCGAACATGTGGACGATCCGCTGGCCCAGCGCCAGGAAGAGATCAATTTCCACGACGTCTTCGCCGCAGCCTGCCCCAACCCGTTCCTGCGCTTCAGCTGCGAGATGACCAACGAAATGATCCGGCAGTTGACGGTGTTCGACAACGAGATGCCGCTATCCGAGCAGCAGCGCTTCGGCAGCGCCAACACTGGTTTTCACCGCCAGATCCTGGCGGCGGCGCGCGAGCGCGACGTGGAGAAGGTGCGCACGCTGATGAGCGAGCACATGCAGGATGCGATGCGCTCGGTCAAGCGCATGCACGGCAAGCTCGAAGGCCGGCTGATCCTGGACTCCGAGATGTCGCGGCGCAACGTCACGCGCAAGGCGCGCCGCGGCGGCGGCAAGAAGGCCTGAGGGCGCCGGCCCTCAGGCGGCGTGAATCGGCCGGACTCACGCCCCCGCGGCCATAGCCGCGTCAGTCCAGCTTGATGTGATTGGCCTCGATCACCGCGCCCCAGCGCTGGCGGTCTTCCTGCACGTAGGCGTCGACGTCGGCCTGGCTGCGCGGCGCCTGGATCACCAGGCCCAATGGTTCGAAGCGGCCGCGGAACGCCGGATCCTTCAGCACCTTGTCCAACGCCGCCTGCAGGCGCTGCGCCTCGGCTTGCGGCACGGCGCGCGGCACGGCCAGGCCGAACCAGGTGGCGGCGCGGAATCCCGGAAAGCCGCTTTCCGCCACGGTCGGCACCTCCGGCAGCACGGCCAGCCGTTCCCCGGTCGTGACGGCCAGCGCCTTGATCTTGCGTTCCCGCACCAGCGGCAGCGACGTGCTGACCACGTCCACCATGAGTTGGGTGTCGTTGCCCATCAGCGAAGTCAGCGCTGGCGCGCTGCCGTTGTACGGGATATGCGCCACGTCCATGCCGGTGCGCGATTTCAGCAGTTCGGTCGCCAGCTGCAGCGGATTGCCTATGCCCACGGAAGCGTAGTTCAGCTTGCCCGGCTGCGACTTGGCATAGGTGACGAATTCGGCCAGCGTGCCGGCCGGCACCTCGTTGTTGGCCACCACCACCAGCGGCAATTCGGCGGCGATGCCGAGCACGCGGAAATCGCGCGCGGCGTCATAGGCGATACGCTGGTAGAGCATGGGATTGAGCACCATGCTGGCGTTGCTGGCGAGAAAGACCGTATAGCCGTCGGGCGCGGATCGCGCTACCTGGGTAGCGGCGATCATGGTATTGGCGCCGGGCTTGTTCTCCACGACCACGGGTTGCCCGAGATCGCGCGACATGCCCTCGGCCAGCACCCGCGACAATTGGTCCGCGGAGCCTCCTGGCGTGTACGGCACGACCAGTTTGACCGGCTTGTCTGGAAACGCCGCCAGCGCGGCAGAGGGGCCGGCGAGCGCGAAGATCGTTGCGGCCGCGATGCGACGCAGCCTGTGGTTCAGTCTGTATGCCATGCTTGTCTCCCGAGCTATCGTGCTCTTGTTGTCGCGGCCGTGCGCCGCGCTGCGCTATACCTTGCGCTGCCTGCCCGCCCAGAATTCGGCGCGCAGCCTGCGCTTGGCGATCTTGCCGTTGTCGTCGCGCGGCAGTTCCGCGCGCAGTTGCAGTTCGCGCGGCACCTTGTAGCGCGCGAGCCGTTGCGTCAGCCATAGCGTCAGGGCCTCGGGCTCGGGCGACGCGCCCGCCGCAGGCTGCACCAGCGCCATCAGCCGCTCTCCGTATTCGTCATCCGGCACGCCGAACACGGCGCAATCCGCCACGCCTGGATACTGCATCAACTGGTGCTCGATCTCGGCGGGATAGATGTTCACGCCACCCGAGATCACCAGATCCGATTCGCGGTCGCACACATACAGGTAGCCGTCCGCGTCCAGATAGCCCAGGTCGCCCAGGCCGATGAGCCCGTCCTTCCCGACTTCGGCGCGGGCTTGCGGGTTGTTGCGATACGTGAAGTCCGCGTAGGCAGGCTGGCGCACGTGGATCCGCCCGATTTCGCCCGCCGCGCAGGGCGACCCGTCCTCGGCATAGATCCTGATTTGCGCGCCGCCGACCGGCCGGCCTGCGCTGCCGGGCCGGGCAAGCGCTTCGTGCGAATCGATGACCGTGACCATCCCGGCCTCGCTGGAAGCATAGGTTTCATGGATAACGGGGCCCAGCCATTCGATCATGGCGCGCTTGATCTCCGGCGCGCAGGGCGCGCCGGTCGAGGCCACGAAGCGCAGCGACGACAGGTCGTACGCGGCGCGCGTGGCGGCATCGAGCTTCAGCAGGCGCACGTACATGATGGGGACCAGGTAGACCGTATCGATGCGATACGCTTCGATCAGGCGCAGGACCTCCACGGGGTCGAACCTGTCGGTCAGCACGAAGGTCTCGCAGACCCGCAAGGCCACCTGCGCGTACACGCTGGGCGCGCTGTGGTAGATCGGCGCGGGCAGCAAGGCGCGGGAGCCCGGGCGCAGGCCGTAGGCCGCTTCCACCACTGCGTCGACCTGTTCCTGATGGCGTGCCAGATGTTCCAGCGGAAATGGCGCGCGCACCACGCCCTTGGGCCGGCCGGTGGTGCCGGAGGTATAGGCCATGTGGCCGCGCGGCGCCACGCGCGGACCGTCGTAGGGCGGCTGGCTGTCGCGCCAGGCATCGTAGTCCGCATGCCCGGACTGCGCCGCGCCAGCGCCGGCCAGCAACACAGGCAGGCCGGCGGGCAGCGCATCGCGCAGCGGCAGCCACAGGTCGGCATGGGCAATCAGCACGCGGGCGCCGCTGTCTTCAATCAGGAACGCCACTTCGGCGCCAGTGAAATGCCAATTGATCGGGCAGTAATAGCAGCCCAGCCGCTTGCAGGCCTGGATGATCTCCAGGTAAGGCAGGCCGTTGCGCAGCAGCACGGCGATCACGTCGCCTTCCCGCACGCCCATCGCCGCCAGGCCGGCGGCGACC
>NZ_JBARYB010000194.1:0-24526 GCF_049647645.1 Achromobacter sp.
GGGTAACGACCTGCGCGACTTTCAGGCTGAGCGTGGGGCGGGCGACAGCGCCGGGCTGACGTTCCTGCGGGCCTTGTCCTCCGCCGAGGTCCCGGTCATTGCCGCGGTCGAAGGCTACGCAATCGGCATCGGCGTGACGCTGCTGCAGCATTGCGACTTTGTCCACATCGGCGAAGGCGCCACGCTACGCATGCCATTCGTGGCGCTGGGCCTGTGCCCGGAGGGTGCCTCCAGTCTGTTGTTGCCCCGACTGGCCGGGCGTCGCGCTGCCGAATGGCTGTTGCAGGGCAAGGCATTTTCCGCCGAAGACGCGCGCGAAGCCGGGTTGGCGACGTCGGTAACGCCACGAGGCCAGGCGCTGGCCGCGGCACAGGCCACGGCTGCTGATTTGGCGCGCCAACCGCCCGCCGCGCTGCGCCTGACCAAGGCCATGCTGCGCCGCCCGGACCGCCAGGCGATCCAGGACACCATGGATTACGAAGCCCAACAGTTCCGCATCCGTCTGCAATCCGAAGAGGCGCAGGCGGCCTTCGCGAAGTTCTTCAAGAAGTAGGGAAGCCGGATGGCGCGCCCTGCCCCGGCGCGCGCCGTCCGCTGCCTCAGAACGGCGAATCCGGCCGGAAGTTCGGCGCGCGGCGTTCACGCAGGGACTGGATCCCTTCGCGCACGTCGGGCCCGCCAAAACCCATGAATTCCAGCGCCAGCGAAGTATCGAAGCTCGGCCCCGCCATGCGCAGCCAGTTATTGAGCGAGTACTTGGTCCAGCGGATGGCGGTCTGGGAGCCCGCGGCCAGCTTGTTGGCGACTTCGAAGGCGCGGCCGATGAGTTCGGCCTCGTCCACGCACAACGACACCAGACCGATGCGCTCGGCTTCCTCTCCGGTCACGGTTTCGCAAAGCATCAGGTAGTACTTGGCGCGGGCCATGCCGCAAAGCAGCGGCCAGACGATGGCGGCATGGTCGCCGGCCGTCACGCCCAGGCGGGTATGGCCGTCGATGATGCGCGCGTCGCGTGCGGCGATGGAGATGTCGGCCAGCAAGCCCGCCACCAGGCCCGCGCCCACCGCCGCGCCATGCATGGCGGACACGATGGGCTTGTTGCAGTTGATGATGTTGTAGACCAGGTCGCGGGCTTCGCGCCAGACGCGGGTGCGCACGTCGAAGTCGTCGGCCATCTGCTGCACCAGATCCAGGTCGCCGCCGCCCGAAAACCCCTTGCCCTCGCCGCGGATCACCACCACCCGGGTGTCGGGGTCGGTATCGATGTCGCGCCAGATGTCGGCCAGTTCGCGGTGCATGCGGTCATCGGCGGTGGACAGTTTGCCCGGCTTGCCGCCCTTGGCGCCCATGATCACTTCCAACACCCCGCCGGGGTGCCGGCGCAGCTTCAGGGACTCATAGGCGGAATAGTGTTCCAGCGTGATGTCGCTCATGTTTGTCTCCACGTCGTCTTGTCTTGGGGCCGGGCCGGATGCCGGCCGGTTTGGGCGCACTATAGTAGATACGCGCCATCGCGCCACGCCGATTGCCCCAGGAGCCTCAGCCCATGAACACTACCGCCCCGTCCGCCGGCGGCGCCATCGACCGCGCCGCCCTGCCCGCCCTGTTCGCGCCGCGCGGCCGGGATACCCACAAGGGCAGTTTCGGCACGGTGGGCGTGGTCGGCGGCGGGCCCGGAATGACGGGCGCGGCCCTGCTGGCCGCGCGCGCCGCCTTGAAAATTGGCGCCGGCAAAGTGCTGGTCGGTTTCGCCCAGGACGCCGCGCCCCTGGCCTGCGACCTGCTGCAGCCTGAACTGATGCTGCGCGACGCCGGCTCCCTGCTGGAACAGGACTGGGGCGTCACCGCCTGGGTGGCTGGCTGCGGCATAGGCACGGGGGCCTTGGCAGCCAACGCGCTGTCAGAACTGTTTGTACTGCGGCGCGGGGCGCCGCTGGTGCTGGACGCGGATGGACTGAATCTGCTGGCGCGCGGCGACATCCAGCCCAACTGGGGCGAGGGTCCCGTGGTGCTGACGCCGCACCCGGCCGAAGCCGGCCGCCTGCTGGGCATCAGCGCTTCCGAGGTGCAGGCCGACCGCCCGGGCGCCGCCTGGAAACTGGCGCAGCGTTACCGGGCCTGGGTGGTATTGAAGGGCGCCGGCACCGTGGTCTGCTCGCCGGACGGCGATCTGCGGGTCAACACCAGCGGCAATCCGGGGCTCGCCACCGCCGGAACCGGGGACGTATTGGCAGGCATGCTGGGCTCGCTGATTGGCCAGCAATTGCCCTTGGATCAGGCCGTGGCCGGGGCGGTCTGGCTGCACGGCGCGGCGGCCGACGCGCTGGTCGCCCAGGGTGTCGGCCCCATCGGGCTGACCGCCGGAGAGCTGGCGGATGCCGCCCGCACCCTGCGCAATCGCGGCTAAGTCCCTGGGGAATAAACATTTTTACAACATATAGGGGTTTACCCTAAAAATAGCGTTGCATAGATCCTAGGGTTATCCCTATAATGGTTTACACCAAGACGAAACGGACTGGAGCAAACCATGAGCGAACTGACCCTGAACCACACTGCCCGCCTGACCGACGCGCTGGAGCGCGATCTGCTCCGCGGCGCCCTCGAGAACCAACCGAATTCCCATCCGCTGACCAACCTGAAGAAGGCTGGCCAAGCCGTAGTTGCAGCTGTTGCCGCCGTGTTTTCCTTCATCGACGAAGTGAACGAATCGATGAACAAGGCCCGCGCCGCCAGCTCGCGCTTCTCCGGCTCGCAGTGGTAAGCCCTGCCGCGCTAGCCTGAGTCGCGATCGATCTCCCGCGATTCAGGCTGGCGCGACCCCGCCGCAACGCCCGCCGGTCTCCCGGCGCCCCTTGCGGCGGTTCTTCGGCGCCCAGCCCCTCACCCGGGCGCCATCGCGCCGCGCAGGCCTCCAGACGAGGCAGCGCGGCGCCCTCATTCCCCCGCCCTCTCAGCGTTTTCCCTAGCGCTGCGCTTGCCATTGCGCATTGACAGTGCGCGAAGCCCCTACCGATAATCGGCCCCTTGCCGTCGTGCCCGGCGCCAAAACCCCCTGAGCCCCTTCCAGGCGACGCCGCCCGCGCGGCTGGCGCAGGCCGGTTTACACGCAGGCGCGATCCGGTTCGTTCCCCATCCGGAGTTGTCACCATGAAGTTGCGCACCACCCTGGCCCTTGCGGCCGCCGCCATTCCCTTGGCCGCCGCCCAAGCCCAGACGCTGAAGATCGGCCTGTCGGCCGAACCCACCTCGGCGGACCCCCACTATCACAAGATGACGCAGAACGACGCGTTCTCCGCGCACGTCTACAGTTCGCTGGTGGGTCGCAGCGCCGACATGAAGCTGGTACCCGCCCTGGCCACCTCCTGGAAGACGCTGGACGACCAGACCTGGGAATTCAAGCTGCGCGACGACGTCAAGTTCTCCAACGGCAAGCCGTTCACGTCCGAGGACGTGCTGTTCACCATCTGCCGCACGCTGAACAACGAAACCAACGTGTCGCAGTCCTACATGGACATGACCAAGCGCATCACCGACGTGCAAACGCCGGACGCGCACACGGTCATCATCAAGACCGGCGAACCCTTCCCCCTGATGCCCGCCGAACTGGCGCGCTCGCTGCCCATCGTCTGGAACGGCATCGTCGAGCACGGCAAGCTCACGTTCGACCCCAAGAAGGGTTGCGGCGTGACGGGCGCCTGGCCCACCGTGGCCGACTTCAACAACGGCAAGGATGCCATCGGCACCGGCCCCTACACCCTGAAGTCCTACGTCAAGGGCACCGGCATCGAGCTGGTCCGCAACGAGAACTACTGGGGGCCCAAGCCCTACTGGAAGGAAGTGAAGTTCGTGCCGGTGCCGTCCGCCGGCCCGCGCCTGACCGGCCTGCTGTCCGGCGACTTCGACATGATCGAAAACCCCGCCGCCCGCGACCTGCCGCGCCTGAAGGACAACCCCAAGTTCGGTTTCGTCGCCACCCCGTCGACCCGCCTGGTGTTCTTCCAGCCGGACGTGGGCCGCAACCCGAGCCCCTTCGTCAAGAGCGCCGACGGCAAGAATCCGCTGCAAGACCTGCGCGTGCGCAAGGCCATTTCGATGGCCATCGACCGCAAGACCATTACCGCCCGCATCATGGACGGCATGGCCACCCCGGCCTTCCAGTACATGCCCGACGGCATGTTCGGCGCCCTGCCCAAGGCCCCGGAAATCAAGTACGACCCGGAAGGCGCCAAGAAGCTGCTGGCCGAAGCCGGCTACCCGAACGGCTTTGAACTGACGCTGTCGTCCACCAACGACCGCTACGTCAACGACGGCCAGGTAGCGCAAGCCGTGGCCCAGTACCTGGCCCGCGTCGGCATCAAGACCAATGTGGACGCCATGACGGCCTCCATCTACTTCCCCAAGCGCGCCAAGCGCGAGTTCAGCTTCTCGATGGGCGGCTGGCCGGCGGAAACGGGTGAAGCCTCGGCGCTGTTCCAGCTGTGGGTGGCATCCCTGGATTCCCCCAACAGCCTGGGCACCAGCAACTACGGCGGCTTCAGCAATGCCGATTTCGACAAGGTCTACAAGCAAGCCATCGTGACCGTCGACGCGCCCAAGCGCGAGAAGCTGCTGCAGGAATCCACCCAGATCGCGCTGGACAACGTGCCGCTGATCCCGCTGCACTTCGAAAGCAGCATCTGGGCCTTCCGCAAGGGCATCACCTACGAAGGCCGCCGCGACCAGTACACGCTGGCCACCTCGGTCACGCCTGAAAAGCAATAATCAGGTTCGCCTGAACGAAAAAACGGCTGCCTCAGGGCAGCCGTTTTTTTTCGCAGGCCTCTTCGTACCTGCCGGACTACACGGCCGGCCTGCCCTGCAGCGCGTCATCCAGTTCCCGGGCCAGCAGTTCGACGAAGGCTTCCGCCGCGGGCGGCAACACCCGGCCCGGCATGACCTGGATCTGCAGGGTGCGCGATTGCAGTTCGGCATTGGAAATCGGCACGGCGACCAGCTCGTCGCGCCGCAAGCTCCAGGCCACCGAGATGTAGCCGCTGAGCATGATGGCGTCCGACCCGAAGACAAAGCCGTGCAGCGGCGAGGAATCGTTGCAGGTCAGCGCCGGCTCCAACTGCACCGATTCCAGCGCGCAGCCCATCTCGAAGAGCTGCCGCGTGGTGGTGCCCGGCCCGGTCAGGGCCAGCGGATACTGGCTGAGATCCTGCAGGCTGACGCTGGCGCGGCCCGCCAGCGGATGGTCGGCCGCCATCACCGCATGCACCGGCGCGCGGCGCGAATAGCGCGGGCTGACCCCGCCGCTGCGTTCGGCGATGAAGACCATGCCCAACTCCACGCTGCCTTCGGCCACCCGCCGGCTGACTTCGGCCGGCGAGCCCACATGCAGGTCGAAGCGGATGTTGGGCCAATCGCGGCGAAAGCGCGCCATCACCGAGGGCAGGAAGATCCGCGCCACGCCCTCGACCGACGCGACCCGGATCTCGTTGCGCGCAGTGCCCTTGATGGCGGCGATCTCCTGCAGCACGGAATCGGCTTCCAGCATGGTGCGGCGGGCGTGCGCCAGCAGCAGCTGGCCCGCTTCGCTCAAGACCATGCCGCGCGCGGCGCGCTCGAACAACGGCGCCCCCGCCTCTTCCTCCAGCTTGGCGATCTGCCGGCTGATGGCCGACACCGCCACATGCAGGCGCTCGGACGCACCGCTCAGGCTGCCCGCCTGGGCGACTTCCAAAAAGTACTTCAGGGCGATGCCGTGCATGCCAGCCCCTCGCGGTTCTCAATGAATGGGAAAGAGGAACAAGCTTTGCCTTTTCTGCAAAGCTCGCGATAAATATTCTAATTGTAGAGAAAGCAGCCAAGCTCCTAGAATTCGCCCAATACTCGAAGGCGGCGTGCGTCTGACGCGCCCCATATATAAGGGAAAACCCGTGCCAGCAGCCCATTTCAGCGCCCTCCGCGCCGCGGCGCCCGCTCATACCGGCTGCTAGCCGCCACCCCAACGCCATCGCCTATACAATCCCGTCGCTTCATCGGAGTTCCCATGCCTACGCCCGCCCCCGCGTCCATCCCGCGCCCATTTCTACTTGCCTGTCCGAACTTGTCGGCGGAGCGGACGGGCAATACGGACACCCCGGGGGTCTGGCATTTCGATTCCGGCGTGCCGGGCAAGCGCGTCATGCTGAGCGCGCTGATCCACGGCAATGAACTTTGCGGCGCCTGGGCGCTGAAGGACGCGCTGGCAGCGGGCCTGCGGCCGCGCCGCGGTTCGCTGACGCTGGCCTTCTGCAATCTGGCCGCGTTCGACCGCTTCGACCCCGCCAACTACGCCCCCGCGCGCTTCGTCGACGAAGACATGAACCGCGTCTGGAGCGACGACAAGCTCGCCGTGCCCATCAGCCAGGAACGGCGCCGCGCCGCCGAGCTGCGGCCCTGGGTCGAGCAGGCTGACTGGCTGCTGGACTTCCATTCGATGAGCAATTCCGACGTGCCGTTGCAGCTGACCGGCATGGAACAGCGCAATATCGACCTGGCGCTGGCGTTGGGCAACCCCGCCACCATCATCGCCGACGCTGGCCATGCCGCCGGCGTGCGCATGCGCGACTACGGCCGTTTTGGCGAAGCCGGCGACAACGGCACCCGTTCCCTGCTGATCGAATGCGGCTTCCATGGCGCCCCCGAGGCGCGCGGCGTCGCCGTCGACCAGATGGCGCGCTTCCTGGTGGAAGCGGGCGCCGTGGACAACCATGACCTGCCGGCCGACTGGTTCGTCCCCGCGGCGTCCACGCAGCGCGCGCTGCGCGTGACGCATGCGGTCGCAGCCAAGAGCGCCGACTTCCGCTTCGCCCAGCCCTGGAAGGGCCTGGAAACGCTGGCCGCCGCCGGCACCTTGATCGGCTGGTCCGAAGGCGAGCCCGTCGTCACGCCCTATGACGACTGCGTGCTGATCATGCCGTCCACCGCCAATCTGCGGCCCGGCGTGACCGTCGTGCGGCTGGCGCAGCCCATCGCCTGAAGACTCGCGGCGGCCCGCCAGGGACGCCGCCCCCCGCAACACAAGACCAATACAACAAAGGGACAAATCCATGTCTGCCCAGACGCTCTACCGCAGCATGCTCACGGCCTGTGCCATGGCTGCCTGTACCACCGCAGCCGTCGCGCAGGATGCCACGGGCACCCTGCGGATCGGCCTGTCGTCCGAGCCGACGTCCATGGATCCGCACTACCACCAGGCCACGCCGAACGATGCGATGACCTCGCACATGTTCGAGACGCTGGTGGGGCAGGACGCCAAGATGAACCTGATCCCGCGTCTGGCCACGGCCTGGAAGCCGGTGGACGACACGACCTGGGAATTCACGCTGCGCGAGGGCGTCAAGTTCTCCAACGGCCAGCCCTTCACGGCGCAGGACGTGCTGTTCACGTTCTGCCGCGTGGTCAACAACGAGCAGTCCATCAGCAGCTCGTATCCGTCCATCGTCCAGAAGTTCGCCGACGTGCAGCTGCGCGACGGCAACACCCTGGTGATCAAGACGCGCCAGCCCTATCCGCTGTTGCCCAACGACCTGACCCGCATGGGCATGCTGTGGAACGGCATCGCCGAGCACGGCCCGATCAGCTTCGACCTGAAGAACAAGTGCGGCGTCACCGGCGCCTGGCCCACGGTGGCCGACTTCAATACCGGCCGCTCGGTGATCGGCACCGGCCCGTACACCTTGAAGAGCTACGTCAAGGGCACCAGCATCGAACTGGCGCGCAATGACGGCTACTGGGGCGACAAGCCGGCCTGGGCAAACGTGAAGATGGTGCCCGTGCCGGCAGCCGGCCCGCGCCTGACCGGCCTTCTGGCAGGCGACTTCGACCTGATCGAGAACCCGGCCGCGCGCGACGTGAAGCGCATTTCGGAAACGCCGGGCTTCGGCCACGTCATCACGCCCTCGGTGCGCGTGGTGTACTTCCAGCCCGACGTGGCGCGCAGCCCCAGCCCCGGCGTGAAGGCGGCGGACGGCAAGAACCCGCTGCAGGACGCGCGCGTGCGCCGCGCCATGTCGCTGGCCATCGACCGCAAGACCATCGCCGACCGCATCATGGACGGCGCGGCCACGCCGGCCAACCAGTTCCTGCCCGACGGCATGTTCGGCACCCTGCCCAACCCGCCCGAACTCAAGTACGACCCCGCCGCCGCCAAGAAGCTGCTGGCCGAGGCCGGCTATCCGAACGGCTTCGAGCTGATCGTCTCGTCCACCAACGACCGCTACATCAACGACGCCCAGATCTCGCAGGCGGTGGCGCAATACCTGTCGCGCGTGGGCATCAAGACCACGGTCGACACCATGACGCGCTCGGTGTACTTCCCCAAGCGCGCCAAGCGTGAATTCAGCTTCGCCATGGGCGGCTGGTCGTCGGAAACCGGCGAGGCTTCGTCCTTCCTGCAATACTGGGTCAGCGCGTTCGACAAGGAACACGGCCTGGGTACCAGCAACTACGGCGGCTATGACAACCCCGAGTTCGACCGCGTGTTCAAGCGCGCCCTGGTCACCGTGGACCCGGCCGCGCGCGAAAAACTGCTGCAGGAATCGCTGACGCTTGCGCTGGCCGACCTGCCCAGCATTCCCCTGCATTTCGAAAGCAGCATCTGGGCGTTCCGCAAGGGGCTGACCTATGAAGGCCGCGCCGACCAGTACACCCTGGCCATGTCGGCCAAGCCCGCCAAGTAAGACCCTACGCGGCGCCCGCAACCCCTGAGCCCACCAAGGAAATCATCTCGTGGCCTTGTTCATCCTACGCAGACTGATACAGAGTCTGTTCGTGCTGCTGGCCGTTTCGGTCGTGGTCTTCTTCGCGGTCTATGCCGTGGGCGATCCGATCGAACTGCTGGTCAGCCCCGAAGCCAGCCAGGCCGCGCGCGAGGCGATGATCGCCCGCCTGGGCCTGGACCTGCCGGTGTGGCAGCAATACACAGGATTCCTGTGGCGCGCGCTGCATGGCGACCTGGGCACTTCCTTCGTGCACGGCATCCCCGCCATCGAACTGATCGTGCAGCGCATCCCCGCCACGTTCGAGCTGGTGATCGTGGCCATCATGCTGACCTGTGTGTTCGGCATTCCGCTGGGGCTGATTGCGGGCCTGTACCGCGACCAGCCGCTGGGCCGCGGCATCATGGCGTCCTCGGTGCTGGGCTTTTCGCTGCCGAACTTCTGGCAAGGCATGATGCTGATCCTGCTGTTCGCGGTATGGCTGGGCTGGCTGCCGGCCACCGGCCGCGGCGACACGGTCACCGTGCTGGGCGTGCGCCTGTCGATCCTCACGGCCGACGGTTGGTCGCACCTGATCATGCCGGCCATCAACCTGGCGCTGGCCAACATCGCCCTGGTGCTGCGCCTGACCGCCTCCGGCGTGGTCGAGGCCCGCAGCCAGGACTACGTGAAGTTCGCGCGCGCCAAAGGCGTCAAGCCCGGCCGCATCGTGCGCCGCCACATCCTGCGCAACATCCTGATCCCCGTGGTCACCGTGATCGGCATGGAATTCGGCACCCTCATCGCCTACTCCACCATCACCGAAACCGTGTTCGCGTGGCCAGGCATGGGCAAGCTGCTGATCGACAGCGTGTACCAGCTGGACCGCCCGGTGGTGGTGGCCTACGTGATGCTGGTCACCCTGATCTTCGTGATCATCAACCTGGTTGTGGACATCCTGTACGCCACGCTCGACCCGCGCGTGCAGCTCGTGACTCCCGCTCAATAATCCGCCATGGCTCAAACTCCCAATTCCGGCCGCACCCGCACCGTCCAGCCCCTGGCTGAGACGCCGCAGCGCGCCTCCATCCTGAAGAAACTGCACGCGCGCCCGACGGTGCGCGGCTCCGTGATCGCGCTGACCATCCTGATCGTGCTGGTGGTCTTCGCGCCCTACTTCGCGCCGCAGAATCCCTACGACCTCGCCAACCTTTCGCTGATGGACGGCCGCCTGGCGCCGCGCCAGGCGCTGATGGACGGCAGCATCGCCTGGCTGGGCACCGACGACCAGGGCCGCGACATGCTCAGCGCCATCCTGTATGGCCTGCGCATCAGCCTGATGGTGGGCCTGTCCGCCGTGGTGCTGGCCACCGCCGTGGGCGGCGCCATCGGCCTCGTGGCCGCCTATGTCGGCGGCGTGGTCGATACGGTGCTCATGCGCATCGTCGACTTCATCCTGGGCTTTCCGACCATCCTGGTGGCGCTGGTGCTGCTGGTGGTGCTGGGACGCGGGGTCGACAAGGTGATCCTGGCCCTGGTGCTGGTGCAGTGGGGCCACTACGCGCGCATCATGCGCAGCCGCGCCCTGCAGGAACGCCGCAAGGAATACGTGGAAGCCGCCGCCAACCTGGGCTACCCAGCCTGGCGCATCATGCTGTACCACCTGCTGCCCAACTGCCTGGGTCCCGTCATGGTGTTCGCCACCATCCAGATCGCGACCGCGATCGCGCTGGAAGCCACGCTGTCGTTCCTGGGCGTGGGCGTGCCCATCACCGAACCCTCGCTGGGCCTGCTGATTTCCAACGGCTTCCAGTACCTGCTGTCGGGCGACTACTGGATCAGCCTGTTCCCGGGCATCGCCCTGCTGGTGCTGATCCTCTCTATCAATATCGTAGGCGACCGCCTGCGCGAAAGCCTGGACCCGAAGCGATGAGGCCCACCCCCGAAGCGCTGCGCGCTTCCCCCTCAAGGGGGCGCCGCTGCGGACCGGCAAAGCCGGCTCCGCGCGGCCCCGCTGGGCAATGCTGGCGCAATGGACAACTAAAATGAGCGAAGTACTTCTAGACGTGCGCGGCCTGCGCACCGCATTCCATACCGAAGCCGGCGCCTGGCTGGCGGTCGACGGCGTCGACCTGACCGTGCGCCGCGGCGAAATCGTCGGCCTGGTCGGCGAATCGGGCTCCGGCAAATCCGTCACCGGCTTCTCGCTCCTGGGCCTGATCGACCCGCCCGGGGAAGTGGTGGACGGCGAAGTGAAGTTCAAGGGCACGGACCTGCGCAAGCTGAGCGAAGAGCAGATGCGCCAGCTGCGCGGCAACCGCATCGCCATGATCTTCCAGGATCCCCTGATGACGCTCAATCCGGTGCTGCGCATCGGCGAGCAGATGATGGAAGCCATCCTCACCCACGAAGACGTGTCGCGCGCAGAAGCCGAAGAGCGCTGCCGCGAGGCGCTGGCCATGGTCGGCATTCCTTCGCCCGAAAAGCGCCTGAAGAGCTATCCGCACGAGTTCTCGGGCGGCATGCGCCAGCGCGTGGCGATCGCCATTGCCATGCTCAACAAGCCCGACCTGATCATCTGCGACGAGCCGACCACGGCGCTGGACGTCACCATCCAGGGCCAGATCCTCTACCGCATGCAGGAGATCTGCCGCGAGCACAACACGGCGCTCATCTGGATCACCCACGACCTGGGCGTGGTGGCCGAACTGGCCGACCGCGTGGCCGTGATGTACGCCGGCCGCATCGTCGAAAGCGGCCCGGTCGAGCAGGTGCTGGACGCGCCCCGCCACCCCTATACCAAGGGCTTGCTGGATTCCATGCCCGGCGCCACCCAACCGGGCGCGCGCCTGCACCAGATCAACGGCATGGCGCCCAGCCTGGCCGGCCGCCCCTCGGGCTGTCCGTTCCGGCCGCGCTGCACCAGCGCGGTCACGCGCTGCACCGAACAAGCCCCCACCGTCACCACCGAAGGCCCGCGCAGCTACCGCTGCTACGTGCCGATTACCCGCGAGGCCCAGCCGGTATGAGCCAAGCCGATACTCCCGTCATCGAGCTCAAGAACGTCCACAAGCGCTTCGAGCAGCGGCCCGACCTGGCCCAGCGCATCCTGGCCCTGACCGGCCGTCCCATCGACCGCCGCACCGTGTACGCGGTCAACGGCGTGGACCTGGCCATCAAGCGCGGCGAAGTCGTCGGCCTGGTCGGCGAGTCTGGCTGCGGCAAGTCCACGCTGGGCCGCGTCGTCGCCGGCCTGCACGGCCAGAGCGAGGGCGAATTGCTGTACCAGGGCAAGGAAGCGCGCCGCCTGCGCGGCGCCGACAAGCTGGCCTATACGCTGGGCGTGCAGATGATCTTCCAGGATCCGCAAGCCTCGCTGAACCCGCGCCAGCGCCTGCGCCAGATCCTGGGCGAATCGCTCAAGGTCCACAAGCTGGCGCCTGCCGCCCAGATTCCCGCGCGCATCGACCAGGCGCTGCAGGAAGTCGGCCTGGACCCGGAATACCGCGACCGTTTCCCGCATCAGATCTCCGGCGGCCAGCGCCAGCGCATCGGCATCGCCCGCGCGCTGATGGTGGCGCCGAAGTTCCTGGTCTGCGACGAGCCCGTGGCCGCGCTGGACGTGTCGATCCAGGCGCAGGTGATCAACCTGTTCATGGACCTGCGCGAACAGCACGGCTTCACCTACCTGTTCATCAGCCACGACCTGGGCGTGGTCAAGCACATCTCGGACCGGGTGGCGATCATGTACCTGGGCAAGATCGTGGAAATCTCCACGTCGGCCGAGATCTTCGCGCGCGCCAACCATCCCTACACTCAGGCCCTGATGGCCGAAGTGCCGGACGTGGGCCGCCGCGGCCGCAAGTTCACGCCGATCAAGGGCGAGATCCCGTCGCCGCTGAACCCGCCGCCGGGCTGTACCTTCAATCCCCGCTGCCCCCACGCCATGCCGCGCTGCCGCGAGCAGGCGCCGGTCCTGAAAGAAATCTCGGCAGGCCACTGGTCGGCCTGCCACCTGAATGAGGCGAACGCCTGATGAAACCCTCCGACATGTCCAACGTCGACCGCATCGCCATCGAGCTCGGCCATGCCGGCCGCAACGCCATCCTGTATGTGGACGAGGATCGCAACTCCGACCGTCCCTTCAAGCTGCAGACCTACCGTCCCTACGGCTACACGCCGGACCGCCCGGTGGTCATCGTGCAGCACGGCGTGCTGCGCAACGGCGACGAGTACCGCGATTTCTGGGTGGAAGCCGCCGACAAGCACAAGCTGCTGATCGTGGCGCTGACCTTCTCCAACGAGATCTGGCCCGGCGTGGAAAGCTACAACAACGGCCGCGTGTTCTCGGCCGGCGGCAATCCGCGCCATATCGACGGCTGGACCTACGCGCTGGTAGGCAACGTGATCAAGGACCTGATCGCCGGTGAAATCACCGACGGCCAGAATATCTACCTGTTCGGCCACTCCGCGGGCGGCCAGTTCGTCCACCGCCTGATGAGCAGCCAGCCGCACGCGCCCTTCAAGGCCGTGGCCGCCGGCAACCCGGGCTGGTACACGCTGCCGACCTTCGACCATCCCTTCCCCGAAGGCATGGACGGCGTCGGCTTGACCGAAGAGCACCTGGTCAAGCTGCTGGCCTATCCCATGACCATCCTGGCGGGCGACCAGGACATCGCCACCGACGATCCCAACCTGCCGTCCGAGCCCGCCGCCATGCGCCAAGGCCCGCACCGCTTTGCGCGCGCCCAGAACTACTTCGAGTTTGGCCGCAAGGAAGCCGAGCGCCGCGGCGTGCCGTTCGGCTGGACGCTGCAGGTCGTGCCTGGCATCGGCCATGACGGCCGCGCCATGTCGGCCGTGTGCGCCAGCCTCTGGTTCGACGGCAAGATGCCCGACGACGCTGAACTGGCCCGCCTGGCCGGCCAGCAGGTCGCCTAAACGCTCCCACTATTTTCGTTGCAGAAATCCGCTACCGCCATGTCCAACATCCAGAGCACTGAACAGATCGTCGCCGGCATCAAGAGCTGGCTGCAATGCGAATCGCCCTCGAATTTCCCCGAAGGCATTGCCGCCATGGCGCGCATCATTGCCGACTACGCCGCGGCCGCCGGCCTGACGGTGGAGCTGTCGTCGCTGGGCCCCACCACCGGTCCGCTGCTGTACGCGACCAACCGCGCCCCCGGCGACACGCGCCCTGGCATCCTGATCCTGGCGCACATGGACACGGTGCATCCGGTGGGCACGCTGCTCGAAAACCCCGTGCGCATCGAAGGCGACCGCCTCTACGGCCCGGGCGGCTACGACATGAAGGCCGGCATCTACCTGGCGCTGTCGGCCCTGTCCGGCGTGGCGCGGCCCGGCGCGACCCAGCTGCCGGTGGACTTCCTGGTGGTGCCCGACGAAGAAACCGGCAGCCACGCCTCGCGCACGCACATCGAACGCTTCGCCGCCAACGCCAAGTACGCGCTGGTCTGCGAACCGGCCCGTCCCAACGGCGGCAAGTGCGTCACGGCCCGCAAGGGTACCGGCATGCTGAACCTGAACGTCAAGGGCCGCCCGGCCCACGCCGGCATGCAGCATGAGAAGGGCCGCAGCGCCATCCGCGAAATGGCCCACCAGGTGCTGGCGCTGGAAGCCATGACCGACTACGAGCGCGGCATCACCGTCAGCGTCGGCACCATCGCCGGCGGCACCGTGACCAACACCGTGCCGGCCCTGTGCCGCTGCGTGGTCGACTTCCGCGTGCCCGACATGGGCGCCGCCGAGGACGTGCTGCGCCGCATGCGCGAACTGTGCGCCGTGGGTCCGGACGTCGAACTGGATATCAACGTGGAGCTGAACCGCCCGCCCATGGTGAAGACCGAAGCCGCCGCCGATCTGCTGGCGCTGGTGCAGGGCTATGCCGAACGCGCCGGCTTCCTGCTGGAAGACGCGCCCATGACGGGCGGCGGCAGCGACGCCAACTTCACGTCCGCCATGGGCATCCCCACGCTGGACGGCCTGGGCGCCGACGGCGACGGCGCGCACACCTTGAACGAGTACATCCTGATTTCGACGCTGGAACAGCGCATGAAATTCTGGGAACTGCTGTTGAAAGAACTGGCGTAAACAGCCCTTGCCGCCACCGATAGCCGTCCGCCGGCAGTTGCCGGCGTGGGCGTTCGCCGCGCATGCCGTGTTCGCGGCGAACGCGGCGCACGCTCACGCCGCACAAGCCGAGCCGGCCCGCGGCCTGCTTGCCGACCGGCCGTCCAGTCCCGCGCCGGCCCAACCGGGCTGGCTCGTCGCCGTCGACAATTGGCAGACGCTGGAAGGCGGCGCCAACGTGGCCCGCATCAAGCAGCGCACCACCGGCGTGTACGGCGGCGGCGAATTCGATGCAGGCGCCGGCTGGCGATTGGGCGGCGCACTGGGCGCCACCCGCAGCCGAGTCAACATCGACGCGGCCGACGCCCGGCTGGACGTCTACAGCTATACCGCGGGGGCCTACGGCAAGAAGTCGTTCAGCGCCGGCCCCGGCAAGCTGAACCTGCTGGCGGCCGCTTCCTACTCCTGGCACAACATCGATACCCGCCGGCATTTCGAGATGCCCGGGATTCCCCGCCAGACCCTGACCGCCGACTTCAGCGCCTACACCGCGCAGGTCTTCTCGGAACTGGGCTACGAGCTGGCGCTGTCGCCAGGCGCCACCCTTGAGCCGTTCGCAGGCGTGGCCCTGCGCAACGTGCGCACCCGCAGCTTCAGCGAGTCAGGCGGTTCGACCGCGCTCTCGGCCGACGCGGGACGCATCCGGCAAACCACGGCCACGCTGGGCTTGCGCGGCCAGACCGGCTTCGCGCTCGGGCCCACCGTGGGCCGGCTGCATGCGACGCTGGGCTGGCGCCGGGCCTTCGGCGACGTGCAGCCGGAAACGACCCTGGTCCTGGACGGCGGCAGCGTGCTGACCGTGGCCGGCGCGCCGATCGCCCGATCCGCGGCGCTGGCCGGCCTGGGCCTGGAAGTCGCCGTATCGCGCTCGGCCGTCATCGGCCTGGCCTATGGCGGCCAGTATGGCGGCGGCAACCGCGAGCACACGGGCTCCTTGAGCTTGCGCTGGGCCTTCGGCAGCCTTTGAAAACTGCTGCCCGGCGCCCCCGCCATCTGTCCCTTTCGCCTTAGAATTACGCACTCAGACTGCGCATTTTCTCTTTCATCATGGCTGATTCCCCCACGCCCCTCAGCGCCATCGCCTATGGCATCGCCACGCTGGCCGCCGACGGCGCCATCCTGGACACCTGGTATCCGCGCCCCTCGCTGGCCGACAACTCGCCGGCCACCGGCACCCGCCACCTGTCGCCCGAGGAAGCCCGCGCCGCGCTGGGCGAACACGTGCCCACCGCCCTGATCCGCGACACCCGCCGCAAGGTGGACATCGTCGCGGTGCGGACCGCGATCGCGTCGCTGAACGAACCACCGGTCGATGCGCACGACGCCTACCTGCGCCTGCACCTGCTCAGCCACCGGCTGATCCGTCCGCACGACGCCAACCTCGACGGCCTGTTCAATGTGCTGGCCAACGTCGCCTGGACATCGGCCGGGCCCTGCGCGGTAGACCAGGTGGACACGCTGCGCTGGCACTTGCGCGCCTCCGGACAGATCCTGGAAATCCGCGGCGTCGACAAGATTCCCCGCATGACCGACTACGTGATGCCCGCCGGCGTGCGCATCGCCGACACGGCGCGCGTGCGGCTGGGCGCGCACCTGTCGCCCGGCACCACGGTGCTGCATGAAGGTTTCTGCAATTTCAACGCCGGCACGCTGGGCGCGTCCATGGTCGAAGGCCGCATCAGCGCGGGCGTCATCGTCGACGACGGCAGCGATATCGGCGGCGGCGCGTCCATCATGGGCACCATGTCAGGCGGCGGCAAGCAGGTGGTGTCCATCGGCAAGCGCTGCCTGCTGGGCGCCAACTCGGGCATAGGCATTTCGCTGGGCGACGATTGCGTGGTCGAGGCCGGCTGCTACATCACCGCCGGCACGCGTGTGCTGACGCCGGAAGGCGCGGTGGTGAAGGCCACCTCGCTGGCGGGCCAGCACGGCCTGCTGTTCCGCCGCAATTCGCAGACCGGCGCCGTGGAATGCCTGGTGCGCACCGCCGCCTGGGGCACCCTGAACCCCGATCTGCATACGGGGCATTGACCGGGCGCCGCGCAAGCGGCCCTGCTCAGGCGTATTCCGCCGTCCGTCCCAACTGGTCGTAGACCAGGTTCACGAACAGGTCCGAACTCAGCACGTTTGCGGCCAGGCACGAAAACACGGCCTTGCCGTTTTCGTCCTGCAGGCTGATCGTCTCGGTCCATTGGTTCAGGTCGATGCGCTTGAGCGATTCGTACGGCCATGTGGCGGCGCCGATATGCAGGCCCTCGGCCGACAAAGCCAGCTCCTGCGTCTGCAGGTCCGGGAAATTGCCGCTCTGGACATAGCGGAACGCGACTCGCGCGCCGTCCGCGATCTTCTCTTCCAGCACGGGCAGGCGCTGCGCCACGTAGCGCGCGCGGAACGCGTCCATCAGCTTGTTGAATTCGCCGACCTCGGCGGGCACCAGGGTCCAAGACTGCGTCGAACCGGTGCGGTAGGCAAAATGATTGATCAGGCCAGCGCCTGCGTCCGGCCCGGAGGCGAACAGGAACAGGTCCTGGATATCCGCGAAGGCGGTGTAGATGCGCACGTCGCCTTGCCGGCAGACAACGCCGTGCTCGTGCAGTTCAAAACAATCCGGGGTGCTCCCCGTGTGGTTAAACACCGCCAGCGCGACAGAGGCTTGCGGGGTTTTGCTATCGGTCATGCAACTTCCTTATTGGAATTAGGGTGCTTTCGCGGCCCAGGACGTCGCAAAGTCATGCGATCCGTATTCTCCCCTATATAGGCGATGCCTGCTTGATGACCCCGTTTTCCAGGCATTTCCGGCCTTGGGCAGCTGTTTTCAGGCCCCCGGCGGCACCGGCGCGAACGGATAGTGCGCCACCGTGCCGCCGCCCGCGATGATGGCGGTGGCTTCGGGCACTTCCTCCCAGGCGCCGGGCATCTCGGTCAGGGGCTCAGACAGCAGCAGGAACGCGTCATCGTCCAGCGCCGCGATCTGCGGGTTGTCGGGATACAGCTGGCGCAAATGGCGCACGCAGGTGTTGTGGAACAGCGTGCGCGAGTCCGCCTCGCTGGAATAGCGCACCGCGATCAGGCGCTGGCCGTCCAGCGCGCAGACCGTCATGTTGATGGGCTGCGCCACGCCGTGCCGCCTGCCCGTCTCTTCCACCGCGCCCACCATGCGGGCCAGCGCCGTCAGCGGGTCTTCCTCCAGGCCGAAGCTCAAGGCCAGCAGGAACATCACCTCGGAATCGGTCGACCCTTCCAGCGAGCCGAAATACGCGGGCGCGATCATCAGCATCAGGTCGCGCCTGAGCAGCGGATAGTCGCGGATGACGCCGTTGTGCACGAACAGCCATTGGCCGTGGCGGAACGGGTGGCAGTTGGTCTCCTGCGCGGGCGTGTCGGTGGCGGCGCGGATATGCGCCACGAACAGCGGCGCGTGGATCGCGCGCGCCGCCTCGCGCAGATTGCGGTCGTTCCAGGCCGGATGCACGCTGCGGTAGCGGAATGGCGGCTCCAGCGGCTGGCCCTGGTGCTGGCGGCCGTACCAGCCCAGGCCGAAGCCATCGCCGTTGGTGGTGGTGGCGCCCAGCCGCGAGTGCAGGCTCTGGTCGATCAGGGAGTGCTTGGCCTTGAAAAGCACACTCTCCATCTGTATGGGACTACCGGTATAGGCCAGCCAGCGACACATGGCGCGCTCCTTCGATCCGCGGGATTGCCGCGCCCCCGACGGCGGGGCGGGCGCAGTCCAGTGTAGGAGCAGCCCGCGGCTTTCCACAAGCCGGAGCCCCGCCCCTATTTCTTCAGCAGCGCCTTGAGCATGGCCATGCGCTCCTTGGGATTCATCGCGGCGGTGGCCTCGTCTTCCTGCACGCGCACGTCGCCCAGGCCCATTTCCTCGATGAAGCGCGAAGGCTCGCGCACCAGGTCCTCGCGCGCCCGGCGCCGGCGCTTGCACCAGCTCAGGTTCAGGCTGCGCTGCGCGCGCGTGATGCCCACGTACATCAGGCGGCGTTCCTCCTGGATGCGCGAGGCCAGGTTCTCGGCCGCGCGCGCCGGATCGCCGACTTCGTCGTCCTTGCCCAGGTGAGGCAGCAGGCCTTCCTCGACGCCCGCCAGGTACACGTGCGGATACTCCAGGCCCTTGGACGCGTGCAAGGTGGACATCTTCACCGCGTCGGGTTCTTCTTCCTCGCCGCGCTCCAGCATGGTGACCAGCGCCACGTGCTGCACCAGATCGAAGAGCGTCATGTTGTCCTCTTCGGCCTTGCGCTTGAGCCAGCCGGTCAGCTCCAGCACATTCTGCCAGCGCGTCTGCGCGGGCCGCTCCTCGAACAGCTCGTACAGATAGCGCTCGTACTGGATGGCCTCCAGCAGATCGTCCAGCAGCACGCCCGCGGGTTCGGCGGGCGCGGCGTCCTTGCCCGAAGCCGCGCCGCGCCCGGCGCGCCACTGCATGCGGCGGATGAACTCGGTGAAGGTGCGCAGTGGTTCCAGCTGGCGCGGCGCCAGCTGGCTTTCCAGGCCAGTCTCGGCGACGGCAGCCAGCAGGGACAGCTCGCGGCTGGCCGCGTACTGGCCCAGTGTCTGCAAGGTGGCCTGGCCGATGCCGCGCTTGGGCGTGGTGGCCGCGCGGATGAAGGCCGGGTCGTCTTCGTCGTTGGCCAGGATGCGCAGGTAGGCCAGCACGTCGCGCACTTCGGTCTTGTCGAAAAAGCTCTGGCCGCCCGAGATCGTGTACGGAATCTTCAGGTTGCGCAGGGCCTGTTCCAGGATGCGCGACTGATGGTTGCTGCGGTACAGGATGGCGAAGTCCTTCCATTGCGCCTGGCGCTCGAAGCGCGAGGCCGACACCTTCATGGCGATGGACTCCGCCTCCTGCTCTTCGCCGTCCATGGCCGACACCAGAATGGGCTCGCCCACGCCCAGGTCGGACCAGAGCTTCTTGTCGAACAGCTTGGGATTCTTTTCGATCACCTGGTTCGCCGCGGCCAGAATGCGCTGCACCGAACGGTAGTTCTGTTCCAGCTTGATGAGCTTGATGTTGGGATAGTCGGTAGTCAGCTTGGCCAGGTTCTCGATGGTGGCGCCGCGCCAGGCGTAGATCGCCTGGTCGTCGTCGCCCACCGCCGTGAACATGGCGCGCGAGCCCGTCAGCAGCTGCACCAGCCGGTATTGGCAAACGTTGGTGTCCTGGTATTCGTCCACCAGCAGGTAGCGCACGCGGTTCTGCCAGCGGGTGCGTACTTCTTCATTGTTGGCCAGCAGCAGCGCAGGGATGCGGATCAGGTCGTCGAAGTCCACCGCCTGGTAGGCGGACAGCGTGGCGGCGTAGCTGCGGTAGACGTTGGCCGCTTCCACGTCGGCCGGCGTGATGGCCTCGCGCGCCGCGTCGTCCGGCTCCATCAGCCCGTTCTTCCACAGCGAGATGATGCCCTGCACGTGACGCAGGCGGCCCTTGTCGGTGGTGTTCAGCAGCTCCTGGATGATGGCCATGGCATCGTCGGCGTCCAGGATGGAGAAGGTCGGCTTGAGGCCCGCGTTGCGCGCTTCCTCGCGCAGCATCTTCACGCCCAGCGAATGGAAGGTGCTGATGATCAAGCCCTTGGAGAGCTTGCGGTCCACCAGGGTCTTGACGCGCTCGTCCATCTCGCGCGCGGCCTTGTTGGTGAAGGTCAGCGCCACCACGTTGCGGCCCATGTAGCCGCATTCGCGCAGCAGGTAGGCGATCTTCTGCGTGATCACGCGGGTCTTGCCGCTGCCGGCGCCGGCCAGCACCAGGCAGGGGCCGTCCAGGTACA
Organism: Achromobacter sp.; assembly: GCF_049647645.1. Taxonomy (GTDB): domain Bacteria; phylum Pseudomonadota; class Gammaproteobacteria; order Burkholderiales; family Burkholderiaceae_B; genus Achromobacter. The sequence goes on from NZ_JBARYB010000194.1 coordinate 20,657, forward strand.
GCACCGCTTCGCGTTGAGCGGGGTTCATGCCTTGGGCTATAGGTTCGCTGGCGGACATTTGAGTCAGGTGATCATGCATCGCGGCGGCCGCATTGAGGATGCGGCCGGCAAGCACGGGGCTTGCGGCCGCCCGTCAGCGGGCCGGTAACACGCGAGAAAAAGGGGACGGGCGCAGCCGCCGCAGCGGGCCTGCCGCGCCGGCGCGATAGAGGAGAAAGATCATAGAACAATCGGATCGGCGGCGCATCGGCCCCCGCCGCAAGCGATCAGATTTCCAGCGGATCGACTTCCAGCTGCCAACGCACGCGCGCCTCGTTGGCGAGGTACGGCAGGTGATGCGACCAGGACGCCAGGAAAGCCTGCAAGGCCGGGCGGCTGCTGCTTTCCGCCAGCAACTGGGCGCGCTCGATATTGGCCACGCGCACCACCCGCAGCGGCACCGGGTCGTACAGCATGATGGCGTCCAGGCCCGGGAAGTCGGCCGCCCACTCGCCTTCGGGCAAGCTTCGCGCCCGCTCCAGGAACTCCTGCGCCACCTTCAACTCGCGCGCCTCGGCGGTCAAGAGCGCCTGATAGACGAAAGGCGGCAGGCCAGTGCTTTCGCGCTCGTGCAGCGCATGGCGGGCAAAGCCCGCGTAATCGTGCCGCAGCAGCGCCTGATAGACCGGCTGCTCGGGGTAACCGGTCTGTATCAGCACCTCGCCGTTGCCCTGATGGCGGCCGGCCCGGCCCGCCACCTGCATCAGCTGCGCGAACAGGCGTTCTGGCGCGCGGAAGTCGTGCGCGAACAGCATCGAGTCGGCATTCAGCACGCCCACCAATCCCAGCCGCGCGAAATCGTGGCCCTTGGCCACCATTTGCGTGCCCACCAGGATGTCCACCTCGCCCGCGTGCACCGACGCGAACAGCGCTTCGGCGCTGCCCTTCTTGCGCGTGCTGTCGGCATCGATGCGCAGGATGCGGGCCTCGGGAAACAATTCCGCCAGATGTTCTTCGACGCGCTGCGTGCCGCGTCCCATGGGCGCCAGGTCCTGGTCGCCGCATTCGGGGCAGGCGCGCGGCACCGGCGCCTGATAGCCGCAATGATGGCATTGCAGGCGATGGCCACGGCCATCGGTACGATGCAGGACGGTGAACGCGGTGCAGCGCGGGCAATTGCTGACCCAGGCGCAGGACTGGCAATGCAGCACCGGCGAATAGCCGCGCCGGTTCAGGAAGATGAGCGACTGCTCCTTGCGTTCCAGCCGCTGCGCAAGGGCGTCCAGCAACTGCGGCGACATGCCGTGCTTCAGTTGCAGGCGGCGCGTGTCCACCAGCCGCATGGACGGCAGGCTGCTGGCGCGCGCCCGGCCCGGCAGCGTCAGGCGCAGGTAGCGGCCGCGCTCGGCATGCTGCCAGGTCTCCAGCGATGGCGTGGCCGATCCCAGCACCACCGGGATGTCCAGGTCATGGGCCCTCCACACCGCCAGGTCGCGCGCCGAATAGCGCAAGCCGTCCTGCTGTTTGTAGGACGCGTCGTGCTCCTCGTCGACCACGATCAGGCCCAACTGGCCCAGCGGCGCGAACACCGACATGCGCGTGCCCAGCAGCATGCGCGCCTCGCCGCGCTGGGCGCGAGCCCAGGCCTGCAGGCGTTCGCCGTCGGACAGGCCGCTATGCATGACCGCCAGGCCGTCCGGCCCGACCAACGCCTCCAGGCGCGCGCGCAGCGCGCTTTCCAGCTGCGGCGTCAGATTGATTTCGGGCACCATTAGCAGCACCTGGCGTCCCGCGGCCAGGACCTTCTCGGCCGCCCGCAGATACACCTCGGTCTTGCCGCTGCCCGTCACGCCATGCAGCAGCACGGGTTTGAACCCGTTGAGGGCGCCGATCGTGTCCACCGCCTCGCGCTGGGCGTCGTTGAGCTCCGGCGGCTGGTCAGCCTGGGCCGGCGCGCGCGCAGCCTTGCGTTTGCGTCCGTCCAACCGCGCCACGGGTCCGCCGGCCGAGCGTTTGCCCTGGTAGGCCGTGGGCTTGCGCAGCGGCGGCGGCAGCGTCGGCAGCATCACCTCGCCCAGCGGCCGCTGATAGTAGTCGGCGGCAAAGCGGGCCAGGCGCAGCCAGTCCTCGTCGAAAGGCGGCAAGTCGTCCAGCACCTCTTCGATCGGCCGGATCTGCTTGGGATCGAAGGACGGCTCGGCCGGGTTTTCCACCACCACGCCGATCAGCTTGCGGCGGCCGAACGGCACGATGACCCGCAGGCCAACCGTCACCGGCGCCTCGCTGCGGTAGTCGAACGGGCCGGGCAGGGGCACGTCCAGCGCCACGCGCACCCAGCAGACCGCGGGGGTCGTGTTTGGCTGCGCTTCAGACATGGGGGCTAGGACGGTGCATGTAGAAGGATGATCCCGGATGATGGCGGCGTGCTCCGTTTTCCGCCTGTGGATAACTTTGGGGAAAAGGCTGGAGCAACATCGAAAATTGGAATTTGACAAGATTGCGCAAACTTGCGAAATCTTCTTGAAAACCGTCAATTAGCCATTTAAAACAATGACTTACGATGGCTTCCGAGATTGTAAACTAGCATCTAAAGGGTTTTCCCCGAGAACAATCCTGCTGTGCACAAGTGTCCCCGGGGGCCCTCCTGCTCCGGCCCTTTAGACCGAAGCGTTCACTCACTTACCCCCGCAGCGAACGGCTGTGCTGGTGGACTTCATCAACCAATTCGGCTACGGCTTCTGGCGGAGTGAAGCGGGAAATTCCGTGTCCCAGATTGAACACGTGACCGCCCTTGCCCACCGGTCCGAAGGCCTCCAGCACGCGTCGCGCCTCGGCGCGGATGGCGGGCCCTCCGCCGAACAAGGCCATGGGGTCCAGGTTGCCCTGGAACGCCACCGAGTCCCCGGTACGGCGTCGCGCCGCGGCCAGATCCACCGTCCAGTCCAGGCCCACGGCGTCGGCGCCGCAGGCGGCGATCTGTTCCAGCCACTGCCCGCCGCCCTTGGTGAAGACGATGGCCGGCACGCGGCGGCCTTCGCGTTCGCGGGTCAGACCAGCCACGACCTTGCGGGTGTAGGCCAGCGAGAACTGCTGGAACAGGCCGTCGGCCAGCACGCCGCCCCAGCTGTCGAACAGCATCACGGCTTGCGCACCCGCGTCGATCTGCGCGTTCAGGTACTGCAAGGTGGCTTCCGCGTTGATCTCGAGTATGCGGTGCAGCAGGTCGGGACGCGCATACAGCAGGGTCTTGATCAGGCGGTAATCATCGCTGCCCTGGCCTTCCACCATGTAGCAGGCGATGGTCCACGGGCTGCCGGCAAAGCCGATCAGCGGCACCTTGCCGTCCAGATCGCGCCGGATCGTGCGCACGGCGTCGAAGACATAGCGCAGCTTGTCCATGTCCGGCACTTCCAGACGCGCCACGTCTTCCTCGGTACGCACCGGACGGGCGAAGCGCGGCCCCTCGCCTTCGGCGAAGTCCAGGCCCAGGCCCATGGCGTGCGGCACCGTCAGGATGTCCGAGAACAGGATGGCCGCGTCCAGGTCGAAACGCTCCAGCGGCTGCAGCGTGACTTCCGAGGCGTACTCCGGATTCTGAGCGAGGCCCATGAAGGAACCCGCACGGGCCCGCGTCTGGCGGTACTCGGGCAGGTAGCGGCCGGCCTGGCGCATCAGCCAGATCGGGGTGTAGGGCACGGGCTCGCGCAACAGCGAGCGCAAGAACACATCGTTCTTCAAAACGGAAGCAGACACGACTATCCTCGATGATCGGAAGCCGTGATTTTACTTCCCCTGGCTGACAAGTCTCGGCCAGCCGCTGGCCCACGCTTGCCGGCGCGCAAGCAAGGCGTTTTCCGCGCCGGACGGCGCGCGCCAAGCCCGGACGGCGGG
>NZ_JBARYB010000195.1:0-32255 GCF_049647645.1 Achromobacter sp.
GGGCACGCCGGCCGCGCCGCCAGCGGCGGCGCCAGACGCATCCGCCGCCGCCCAGACGCCAGCAGCCGCCGACGAGGGTATCGCCGCGCCGAAGGGCTTCTGGATCTTCGCGGCCATATGCGCGGCAGTCCTGGTGCTGTTCTATGCGATGCTGACGTGGGCGCGCATGGAAATCTTCAAGATGCTGATGGCCTCGTTCTTTCCGCTGGCCGTGATGATCGCGGCGGTGCTGGGCTCGATCGCCTTCGGCCTGGCCACGCCCAGCGAAGCCGCCGCCATGGGCGCCATGGGCGGCGCGATGCTGGCGCTGGCATATCGGCGCCTGAACTTGCCGGTGTTGAGCGAAGCCGTGTTCCTGACAGCCAAGACCAGCGCCATGGTGTGCTGGCTATTCGTCGGCTCGTCCATCTTCTCGGCAGCTTTCGCGCTGCTGGGCGGGCAGCGCATCATCGAGGAATGGGTACTGTCGCTGGGACTGTCGCCGCTGCAGTTCCTGCTGCTGGCGCAAGTCATCATCTTCCTGCTGGGCTGGCCATTGGAGTGGACCGAGATCATCGTGATCTTCATGCCCATTTTCGTGCCGTTGCTCAACACCTTCGGCATAGACCCGCTGTTCTTCGGGCTGCTGGTGGCGCTGAATCTGCAGACGGCGTTCCTGTCCCCGCCGGTCGCGATGTCGGCCTTCTACCTGAAGGGCGTGTCGCCGCCGCACGTGACGCTGAACCAGATCTTCCTGGGCATGATGCCCTTCATGGGCATCCAGGTGGTGGCGATCTTCCTGCTGTACGTGTTCCCGGGCATCGGCATGTGGCTGCCGACGGTGCTGTACCGGTGAGGGGTGGAGGCGGCTGGCGCGCCGCCTCTCCAACTGCAGTGGCTTAGGCCGCCGGCGAAACGTCGCGCCTGCCCAGGCCCGCCGAATAGCGGATGAGATAGCCGTCGGGATCCTGCACCAGGAACTGGTGCACGCCGACTTCGGCCGTTCCGGCGCGGTACCACTTCTCTTCGGGTTCCATGTACAGCGGCCAGCCGGCGCCGCGCAAGGCGTCGACGATCGGCGTGATCGCGGGCACCTCGATCTGCAGATTGATCCCGCGCCCCAGCGGCGCTTCCAGCGGGCCGGTGATCCAGTTCCTGCCGTGGCCATATTCCTCCAGCATGACCTGCGAGCCATTCTTGTCCAGATAGGCGAACTGGTCTTCCGGGCGGTCGTAGGCTATCGAGAACCCGCAGAGCCCGCACCAGAAATGCAGGCTCTTGTGGATGTCGGACACCAGCAGCTCGGGCACGACGCGGGCGGCGGAAAATTCGGACGCGGGAAGCACGGGGTAGTTCATGGCGGATATCTGTAGGAATGACGCAAGGGCGGGCGGCGATCAGGGCCGCAATGACAGGCCGGATTCGGCGGCAGGACGGGGCAGTGCATAGACGATGGTTTCGCGGCCGTAGTGGCGTTCGCGCGCCCGGAACGTAAAACCCAGTTTTTCCAGGACACGCACGGAGGCTTGGTTGTCGGGCCAGACAACCGCGACGAGTTCGGCCACCTCAAGCTCGCGCCAGGCGTACTCGCACAATTGCTTCGCTGCCTGGCTGGCATACCCTCGTCCCCAAGCTGCGCGTTGCAGCCGATAGGCAAGCTGGATGCTGTCCGTGCCTGCCAGAGGGACCAGGCTCACCCAGCCCGCCGCGGCGCCATCGATCTCGATCGCCCAATGGCCCAGCCGGGTCAGCGGTTCGCGCAGCCATGCCAGCAGCTCTTGCCGCCGTGCCTGGTCTGCCGGTTTGACGCCGGTGCTGTAGCGCATGACCTCGGGATCGGATTCCATGGCCAGCAGCATGGGGATGTCATCTTCCTGCATGCGGCGCAGGTTCACGCGGATGGGTAGGGGCATGGATTCAGTCGTCCAGTGCTTGAGGTAGCCAGGATGATAGCGGTTCGAATCGGCGTGTCCGTCTTGCGGGAATATGGTTAGGCGCCTTATTATTATTGCATTGAGAATCACAGGGGCAGATTACCCATGCAAGACAGCCAACACATGCTGGAACCCAAGCACCGCGCGCTGCTTGAAGTCGCTGCCAAACGCGGACTGCCGTCGGCGGACGGGATAGGCCTTTGCTTTCAGCTGCTGTCGCTGGCCAAGGCCATCGACCGGGATTGCGCCGCCCGGCTGGCGCCGCGCCAATTGTCGGAAGGGAAGTTCGTGCTGCTGTTCCTGCTGCACGAGCAGGCTGACGGCATGTCGCCGCACGAGCTGGCCGATGGCGCGGGCGTCACGCGGGCCACGGTCACGGGCCTGCTGGACGGTCTGGAGCGCGATGGCTTCGTCGCGCGGCGCGCCGGCAAGGATGACCGGCGCAAGATCATCGTCAAGCTGAGCGCCAAGGGACGGGCCGAGGCAGGCAGGCTCTTCGAGGAACATACCGACTGGATAGGCTCCTTGTTCGCGGGCTTGAGCCCAGCGGACCGGGCGAGTCTGCGCGTGCTGCTGGGCAAGATCTGGCAGGGCACCGACGCGGGCAGTGCTGCGGGGCAGGAGGCCATGGAATGAGCAAGAAGACACCCGCCGCGCCGACGGGCCGGGGCGTGAAGGACATCAGCGCCGATCGCCTGGCGCAGCTGAACGCGGGCGAACCGGCTGGCAATCTGACCGAATGCCTGGCCGTGGACTTTGCCGAACTGATGCAGGCGGCCGCGCCGCAGGTGGGCGCCGAGGCTGTTGCCGCTTTGCGCGCCCAGGCTGCGATGGGGATTTCCAAGCGCATGGCCGCGGCGGCGCGGATCCTGCACGAAGGGCTGGGGGTGGACGCCTTCAAGCCACTGCGCAACCACCGTTCGGATACCGTGCGGGGCTGGGCCTGCTTCATGGTCGGCGCCATGCCGGACCTGAGCTTGAAGCAGCGGCTGGCGCTGATCCGGCCATTGGCCGACGACGCGCATTTCGGCGTGCGGGAATGGGCCTGGCTGGCGCTGCGCCCGCAGTTGGCGGCCGAGCTGGACACGGCGCTGGAGCTGCTGCGGCCCTGGACGGCGGATTCCTCCGAACGCGTGCGCCGCTACGCCAGCGAGTCGCTGCGGCCGCGCGGGGTCTGGTGCGCGCACATTGCGGCCCTGAAAGCCGATCCCGGCAGGGGGCTGCCCCTGCTGGAGCCGCTGCGGGCCGACCCGGCCGTCTACGTGCAGGACTCGGTGGCGAACTGGCTGAACGACGCCAGCAAGGACCAGCCGGACTGGGTGAGGGAGGTATGCGCGCGCTGGTCGAAAGGCAAGCCGGCCGAGGCGACCGAACGTATCTGCAAGCGCGCGCTGCGCTCCATCGGAGCCTAGCCGCTGGCCCGGCAGATACGCCCGCGCCAAGCCGGCCGGCCAGGGCCTACAACTGGCTCATGCCCCCGTCCGCAATGATCTCGGTGCCGACGATGAAGGCGGACTCGGGCGAGGCCAGGTGCAGCACGGTCGAGGCGATTTCCTGCGGCGTGCCGAAGCGGCCCAGCGGCACCTGGGCGCGGATGCTGGCGGCGGTCTTTTCCAGCGCGGCGGCGTCCAGGCCCAGCTTGTCGTAGATCGGCGTGGCGACGGGGCCAGGGCTGATGACGTTGACGCGTATGCCGCGCGGCAGCAGTTCCGCCGACAGGGTCTTGGCCAGGGAGATCAGCGCTGCCTTGCTGGCGGCGTAGATCGATGAGGCGGGCATGCCGATGCGGGCGTTGATCGAGCCGTTCAGCACGATGGACGCGCCCGGATTGAGCAGCGGGTCCAGCGCCTGCAATTGAAAGAAGGCGCCCTTGACGTTGGTTGAGAACGTCTGGTCCCAGAGCGCCTCGGTGGCTTCGGCCAGGGGTGCGAATTTGGCCACGCCGGCGTTGATGAACACCGCGTCCAGGCGGATGCCGGCGTGGCGCAATTCGGCCGCCAGCGCCGCAGGGGCACCGGGCGCGCCGGCGTCGTTGCGCAGCGCCAGCGCATGCGTACCCAGGCTGGCGCGCACCTGCTTCAGCACTGCCGCATCGCGGCCGGTAACGACCACGCGGGCGCCTTCGGCGGCGAAGGCCTGGGCCGCGGCGAGGCCGATGCCGCTGGTGCCGCCGGTGACCAGGACGGTCTTCTGTTCGAAACGGTTCATGGTGGGCTCCTTGGAAGCCGGGGAGTGTCCTGCGCGCTTGCCGTTGGCGGGATCGCCGCATTCCACGATAGATCAATCAAGGGCCCGGCGGGCGATTCGTTATAGTCATTGCTGACCGCGATCAATCTGCGGCAATGCGGCAAAGTCCGCGCACAACAGTCCAAGGGACGGGCATGGAAGAGACGAAACAGAACTGGGCATCGCTGGTCGATGAACTGAACAAATTGCTGCGCCTGAAGACCACGGTCATCGGCATGAAGCTCTACGAGCGCGAAGAACAGATGGCGGCGGTAAAGGGCCTGCGGCGGCCGCAGGCCACGCACACCACCGACCAGGTCGTGGGCATGGCCGCCCGGCTTGGCTGGACCGTGGGGATCACGGGCGACGACCTGGTCGGCGCCCAATGCCGCGCCGTGATCGGCCTGGGGCCGCAGGACCAAGCCTGGAAGCGCGGCGAGGACTACGTGGGCGTCTGGCACGCCACCCAGGAAGACGCCCAGGCGCGCCAGGAGGCGCTGTCCTGTGTGCCCGCGGGCAAGTATCGCGGGCTGGTGGTGTCGCCGTTGGCCTCGGGCCGGCTGGACCCGCCGGACATCTGCCTGATCTATGCCACGCCGGGCCAGATGATCATCCTGATCAACGGCCTGCAATGGAAGAACTACCGCCGCTTCGACTGGAGCGTGGTGGGCGAGACGGCCTGTGCGGACTCCTGGGGCCGGGCGCTGGCCACCGGCGAACCCAGCCTGTCCTTGCCTTGTTACGCGGAGCGCCGCTACGGCGGCGTGCCTGACGAGGAAATGCTGATGGCCCTGCCGCCGCGCTACCTGCCCATCGCCATCGAGGGCATGAAGGCCTTGTCGGCCAACGGCCTGCGTTATCCGATTCCGCCCTACGGCATCCAGAACGACGTGCGCGCCGGCATGGGCGTGAGCTACGCGCGCCCGCCCGCGTCCCCGGCATCCAAGCCCTGATGCGCCCCGGCGCGCAAGGCGGCCGCCAGCACGCGGGCAGCCGGTCCCAGGGGCTGGTCGATGCGGTTCGCCAGATAGGTTTCGCTGGCCACCTGGCTGCCGCGGCCCAGACTGTCGGTCGGCAGGCGCAGCAGGCGGCCTTCGGCCAGGTCGCGCTGTACCTGCCAGAACGGCAGCCGGCCCCAGCCCACGCCCGCCAGGATCAGGGCGTGCTTGGTGTCCTGGCCGCTGACGCGGCAGGTCTGCGGCGACAGCACCGCGAAGTCGCGGCCCTGGGTCAGGGAGGATGGGTCCATTTGCACGATCTGCACATGATCGGCGAGTTCTGCCGGACCCAGCGGGATGTCGGCGGCGACGCGCTGCGCCAGCGCATGCTCGGCGCCGACCACCGCCACCATCTGCACGGACGACAGCGCCTGCAGCACGATGCGCGGATTGCGGAAATGGTCGCCGGCGACGATGGCCATCATGTGGCTGCGCGTCAGCAGGGCTTCCACCGGGCCGCCCAGGGGCAGTACCGAGACCCGGACGGCGACGGACGGGTAGGCGGCGCGCAGGGCGTTCAGGGCGGCGCCCACCTCGGCGATCGGAAACAGCGTGTCCACCGCCAGCGACAGCTCCAGCTCGACGCCTTCGCCCAGGCCCTGGGCGCGCGCGCGCATGGCGTCCACGCGCAGCAGGATGTCGCGGGCGTTGGCCAGCAGCGCAGCCCCTTCTGGCGTCATCACGGGCCGGTGGCCGCTGCGGTCGAACAGCGTCACGCCCAATTGCGCTTCCATATTGGCGATGGCGTGGCTGACGGCCGATTGCACCCGCGACAGGCGGCGCGCGGCCGCGCGGAAACTGCCGGCGTCGGCGACGGCGGCGAATACACGCAACTGGTCCAGGGTCAGGGCGTCTATCATCTTGCCGGCTGATCTATCAAATCGATCAAGTACATCAAAAGATTATCACTTACCGGGATCGGTTTGCGCTGGCATCCTGGCTGGGTTGAAGCAAGGGGAGACTGGAATGGGCAAGGAAGGAACGCGCTGGTCGGCGGTGCTGGCCATCGTGGGGGCGGGCGTGGTAGCGGCGCTGCAAGTGGGCAAGGTCATCATCGCCGCGCCCTTGCTGCGCCAGGACATGGGGCTGGACCTGGCCTCCATCGGAGCGCTGGCCGCGGTGTTCTCGATCCTGGGCCTGGTCGGCGGGATCGCGGCCGGCGGGGTCATCAACCGCTACGGCGCGCGGCGCATGTTGCTGGCGGGCTTGGTGGCGACGGCGGCGGGCTCGGTGATGGGCGCGATGGCGACGGCCTATGGTGTGCTGCTGGCCTCGCGGGTGGTGGAGGGGCTGGGCTTTCTGATGATTACCGTGGCGGGCCCAGCGGCCCTGCAGCGCATGGTGTCGGCGTCGACCCGTGACTTCGCCTTCGCGCTCTGGAGCTGCTATATGCCGGCCGGCATGGCCATTGCGATGCTGGCCTCGCAGGCCTTCAGCGGCTGGCAGGCCTATTGGTGGTGCGCGGGCGCGGCGGTGGTGGTGGCGCTGGTATGCGTGGCGGCGTTGGCGCCGGCCACGCAGGGCGGCGCCAGCCTGTCCTGGCGGGGCTTGCGGCAGGACACGGTGGATACCATGGGCGCGCCCGGCCCCCGTTTGCTGGCGCTGTCGTTCACGCTCTACAGCCTGATGTTCTTCGCGCTGTTCACCTTTCTGCCGGTGCTGCTGACCGAACAGCTGGGACTGCCGCTGGCGACCGCCGGCTTGTACAGCGCCATTGCCAGCGCCGCCAACGTGGTCGGCAACCTGGGCGCGGGCGTGCTGCTGGCGCGCGGCTGGCGGCGTTCGACGCTGATCGCCTGCGCCAGCCTGATCATGGGCGCGGTGGCGCTTTTGATTTTCCGCTCGGTGCTGCCGGCCATGCCCACCTTCCTGCTGTGCGTGCTGTTCTCCGCAGTGGGCGGGCTGATACCGGCCACGCTGCTGGGTACGGCGCCGTTGCTGGCGCCGCGGCCTGCGCTGACGCCGGCTTCGGTGGGACTGGTGATGCAGGGCAGCGGCCTGGGCCAGGTGATAGGCCCGCTGGCGGTGGGCGGCGCGATCGACCGCTATGGCTGGTCGGCCGCCTCGCTCATCGTGGCCGCGGCCGGGCTGGGCGGCGTGTTCCTGGCATGGCGCCTGCGACGGCTGAAGGGTTCGGGACTGTAGACGGCGCGCGGCTGTCACGAGGCCGGCCTATCATGGCAGTTCATCCACCGTGGAGCCATCATGCATACGCCTGCCCCCAGCCTGGTCATCTTTGACTGCGATGGCGTCCTGATCGATAGCGAGATCATCGCGGCGCGCGCCCAATCGCGGGCCTTGGCCGCGCATGGCATCGCCATCACGCCCGAAGAGGCCGCGCGCCGCTTTGCCGGCATCCCCGACGCGGACATGTGGCAGACCCTGCAACAGGAAAACGCCCGCAGCCTGCCCGAAGGATTCGCGCGCGAATACGCGGACGGGCTGGACGCCACGTTCCGCCAGGAACTGCGGGCGTTGCCCGGCGCGCTGGAGACGGTGCGCGCGCTGCGCGAGCGCGGCCTGCAGGTTTGCGTGGCCTCCAGCAGCACGCCGCCCAAGCTGGCGGCGGCCCTGCAGCTGGTCGGCCTGTGGGACCAGTTCGCGCCCAACGTATTCAGCACGGCGCAGGTGGCGCATGGCAAGCCGGCGCCGGACGTCTTCCTTTTTGCTGCCCGGCAGATGCGCGCGGCGATCCTGGATTGCGTGGTGGTCGAAGACAGCGTGCCCGGGGTGCGGGCCGCCCGCGCCGCGCGCATGCGCGCCATCGGCTACGTGGGCGCCTCGCACAACGGGCCGGACCAGGGCCAGCGGCTGTTGGACGAGGGCGCCTCGGACGTCATCGACGATTTGCGCCGGTTGCCGGACTTGCTGTTGCCCTAAGGCCTTGTGCCACACAGCCTGCGTCCGCACTTGCGGGACGCGGCATCAAGCGGCGTCAAGCAGCCGCGGGCAGTGGTTCCGGCTTGATCCGCACCGCGCGCAGCACGCCCACCATCAAGCAGGCGATGCCGATCAGCGTCAGCGGCTGGGGCATCTGCCCGCGCAGGATGTAGGCATAGGCCAGCGCCGCCAGCGTTTCGAACACGATCAGCTGTCCGGCCAGCGCGGTGGGCAGGCGCTGGCTGGCTTCGTTCCAGCACAAGGTGCCCAGCCAGGACGCAAACAGGCCGATGATGGCCATCAAGGCAAGGAAGACTTCGGGCCGGGGGCCCGCCGGCATGGGAAACTCGCTGCCGGCCGCGGCCATGCCCGCCCATAGCAAGAGGTAGCCCGCCAGCGCCAGCGGCAGGGTTGCGACGCCCTGGGCAGTGGCCCAGGTGCGCGGGCTGCGGCCGGGGTGGGCGCGCAGCCAGTCCGCGTTGCGCAGCGGATACCAGGTCCAGCACGCCACCGCGCCCAGCGCCAGCAGCGCGCCGATCGCATAGCGCGACATGTCGGCGTCCGGCTCCTGGCGCAAGGCCTGCAGCTCCACGTGGTTGACGCAGGCGATGCCCAGGGCGATCAAGGCCAGCGGGGGCGCCAGCCGCTTCCATGGCAGCCGGCCGTCGCGCCGGGCGTTGCGCAGGTTGGCGCTGATGGCGATGACGACGGGCAGGGTGCCGATGATCATGGTGGGCACGGGGCCGCCGGCGCGCTGGATGGCGCTGGCCAGGCACAGGTAGTAGAGCAGGTTGCCGATGGCGGCCAGCTTCAGCGCCTCGATCCAGTCGGCGCGCTGGAGCTGTCGCAGTCCGCGGCGGTCCAGCCAGGCCAGCGGCAGCGCGATCAGGCCGAACGCCAGGTAGCGCGCCACGGATTGCAGCGCGGCGGGATATTCCGGCAGCAGCAGGGGCCCCACGAACACCAGGCCCCACATCAGGCCGGCGGCCAGGGCGTAAAGGGTTCCAGCCCACATGCGACGTCGCTCCAGGTCACGAATGGCGGCAGTCTAGCCAGCGCGCGGGCGGCGCGTCTTGTACCAGATTGCTGCGCGGGACTCAGGCGCGGACTTGTTTCTGATAGCGCGAGGGCGTGACGCCGTAGCGGCGGGAAAAGGCGCGGGTCAGGTGGGCCTGGTCGGTCAGCCCCGAGGCCAGCGCGACCTGGGCGGGAGGCTCGCCCGCGGCCAGCCGGCGCTTGGCCTCGAACAGCCGCAGCGCCATCAGCATCTGCTGCGGCGTGGCGTGGTACTGCGCCTGGAAACTGCGCAGAAAATGAAAGGGGCTGAGTCCGGCCACGGCCGCCAGTTCGTCCAGCGTCAGGCGGCGCGCCAGATGGGCGCGCAGGTAATCGATGACGGGCGCGAAGCGCGGCGAGCCTTCATCGCGGGCCGCGTGCGGCACGCGCGCATGGCGGCGGAATTCGCCCAGCAGCGCGTACAGCGCGCTGTCGAAAGCCAATGGCTCGCGCGCCTGCCACAAGGTGTCCAGCAGCGTGGTGACGCGCTGTGCGCCGGCGGCGTCATGGCCGACGGCCGTATCGAACCACCAACCGCTTTCGCCGGTCACGCGGGCCACCACGTCCGGGTCCAGGTAGACCATGCGGTAGCGCCAGCCGCCCTCGGTTTCGGCGCGGCCGGTATGCAATTCGTCGGGATTCATCAGCACTACCGATCCCGAAGGCGCCAGATGCTCCGCGCCGCGGTAGCGGAAGCGCTCGACGCCGGCCTCGATCGCGCCCAATCCGTAAGCTTCGTGGGTGTGGGGCTCGAAGGCGTAGCGGATGATATGGGCGCGGTACAGCTCCACGCCGGGCAGGTGCGCCGCCTGGCGGAACTCGGCCCGGTCGCCGGGATGCTCGAACGCCTGCGGCACGCCCGGCATGACGGGCGCGGCAAGGTCGGACGGGGCATGGTCAGCGGCGCGCATGGCTGAATTTAAGCATGCCGGACCGCGGCGCGGCGCGCGTTTGGGCCGCGGCGGCTAGGAACCGGACATCTCCCGCGCCCGCGCCAGCAGCAGTTCCCGTTCGCGCGCGTTGCGCGTCATGCCGGCCGCGCGTTCGAACTCTGCACGCGCTTCGGCCTTGCGTCCCAGCTTGGCCAGCAGGTCGGCGCGCACGCTGGGCAGCCAGTGGTAATTGGCCAGCGCCGGCTCCTCGGCCAGATGGTCAGCCAGGTCCAGCCCGGCCTGGGGGCCGAACGCCATGCCGACGGCGACGGCGCGGTTCAGTTCCACCACTGGCGACGGCATGGCCTGCGTCAGCGCGTCGTACAGCGCCACGATGCGCGGCCAGTCGGTCTCCTCGGGCGTGCGCGCGCGGGCATGGCAGGCGGCCAGTTCGGCCTGCAGGGCGTAGGGGCCGCGCGGGGCGCCCAAGCTGTCCGATAGCGCCAGCGCCGCCAGTCCGCGCCGGATCAGCAGGGGATCCCAGCGGCCGCGGTCCTGCTCCATCAGCAGGACGGGGCGGCCTTGCGCGTCGGTGCGCGCATGCAGGCGCGAAGCCTGCAGCTCCATCAGCGCCGTCAATCCGTGGACCTCGCTTTCGCCGGGCGCCAGCTGGGCCAGGATGCGGCCCAGGCGCAGCGCTTCGTCGCACAGCGCGGGACGCATCCAGTCATCGCCCGAGGTGGCCGAATAGCCCTCGTTGAAGATCAGGTAAATGACTTCCAGCACGGACGCCAGGCGCGGCGCCCGCTCTTCGGCCTTGGGGACTTCAAACGGCACGTTGGCGGCGGACAGGCTGCGCTTGGCCCGCACGATGCGCTGCGCGATGGTGGACTCCGACGCCAGGAAGGCGCGCGCGATCTCGGCCGTGGTCAACCCGCCCAGCAGGCGCAGGGTGAGCGCCACGCGCGCCTCGGTGGACAGCAGCGGATGGCAGGCGGTGAACACCAGCCGCAGCAGGTCGTCGCCGATGTCGTCCTGGCGCGCGGCGTCCAGCGCGTCGACGAAGTCGGGCTCGACGTCGGCCTGCAGCGCCTCCAGCTCGTGCCCGATCTGCTCGTGCTTGCGCGTATGCAGCGCGTCCAGCCGCAGCCGGTCGCGCGCGCGGTTCTTGGCGGTAGTCATCAGCCACGCTCCCGGGTTGTCCGGCACGCCGGTTTCGGGCCAGCGTTCCAGGGCGGCGACCAAGGCATCCTGCGCCAGTTCTTCAGCCAGCCCGACGTCGCGCACCAGGCGCGCGACGCCGGCAATGACGCTGGCGGCCTCGATCCGCCAGACCGCCTCGATGGCGCGATGCACGGCCGCCTGCGTCATACGTTGGGCACTTCGCCAGGAACCATGTACACCAGCTCCCAGACATGGCCGTCCAGGTCCTCGAAGCCGTGGGCGTACATGAAGCCGTGGTCCTGCGGCTGGCGCGGGGCGGTGCCGCCGCCGGCGAGGGCGCGCGCCACCTGCTCGTCCACTTCGGCGCGGCTGTCGCAGGACAGCGCGATCAGCACCTCGGTGGTCTTGTTGGCGTCGGCCACCGGCTTGCCGGTGAAGGTCTGGAAGAAGTCCTTCACCAGCAGCATGACGTAGATGTTCTCGCTCACGACCATGCAGGCGCCCTGGTCGTTGGTGAATTGCGGATTGAAGCTGAAGCCCAGGCCCTTGAAGAAGGCCTGCGATTTCTGCATGTCATTGATGGGGAGGTTGACGAAGATCTGGTTGTGCATGATGTTCCCGCTTCCTTTTTAGTGTGTGTCCTGGCGCCTTTCTGCCAGGGTCTTGAGGTTGGCCAGCCCGTCTTCGAAATCCTTCCCGACCATGCTGTCCATGTTGAAAAAGAGGTGCATCAATTTGGCGATGTAGTTCAGCCGGCCTTCCATGGCCCAGGTGACTTGCGTGCCGTCGCCAGCCGGCGCCAGGGTGAAGTTGACCTGGTTGACGGCGGAGAAGGGCTTGATGAAGGTCAGCCGCATGGCCACCGAAGCGTCCGGTACGGCGCTTTCGATCTGCATCTGCCCCACGCCCACTTCCTTGCTTTCCCATGCGTAGGTCGCGCCGGGACCCGCCGTCACGGCGCCATAGGTGCCTTTGATGGCGGGGTCCTTCTTTTCGTAGGGATTCCAGGTGTTGAAGGCGTGCAGGTCATTGATCAGGGGAAACAGGCGCGCCGGCGGCGCCTGGATCCGCGCGCTGCGTTCGACGCGGAAGGTGTCCGGGCGCGTGGCCGCGTAGGCCAACACCAGCGCGATGGCGGCCAGGACGATGAGCAGCAGGGTTTTCAGCATGAATGAAGTCCGTTGATGGTGGGGGTGGCGAGCGTGCTCATTGGCCGTTGCCGGGTATCCGCCGGTAGCGTTCGACGCCCTCGCTGGGGCCGAACTCGTCCAGCTCGAAGACCTGGCGCACTTCGACGGCGCAGGGCTGGCCGGGAAAGGGCTCGGGAAAGCGCAGCGCCCATTGCATGGCTTCCTCGCGCGACCGCACCTGGATCATGGTGTAGCCGGCGATCAGCTCCTTGGTGTCGGCGAACGGGCCGTCGACGATCTTGCGCTGGCCCTGGTCGTACTGCACCCGCCAGCCCTTGGACGAGGGATGCAGTCCGTTGGCGTCCAGCAGCACCCCGGCCTTGGCCAGGGCTTCGTGATAGGTCGCCATGGCGCCAAGCAGGCTTTCCTGCGGCATTACGCCGGCCTCACTGTCCGGCGTGGCCCGGACGATGATCATGTATCGCATTCCTGAGACTCCTCGATTCAGAAAAACACAGCCCGAGGGTGGGCTTGTACTGGCACGACGAACGGCAAGACGCGAAATCGACAGAAGAATGATGGACCTAGGGTAAGTACCAGGAAAATCAGTCCGTACACGGTTACAAAGGCACAGCCCTGGTTGCAGCCCGCGCCCATAGACTCGCAGCGTCTACAACTTCAAACACCGATATGAAAATCCTGTGCAGTCTTGCCTTGCTGGCGTCCTTGCTGACGGGCTGTGCCGTCTATACCCCTAGCGGCGCGGTCATCGTCGATCCCCACGACGGCGGCGGCCGTGGCGGCTTCTGTCCGCCGGGCCAGGCAAAGAAAGGGAACTGTTGAATCGTATGACCGGCGCGCGCGCCAGTCGCCGCTCCGCCATGGGCCTTGCGCCTACATGAAGCAAGGGCCCAGTTCGCGCACTTCCACCGTGGCCCATTGCGCGGCCGGACACTCGGCCGCTAACGCCAGCGCTTCTTCTCGGGTATCGCAGTTCAGCAAGAAGAAACCGCCTATCATTTCCTTGGCTTCGGCATAAGGGCCGTCCAGCAGGGAGCGTTCGCCGTCGCGGATCTGCAAGCGCACGGCTTCCGATTCGGACTTCAGGGATTCGGCGCGGACCAGCAGGCCGCGCGAGCTCAGGTCTTCCGCGTAGCGCACCATTTGCGCGTAGGCTTCGCGGCCCTCTTCGGGCGTGCGCTGGGCGCGCTGGCCCACCGGTTCGACGATGAAAAGCAGATAGGACATGGGATCTTCCAGTGCGGACTGCTGATAAGGTTCGCCAGATTACCGCTATTTATTGCGCCGGCGCCATTCCCGCGACGGGTGCCGCAGAGGTGTTCTTTGTAAGCAGAGGTAGATGGGAGCTCAGCCGCCGTCCCTCAGCACCGGCACCCCCGTACGGGGATTCACCAGCGTGACGTTTTCCAGCGCCTTGATGCGCCACTCGCCGGCCCGCCGCGTCAGCACGGCAAGAATCAAAGTGTCCACCGCATGCGCGCCTGCGGGATGGGCCGCGCCAGCCGCCAGGCGGCTCCAGAAGTGCACGATAGCCGCGTCGTCGCCGACCGGCGCCACGTCGATGAGTTCGTTCGCCAGCGTGGAGTCGCTATAGATGGTGGCGTGGATAGGCGCATGCATCTTGACGATCTCCCCGGCGCCGCGCACATAGTGGCCGAACCGGTTCACGAAGGTCGCGTCCTCATGGAACAGCGCGCCCAGCGCCTGCATGTCGTGGTCGTTCCAGGCAGCCTGGAACGCGCGGGGGGCGTCTTCGGGATGGTTCATCTGCGTCATGTGGACTCTTGCCTGTGTTGGGATGAAGGAAGGACGCCGTCTGGCGCGCCGTCATGGATGGCCACAAGAATGAATAATGCGTCAGACTACGGAATCGGCGCTACCGGATTTGCAGCCTGACACCATCTGCCGACCCCCTCGCGCATACTACGAAGATCCCATGGCATCCCACACTCCCGCTATCAAGGATGTGCCCGCTGGCTGGCTGCGCTGGCTGCCCGGACTGGTGGTACTCAGGTCATACCAGGCCGCCTGGCTGCCCAAGGACCTGGCCGCCGGCCTGGTGCTGACCACCATGCTGGTGCCGGTCGGCATCGCCTATGCCGAAGCTTCCGGCGTCCCAGGCGTTTACGGCCTTTATGCCACCATCATTCCGCTATTGGCCTATGCGCTGTTCGGCCCCAGCCGCATCCTGGTGCTGGGGCCGGACTCCGCCCTGGCCGCGCCCATCCTGGCGGTGGTGCTCAGCGTTTCGGAAGGCGATCCCATGCGGGCGGTGGCAGCGGCCAGCCTGATGGCCCTTGTCGCCGGGCTGTTCTGCATCGTGATGGGGCTGTTGCGGCTCGGCTTCATCACCGAGTTGCTATCCAAGCCGATCCGCTACGGCTACATGAACGGCATCGCGCTGACGGTGCTGGTCAGCCAGTTGCCCAAGCTGTTCGCCATCTCCATCGAGGACGCCGGTCCGCTGCGCGAACTGATGCAGCTGGGGCAGGCCGTGTACCAGGGCCAGACCAATTGGTACAGCTTCGCGGTCGGGGCGGCGACCCTGGCGGTGATCTTGCTGCTCAAGCGCTTCGAACGCGTGCCGGGCATCCTGATCGCGGTGATCCTGGCCACGCTGGCGGTCAGCCTGTGGCATCTGGATTCCCAGGGCGTGAAAGTGCTGGGCGAGATTCCGCAGGGACTGCCCAAGTTTGCCTTGCCATGGCTCAGCAACGCGGACCTGGTCAAGATCGCGCTGGGCGGCTGCGCGGTCGCGCTGATCGCGTTCGCGGATACCAGCGTGCTGTCGCGCACCTATGCCGCGCGCACCAAGACTCGGGTGGATCCGAACCAGGAGATGGTGGGCCTGGGCGTGGCCAACCTGGCGGCGGGCTTCTTCCAGGGCTTTCCCATCAGCAGCAGCGCGTCGCGCACGCCGGTGGCCGAGGCGGCGGGTTCGCGCACGCAGCTCACGGGCGTGGTGGGCGCGGTTGCCGTTGCGGGCCTGTTGGTGGCGGCGCCCAGCCTGCTGCGTTACCTGCCGAATAGCGCGCTGGCCGCCGTGGTGATTGCAGCGGCCATCGGCCTGTTCGAATTCAAGGACCTGCGGCGCATCTACCGCATCCAGCAATGGGAGTTCTGGCTGTCGATGGCGTGCTTTACCGGCGTCGCCGTATTCGGCGCCATTCCCGGCATCTGCCTGGCCGTGGTCCTCGCCGTCATCGAATTCCTGTGGGACGGCTGGCGCCCGCACTACGCCGTGTTGGGCCGGGTGCCCAACCTGCGCGGCTACCACGACCTGAAGCGCTATCCGAATGCCTCGCTGATCGACGGCCTGGTGCTGTTCCGCTGGGACGCGCCGCTGTTCTTCGCCAATGCCGAGCTGTTCCAGCAACGCCTGATGGAAGCCGTGGACGCCTCGCCCACGCCGGTGCGCCGGGTGGTGGTTGCCGCCGAACCGGTCACCAGCGTCGACGTCACCTCGGCGGACATGCTGCGCGAACTGAGCCGCAGCCTGGCCCAGCGGGGCGCCGCGCTCCACTTCGCGGAAATGAAGGACCCCGTGCGCGACAAGCTCAAGCGCTTCGAATTGACCGAGGTATTCGGCGACGAGCGCTTCCACCCTACGGTGGGGAGCGCGGTGGACAGTTATCTGGAAAACGCTGGCGGCGGACATCCAGGAGACTAGACCCGCGTGCCGGAAACCCTGGGGATCAAGCCAGCAAGACGGCGATCTGCTCCCCGAAAAGGATCAGCGCGATGACGATCATGGCCAGGCCCGAGAACTGGCTGACCCTGCGCGCCGCCGCCGGCCGCGTTTGCAGGATCGCCTTGGAACCCAGCCCCACCAGCGTGTAGATCACGGCGCAGTTGAGGATCTGCAGGATGCCCAGCGCGGTGATCTGCGTGGAAATCGGCCACGCGCCATCGCGGCTGGTGAACTGCGGCAGCAGGGCCAGGAACAGCAGGATGGCCTTGGGATTGACGCCGCTGACCGCGAAGCCGCGAGCGGCCCAGGCCATCCAATGGCCAGAGGCTTGCGCATCGCCCGCCTGGGGCTCGGATGGATGGGCCAACACATTGGCGCCCAGCCACAGCAGATAGGCCGCGCCGGCCAGGGTCAGGACGGTGAGGATGGCGGGTTCGCTCGCCACCAGGGCGCCTATCCCCGCCGCGACCACCATGGTGATCATCAGATAGCCCGTCAACATGCCCGCCACCGCGGGAAGCACCGCTTTGTCCCGCAAGCCGGCGGATATGGCATACGCCCAATCCGCGCCCGGGACGACAACCAACGAAAGCGAAACAAGCCAAAACGCCACCAGATTGCCGGTTTCCAACTGCATACCCCAAATGAACCACAGGCGGGGAATGTTATCGGCGATGAGCGGGGAAGTGCTCCCGCTATCTACCGGAAAAATCCCAGCTTTGAGTAAAATCTCCCGCATGGATGACTTAGATAGAAAAATTCTTGCTGAGCTGCAGCAGGACGGCCGCATTTCCATCACGGACCTGGCGGAACGGGTCGGTTTGAGCCTGTCTCCCTGCCACCGGCGGTTGCGGGCGCTGGAAGAGGCGGGCGTGGTCAACGGCTACGGCGCCAACATCAATCTGGCGGCGGTCGGGCTGAATTTCTCGGCCATCGTGTTCGTCACGATGCGCGAAGGCAGCAGCGACAGGGTGTCGGCGTTCGAAGCCGCCTTGCGCGACATTCCAGAGGTGGTGCAGGCGCAGCGGCTGTTCGGCGACCCGGACTACATGCTGCACGTCGTCACCCAGGACTTGCCGGCGTTCCAGGCGCTCTACGACCGGGTGCTGTCGGCGCTGCCGAGCGTGCTGCGCTTGCGGTCGACGCTGGTGATGAAGAATGTGCTGCGGAACCGGCCAGTGCCGCTGTGAGGCCTCGGGGGCTGACGGCGGGGTGGACCGCAAGATTTGAATCCAATCAGAGGAGCGCAGCTGCGACAGTCCGTGTGGCGCAAAATGAGTGGCGACCCGATTTCCCTTCTCCTACGCTGCGGGTGTTTCTTTCTTGGCTGGGCAATGGCCGTCCAGGTTTTATATCTGTTCCACGTTTTTTAAGTAATCCTGTCGGAGCATGTGAATGAAGCTAACACGTCGAGAATTCAATGCCGGTGGCGTCGCTTTGCTGGCAACCGCCACCCTGGGCGCTTCCGCGCGCGCGGCCGATGGCCTGGTCGCCAATTTCCCGGAGGGCGATGAACAATTTGGGTTGGCGACCGAAGCCTATATTTATGCTTATCCCCTGGTGACCATGGAAATGACCCGGCGGGTTATCACCAACGTCGCGGAGCCGAAGGGTACCCGGGCGCCCATGGGGCATCTCATCAAGCTGCGCCAATATCCCGACGCCAAATTCCGGGACGTGACCGCGCCGAACGCCGACACCCTCTACACCACGGCTTTTTTCGATGTGGGCGACGAGCCCTGGGTCGTCAGCCTGCCCGACCTGGACGACCGCTACGCGCTGTTCCCGATGCTTGATGGTTGGACGACAGTGTTTGACGTGCCAGGAAAACGCACCACGGGCACCGGTCCGCAAACCTTCGTCGTGACGGGTCCAGGCTGGGAAGGGGCGGTTCCTTCAGGCATGGCGCAATACAAGTCGCCGACCAGCATCGTGTGGCTGTTGGGCCGCATCTATTGTTCAGGTACGCCGGAAGACTATGCCAAAGTCCATAAGCTGCAGGACGAAGTAAAGCTTTGTCCCCTCAGCGTTTGGGGTAAGAACTGGAATCCGCCCAAAGGCAAGGTCGATCCCGCCATCGATATGAAAGTGTCCGTTCGCGACCAGGTCAACAACATGGACGCGATCGGATACTTCACCTTGTTTGCCGAGTTGCTGAAAAGAAACCCGCCGAGCGCGGCGGACGCGCCCATGGTGGCGAAGCTGGCTTCGATGGGTATCGTTCCTGGCCAGGACTTCGACAAGACCAAGCTCGATCCCGCCCTTGCCAAACGTGTCCCGCAGGTCGGTTTCGGACGGATCATGACGCACTTCAAGTCCAGCGGCGGTGACATCCAGGACGTCGACGGCTGGGGATTCACGACGAAGACGGGCATTTATGGCACCAACTATATCCAGCGAGCCCTGATCACCGCGATTGGCCTGGGCGCCAACCGGCCCCAGGATGCCATCTATCCCACCTCCCTGAAGTCGGACACCGGTGCGATCAAGCGTGTCTACAACGGTTCTGAAAAGTACGTGCTGTCGTTCAAGAAGGGGCTTACGCCGCCGGTTTCCGGATTCTGGTCATTGACCATGTATGACGCGGACTACTTCTTTGTCGATAACCCGCTCAACCGCTATTCCATCAGCGCGCGCCAGCCGCTGAAAGCAAAAGCGGACGGCTCGATCGATCTGCTCATCCAGCACGAATCCCCCGGCCCCGGCCTGGAATCGAACTGGCTGCCGGCGCCCAAGGGAGAGTTCATCCTGATGATGCGCCTCTATTGGCCCAATGAAAGCGACCCGTCGATCATCAACGGCTCCTGGACCATTCCGCCGGTAAAAAGAATCAGCTGAACCGCTAGCGATGAAAAAGAAAATCACTGGCTGCCTGGTTTGCGGGTTGCTCTATGCCGGCTCGGTCGTGGGTGCGGAACGGGAGGCTGCCGTGGCAGACTCCCAGCCTTCCAGCGAATGGAAGTTCTCGGTCACTCCGTATTTCTGGGCAGCCGGACTGTCGGGCAAGACATCTCAGTCGCGTTCGCCCGTCATCGATTTCGACGCGGGGTTCGACAAACTGTTCGATAACCTCGACTTTGGAGCCATGCTGATCGGCGATGCGCGCAAGGGGCGCTACAGTATTTTCGGCGATTTGATCTATACGAAAATCGGTTCGCAAGGCGATACGCCGCACGGTATTCTGGCCACCAGCGCAGACGTGCAGACTTCGACGTTTGCGGGGCTCATCGGTGTGGGCTATTCCGTTCTGGAAAATTCACCCCACCAGCTGGATGTCGTGGCGGGCTTGCGGGTCTGGTCGGTCGATACCGACGTCACGCTGAAAGGCGCGCATCTGAATGGCAGGAAGACCAGCGACGGCGCCACGTGGGTCGACGGACTGGTGGGAGTGCGAGGGAACTACGTATTGACCCAGAAGTTCTACATCACCGGTTGGGGCCTGATCGGCGCAGGCGGCGCGGATGCGGACTGGGATGTCGGGCTCGGCATCGGCTACAACATCAGCAAGAGCGTATCCGCGGCCGTCGGCTACCGCGCCCTGGGCGTGGATTACAACCGCGGTGGTTTCAAGTTCGACGCCGTGCTGCAGGGGCCGATGGCGGGCTTGACCATTCGCTTCTAGCCTGCCTTCTGGCCCAGCCGATATTCATGCGGCGCCACGCCCGCGGCATTGCGAAACGCGCGGGCGAAATTCGCTGGACTGGAGTATCCAAATTCCGTTGCAATCTCGGTGATCGAAGCATTCGTCCCCGCGAGCAATTCCTTCGCGCGCCGCATGCGGATGACGTTGACGAGTTCCCTGAAGTCGGAGCCGCTATCGCGGCGCAGCACCCGTTGCAGCGTGCGCACGCTGCTGCCTAACGCTCGCGCCGTACTGTCGATCGATACGACGCCGCTTTGAACCTGCGCGCGGATATGCGCGACGACCACTCCCAGAAAGTTTCCCAGATCGGCAGGTTCCAGAAGCACCCGTGCGACGTCTTCGATCGTCACCAGACGCGACCGAATACCCGCCTTGGCCGGGCGTTGCAATAAGCGGGCGTCAATGCAGACGGATACGGCTTCGGTCTCGAACACGACGGGGCACAGGAAAGCATCCTCGAAAGGGGCGGATGCCGCTGGACGGCGTATGTCCAGTTCAATCTGAATGGGAAGAAAGGCCGATTCCAGATAAGCGCGCAGAACGCTGAGCAACACGACCGCGGTGCCGCTTGCAATATGCGCGTAGCCGCGACGGCCCCGCATGGCGTGGAAATAGCTGATTCGAGCAATGCCTCGGTCTATCGTGAGCTGCAACCGGTCTCCCGTGCTGTGATAGCCCAATGAGGACGCGGCCCGGGCAACCGCCTCGCCCAGATTGTCGGCAGCCAGAACATATTCTCCCCAGCGGCCATAGGTTGTCAGCGACAGACGCGGGGCGGCAAGCAGGCCCAGGTTGGCCTCTCCGGAACGCCGTTCGATCTCCCACAGGAAGTCTGTCATGACGACTTGAGGAATGAAGCATTCCTGGTTCTCGATCAGCTCGATATCAAGCATCACGGCTTCCTTGGCATACCTCAAAACCCTGTCGCCGAATGCATGCCTCACCAGGCCGGATACGCCTGCCAAGGTCGTGACTGATTTCACGGGAGGAGCCAGAACGCCGGAACCTGGATAGGGTCGACAGGACGCTGGCGTCAAATGAGTGGTGACTTGGTTCACTTCTGACTACCTTTGCCATGTAGTTGCGTGAAACCTGCCGGCTCTCATTTTGTGAGACTTGCAGAGATCGGTCCTGTCTTGCGAACCCAATATTACATTCGGCGGAACGAGCCGACCGCTCGCGCTGCCGTTTTACAACATCGGCGGAGAGAAATATGAAGCCAGGCAAACTTGCTGTAGTGGCGTGCTTAATGCTGGCAGTCTCGGGCTGCGTCACCAAAAAGACGTATGACAAAGAGGCCCAGATGGCAGCTGAGTATGCGGCCCTCAACCAAAAGCTCACTACCGAGTTGAGCGGTGATCGGGCGCAAATCACTCAACTGCAAAATGAACTCAAGGTGACGATGGTCAACGAGATCCTTTTTCCGGAAGGCGGCTGGAGACTTAGTCCGAAAGGTGAACAGACTCTCGCAAAGATTGCTCCTACACTTTCCAATCTGCCGGGGCAGCAAGTCGTTGTGCAGGGATTCACCGATAACGAACCGATCGGCCCGGAGCTGAGATCGCATTTCCCTTCCAATCTCGAACTGTCATCGGCAAGAGCGGACAACGTCGCGCGTTTCCTGACCTCGAAGGGAGTCCCGTCGAATTCCATTTCGGCGCAAGGCTTTGGTGAAGCTCGTCCCGTGGCGAGCAACTCGACGCCTCAAGGCAAGGCGCAGAACCGGCGTGTCGAGATCGTGATTACGTCGGCCGGACGTCCGTAGCCCATTTCTTGCCCGTCGGAACGCGCTCCTGAACGGGGCCTGGGATTGTTCCGGATTTGAATGCTGGGGGAATTCTCTGATCGAATGATCCAGGCCCGGGAGGCACGGCATGATTTGGGAAGATGATTGGCTTTGGGGTTTGCCATTATTCGTCGCAACTATCGTCATGCACGTCACCGCATTCATGACCATGTCCAGGATTCTGGCTGCTGCGCCGTCCCACTGGGGCCAAAGCAAGATCCTGTTTGGCTTATCGGTTGCAATCTTTGCATTGTTTGCGGCGGTCCTCCATGCTTTCGAGGCATTTGCGTGGGCTTTGCTCTATGTGCACATAGGCGCCGTCCATAGTCTTTCCGAAGCAATGCTCTATTCGCTGGAAGCCATAACCAGTTATGGGCATGCGCCGGCGTTCCTGCCGCTGCATTGGCAGCTCGTCGGCGCCATTGAGGCGGTGAACGGACTCATTTTGTTTGGCCTCACCACTGCATTCTTCTTTGCAGCGATCCAGAACGACCGACCAAGAATCTCAAGAACGCGGTAGCGCATCTTCTGGGCTTCGCGGTGGCCGTTCGATTGCTAGCCTTGGCTGGGCCGGCTTGCCGGCGTAGCGGGCGCCGCACCCTGCGCCGCCTTCTGCGGTGCCGCGATATCCATGATGAGTTCCACACGCCGGTTGGCTGCCCGGCCGGCCTGGGTGTCGTTGGACTCGATGGGCCGGGTCTCGGCATAGCCGACCGCGCGCAGGCGCTGGGCCGATACGCCGTCGCGGACCAGTTCGCGCAGCACGCTGGTGGCGCGGCTGCTGGACAGCTCCCAGTTGGACGCGAATTGCCGGGTTTGGATGGGCACGGGGTCGCTATGGCCTTCGACCGAGACCTGGTACTCGTTCTTGTTGAGAATGGCGGCCAGGCGCTTGATCACGTCCAGGCCGGTGGGGCTTAGGGTCGCCTGGCCGGAAGGGAACAACAGTTCATTGCTGATGCGGAAGCTGACGGACTGTTCGTTGATGATCACGTCCACCGATTTTCCCAGGTCGCCCAGGCCCAGCGATTCCTTGGAGGGCGCGCGCAACGGCGGGGCCGATTCGGCGACGACCTCGCCTTCCTGGGCGGGCTGCGCCGTGGCTGTAACTGCGGCTACGGCGACCGCCGGGGTCTCGGCGTGCGCCCAGCTAGCTGGAATATGCACGGCATCGAATTCGGAGTACTCGCCGTCGTAGGCGGGCAGGCCGCTTTCGGCCAGCGTGCCGACCAGCTCAACGGGTTGTTCCGATTGGCCGAAGGCGCCACCGTGCAACCGCGTGAGCGCCAGCAGCACGACCAGCATAGCCAGCAGCAGGGTGATAAGGTCCAGATAGCTGAGCAGCCAGTTCTCCGAGTCCTGTTCGACGGTTTCTTCGACGTGCCAGCGGGCGTAGCGGTCCTTGCGGTCGCTCTTGCTGGGACGCCAGCCGCCATTGGCCGCCGCTTTCTCGGCGCGCATCTGGATCTGGCGGGCCTGTTCGATCCGCTGCGCCAGGGTGGGGGAAATCAGGCTCATTGGCGCGCAGCGGCAGGGCGGGCGATGGAGACGGGCTGGGTTGCGGGCTTGGCAGCGGACTTGGCCTGGCCTTCCGTCTTGGCCTGCGCGGCGGCCTGGGGTTTGGCGTCCGCGCCGCCGTCATAGATCTCGTCCTCGACGTGCATGACAAAGGAATTCAGGGTTTCGCGCACGACCGCGGGGCCGCGCTTCTCGCACATCATGGCGATGCCCTGCAGCACCATGTTCATGGATTCGACGCGCCTTGCGGTGCGCCGTTCCAGCTTGAGCGCGATGGGCTTGCAGACCAGGTTGGCCAGCAGGATGCCGTAGAAGGTAGTCATCAGGCCGATCGCCAACTGCTGGCCGATCATCTGCATGCTGCCGTCGCCCAGCACCGACATCAGGTTGATCAGGCCCACCAGGGTACCCAGCATGCCGAAGGCGGGGGCGAAGGTGGCCATGACCCGGAACATCTGGGCTTCGGCCTGTTCGCGGGCGCGCAGCCGCGCCACGCGCCATTGCAGCAGTTCGATGATCTGGTCTTCGGGCGTGTTGTCGATGATCAGCTGCACGCCGGTGCGCAGGAAGGGATTGCTGACCTTCTTGAGTTCCTGCTCGACCTTGCGCACGTCGGTGTTCATCCACAGCTGGGCCATGGACACCAGTTCTTCGATGTCGCGCTGCTGGTCGTGCTGGTCGTTGCGGAAGACGGTGCGCACCAGCTTGAAGACGCGCAGCACTTCGGACAGCGGGTAGGCGATGAACACGGCGGCCGCGGTGCCGCCCAGCACGATGGCCAGCCCGGGCAGGTTGATGTACATGCCGGGGTCGGTGGCGGCCAGGGCCACGACGATAACCAGGGTAAGCAGGCCGACGGCGGCGCCGATGACGGTAGACGGATTCATGGATCTTGCCCGATAAACATAGGCATTCCATGCGCGGAATGCCGGATTTTCGGGAATTCTAGCCATGACGGGCCTGGGTCAATCGGCCGGAAAACGGGGCGAAAAGGGCGGTAAGCGGCGGCTTGGACCGGTTATCGGGCGGACGTTCTTCTGAAAATAATGGGGACGTATTGGCTCATGAAACCCCGTCGCCTGCGTCGCCGCGCTGCGGGCCTCGCGTCGGTCCTAGCGGCCTCGCCGGGCCAGCCATTCCTCGCGAGTGATCTCCCAGATTTCAGTTGTGAGGCGACCGCTGACGTAGCCTCGTTCCTCGGTGCCGACCAGGCGCATGCCGCCGCGCTCGGAGATCCTGCGCGAGGCGGCATTGACGGCGGCCTTGGGCGCGCGCAGCAGGGGCTTGTCCAGAACCTCGAACCAGTAAGCGGTGGCGGCCTCGCTGGCTTCGGTCATGTAGCCGTGTCCATGGTGGGCCGGGTCCAGCCAGAAGCCGCGGTTGTTCCAGGCATCGTCGTCCATCAGGCTGACGAGTCCGATCAGGTCGCCGGGCTCCTGGCGGGTGCGGATGGACCAGTGCCACTGTTTGCCCTGGCTCATGGCCGGAATGGCCACCTGCTCCAAGTAACTGCGCGCGCCGTCGGACGGGTAGGGCCAAGGCACCTGATCGACCAGGTAACGCACCACTTCCCACTGCGGAAACAGGCGCTGGATGGCTTCGGCATCGCCGATTTCCAGGGGCTGCAGGACGAGACGAGCGGTGGCAAGAGCCGGGAACGAGGGAGCTTCGGGCATGGTTGCTGGGCCGGGGCGCGGCGGGCGGGCGGCAGATATGTATATCATGGGCGTCATCTGGCGGCGTTTCGCCCGACAGTCGCCATCGCATTGGAGCAAAACATGAACACCCCCAACGAAAACGTCAGCATGGCGCTTTTCTGTGATTTCGAGAACGTGGCGCTGGGCGTGCGCGACACCAAATACCAGAAGTTCGACATCCGGCCAGTGCTGGAACGCCTGCTGCTCAAGGGCAGCATCGTGGTCAAGAAGGCCTATTGCGACTGGGAACGGTACAAGGAATTCAAGGCCCCCATGCACGAGGCCAATTTCGAACTGATCGAGATTCCGCACGTGCGCCAGTCCGGCAAGAATTCGGCCGACATCCGCCTGGTCGTGGACGCGCTGGACTTCTGCTACACCAAGTCCCACGTCAACACCTTCGTGATCATCAGCGGCGACTCCGATTTTTCGCCCCTGGTGTCCAAGCTGCGCGAGAACAACAAGAAAGTGATCGGCGTGGGCGTGAAGCAGTCCACCTCGGACCTGCTCATCGCTAACTGCGACGAATTTATCTTCTACGACGATTTGGCGCGCGAAGGCCAACGTGCGGCGGACGCGCGCCGCGACAACCGTGGCGGCGCCGGCGCAAGCCAGCAACGTCGCACGCCCGACGAAGAAAGCCGCCGCAAGGAAGAGCTCGAGGCTCGCAAGACCCAGGCCGTCGAAATGGTCGCCGAGACCTTCGAGGCGCTTATGGCCGAACGCGGCGACAGCGGCAAGGTCTGGGCGTCGGCTTTGAAAGATGCGCTCAAGCGCCGCCGGCCGGATTTCAACGAGTCCTACTATGGCTTTCGCGCCTTTGGCAACCTGCTGGATGAGGCGCAGTCGCGCGGTCTGCTGGAAGTGGGGCGCGAGGAAAACGCCGGCACCTATGTGTACCGCGATAGCGCCAGCGGCGCGCCAGCCGCGAATCGCGCCGCCGCCGATGGCGTTTCCCGTTCTGCTCCGGCCCGTCAGCCGGCTGCGGCGGAGGCCGGCGATGCGCAAGGCGGCGCGGCCCAGGAGGAACCCCGTTCCCGCTCCGGCCGCAAGTCGCGTGGCGGGCGCAAGTCGGGCGGCGAGGGCAGGGGAACCGGCCAGGCCGCCGAGCAGGGCGCCAGCGGCGAAAGCGCTGCGGCACCGTCCGAAGGGCCAGCGGTAGCTTCGTCCACGGAGGCTTCCGAAACCGCATCCGCAGCGCCGGCCAAGGCGCCGGCAGCAGCAGAGGATGTCGCACAAACGCCGGCAGTCACGCAAGCAAGCGCACAAGCAACCGCGCAGGCCGACGCCGCCAGGCAGGCCAAGGAGCAAGCGGAAGCCGCCAAGCTGGACGCCATGCGGGCCGACGCCCTGGCCCGGGCGCAGGAATCGAAGCCTGTCCAGCCCTCGCGCCTGCCGCCCATGCCCAAGCCCTTGCCGCAGGCGCGCCAGCCGCTGCCGGCGGTGGACATCGCCGAATGGACCTTTGCCCCACCTGCCGCGGAAAATCGCAGCCAGCCCGCGAGCAAGACGCCTGCCAAGATGTCCGACCCCTTCGAGGGCGGCGTGGCCAGGACTGCCGCCAGGGACGAGGCCAAGGCCAGCAAGCCCGTTGCGGACAAGCCGGAGGCGGAAAAGCTCGCTGCCGACAAACCCGCCGCGAAGCGGGCCACGACCAGTAGCCGCTCTGCTGCCAAGAAGACTGACGCCAAGGCCGCGCCGGCCGAGGCGGCGCCTGCTGCGGCTTCCGAGGCGCCCGCCAAGCCTGCGCGCAAGGCGGCCAGCAAGACCGCCAGCAAGACCGCTCCCCGCACGCGCCGGGCCAGCAAGACGGCCGAGGAATCCTGAGGCCCAGGCTTCGGGACTGACAGCCCCTAGCCGCCCGGGCCGCTGTAGCGGCCCGGCGTGGCGCCCAGTTCGCGCTTGAACATGGCGATGAAGGCGCTGACGTTGTCGTAGCCCAGTTCCAGCGCCACCGTGGTCACGGCGGCGCCCTCCGCCAGCATTTCCTGCGCCCGCATCAGGCGGGCGCGCTGGCGCCATGCCCCCAGGGTCAAACCGGTTTCCGCCAGGTAGTGGCGCGCCAGCGTGCGCGGCGACATGCCGATCGCTTCGGCCCATTCCTCCTGCGTCCGGACGTCCGAGGGTTGGTCCGACAGGGCCAGCGCCAGCCGCTGCAAGCGCGGCTCGCGGGGCAGCAGCAGCGCTTGGCCGGCTTGCGGCAAGCTCCTGATTTCATCCCGGATCACTTCAATGAGGCGATTGCGCGCCGGTCCCTCCGTGTCGTCGTTCCAGGACGCGGCGCGGTCCACCGCGGCCAGCAGCAGATCCGAGGCATGCAGCACGCAGGGCGCGGCGGGCAGCCCGGCGCAGGCCGCGGGACTCAGGTACGCGCTATAGCCGGCGTAGACGCCGTGCGAATAGAGTCCATGAGGCTGGTCGGGAGGAATCCAGACGGCCTGCCGCGACGCCACCACCCATTGCAGGTCGCCCGCGTAGACCGTCAGCAAGCCCCGATACGCGCCCAGCAGCTGTCCCCGCGCATGCTGGTGCATGGCGGTGTGGCGCAGCGCGCCGTCATGGCTGCGCACGGCGATCAGCCTGGGGCCGCCGCGGGCCCGGGCGCGCCCGGGGTCGAGCAAGGGACGGTTGGGAACTGAAATTGCCATTGGCAGAATTACCGTATTGAATGGCCTAAACAGCGCAGACTTGCCGCATGGGCCCGTCTATCGTACTCCTGTCTCGAATAGCAACAGGAGCTGAACATGAAGGCGGACGACATCTTGCCGGACGGTGTGGAACTAGGCGATTTCAAGGGCGTGGCGGTACGCAAGGGGACCGTGGGGGCATTCCTCGCGAACGCCCGCGTCTGCCTCGACCCGCAGGCGCCTGCCCAAGCCGTGGCCGGGGCGCGCCAGGACATCCAGGAGGCCTTGCCCGCGCTCAACGCGCTGGGCCTGTTCGAGGTGCTGCAAGTGCGCGATCCCGCGCTGCGCGCCTGGATGCGCGAGAAGGGGGCGGCCGGCTGCTGATCCCGAGGCCGGCGGGCAGCCTGGCGCCAGGCTGGGTGCTCTATCATGCATGCTTTGAATCCGGGCCTGGCAGCCCAACACGTCGGATTAGGCATGCAATACGTTCTGGTCAGTTCCTGCCTCTTGGGCAACCCCGTGCGCTACGACGGACGCGGCGCGTCCCACGATGATCCCGTGCTGACCCGGTGGCGCGACGAGGGGCGGGTGGTGGCCGTCTGTCCGGAAATGGCGGGCGGCATGCCGGTGCCGCGCCCGCCGGCCGAGATCGAGCCTGCCGCCGACGCGGCGGCGGTGCTGGCCGGCCGCGCCCGCGTCATGGCGGTGTCTGGCGAGGACGTGACCACGCCCTTCGTGCAAGGCGCGCAAGCGGCGCTGGAGGCCGCGCGCAAGCAGGGCATCGGCATCGCGGTGCTGAAGGAGGGCAGTCCTTCCTGTGGCAGCGGCTATGTGTACGACGGCCATTTCGCAGGCCGCAAGCAGCCCGGCGTGGGCGTGACGGCCGAGCTGCTGCAACGAGCCGGCTTGCGCGTCTTCAGCGAAAAGCAGTGGCAGGAAGCCCAGGCCTGTCTGGCCGGCCTGGAGGCGGCCGATGGGCGTTGATGTCGGCGACCTGCTGGTGCTGGCGGCCCTGGCAGGCTGCGCGGTCCTGGCGTGGAAGGTAGCGGTGCGCGCCGGCCGCAGCAAGGGTCTGTTGCGCGTGGCTGGCGTAGTGAGTCTGGCCTTGTCCGCGTTCTTCTTCTACGCCTGGTACGCCCAGTATCTGAGGTGGGACTTCAACGAGTTGGGCCGCTACTACGATCCGGTCGACCAGGTGGTCTACACGGATGCCGGATTCGTCTGGATCTTGCCTGCCGGCGCCTTGCTGGCTGTCGGCCTGCTGTGCGCCTGGCGGGGCTGGCGGCGCTGAACCGCCGCATCCCCGAATCCCCGAATCCCGCCGCGCGGGTTGCCGCCCTGCGGACCCTGCGCCTATTCGCTGCGGATGTTGGCCTGCTTCACGATCAGGCCGTTGTCCGCATATTCCTTCTGCACCTGGGCCGAGAACTGCTCCACCGTGCCGGGCGACATGATGTTCAGCGCGTCCGTCAGCGGCTTGCTGATGTCCGGCATGGCGGCGATCCGGTTGATCAGGCCGTTCATGCGCTTGCGGAAATCGGGGCTGGTGCTGGCCGGCGCGAAAAAGCCGAAGGTCGAAGTCATATTGGCCATGGGGTAGCCCAGTTCGGCCAAGGTCGGCGTGCCGGGCCGCCCCGGCAGCCGGGCGGGCGAGCCCACGGCCAGCAGGGCGAGCTTGCCTTCGTCGATCAGCGCGTTGACCGGGCCGGAAGCGTTGACCAGCATCAGCGTGAACTGGCCGCCGAGGGCGTCGGGCACCATCTGCGCCATGCCCTTGTAGGGCACGTGCGTGATGCGCACGCCCGCCTGGCCGTTGATCTGTTCCAGCATCAGGTGTCCCAGCGAGCCCACGCCGGCGGTGGCGAGCGACAGGCCGCCGGGATCGGCCTTGGCCTGGGCCAGCATGTCCTGGAAGGACTTGCCCGTGAACTTCGGGCCGCCCACCAGATAGACCGGCGAATACATCACGGACGCCACGGGCGCCAGATCCTTCAAGGGGTCGTACAGCGTCTTCATCACGTGCGGCGACAGCGTGACCGGGCTGACGGCGGTGAAGGCCAGGGTGTTTTCGTCATGGGCCCGCGCCACCGTGTTCATGCCTATCATGCCGCCCGCGCCGCCGCGGTTTTCCACCACCACGGGCCGGCCCAGTTCCGCCGCGAGCTTTTGCGCAAAGGCGCGCGCCGTGTTGTCGACGATGCCGCCCGCGCCATAGGGCACCACGATGGTCATGGCCTTGGCGTCGGCCTGCGCATGGGCGACGGCCGAGAATGCACAGGCCGCGCCGATGGCGCACAGCCCCGCGATCCGCTTGAGATTCAACATGCTTTCCCCTTGTCATGCCCGGCGGCCTATCCGCCGGGACGCGGCAACGGCCTTCCAATGAGGCGCGCCGGCATGCAGTGTGTGCAGGCCGGCGCGGCGGGACAAGCGGGAATACCCGGAATCGCGCTTCAGTGTGCGCGGTAGCCGCGGCTGGTCATGCAGGAATCGAGCGCGCGGTTGTAGGAGTCCACCATGACCTGGGTCGTCCATTGCGTGATGGTGGCCGGGTCGTAGCCGCTCTGGTTCATGGCCCAGCGCTGGCAGTCCACGGTGGCGCTGGCTTGGGCGCTGTTGACGGGCGGTACGGCTTCGTACTGCACCGGCTGGTATTGAGGCTGGGGCGCCGCATATACGGGCGCCGCCTCATAGACCGGCGCGTTGTAGACGGGTGCCGCGTAGACCGGCGGGCTGGTGTAGCCCACGCCCGACGAGTAGACGCCAGCCTGGGTATAGGACGGCCCGGAATCCGCCGCCAGCAGCAGGCCTATGGTGGCCAGCGCGAAGGCGCCGCCTATCCACCAGCCGTCGGAACTGCTGCCGCCGCCGCCATGGTAGTTGTGATATCCGCCATGGTATCCGCCGTGATATCCGCCGCCATGACCGCCGCCCCAATAACCGCCGCCACGCCCGCCAGCCAGGGCGGGCGCGCTTGCCACGGACAATGCCAGCGCCGCGACGATGGCCATACGGCCAGAAAACCGCTTCATGATCTTGCTCCTGATCCGCCCCGGGACCGGCGTAACGCCTGGCCCGGACCGGTACTGCTACTTTACTGCGTCGCCGTTGCCATAAAGTGTCTCAAGCGCTACGGAGATTTCAACTGATTTCAGCGGAGCGCAGGTGATGCAGCCGCGCTGCGCGGGTATGACATTGCAATGGTTGTATCTGTCCTGGAAGCCGTGGGTAAAACCAGTGGCTAAAAGCGCCGAAGGGTAGTATTTTCTCGCGATGATTACGGCACGACCTACTTCTTTACCTCAAGACAAGCGTCTCACCAAGGGTGAACGCACACGGGCTCAACTTCTGGAAGTCGCGGCGGCGGAATTCGCGGAACGCGGATTCCAGCATACCCGGATCAGCGACATCGTCGCCCGGGCCGGCGTGACCCAGCCTGTCTTCTATCAATACTTCGCCAGCAAGCAGGCGGCCTACGACGAACTGGTGGGCTTGTTCGCCCAGCGTTTGCGGCAGGCCATCGGCCAGGCACGCTTGCCCGACGATCTGCAGGGCGTTGAACTGGCCGGGCGTCTTCGCCAGAGCGTGAGCGGCCTGCTCGCCATCCTGCAGGAAGATCCCAACCTGACGCGCATAGGCTTCTTCCAGGCCGTCGAGGCCGAGGCGCTGAAGGACGAACTGGTGGCGATGATCGCTGGCAACGTCGGCGCCGAGCAGCAGGCTGGCCTGTTCCGCGAGGACGTTCCGTCCGATTGGTTCGCCCAATCGCTGATGGGCATCATTGAACGGTTCACGCGGCAGGCGCCGGATGCGGCCCGGCAATTGGTCCTGGCGGAGTTCATCACCGATCTGCTATTGGACGGGATACGCAAACGACAACGACAAGCCTCCTAGCCGGAGGCTTTTTTTGGCCTGAGGGCCTCCCAGGCCGCTCCAACGCTCAGGCCCAGGTCTCTTGCAGATGTACCCATTGCGGCTGGCCGCCGGCCTGGACCGTGAACAGGACGGTGGCGCGCCGTTGGGTGGCGCCGGCGCTCCAGGCATGGCGTTCGCGGTAGCTCAGCAAGACCGAAGCCGTGTCTGCGTGCAGCACGGCCAGCTCGTCGATATCGATCTTCAGGCCAGGGCGGGCGCCGCGCAGGCTGGTGAACAGGGCGGGCAAGGCCGCCGCGGACAGACGCTGGCCGTCGGCGGCGATCATGCTGAAGCCAGGCGCAAAGCTCTCCAGCAGGTCGGCCAATTGGCTGTCCGGGACGTCGGGCGAGCCTATCCATTGCTCGATGCGGGCATGGGCGTCGAGTGTCAGGCGCTGGCAGTGCGAGGAAAGATCGGGCATGGGATGGATTCCAGAAAGGGAGCGTCATTCTAGGAGTCCTGTTGTCTCCAAAAAATGCCCTATGAATGGATATACTGTTCGTGTTTTTTTGACAATTGATACGTGCCTTCCATGATCAACCTGAATCGTCTGGCGATGTATGCGGCGGTGGTCGAGGCCGGTTCGTTCACGGCGGCGGCCGATGCGTTGGGCACGACCAAGGCGGTGGTCAGCTTCAATATTAAGCAGCTGGAACAGGAACTGGGCGTGGCGCTGTTGACGCGCAGCACCCGGCGGCTGGCCCTGACCGAGGCGGGCGAGGGCTTTTACGGCCATTGCGCCCGCCTGCTGCGCGAGGCCGAGAGCGCGGTGGACGAGGCGCGTTCCGGGCAGACGGCCTTGTCAGGCAGCCTGCGGGTCACGGCGTCGGTGGACTACGGCAACCTGGTGGTGGCGCCCGCGCTGGCGGCGTATGCGCGCGAGCATCCTGCTCTGCGGGTCAGCTACCGCGCCGGTTCGGTGCATGCGGACCTGATCGCCGAGCGGCTCGACCTGGCCATCAGGGTGGGGGCGCTGGAAGACTCCAGCTACCGCGCCACGCGGATCGGCCAGTTCAGGCTATGGCTGGTGGCCAGCCCCGCGCTGCTGGCCCAGCACGGCGTGCTGCGCACGCCGCAGGCGCTGGCGGCGCTGCCGTGGCTGGCCAACAGGCCGGGGC
>NZ_JBARYB010000196.1:0-31935 GCF_049647645.1 Achromobacter sp.
CGCTGGACGCGGACGCGGTGCAGGTCGGCTGGCGCGCCACGCTCGGCACCCTGCTTTCGGTGGTGCGGCCGTGGCGCGGCACACTCACCGCCACCATCCTGCTGGGCGTGGCGCGGGTCGCGGCCTACATCGGCGTGGGCGTGTTCAGCGCGCTGATCGTCGCCGCCATCCGCGACGGCCGCGACTACTCGGCCCTGATCGCGGGCCTGCTGGTCGCCGCGCCGCTGGCCGCGCTGTTCCACTGGCTAGAGTCCTGGCTGGCGCACGCCATGGCGTACCAGCTGCTGGCCGATATGCGGGTCAAGCTCTACGACAAGCTGGAGCGCCTGGCGCCGGCCTACCTGTTGCAGCGCCGCTCCGGCGACCTGGTGGCGCTGGCCACCCAGGACGTGGAAATGGTGGAGTACTTCTATGCCCACACCATCGCCCCGGCCATCGTCTCGGTGCTGGTGCCGCTATCGGTGCTGGGTTTCCTGGGCGTCTACAGCTGGCCGGTGGCGCTGGCGCTGCTGCCCTTCCTGGCCTATGCCCTGGTGTCGCCGGTGCGCGGACGCCGCAAGGTCGACGCGCTGGGCGACAAGGCGCGCGAGGCGCTGGGCGAAATGAGCGCGCACACCACCGACACCATCCAGGGCCTGGCCGACTTGACCGCCTTCCAGGCCACCGGCCGCCGCCGCGATGAATTCCTGCGCGTGGCGGACCGCTACCGCACGCGCCGCCTGGACATCCTGGACGACCTGTCGCGCCAGACCGTGGGCTTCGAGATCGCCATGGGCCTGGGCGGCCTGGCCGTCGCGGTCGTAGGCGCGCTGCAAGTATCGGCCGGCGCGCTTGCGGCGGGCATGCTGCCGCTGCTGGTGCTGATCGCCCTGGCGACCTTCCTGCCGGTGTCCGAGATCTCGCAGGTCAGCCGGCAACTGGCCGACACCATCGCCGCCACCCGCCGCCTGCACGTGGTCGCCAACGAACCCGAGCCCGTGACCGACGGGCCGCTGCCGGCGCCGGTTTCCGCCCACGGCCTGTCGCTGGCCTTCGACCGCGTCAGCTTCGCCTATCCGGGCAAAAGCGCGGACACCCTGCGCGACCTGAGCTTCAAGGTGCCGGCCGGCACCACCGTGGCCGTGGTCGGCGCATCCGGCGCGGGCAAAAGCACGGTGGCCAGCCTGCTGCTGCGCTTCT
This sequence comes from Achromobacter sp., assembly GCF_049647645.1. Classification (GTDB taxonomy): domain Bacteria; phylum Pseudomonadota; class Gammaproteobacteria; order Burkholderiales; family Burkholderiaceae_B; genus Achromobacter. The sequence goes on from NZ_JBARYB010000196.1 coordinate 1,180, forward strand.
GGGATCCGCAAGCGGGTCAGGTCAAGCTGGACGGCGTGGACCTGCGCGAACTGCAGCTGGACGGCCTGCGCGAACGCGTGGCGCTGGTGACGCAAGATACCTATCTGTTCAACGACACGCTGGAAGGCAACATCCGGCTGGCGCGGCCCGAGGCCAGCCCCGAGGACCTGGCGCGCGCGCTGGAACAGGCGGCGCTGTCGGACTTCGTGCGCGCCTTGCCGGAAGGCCTGGCCACGCGCGTGGGCGAGCGCGGCATGCAGCTGTCCGGCGGCCAGCGCCAACGCATCTCGATTGCCCGCGCCTTCCTGAAGAACGCGCCCGTGCTGATCCTGGACGAAGCCACCTCGCACCTGGACACCTTGTCGGAAATGCAGGTGCGCGGCGCCCTGGACGTGCTGATGCGGCATCGGACCACGCTGGTCATCGCGCACCGCCTGTCGACGATACGCGATGCCGACCTGATCCTGGTGCTGGAGCGCGGCAGCCTGGCGGAATCCGGCACGCACGACCAATTGCTCAAGCGGCAAGGGGTCTATGCGCGGCTGGCCAGCCACCAGGGCGGCTACGCCGTCAGTAGCGCAACGTCTCTACCGACTTAGCGTTGGCGCGCACTTCCGCATCCGTGAACCAGACCCGCTTGTTGCCGAAACTGCTGTACAGATCGAACTGGTCACGGGTGTGGACCGACGGCGTGCCGTCCGGGGCGACGAAACCGCTCTGTCCCGGCGCCACTACGTCCACCGCGCGCACGCCCTTGCCGTGGAACACGGTCATGTTGTTCTCGGTGCCGCGGTTCTGCGTGGCCGGAAAGCTCAACACCGCCTTGTCGTCCGCCTGCGGCACGCCCAGGAAGTTCTTGGGCGCGAACACCATCGGCGGCGCGGGGATGCGCCAGCTTGCAGGCTCCTGGCCGTAGGCCTTCCGCAAGGCCGCCAGCGCATCGTCCAGCGCGGCCAGCGTCACGTCCTGCGGCCGCTGGCCATTGAAGAAGTCGTACTGCTGCGGCACGCCTGCGTCGCGGCCGGCCAGCGCATTGAACAGCACCTTCACCCCCACCGTCAGGTTGACCGAACCCGTGGCAGGCGCCGCCTGCGTCGGATAGCCGGTAGCGCTGTACCACTTGAAGAAATCGGCGGGCATGTCGTCGGCCAGCGTGCGCTTGAGCATGGCGCGCAGCCAGGCGTCCATCACGGCCGGACCGGCGTTGTCGTAGTAGCCTGCCTGCTTGTCGTTCGTGCCCATGCCGTCCCAGGACGCCAGCCCGGCCACCAGTTGCGCCCGCGCATCGTCGGCAGGCAGCCCTTGCACCGCCTGCTGCAGGAACGGCAGGAAGTGGCGGCGGTTCACGTCGGCATAGCTGGTGGTGCGGATCAGGTCCCACATCTGCTGCGCGCTGACCTTGCCGCCATGAGCCGTCATGGTTTTCAGGCGGGTCTCGATCTCGGCATAGCGGTCCGCCTGGCCCCACACGATGGCGAACAGGTCGGTGGACGGATAGCCGCGCATGGGCTGGTTGTTCCAGTTGGCAATGAAGCCCTGGCGCGGGTTGTAGACCTGCGGGTTGGTCGAGAACGGCAGCATGCCTAGCCAATCCATCTCGCCGGTGCCGGGCACGGGCAGGCGCGGATCATGGCCTGGGCGGCGCTTGGGATAGAAGCCGGTGTGCGCGTAGCCGATATTGCCCTTGTCGTCCGCGTAATACCAATTGATGGTCAGCGCGTGGCGCGCCGCCTGGGTCTTCCACTGCTCCCAATTGCGCGACTGCGCCTTGTGGGTCCAGGCCATCAGCGACTGCAGTTCATAGCCTTCCCAGGCGCGCGCCTTGGCGTAGGCCACATGCTGCTTGTCATCGAACTTGGTGACGATGCCGTGCACCGTGCGATACACGTCCATCACCACCGGCTGCGCGTCCTTGACCTCGATGAGCTCGGTGCGCTTTTCCATCGTCTTCCAGACGCCATCGTGGAAGTAGCGGCTGCGGTCGTTCGGATCGAGCTTCTCGGCGTAGATGTCCACGTCGTCGCCAAAGCCCGCGGTCGAGCCCCAGGTCACATGCGCGTTATGGCCGAACAGGATGCTGGGATAGGCGAACGGGGTGTTGCCGACCACGTCGAAGCCCGCGCCGTGCAGTCCGATGCCATAGGTGTAGGCCGGATTCCACCAGCCGAACTGCGGCCCGTTCAGCAGAATGGAGCGGGCGTCCTTGGCGTGGTCGCGGCCGACGATCCACATATTGCTGGTGGTCGGAAAACCGGCGATGCCAGGCTGCCCCGACTCCGCGAACTGCGCCAGCAGCCGCGCCGGCGTGGCCGCGGGCGCCTCGTCCAGCACGCCACGCGTCTGCGGATCGCGGGCCACGCGTTCCAGCATGGGCGGCGTGCCGTCGTAGCGCGGCAGCGCATAGGAAAGCTTGGCGGGCGGCCGGGCGCCGTCCGGCCGATAAACGCCCTCTTCCTCCGGTACGGTGGTGGGCGCACGACTGTCGGTCAACCAGCGCAGCTGGTTGAAGATCTGCATGGCGCGCGCGTCGCCGTGCTTGTCTTTCAAGGCAGTCAGCAGCGCCAGGTTGTCGATCTCGCTATTGGCGTCGGAAAAGCGGTTCGCCATGGTGCCCACGAACACCATCGCCACGTCGTAGGCCGTCCAGTCCGCGGGCTGGAAGCGCAGGTCATTGAATTCCTTGGGCATCAGGCTGCCGGGCTCGGCGCGCACCCGCGCGATCCAAGCGTTCATGCCGGCCGCGTAGCCGTCCAGGATCTGGCGCTCGGATGCCGGCAGCGCGGCCAACTGGCGCTGGATGCGCTCGGGCGAGAAGTTGCCGCGGATGGATTTGTCGAAAGCCACCATGGGCTGGCCCAGCACCTCGGCCACGCGGCCCTGGGTACTGCGCCGCGCCATCTCCATCTGGAACAACCGGTCCTGCGCCACCGCATAGCCATAGCCGTAGAAGATGCCGTACACGGTATTGGCGTATACATGCGGCATGCCATAACCGTCGCGCCGTATCGTGACCTGGCCGCTGGCCGCGCCCGCCGGACGCGCTTCGGCCGCGGCCTGTTTCTGGGCGTTTTGCTGGACTTCCTGGGCCTGGGCTTGAGCGCCCATGGCTGCGCAGGCCGCCAGGATGGCGGCCGACAACAAGTGCTGCTTCATTCGAATCTGTCTCCGTATTTGTCGAGCCGCGCCGCGGTGCGAGTCCCGGACGCGGTTTGGCGGCGCCTCTGCGGGCGCCGTCTCCGGACCATCATACGAACAGCCCATTTATAATTCCAATGCATTTATTTCATAGTATTTATGCGGTCTGAACATGGATTTCCAGAAACTCAAGCACCTGCTGGCGGTGATCGAACACGGCACCTATTCGCGCGCCGCGGAGGCGGTCAACTTGTCGCAACCGGCGCTCAGCCGCAGCATCCAGGCGCTCGAAGCCGAACTCGGCCTGCCCCTGCTCGACCGCGGCACCCGCCGCGTGCGCCTGACGCCCTACGGCGCTTGCGTGGCCGAACGCGCGCGCCGCATGCGCTTCGAAGCAGCGGAACTGCAGCGCGAACTGAAAACCCTGCACAGCGGCGAATCGGGCGCGCTGTCGATCGGACTGAGCCCGGCTCCCGCGTCCCTGCTGCTGTCGCCCTTCCTGACCCACATGGCCGGACGGCATCCCCAGGTGCGCGTCGGCGTCGAGCTGGGCGCCACGGCCGCCCTGCTGGAAATGCTGCGCACCGAACGCATCCACGCCATGGTCTGTGATGCCCGCATGCTATATGGCGCGACCGATCTGGAAACCCGCCCCCTGCCCCCCTTGCGGGCCGGCCTGGTCTGCCGCAAGGACCATCCCATTCTTGCCCACAAGCGGCCAGGCATAGCACAGGTCCGCCAGTACCCCGTGGCCTCCAGCACGCTCAGCGCCGAAGTCTCGCTGCGGCTGGCGGAAACGCTGGGACCGAGCGGCGCACCCGAACAGATGGTCACCCACCGTTGCGAAAACCTGGACGCACTGATCGAGCTGACGCTGCGCTCGGACGCGCTGCTGCTGGGCGTAATTTGCGTCACCCGCAGGCAGCAGGAAGCCGGGCTGCTGGTCGAAGTGCCGATCCCGTCCGATCCGCTGCGCCAAGGCCACTATGCGCTGGCCCGGCTGGCGGGACGCACGCCTTTGACTGCGCAGGACGCGCTGTATGAATTTACGCGCGAGTGTTGGGACGGGTTTGCCGCATTCAAGGCGTAGGCCCAGGCCGGGACTGCTTGGTTCAGGCCGTGTTCAAGCGCACGGGCTATCGGCGCGTCGCCATGCTGAAAAAGACCAGGCTGAGCAGCGCAGCGGCAATGTTGTAGAACATGGCCGCCGCCAGCGCCCGCCCATAGATCGATGCGCCATCGCCAGCGGACAAATTCCCTGCGGACTCGAGCATCGTATATATGACGCCGCCCACCACCGCGACGCCGGTGGAGGTCCCGACGACTTGCAAGGTGCTGAGCATCCCGGAGGCCATGCCCGCCTGTTCCTCTTGCACCGAGCCAAGAATGGCATTGAATGCAAGCGGGATCACCAGTCCTTGTCCTGCGCCATTCAGCAGCAGCGATGCCACCAGCAGCGTCAGGTTCTGGGGTTGCGTCGCGGCGGTGATCGCGGACAGCCCCAGGCCCGCAGTGAAGACCAGCACACCGAACAGCAACGCCCCGCGTCCATGGCGAGCCGCCAGTTTAGGACCGGCAAGCGAAGCGCCAAAGAATGCCAGTGCCGAAGGCGTGAACACTGCGCCCGCCATCAGCGGCTCCAATCCGAGCCCGAACTGCAATAGCAGCGTCAGCGCGAAGAAGAACGAGCTGATTGCCGAAAAAAAGAAAAACACCGCGCCTATGCCGGCCACGAATGGCCGATTGGCAAACAGCCGCATATCCAGCACAGGCAGGCCACCGTGCCGGGCCAGCGTCTTTTCATAGCGGACGAAGTACGCCAACACCCCCAGTGCCAGCACAGGCCCGGCAAGCGACCACCAGGGCCAGCCGTGCTCTCGTCCCTCCATCACAGGCACCAGGATCAAGGCCAGCCCGGCGGCGCCCGCAAGCGCGCCGCGCAGGTCCACCTGCGTCGGCACCTGCGCCCGCCATTCGGGAAGCACCCGCCGCCCCGCCGCCAACGCAGCAATGCCTATGGGAACGTTGATGAGAAACACCAGCCGCCACCCCAAATCCAGCGGATTCAGCGTGATGAGAATTCCGCCCAGCAGCTGCGAAATGCTTGCTGCCACGCCCTGCACCGCGCCCATGATGCCGAACGCGCGCCTGCGCGCCTCTCCCTCGAATACGACCCTGATCGATGCGAGCACCTGCGGCATCAACACGCCTGCCCCCACGCCCTGCAAGGCGCGCGCCAGGATGAGCTGCCATGGCGTGAGCGCCAGTCCGCACAGGGCCGAAGCCAGGGTGAACAGCCCCATGCCGGCAAGAAACAAGCGCCGCCGCCCGAAAAGGTCGCCCAGGCGCGCGCCATTTATCAGGCACAAGCCATAGGCCAATGCATACGCCACCACGATCAGCTGCAAATCGGTATCGCTGGCCGACAAGCCGCTCTGGATGCTGGGCAATGCGACATTGACGATGAACAGATCCAGGATCGTCACGAAGTTGCCCATCAACAGCACCGCGAGGGCGCGGCCGGGGCGGTTCTGTTCAGCTTGCAGCGCGAATGCCGGGTTCATTTTTTACATTTATATATATACGATCGTATTTATAGTATCGTGAAAGAATCGAACTCATGCAAGTAGAAAGGCTCCAATGAACCCGTTGCCTCCCTCCCCCGCGCCCGATGGCCGCCGGCTGCGCGGCGAGCGCGCGCGTGCCCGCGTGCTGGACGAAGCCGTGAAACTCCTCTCCGTCGAAGGACTGGGGGGCCTGACTTTCGGCCAGGTGGCCGAACGGGCTGAAGTGGGGAAAAGCAATCTCCAGGTTCTGTTTGGCGACAAGGAAAACCTGCAGTTGGCAGCCTTGGCCCATGCCATCGGCCTGTACCAGACCCAGGTCATCGAACCGGCCATGCGCAAGCGCACGCCGCTGGCGCGGCTGCGCGCCCTGATGAGCGGCTGGTTCGACTTCGTGGAGACCCGCCAGCTTCCGGGCGGCTGCGTCATCACTGCGGTAAGCAGCGAATATCGCGCGCGCCCCGGCCCCTTGCGCGACGCAATCCAGCAATACCGCGAGGCAGGCCGCACCCGCCTTTACGAATTGATCAACGAAGCCAAGGCGCAGGGGCAGATCGCGGCCGATGCCAACGAGGCGAAGCTGGTCATGGAGCTGCTCGCCTACCAGGCATTTGCCAACGTTGCCGCGTTGATGGACGACAAGGCGGACTTCGGCCGCGCCAAGGCAGCCGTGGCGGAAGTGCTTGCAAAAGCGGCTGCCTGATAGCTGCAACCCAGGCGCCTCAACAAGCCCGCCTACACTTTCCGCTCGCCCGGCTCTTGCATCGCCGCCTGCGCGCTCAACCAGTGCGCAACGGCCTGGACCGGCGCCGAGGGCGGCCGGCCGGCATGCATGGCCAGATGGTAGGTGTGCCCGGCTATCTCCGGGCCGAACGGCTGCACGAGATGCCCGGCTGCCAGTTCTTCCGCGATCAACGGCAGACTGACCAGCGCCACCCCATGGCCGGCGACGGCCGCCTGTATGGCATGGCCCTCATCGGAAAAGCGCAACTCGCTGGCCTGCCGCGGCAGCGAACGCTGCGCGACGTCGAACCAGCGCTCCCAGGTCGGATTGTCCGGATGAGACCACTTCCAGTTGAAACGAATCAATGGCACGCCGGCCAGATCGTCCGGTGACGAAACGCCCAGGCGCGGATTCGCCACGGGCGCGAAACGGTCGGTGAACAGCGGCTGGGCAACCAGGCCCGGATACGGCCCGCGGCCATAACGGATCGCGATGTCCACCGCGGCCGATCGCAGGTCCACCACGTCGTCGCTAGCCTGCAACTGCAGATCGATGCCGGGATGCTGGCTGCGGAAATCGGCCATGCGCGGCACCAGCCATTTCACCGTGAAGGCGTTGGTCGCGGAGATGGTCACCTGCGTCCGCGCGCGCTGCTGCGTCAGCCGCGCCAGCATCGCCTCGAAGGCATCGAAGCCGTCGCGCAGCACGGGATAGAGCTGCGCGCCCGCCTCGGTCAGCGACACCCTGCGCACATGGCGGTCGAACAGCGCCAGCCCGGTCTGCGCCTCCAGCGCGCGGATCTGGTGGCTGACAGCGGTCGGGGTGACGGCCAGTTCCTGGGCGGCGGCCTTGAAACTGCCCAGGCGCGCGGCGGCTTCGAACACGCGGAGTCCGGAAAGGGGGAGAGATCGGCGTTGCATGATCATAGATGATATTTACTCATCTTATAGCTGACAAATCAACCTTTGTCACCGCAGCCGCGCATCCCTACATTGGAGGCATGGATCAGCGGCTTCGCGTTGATCCACCCATCAACCATAAGTGAAGGAAATCGCATCATGCTACAGCGCGTCATCACCCAGCCAGACAATTACGCCCCCTTCCTGCTGTCCCAGGGCATCCAGTTCGGCAACCTGCTGTTCATCTCCGGCCAGGCGGGCGCCGCCGATGGCGGAAAGATCGTCGCCGGCGGCTTTCTTGCCCAAGGCGAGCAGGCCTTCCTGAATTTGCGCCGCGCGCTGGAAGCCGGCGGCTCCAGCCTGAAAGACGTCATCAAGGTCACCATCTTCGTCACCGACATGGGGCATTTCGAGGACGTTGTGACGCTGCGCCGCCGGTTCTTCTCGGCCCCCTACCCGGCCGACACGATCGCGGAAATCAAGGCGCTCTACGACCCCGCCGCCATGATCGAAATCGAGGCCATCGCGGCCGTGCGTCCGCAGGAGGGCCGCTGACATGAATGCGCTCGACTATCGTCCGAACGCCGCCGCCCACGCCGGACTGTTCACGCCGCTGCGGCTGGAAAGAGGGCTGAGCCTCGCCAACCGCCTCGCCGTCGCGCCCATGACCCGCGTCAGCGCAACAGAAGATGGCCACGCCACGCCGCAAATGGCCGATTACTACGCAGCCTTCGCGGCCGGCGGCTTCGGCCTGGTGATCACCGAAGGCATCTACACCGACCGGGCGCATGCGCAGGGCTACCTGTTCCAGCCCGGCCTTACCGACGACGCTCAGCGCGACGCCTGGCGCACCGTGGTAGACCGCGTGCATGCGCACGGCGGCCGCATCATCGCACAACTCATGCATGCGGGCGCGCTGTCGCAGGGCAATCCCCATCGCGGCACCACGAAGGGGCCCTCGGCCGTACTGCCGAAGGGGCAGCAAATGACGTTCTATCGGGGGGACGGGCCGTACCGGATGCCTGAAGCCATGTCGGACGAGGACATCGCAGAGGCGATCGAAGGATATGCGCAGGCGGCACGCAGGGCGCAGCAAGCTGGCTTCGACGGCGTCGAGATACATGGCGCCAACGGCTATCTGCTGGACCAGTTCCTCACCCGCTACACCAACCTGCGCGCAGACCGCTATGGCGGCGGCCTGGACAATCGGCTGCGCTTGACCATAGAGGTCATCCAGGCCGTGCGCCGGGCCACGGGACCGCGCTTTATCGTGGGCGTGCGCAGTTCGCAGGGCAAGGTCAACGACTTCACCCACAAGTGGGAAGGCGGCGAGGCGGATGCGGCGCAGATCTACCGCACGCTGGGCGCGCAGCCCATCGATTACGTCCACACGACAGAGTTCGAGGCTTGGCGTCCGGCTTTTGGCGATCGGGGTCACAGCCTTGCGGCATTGGCGCGGCGGCACGTAGCGGTCCCGGTGCTGGCCAATGGCTCGCTACACGATCCGGAGCAGGCCGACGGGGTACTGGCAAGGAGGGAAGCGGATTTCGTTTCACTCGGACGTGGCGCGCTGACGCACGCGGATTGGCCTGCAAGACTGCGTGCCGGCGCAGGGTTCGAAGCCTTTGATCGAGGGTTGTTGGCGCCTATCGCCGATCTTGCCAATGCGGCGCGCCACCGCTAGGAACGCGGGTCATTTGCTCCAGGGCTTTGCTCGAACCGGTAATGCGGATCAAAGAGCGAAATCCTGGCCTGAAATTCCGCTCTCCGACCAAACTCCGCCGTCCAAAAATCTCTGAATTTGAATCCGCCCCGCTGCTGCCAACCTGAAAAATTCTCCGTTTCAGCCAAATACTCGAAATGGCACGAAAAGTGATGGCTATTAAAACCACCGCAGGCAAACCATTTCTATATTATTCCAGGGATAACTCGCGCCGCTTCCGATCCAATCTTTCAAAAAAATAGTAATTTCTCAAACGATTTATGCCCATTAAAGAAAATGATGATTCCAAGCACAAATCGGAGAGTGTGGATTTCGGTTTTTCAGTTGCGATAGGCGGATTCAATCAGCTCCAGGGCGATGCGCTGAATAGTGCTCTCGCAAGCTACAAAACCAGGATCATTGATTCAATCACCACAAAAAGCGGTGACTTGACCAGACAATCGATTGATATCCAGCAAGGTCTTGCCGCAGAGGCCCACCACGTAGGCTCATTCAACATCGAAGCAGCTGCAAAGGGTCAATTGAACCATACGGCTACGCTCGATGTCGGCCGGGTCAATGACCCGGTGGCGGATATCCGCGTGCACACCCCTGATGGCAGTCACGACTATCAGGTGAAGTTCTACAAGGATGGGGATTCAACAGCAGGTGCACTTTCGCCCAAAAAGTACGACACCGTTGGCAAGGTAGTTCCCAGCGATCAGGTCGAGGGTGTCAAAAAAGCGGCCAGCAGGCGCGCAGACAAGGCTGAGGGCAACCGCCCTGAGGTCGCCGAAAGCTACAAGGACACGGCTGCCAAGGCTACGGACAAGATCTCATCAAACGATGGCAAGAACATCCAAAGCACAAGCTTGGAGCGCAAGGGCCAAGGCAGCGCCGAAGAGCTGACCAAAGAGGCAAAGAAAAACGGCGAGGGCCCAAACTACAGGGACACGGCACGGGTCCGCGCCGAATTCAATAGCATGCAGTACCGCAATGCCGCTCAGTCTGGCGCCTTGACCGGCGCATCATTTGCCGCTGTCGGCGAGCTCTACAGCTTCATGACCAGCAACGAGCCGATGACCAAAGAGCGCTGCATGGAAGCTGCACAGGACATTGTGTTTAGCGCTCTTAAAGGCTCAGCCCGTGCCGTTGCCGTTACCAGCGTCCAGCACCTCGGGCAGCTGATGGCTGATGCGGCCGCAGAGGCCGCCGCAAAAACCGCGGCGAAGGCTGCGGGAGGAGCCGCCGCCAAGGCCGGCGCATCTTCGCTGGGCGGCACCATTGGCCAGCAGCTGACAAAGGGTAGGTCGCGGCTGATCCGCAGCGTCACCCTAAACCTCGGCTTGAACAATCCAGCCGGCGTTGAAACTCTCCTGAAAGTCACGGTGAACTGATATGGAACCTGCCGCCCATCACAACCAGCCTCAGTCAACGCCGCAGGGGCCCGCATTCGATTTCATTGACCACCTTGACGATTGGCTGGAGTATCTGACCAAGGTCTTGGAGCTCTCCATCGAAGATCGGCAAACTTGCGTCAAATACGAACGCCAAATCAAATTCCTGATTCGCTTTCGCCAAGGCGCGAACAGCAACATCAATCACAACCGGCTGCTGCACCACTACTACAGCAACAAGAGCTCGAAACAAGGTGACAGCATTGGCATTGGCGGCTCCGCCGACAGTCGCCAGCGACGCCCACCAAGCAAAGAAATAGAACAGAAGGTCAAGGCGATTCTTGAAGATGCATCCCAAGTGATGGCTCTCGACAATATGAGCCTGATCATCAACAAGCCCATCCAGTCTGGCTACAGCAACCCCGACGACCACGCCTTCAATCTCATCAAGAACGCGATGGCATCTGAGGATCTGTTTTTTTTGCAGGGTCCGCCAGGTACCGGCAAGACGACTGCAATCGTTGAGATCATTCTGCAAACGCTGAAAGCGAAGCCAAATGCCCGTGTCCTGGTCACCTCGGAAACGCACGTGGCGGTAGATAACGCGCTGGACCGTTTGTGCAAGATCGGTGACGAACAGATGCGCTCGAAGACCATGCGCTACCCGCGCTACGCCATTACCGAGTACGAATCCGAACACACGCCTGGAACGACAGCCGAGATCCGCGCGAACCAGGTGTGGAACAAGGCATTGAACTTCGCCCCCAAGCTCACTAACGTGCTCTACAACGTCCTGGAACAAGGTGACGTGGAGAACGGGGAGGTGCAGGTGCCACGCTGGCAGTTCAAGAACCTGGCAGACAACCACCAGATAATTGGCGTCACCTGCAACCAGATCGATCACCTGCTGGACGTGGACAGCGAAGACTTCGATCTGGTTATCGTTGATGAATGCTCCAAGGCCACCTTGCCAGAATGGATCATGGCCATGTGCGTTGCCCGCAAGTGCATCTTGGTCGGCGACCACAAGCAGCTGCCGCCGACGTTCTGTGAAGAAGAGAACGACGCGCTGGATACCCTTGCCATATCCAAGGCTCGTCTTATCAAAGACGGCGTGATCGACAAGATTTTCGAGAATCTTCCAGCCACCATGAAGGGACAGCTAGGCAAGCAGTACCGCATGCTGCCTCACATCGGCTCATTCATTTCCACGAACTTCTACAACGGCTCGCTTGACCATCATCGCGAGGAAAGCGATCACGAATTCACCCACTTCGGGTGGCTTACTTACGAATCACGCGGCTTCCGTGTCCCGGCACAGCGAGGCGGATTGCTTGAGAATCAACGTGAGATAGAAATCATCACGCACAGCCTTGCTGAGATATGCCGGCGCCGCAAGGAGAACGCCGCATATTCCAAGCAGCGAAAACTCAGCGTGGCAGTGATTACTCCTTACCGGGCACAGTCCCGGGCGCTGAAAGAGGCTATCAAAAAGCTCGACATCAATGAGTACCTGGCGGTCGAAGTGGATACCGTTGATGCATTCCAAGGACGTCAGGCTGACATCGTTTTCTTCTCATTCGTACGCACAACGGGGCCCGCAACCTTCTACGGCGATTCACGCAGAATGAACGTGGCGATCTCTCGCGCACGTGATGCGGTCTACCTTGTTGGGGATTTGAAGTACATTGAAAGCAAGAATATCGAGGTGCTAAACAAACTGGCGAAGCTTCGACAAATCATGGATTTGGATCATGCTTGATCGTATCCATTTATCCATCGTGCACGAGGTGGAAAAGCAGGGTTCGCTGACTGCGGCCACAGGCGCCCTGCTCTGTTGACAGTGGCCAACCGGGTGTTGCCGCAACTGCCCCTGGCCGAAGGGCGTCTGCGTCAGTTCGTCCAGGGAGAGCGCGGATCACCGCGCATCGGCATGGAGTACCTAAGCCCGAACTCGTATTCGAGCCTGTATTCGACCAAGAACAAGTACTGGTCGTCGCTGGCACCATGCCCAGGCGCCACAAGGCCATCGAGACCACGGACATCATGCTGCGGATGGTCGCCAGCAGACGCGGATATCTGCTACCTGCGTGCGTTTATCGAACAGGCAAAAAGGCCCGCCGCGGGTTAATTCTTCGCGGCAGCGTCTGCTCGCTGGGCGGCCAAAGCCGCGAGCAGATCGGCCTCTCGCCCAACCTTGAATGGCGCTCATGTTTTCATGAAATCAAATCACTTTTTTTCATGAATAAGCCGGCATAAACTACGCCCCCCGCATCGTCACTGTCAAGACTGCTGAATAAAAGAAGAAAAATCGAGCAGCGCTGAAAATGCAGGCATGGACGCGGGTTTTATCTCAGGATTTAGGGCACCGGATCACAATGAGTAAAGATTTTACATTTGCCATCAAGAGCATTTGCTTTGATGAAGACTATCGTCCTGCAGACAATACGCGGATCACAACCAACTTTGCCAATCTCGCCAGGGGCACGAGTCGCCAGGAAAACCTGCGCAACACCCTCAGGATGATTGACAATCGTTTCAATTCCTTGGCGCATTGGGACAATCCCAAAGGCGATCGCTATACCGTCGGCCTTGACATCATTTCCGTTGAGATGAGTATTGACGGCGCCAGCAGCGGCAATGCCCTCCCTTTGATTGAAATATTGAAGACCAGCATTTTTGATCGAAAGGCCAACGAACGCATTGACGGCATCGTAGGGAATAATTTTTCCTCTTACGTCCGAGACTACGACTTCAGCGTGCTGCTGCTGGAACACACCAGGAATCAGCCCGGCTTCAGCACTCCAGAGAATTTTGGCGACCTGCATGGGAAGCTGTTCAAGTGTTTCGTGAATTCAAGCACTTACAAAGACCATTTCAAGAAACCGCCCGTCATCTGCCTGAGCGTATCGAGCAGCAAGACCTATCTTCGGACTGAAAACCAGCATCCTGTATTGGGCGTTGAATACCAGCAGGATGAATACTCCCTGACTGACGAGTATTTCAAGAAAATGGGGATGACGGTTCGCTACTTCATGCCCCCGAACAGCGCGGCGCCGTTGGCCTTCTATTTTTCCGGTGATTTGCTGGGTGATTACACCAATCTTGAGCTTATCAGCACCATCAGCACGATGGACACCTTCCAGAAGATCTACCGGCCAGAGATCTACAACGCGAATTCCGCGGCGGGAAAATCCTATCAGCCCAGCTTGAAGCACCAGGATTATTCATTGACCCGGATTGTCTACGATCGAGAGGAACGTAGCCAGCTGGCTATTGAGCAGGGAAAGTTTGTCGAGGAAAACTTCATCAAGCCATACCAGGCGATTCTTGAGCAGTGGTCCGCAAACTACCCTCTTTGATCAATCAAACGCATCAAGGCATCTATTGTGAAAAAATTGCTACCCACTTCCACAGCCGGCAGCTTGCCCAAACCCTCCTGGCTTGCAGAACCCGAAAAACTCTGGTCGCCCTGGAAATTGCAGGACGAGGGCTTGACCGAGGGCAAGCAGGATGCGCTGCGTTTGTCGCTGCAGGAACAGCAGCACGCAGGTATCGATATCGTCAGTGACGGCGAACAAACGCGTCAGCATTTCGTGACGACGTTTATCGAGCATCTGGACGGCGTTGACTTCGAGAACCGCAAGACCGTCAGGATTCGTGATCGCTACGATGCGAGCGTTCCGACGGTGGTGGGCGCTGTGGCTCGCCGCAAGCCGGTATTTGTCGAGGATGCCAAGTTCTTGCGCCAGCAGACCAAGCAACCGATCAAATGGGCTTTGCCCGGCCCCATGACGATGATCGACACGCTGTATGACAGCCACTATCAAAGCCGCGAAAAACTGGCCTGGGAATTCGCCAAGATTCTCAATCAGGAAGCCAGGGAGCTGGAGGCTGCTGGGGTCGACATCATCCAGTTTGACGAGCCCGCATTCAACGTGTTCTTTGACGAGGTGAATGATTGGGGCGTTGCCACCCTGGAAAAAGCCATTGAAGGGCTCAAGTGCGAAACCGCCGTCCACATTTGCTACGGCTATGGCATCAAAGCCAATACGGATTGGAAGAAGACGCTGGGATCGGAGTGGCGGCAATATGAAGAAGCTTTTCCCAAGCTGCAAAAATCCAGTATCGACATCGTTTCGCTGGAATGCCACAACTCTCGCGTTCCCATGGATCTGATCGAGCTCATCCGGGGCAAGAAAGTGATGGTGGGCGCCATTGACGTGGCAACCGACACCATTGAAACCCCCGAGGAAGTCGCCAACACCCTGCGAAAAGCGCTTCAGTTCGTGGATGCCGACAAGCTCTATCCTTGCACCAACTGCGGCATGGCTCCTTTGTCTCGTGGAGTCGCAAGAGGCAAGCTGAGCGCGTTGAGCGCCGGCGCGGAAATCGTCCGCAAGGAACTCTCGAACTGACCCTGAGAGGGGCGTCGCGACCTGCTCGCGACGACCCCGCATTTCTACCCTACCATGCCACTTTCCAGTACTGCGATCGAGCCCAGGCGCTTTCGCGAGGCGCTCGGACATTATGCGTCCGGCATCACGGTGATTACATCGCACATCGAAGGCGAGCCGATTGGCTTCACCTGCCAGTCGTTCCATAGCGTTTCAATGAGTCCGCCGCTGGTGTCGTTCAGCGTGATGTCCAGTTCGGCCAGCTATCCAAAAATTCGCCGGGCAGGTCGATTCGTGGTCAATATCCTGTCAGATGAGCAGGTCCAGATTTCGAACCAATTCGCTCAGCGAGGCACGGACAAGTGGCGCGAAGTCGAGTGGCGGGAATCGCCGCTGGGCAATCCGATCATTGCCGGCAGCCTGCACTGGCTAGATTGCGAGATTTATGCCGAACACGCCGCAGGCGATCACCTGATCGTGATTGGTGAAGTGAAAGCGTTGAACCTGCAAGAAGCTGCTTCCACGCAGCCATTGCTGTATTTCAAAGGGCAGTATCGCAACATCGCCGCGCATGGCGCGGTTTGAAATGGGCGGATGATTGGCGCAAATTCTGGTCGGCAACGCTGACGACGCGCGCGACGTTCTGAGGGCACGGCATCCCTGCCTGGCCGGATCGAAGGGGACCGACACCGGTTCCTTGCGGCCAAGCCTCTTGTCGCCGCGTCGCGACTCACTTTAGAATGCGGATGATTCTCATTTTTCACGGGCGCCGGTTTCCTCCAGGCCCGCGACGAGCCGGAGGGCCGCATGTCCGCGACCGAGTTTGCAGTGCCGCCGCAGGGCATCGACGTCCTGTACACGAATCACCACGGCTGGCTGAAGGGGTGGCTGCGGCGCCGGCTGGGCAATTCCTCGGATGCCGCCGATCTGGCCCATGATACGTTCATGCGTCTGCTGGTCCGCGGCGAGACCGTTGCGGCGCGGGAGCCGCGCGCGCTGCTGACCACGGTGGCCCAAGGCGTGGTGTCCAATTTCATGCGGCGCCGCCGGATCGAAGAAGCCTATCTGGCCAGCTTGGCCGACCTGCCGGAGCGGGAAGCGCCCAGTCCCGAAACCCGCGCCATCCTGCTTGAGACGCTGATTGAACTGGACCGCCGCCTGGATACGCTGGCCGCCCCCGTGCGCCAGGCATTCCTGCTGTCCCAGCTTGAAGGCATGAAGCAGGCGGACATCGCGGCGACGCTGAAGATATCGCTCGCCACCGTGCAGCGCCATATCGCCAAAGCGGCACACCTCTGCTTCTTCGGCGCCTGAACCCAGGCCCAGCCCCTGCCCGCTTCCTCAGATCTCGACCGACGTCGCCATGCCCTTCCCGCCCGCTGACCCGAGCCCGACGGCGTTCCCCCAGCTGGACGGCCCGCCGCTACCCGCCAGCGTCAGCCTGCGCGCCGTGGAATGGCTGGTCGCCCTGCAAGCCGCGGACGCCAGCGACGCCACGCGCAAGGCCTGCCAGCGTTGGCGGGAGGCGCACCCTGACCATGAACGCGCCTGGCGCCACATCGAGTCCTTCGGCCGGCAATTGCGGGGATTGAACACACCGCTCGTACGCGGCACGCTGACGCGTGAAGAACGCAGCGGCCGCGCACGCCGCCAGGCCATCAAGACCCTGACCCTGGCCCTATTCGCCGGTGGCGGCGCCTGGCTGGCGCGCGACAGCCTGTGGCGCGGCTGGCAGGACTGGCAGTCCGACTACCACACGGATGCCGGCGAGCGCCTGGGCGTCACGCTGGCCGACGCCAGCCGCATCGATCTGGACACCGGAAGCGCCATCGACGTGCGCTTTGACAACGCGCAGCGCCTGGTCCGGTTACTGCGCGGCCGGATCCTCGTGACCACCGCGTCCGACCCGGCCTCCCAGATCGGGCGCCCTTTCCTGGTCGAAACAGCTCAAGGCCGCGTGCGCGCGCTGGGCACCCGCTATAGCGTGCGCCAGTTCCCGGGGCGCAGCCACGTCGCGGTGTTCGAGGGCACGGTGGAAATCCGCCCCGATCTCCTTGCCGAAGCGCCACGGCTTATCCATGCCGGCGAGCAGGCCTCGTTCACCCGCGATGCCATAGAACCCAGCCAGCCCGCCGGCCCGCGCGCCGCGTCATGGTCCGTGGGCATGCTGGTCGCGCAAGACATGCCGCTGTCCGACTTCATCGCGGAACTTGCGCGGTACGTGCCCGGCCGGCTGGCCTGCGATCCCGATGCCGGCCACCTGATGGTTTCCGGCGTCTATCCGCTGGACGACGTCGATCGGGTGCTGGACATGCTGCGCCGGACGCAGCCGGTCGAAGTCGAGCGGATGACGCGCTATTGGATCACCGTGCGCCTGCGCGGCGCCTAGCGCGGCGGCGCGCAAACCAACCGCCCGGACTTTTTTTCGGGCAAACGTGAGGGGTTTCCGATTTTCAAGTGGCAAACCTAATAGAAGCCACATTTTTCTACCGGAAACCGCACCCCTCATGGACTACCGCCTGTCTCGGCGCGCCGCGCGCCTCATCACATGCAAC
This sequence comes from Achromobacter sp., assembly GCF_049647645.1. Taxonomy (GTDB): domain Bacteria; phylum Pseudomonadota; class Gammaproteobacteria; order Burkholderiales; family Burkholderiaceae_B; genus Achromobacter. The sequence goes on from NZ_JBARYB010000196.1 coordinate 18,553, forward strand.
ACCCTGGCGCTGGCCGCAAGCCGCGCTGTCTGGCTCACGGCAACGGGCATAGCCTTGGGCGCCGGCGCGAACGCCGTCCAGGCCCAGGCCAGCGCCAAGACCTACGCGATCCCCGCCGGCACGCTGGAAAGCGCGCTGACCCGCTATGCGCTCGAAAGCGGATCGATGCTGTCCTATTCCGCGAGCGACATCGCAGACAAGCGCAGTCCGGGCCTGCAAGGCAGCTTCGAGGCCCCCGCGGCCCTGGCCAGGCTGCTGGCCGGCACGGGACTGGCGGCCCGGCTGCAGCCGAACGGCGGCTATGTGCTGCGGCCGCTACCCGGCGGACAGCCGGGCCAGGAGTCCGCGCAGACCTTGCCCGCGGTTACGGTCACGGGCGTCCATGAATCCGCTTCCGGCCCGGTGCAAGGCTTCGTCGCCCATCGCAGCGCAACCGCCACCAAGACCGACACGGCGCTGCACGAAACGCCCCAGTCCGTCTCTGTGATTCCGCGCGACCAGGTCGTCGCCCAGGCGGCTGACTCGCTGGACCAGGCGCTCGGCTACACCGCCAGCGTCATGTCGCTGGAAGGCGGGGCGCTCAGGCACATCGGCACCCGCTTCACGGTCCGCGGCTTCAACATCACGGGCGCGGCGCCGCTGTATCTGAACGGCACCAAGTTCCCCATCAACTCGCTGAGCGGCGCCATCGAACCCTACAACTTCGAGCGCATCGAACTGCTCAAGGGGCCCGCCTCTATCCTGTACGGCCAGGCCGCGCCGGGCGGCATCATCAACCTCGTCAGCAAGCGCCCCACGGCGGAACCCCTGCGCGAGCTGGAACTGCAGACGGGAAGCTGGAACAAGAAACAGATCGCCATGGACCTGGGCGGCCCGGTGACCGAGGACGGGAACGTACGCTACCGCCTTACCGGTTTGGCGCGCGACAGCGACACCATGATCGATTACATCAACAACGACCGCCAGTCGCTGGCCGGCGCGCTGGAGTGGCAGATCAGCGATGCAACCCTGATCACCCTGCTGGCCAGCTACAGCCGGACCGACAGTCCCTACGATTCAGGCAAACCGCTGGAGGGCACGCTGCTATCCAATCCCAACGGCTCCATATCGCGTTCACGCTTCGTCGGCGAACCGGGCTTCGACCGGTATGTCGTGAAGGGTTCCACCCTGGGCTACCTGCTCGAACACAGGCTGAACAACGACTGGCAGGTGAGGCAAAACCTGCTGGCCTACGAACACAAGGCCGACAACCAGTACGCCGCGGTGAATGCGCGCGTGAGCCCGTCGAACCCTGCCTTGGGCACGCGCTATGCCATCAAGCGCTACGACACCGACAAGGGACTCGCCGTCGACAACCAGCTGCTGGGCAAGCTGCGCCACGGCGGCGTCGAGCATACGCTGTTGTTCGGCATCGACTGGAGCAAGAGCGAATTCACGCGCTCCCAGGAATTCGGGACCATAGCGCCGATCGATCTGTACAACCCCGTCTATGGCGCGCGGCCCAAGCTCGGCGCCCCCAACTATTCAGAAAACGCCGTGCGCCAGCTGGGCTTCTACGGCCAGGACCAGATCAAGTTCAACGACCGCTGGATCGTGCTGCTGGGCGGTCGCTACGATTCCGTCCGCACCGACTCGACGCCGGGCACGGGTGGACAGAACTCCCATGCCTTCACGCCGCGCGCCGGCCTGATGTACCTGTTCGACAACGGCCTGGCCCCCTACTACAGCTATAGCAAGTCGTTCCAGCCCACTCCGGGATTGGACTTCAGCGCCAATCCGTTCAAGCCCACCACGGGCGTGCAGCACGAAATCGGCTTGAAGTACGAACCCAAGGGCGTGGACGCGTCCATCACCGTGGCGCTCTACGAAATCACGCAACGCAATGTCCTCACCAGCGATCCCGCCCACGTAGGCTACCTGGTCCAGACCGGCGAAGTCCGCTCGAAAGGCGCCGAGATCGAGGCCCGCGCCAGCCTGAACCGGCAACTGGATCTGGTGGCCGCCCTGGCGACGACGGATGCGCGCGTCACCAAAAGCAATCTGGGCAATGAAGGTTCGCGGCCCGCATCGGTCCCGCGCAACATGGCTTCGCTCTGGATGGACTACCGGTTTTCGTCCGTTCCGGGCCTGAGCGCGGGCGTCGGCATGCGCTATGTGGGGCGTCAGGAGATCTATGACCTGCCCGTGCCCTCCTACACCACGTACGGCGCCGCGCTGCGCTATCAATGGGACAAGTGGCAGTTCGCCCTGAACGTCAAGAACCTGGCGAACAAGACCTATGTGGCCGCGTGCCCGGGTACTTGCTTCTATGGCGACGAGCGCAACATCACACTGACGGCGCGCATCAACTGGTAAGCGGCCGTTCGTGAGCCGACGGCGCGACGGCAATCGCGATCTTTCCTGGATCGCCGTTGACAGCATATGATTGCTGCCTTGCAAACATAGTTAGGAATCGGCCTATTCATGCATATCGAAGAACGCATCCACATCGCAGCGCCTCCCATGGTCATCGACCAGATTTGGAGCGAGGTCGACCGATGGCACCTTTGGGACCCGGACACAAAGCGAGCCCAATTGAATGGACCATTCGTGGTTGGAACAAGGGGCCGGATAGTTCCCAGCAAGGGCATGGGCGTGCCCATGGTTCTCACAGAGCGCTCCGAGGGCCGATCGTTCACCGTGGAAGGCTACATCCCTCTGTTCCGCATGCACTTCGAGCACATCGTTACGCCGGTGGATGGCGGCTCGGAAGTCGCTCATCGCGTGTGGTTCTCGGGCGCCCTTGCTGTTCTCTTCGGGCCACGCGTTGCCAAGCAGATTCGGGAGGGGCTTCCTCAAACCATGCAATCACTTAAAGCATATGCGGAGCAACGCCAACAAAAGCTCTAGTCGCGTCGCGGGGCCGTGCGACTAGGTGTTGCCGCCGATGGTGTCGAACACGACATCGGCGCCGCGGCCATTCGTTGCCCGCATGATGGCGTCGACATGACCTTCCCTTTCGTGGTCGATGATCACATCCGCACCCAAACTGCGTGCAAAGCAGGTGCGCCCTACTTGTCGACCGACCGCATATCGCAAGTCGTCTCGGAAGACGAGCAGACGCCGCGAAACCACGCCCGCCCCCGCGTGCGGTCCTTGGGGGCCAAGGGTTCGAACTCCTTGCTGTTGCGCATCTCGTAGTCCAGCAACAGCCAGTCGCCCTGGCAGGCGACGATGCCGCGCAGCGTGGCTCTCTCGGTCAACCAGTCGTCTCCCAGGTCCAGCAGCCGTTCGCTACCGGCGTCCGGACGCGCGTAGCCCCGCGCCGACTGGATGCCGACCTGCGCATCCCCGGCCTCGATCCAACCCTCGCCCCGGTACACGGGCCGCGGCTTGCTCTGTTCGTCGCCGGTCTTGTCGTCGCTGGCGTTCCTGATCTTGAGCCAGCCGTCGCGCGCCTCGGTCACGTCGAAGGTGACGCTGTAGTAATCGATGTTGGGATCGGCGCCTTCGCCGCGAGTCGTCGGCAGGCTGCCCGCCACCGCTGCCTGGGCGGAGGCTGCCGCGCGCACCTGGATGGCCGGCTTCTCGTCGGTCGTCCAACCCGAGAAGCTGCACGTCGTCGGGCCGGGCGGAGTCCAGGCGGTAATGGTAGACGCGGCCTGGGCGTTGAGCGCGGGCGACAGGGTCAGCGTGGCTAGCACCAGAAGAATCCGTCGAACAGTCATGGGGTTGAACGCTTCGTCGATTGCGGGCCGGCAAAGCGTAGCATGGCGAGCCGCGTCGATCGGCCCCCGATCAGTTGCTGTTGATCCATTCCTGCGTGTCCCGGACGAACCAGGGCAGATTCAAGCGCTCTCCTTCGCCGGACTGTATGGTCAAGCGCTGATCCGAGGATCCCGGGGTGTTGCTCTTACCCTGCCCCGTGGAAGGAGACCGGCTGCGATAGTCCAGCTCGGTTTGCTGAGGAGGTTTATCCGCGCAGGCGGCGATCAACGCGCACGCGACCGCAGCAAGCACAGGCCGCAGTACTGGACGAAGGATCTTCATGACGTTCTGGTTCCCGCTGAGGGCACAGGCCAATGTGCCGGAAAATCAAGGCCCACAGCCCATACCTTACTCGCAATGCAAGGCCGGCGTGGACCTGTCACAGCGGCATACTGAAATAGACGACCCGCTCGGTCTCTTTGAACCCCAGGCGCGAGTGGGCGGCCTGGCTTACCACGTTGTCCAGCCCAGTATCCGAGGCCAGCTCCTTGCATCCCCTGTCCAGCGCCCACTCCCGAACGGCGGCGACCAGGGCCCTGGCCGCGCCCTGCTGCCTGGCTGCGGGAATGACGTACAACCCTTCCAGGAACGCCACGGGGCTGGAGTCCGTTCCATTGACGTAGTCCGGTCTGATGGAAGCTTCGGCAAGACCCAAGGCCTGTCCGCTGTCGGCGCGCACCAGGAACTGGGCGTACCTGTCCGGCGAGGACACCTGGTCGTCCATATCTGCCTGGTGCTCGACAGCCGAGGCCGCAGGCCAGAGCGCCATGCGCAGCTCGAGCCAGTCGGCGTTCCGGGAGGAAGTGATTGCGGCGGTTTTCATGGGCAGGGTTGGTTTTCCAGGTGACGCGCAAAAATTTATCACCTTGCCCTCCCCGCTGTCGAAGCGCATCCGGCCTCTGGATGCGCGTTCCTACTCCTGCACCGCCACCGTATAGTTCAACGCCAACCTCCCGCCATCCGCATATACCGTCTGCCCGGTCACGTAGCTGGCGTCGTCGCTGGCCAGGAACAGCGCGACCTTGGCGACCTCGTCCGTCGACCCCAGCCGCTGCATGGGAATGCGCGACAGCACGGTCCTGCGCGCTGCGGGATTGCTGGTGATCGTGGCCAGGATCTCGGTATCGATGCTGCCGGGGCCGATGGCGTTGACGCGGATACCATGCGGCGCCAGTGACAGCGCCATCGATTTGGTCATCTGCCGCACCGCGCCCTTGCTGGCGCCATAAGCCAGCTGGTCCGGCATCGCCAGCTCCGCCGTCATCGAGGACAGCGTCACGATGGCGCCGTTGCCGCGCCCGCCCGCCACCATGGCGCGGGCCGCCGCCTGCGCCACCAGGAAGGTGCCGCGCACATTGACGTTCATGACCGCGTCCAGGTCTTCCAGCTTCAGGTCCAGGAAGTCGGCGGCGCGGATCACGCCGGCGTTGCAGACGCAGATATCCAGGCCGCCCCAGCGGCGCACGCACTCGTCGGCCAGCCGCTGGGCGTCGGCCGGATCGGTCACGTCCGCCACCGCCGCGGCGGCGCGTTCCCCCAGCGAGCGGGCCGCGGCCATCAGTTCGGCCTCCTTGCGGTCGGCCAGCAGCACGTATGCGCCCTCCGCGACGAAGCGCTTCGCAATCGCCAGTCCGATGCCCCCGGCTGCGCCGGTGACCAGCGCCACCTTGTCCTGCAATCTCATCTCAGACTCCCACGTAGGCGGCCACCAGGTCGGGCCGCTCGGACAATTCCGCCGAGCTGCCGCGCCACACCGTCACCCCCTTGTCGAGGATGACGTTGCGGTCCGACAAGCGCAGCAAGGCCGTGGTGTTCTTGTCCACCACGATCATCGACAAACCTTCGGCCTTCAGTTGCGCCAGCACGCGCCATATTTCCGCGCGCACTACCGGCGCCAGCCCTTCGGTCGCTTCGTCCAGCACCAGCAGGCTGGGGTTGGTCATCAGCGCCCGGCCCAGCGCCAGCATCTGCTGCTCGCCGCCCGATAACTGGGTGCCCAGGTTGGCGCGCCGCTCACGCAGGCGCGGGAACAGTTCATACACGCGCTCCAGCGTCCAGCCATGGGCGCCGCCGCGGCCGATAGCTGTGGCGATCAGGTTCTCTTCCACGGTCAGGGTCGGGAAGATCTGGCGCCCCTCGGGCACCAGCGACAGCCCCATCCGGCCGATGCGGTACGGCGCCAGCCCGCGCAGCGAGCGCTCGCCATACCGGATGCTGCCCTGGCTGGCCGGCAGCAGGCCAAACAGGCACTTGATGACGGTGCTGCGGCCCATGCCGTTGCGCCCGATCAGGCCAAGAACCTCGCCCTGGCCCACATCCAGGTCCACCCCGAACAGGGCCTGGCAATGCCCGTAGGCCGCCGTCAATCCGCTGATGCTCAACATGGCCGCTCCTTATGCGTCGGCGTCGTCGCCCAGATAGGCGCGGCGCACGTCCGGATGGTTGCGTATCTGGTCCGCGCTGCCGGTGGCGATGATCTTGCCGTAGACCAGCACGCTGATGCGGTCGGCCAGCGCGAACACGGCATTCATGTCGTGTTCGACCAGCACGATGGTGTAGCGGCCCTTCAGGCCTTGCAGCAAGGCGATCACGCCCGCGCTTTCGGCCGCGCTCATGCCGGCCATGGGCTCGTCCAGCAGCAACACCGACGGCTCGCCCGCCAGCGCCATGGCAATCTCCAGCTGGCGGCGCTGGCCGTAGGCCAGGCTGTCCACCTGCGCCTCGGCCACGTCCTCCAGCTTGCAGGCCCGCAGGGCTTGCCTGGCGGCGTCGACCACGTCGGCGCAATCGCGCAAGGCGGTCCAGGCCGACAGACGCCGACGGCGCTTGCGCAAGGCGGCCAGGCAAGCGTTGTCCAGCACCGTGTAGCTGTCGAACACCGAGGTCACCTGGTAGGAGCGCAGCATGCCCTGGGCCACGCGTTCCTGCACCGTGGCGCGGGAAACGTCGGCGGCGCCCAGGCGCACGGCGCCGCCATCGGGACGCAATTCGCCGGACAGCAGGTTGATCAGGGTGGTCTTGCCCGCGCCGTTGGGGCCGATCAGCGCATGCAGTTCGCCCGGGGCCACATCCAGCGACACGCCATCGGTCGCCTTCAGGCCGCCGAAGCGGCGCACCAGGTCCTGCGTCGACAAACCCACGGGCTTGGCGGCGGTTTGCGTGTTCATGCCGATGCCTCCTTGGCGAGCGCGTCCGGCGGACGGCGGTCCTTCTGCCCGTCCGCGGCCGGCGGCTGGGCCGTCGGCGCGGCGGGCGGCGGACGCCGCAGCCAGGCCAGGGAATTGGCATAGCCGCCCTTGGCCACCATGGCGATGATCACCACCGCCGGCCCCATCAGCAGCATCCAGTGCTGCGTCATGCTCTTGAAGGCTTCTTCCATCAGCAGGTAGGCGATGGCGCCGACGATCGGGCCCAGCACATTGCCCAGTCCGCCTATCACCACCATGACGATGAGCTCACCCGACACCGGCCAGGACATGTAGCTGGGCGAGGCAAAGGCAGTCAAGTTGGCCAACAGCAGCCCGGCCACGCCGGTCAGCACGCCGGAGGCCACGTAGGCCGTCAGGCGCACGCCGAACACCGAATAGCCCAGCGCATCCACGCGCCGCGGGTTGGCGTGGGTGGCGCGCAGGATCATGCCGAAGGGCGAACGGCGCAGGCGCAGCATCGCCAGGCTGGAGACCAGCAGCACGGCCCAGGCCGCCCAGTACACGGGCTGGCTGCCGCCCAGGTCGAACAGGCCGAAGGAACTGGCGTCATAGATGTTCAGGCCGTCGTCGCCGCCGTACTCGCGCAGGCTGACCGCCAGGAAATAGAACATCTGCGCGAAGGCCAGCGTGATCATGATGAAGCCTATGCCCGAGGTGCGCAGGCAGACCGTGCCGACGATCAGCGCTACCAGCGCGCACACGGCGATGCACACGGCCAGCTGCAGCCAGCCGTTGCCGAAGCCGTAATAGCTGAGTATGCCCACGGCATAGCAGCCCAGGCCCAGGAACATGGCGTGGCCGAAGCTCACCAGCCCGGCAAAGCCCAGCACCAGGTTCAGCGCCAACGCGGCCAGCGCGTAGATCAGGATGCGCGCGCCCAGCGTCACGTAAAACGGTTCGCCCAGCCATTGCGCCACGAAGGGCACGGCGGCCAGGACCAGGAACAGCAAGGGCAGCGCCCAGCGCCGGTGTTTGTGTTCTTGCATGATGATCGAATCCCAGGACAGGCGCGCGTCAACGCCGCGCCGAGAAGACCAGGCCTTGCGGCCGGAACGCCAGCACCACGGCCATCAGCACGTAGATGAGCATGGAGGCCAGGGCCGGCCCGACCGCGTTGGCGACGGACGCGTCGAACACGGCGCGCAGCATGTCGGGCAGGAAGGCGCGGCCCAGCGTGTCTATCATCGCGATCAGCAGCGCCGCGACCAGCGTGCCGCGCACCGAGCCTATGCCGCCCACCACGATCACCACCAGCGCCAGGATCAGCACGGGCTCGCCCATGCCGGACTGCACCGAGAGGATCGGCCCGGCCAGCGCGCCGGCCACTCCGGCCAGCACCGCGCCCAACAGGAACAGCAGGGTCTTCTGCAGGTCGACGTTGGCGCCCAGCACGCTGGCCATGGGGGCATTGCTGGCGCCGGCGCGGATCAGCATGCCGAAGCGCGTGCGCTGGATCAGGAACCAGGCGCCCAGCGCCACCAGCGCGCCCACGCCGATGATCATCAGCCGGTACACCGGATAGTCGTTGCCGAACAAGCTGACGGCCCCTTCGAGCCCCTGCGGCACGGCGGCGTAATACGGCCGGCTGCCCCAGATGACCGAGGCCAGTTCATTGAAGAACATCATCAACCCGAAGGTGGCCAGCACCTGATAAAGGTGGTCGTGCTTGTACAGGGGTCGGGCGATCAGGCGTTCCAGCGCCACGCCCACCAGGCCGCTGCCCGCCACCGCCGCCAGGATGGCGAAGGCGAACGAGCCGCTGGCGTTGTAGGCGGTGGCGCCCAGGAAGGCGCCGATCATGTACAGCGACCCGTGCGCCAGGTTGATGAAGTTCATGATGCCGAAGATCAGGGTCAGCCCCGAGGACAGCAGGAACAGCAAGGCGCCGAGCTGCAGGCCATTGAGCATCTGCGACAACAGCAAGGATCCGTTCATGGGGCGTCTCCCGGGACGATTACTTCAGCGGGCAGTCCGCCACGTAGGCGTCCTGGTGGTCGGTGAACACCTTGGCCAGCTGCTTCAGGCCCACGCCGTCGCCTTCCTTCACAACCTGGTACGCATACAGGTCCTGCACCGGCATGTTGTTGCTGTTGAAGCGGAACTTGCCGCGCACCGTGGGGAAGTTGGCGCCGGCCGTCTTCACCGCCGCGGCCAGGGCCTTGCTGTCGCCGACCTTGCCGCCCTGCTGCTTGATGGCGGCGTCCAGCAGGAAGGCCGCGTCGTAGCCGCCCACCGCGTACTCGGACGGCAGCCGTCCGTACTTGGCCTTGAAGGCCTCGACGAACTTGCGGTTCTGCGGGTTGTCCAGGGTGGTGGCCCAGGGCGTGCCGTAGATCGCGCCCACCGCCTGCTCCTTCAATGCGGTCAGCGTGTTGGAGTCAATCAGGCTTTCCGAGAAGAACGGCAGCTTTTCCATCAGGCCGGCCTGGCGCAGCTGGCGCACGAAGTTCACGCCGACCCCGCCGGTGTAGAACGCGAACAGCGCGTCGGGCGCGGCCGACTGCATGCGCGAGATCTCGGCGGAGTAGTCCAGCTGCCCCAACTGCGTATAGATCTCGTCGGATGGCGCGGCGCCATAGAAGCGCTTGAAGCCCGCCAGCTTGTCCTTGCCGGCCTGGTAGTTGGACGACATCAGATAGGCGCGCTTGTAGCCCTGGTCCTTGACGTACTTGCCCATGGCCTCGGACATGCTGTCGTTCTGCCAGCCCAGCACGAACAGGTTGGGCAGGCACATGCGGCCGGCGATGGGCGCAGGCCCGGCATTGGTGGACAGCGCCACCACGCCCGACTCCTTGATGCGCCGCAGTTCCGCCATCAGCACGTTGGAGAAGCCCAGGCCGACGATCACGTCGACCTTGTCCTTCTCGATGAACTTCTGCACGATCTGCGCGCCCACGTCGGGCTTGAGCTGATCGTCGTCGCGGATCACAACGGCCTTCTGGCCGCCCAGGCTGCCGCCCAGTTGCTCGATGCCCAGCATCAGGCCGTCGTACTGGTCCTGGCCCAATGCCGCCTGAGGGCCGGACAGCACCCCGGTAAAGCCGATGCGGATGTCCGCCATGGCGGCGTTGGCCGCGGTCAAGGCCGCGACCGCGGCCAGCGCGGACAGCCCGCGTGCGTATGCTTGCATGCTAAGTCTCCTTGGGGGATGGGCGGCGGCGCCGTTCTGCGCGGCGCCTGCCGTATTGAGGTCAGAGCTTCACGCAGACATTGCGCAGCTCCGTGTAGAACTCCAGCGAATGCACTCCGCCCTCGCGGCCGATGCCGGACTGCTTGGATCCGCCGAAGGCCGTGCGCAGATCGCGCAGGAACCAGGAATTGATCCAGCAGATGCCCACTTCCAGGGCCTGTCCCATGCGGTGGGCCGTGCCCACGTTGCTGGTCCAGACCGAGGCCGCCAGGCCGTAGGGGGTGGCGTTGGCCAGGGCCACGGCTTCTTCTTCCGTGTCGAAGGGCGCGATATGGCAGCAGGGTCCGAAGATCTCCTGCTGGATCACAGCGGAGGTTTCCGGCAGGCCGGTCCATACGGTGGGCTGGATCCACGCGCCGCCGGCCAGTTCGTCCGGCATGTCCGGCACGCCGCCGCCCGCCACCACCGTGGCGCCGTCTTCGCGGGCGCGGGCGTAGTAGCCCAGCACCTTGTCGCGGTGGCGCTGCGAAATCAGCGGACCCAGGTTCACGCCGGGGTCCTTCGGACGCCCCAGCTTGAAGCCGCGGGCGCGCTCGCCCAGCGCCGCCACGAAGCGGTCGAAGATCGGCCGCTGCACGTAGACGCGCTCGGTGCCCAGGCAGACCTGTCCGGTGTTGTCGAAGGCGGCGCGCGCAATGCCGGCCACCGCCTTGTCGAAGTCCGCGTCGGCGAACACGATGCCGGCGTTCTTGCCGCCCAGTTCGAAGGACACGGGCCGCACGCCTACCGCCGCCGCCTGCATGATGGCCACACCAGTGCGCGTCTCGCCGGTGAAGGTGATGCCATCGACCAGCGGATGGCGGGTGAGCTTTTCGCCCGCCGAACCGGGGCCGCGGCCATGCACCACGTTGTAGACACCAGGCGGCACGCCGACCTCGTTCATCACTTCGCCCAGCAGCGTGGCCGTGGCCGGAGTGTCCTCGGACGGTTTGACCACCACCGTGTTGCCGCAGGCCAGGGCCGGCCCCACCTTCCAGGTCATCAGCAGCAGCGGCAGGTTCCAGGGGCAGATCACGCCGATCACGCCGCGCGGCACGCGCACGCCGTAGTTCAGGGCGTGGCCGCCGTCCGGCGTTTCCAGGTCGAAGGTCTCGTTGGGAATGTTGCGCACCAGGTCGGCGAAAATCTTGAAGTTCGCCGCGCCGCGCGGAATGTCCAGATGGCTGGCCAGGTCATAGGGCTTGCCGGTATCCGCGATCTCGGCATCGACGAAGTCGTCGAAGCGGCGGATGATGCCGTCGGCCACCGCGTGCAGCAGCTCCACGCGCTGCTGCGTCTTGAGCTTGGCCCAAGGACCGCGCAATGCCGCCTTGGCGGCCCGCACCGCGGCATCGACTTCGGCATCGCCGGCCTCGTGGATGCGCCCGATCAGGCGGTTGTCGACAGGATCGCGGTTGTCGAACGTCTTGCCCGTGGCGACCCATTCGCCGTTGATGAAGTTACGGAAATCGGTCATTGCGTCCTCGGTTGTGACAGGTCTGCCAGCGCCGCTTCAGGGTCGCCGGCGGTCAGGTATTCCCACATGCGCTCGTAGATGCGGCCCGTGCCCACGGCGCGGGCCGCCGCCTCGTCGGGCGAGAGCGTGGGCGCGCCTTCGGCCAGGCCGGCCGAACGCAGTTGCCATTCGATGCGGGCGGCATCCTCCAGATACCAGGTCAGCACCACGGCATGCATGAGGGATTCGGCCGCCACCACCGCGCCGTTGCCGCGCATGGCCACGGCGCGCGCCGCACCCAGGGCCTGCGCCACGCCGCGCGCCTGGGCGTCGCTGCGCACCAGCTGCGGATCGTCCCAGAGCGGCACGGCCGGTGAAAAATACGAACCCATGCCATGGCGCGGCTGCGGCGTCACCCGCGCCGACGACAGCGTCATGACCGTGGGCGGCATGGAGCGCACCACCCCGCCCACTTCGGGACGCATGCGGTAGATGTGCTGGTGGATACGGACTTCGCCCAACACGCCCTCGGGCAGCTCGCCATGGACCGGTACCACCGTGCCCGCCTCGCCCGGCTCGATCAGGCCCATGGGCCGCGCCGCGCACACCAGGAAGTGGTCGGCGTCGAGCCGGCTGCTGCAATGGCCGTAGGCGTGGACCAGGTCGGCGCGGGCCAGGCCGCGCGCCGCCACCCGCACCAAGGCTTCCTGGCCGGCGTCAATCCTCATCGGCGCGGCGCTCACGTCTTGAACTCCGGAATGTCGGGCTTGGCGCCCCACATGCAGAACGAAGACGGCACGGCGGGGAAGCTGCGCGGGCGGTAGGTCTTTTCATCCTCGGCGGTGATCAGGCGCACGCCGGTGGAGTATTCGTAGATCATCCCGTCGGGGCCGTCGAAGTACAGGAACATCGCACCCGACGTCGGGTGGCGCCCCGGACCGAAGCGGATCGGCACGTTCCATTCCTTCAGCTGATACCAGGCGCGCATGATGTCGTCGATGCTCTCGACCTGGTGGTTGATGTGCTGCACGCCCGGAAAGCTGGACGGGAACAGCGCGATCTTGTGATGCACTTCGTCGATACGCAGAAGCGGCGCTTCGCCGATGCGGTCGCTGACCCGGGCCGACAGCAAGCCGGTCCAGAAGGCCTCGTCGCGCCGCGCGTCCAGCGTGCGCAGGCCGATGTGCGAAAAGCCCGTCACGCCTGCGTCGCGGCTGGGAAAATAGCGGCGGCCGCTGTGATGCGGCGCATGCACCAGCTCGATGCGGTTGCCGGAGGGGTCGATGAAGCTGAGGAAATCGCGCACGTAGCGCTGCTCGGCGTCCTCGCGCTTGCCTGCGGCGACCTGGTAGCCGCTACGCTCCAGCACCGCGCCGGCATGCTCCAGCTCTTCGGGGGTGTCCACCTCGAACGCCGCGGTGTGGTCGCGCGGATCGCCTTCGAAATAGCACAGGGTGTGGTCGCGGGAGTCGGACTTGAAATAGACCGCGCCGTGCTCCTTGCGCGCCACTTCCAGCCCCAGCACCGCGGTCGCGTAGCGGACCGCGCCTTCCAGGTCGCGGGTACCCAGCCGGACGTACCGGATGTCGTGTAGCCGTATCACTGCTTGTCTCCAGGATGCGCCTGCCGCCGGCTTCATGCCGGTCGTAGTCTCGACGCTTTTTTCTACGATAAACAGCATAAATCTCGGCGTCAATAATTTTTATCGAGATTTTTTGAACGCAGTGATAAAGTAGCTTCCATGTCAGACGGCGCCACCCTCCCCCCGCTCGCCCATGCCGCCTCGGCCAACACCCTGGTCG
>NZ_JBARYB010000197.1:0-23584 GCF_049647645.1 Achromobacter sp.
GCCTCAACGACATCGCCCTGGCCGCCGCGCGGCTGGATGGCGAGACCCTGCCGGCGATCACCGGCATGGCTACCAATGTCAGCGCGGCCGCGCGCGGCGCCGCCGTTACCCTGCGCCGTGTCGACAGCACGCCGCAATCGTTCCTGTTCGGCCCGGCGCCCCGCGAGCCCGGGCCCGGCGAGGCCGGCTTTGCAGGCTTCGGGAGATCGCCCAAATGATGAAGATGCGTAGCGCCGTTCTTATCCTGACGCTGGCCCTGGCCGGTTGCGGCATCGGCCGCGTGGCCGCACCGCCCTCGGTGTTCGACCTGGGCCTGGACTCCCGGCCGGCGCCGGCCTTGCCCGCGCGCGAGACGATCGCGCTGGCCTTTCAGGCCGTGCCCAGCCTGTCCGATACGGGCGTGATCTGGCGCGTGGGCGACAGCGCCGCGCCCAAGGCCTATGCCAGCTACCGCTGGGCCTCGCCGCCGGCGGACCTGGTGCGTCAGCGCATTACGGACCGCTTGTCGCGGCAGGGGCCGGTACTGAACGAGCGCGTCACCCTCCAGACGCCGCAGCTGCAGGTGTCGCTGTCCCAGTTCGAGCAGGTATTCGCGGCCGACGGCCAATCGAGCGAAGGCCGCGTGCTGCTGCAGGCGGTATTGCTGAGCGGCCGCAGCGTGCTGGGCCAGACGCGCATCGAGGCGCGCGCGCCCGCACCCACGCAGGACGCGCAAGGCGGTGTCACGGCGTTGCGTCAGGCGACGGACGATGCCGCCGACCAATTGGCGCAGTGGCTGGTCACGACGCTGAAGCCCGCGTCCAGGCCGGGCGGTTAACATCGCTTTTTTTCCCGCATCCTGAGTCACGCCATGTCCGCACGCACTGAAACCCACGCCTTCACCGGAGCCGCCGGCCGTATCGACTGCGCCGTGGACTGGCCCGCGGGCAAGCCGCGTGGCTGGGCGCTGGTCCTGCACCCGCATCCGCTGCAGGGCGGCGCGCGCGAAAACAAGGTGGTCACGACCCTGTCGCGTGCCTGCGTGCAGCACGATTTGGTGGCGGTGCGGCCCAATTTCCGCGGGGTCGGGCAGTCCGAAGGCACGTTCGACAAATCCGTGGGCGAAACCCAGGACATGCTGGCGGTAGTGGCGCAGATGCGCGAACTGCATCCCGAACTGGCCCAGGCGCCATGGGTGCTGGCCGGCTTTTCGTTCGGCACCGCCGTGGCCGCGCAGACCTATGCCGCGCTGGCGGAGCAGGGCGACCCGGTGCTGCCGTCGGCCCTGATGCTGATGGGGCCGGCCGTGAACCGCTTCCAGTCGCACGAAGTGCAGGTGCCGGACGACACGCTGATGGTGCACGGCGAGGAAGACGAGGTTGTTCCGCTGTCCGAGGCCATGGACTGGGCGCGCCCGCGTTCCATTCCCGTGGTGGTGGTGCCGGGCGCATCGCACTTCTTCCATGGCAAGTTGCTGGTGCTGCGCCAGCTGGTGCAGGCGCGGTTGAAGGTCGCGCTGGACTGAGCGGTCCAAGCCGCTGCCTGCGGCGCGGGCGCCAGCGGCTTCAGCCCGGCCAGCGCGAGCCGCGGATCACGCTGCAGAAGTTGCCAGGCTTGAAGGCCGGCTCCTGGTCGGCGATCACGTCGGCCTTGACGTTGCCGAACGTCGTCTGCGGCTTGTGCTTGATGCCGTCGTAGAAGGCCTGGATGATTTCTTCCTTGAAGCGCGGCCCGCGCGGATGCGCCGCCACCACGGCTTCGCGCTGGGCGTCGCCGTATTCGCCATAAGTCAGGCCGAGCACGTCCATTTCCACGCCCGCCGTCACCAGAGCGACGACCGGATGCATGAATTCGGGAATGCCGGGCGTCGTGTGCAGCGCAATCGCGGTCCACACCAGGTCGATGTCCTGCTGCGAAATTCCGCGGCTACTCAGGAAGTCGCGCGCCGCGTTGGCGCCGTCCACCTCGAAGCGGCAGCAGTCGCTGCTATGCCGATGCGTCAGGCCCATGTCGTGGAACATGCAGCCGCAATAGAGCAATTCCGGGTCGAACTTCAATCCGCGCCGCTTGCCGGCGAGCGCGCCGAAGTAGTAGACCCGGCTGGAATGGTGAAAGAGCAGCGGCGTGGCGGTGTCGCGCACCAGCTCCGTGATGTCGCGGGCGAGCTGGCTGTCGGGGATCTGAATGCCGTCGATGGCAGGGTTCATGGCGGGAGTTCTCGTAGGGGGGAAGGGGTTCAATGAATTCTCCCGCCGCACTAGAATGGCTTCAATCATCGTAATACGCCAGATTCCGCCAAAACATGCGATTTCCCGACACCTGGCGGCCAGGCCCCGCGCCATGACCAAGACCATTGCCATTCTTGCGTTGCCCGGCGTCCAGATGCTCGATGTCTCCGGGCCACTGGACGTGTTTGCCCAGGCCAATGCCGAACTCGGGCGCGAGCTGTACGCGCTGCGCGTGGTGGGCTACGAGGCCGGCCCCATCCGCTGTTCGTCCGGCACGCGTCTGCTGCCTGACCTGACAATGGGCGACCCGGTTCCGCGTCTGGATACCCTGCTGGTCGCCGGCACGCCGCAGGCTGCAGGCGCATTGCTCAGCAGTTCCGCCTTGCGTTGGCTGCGCGCGACGGCCAGGGGTGCGCGGCGTTATGGCTCCGTCTGCACCGGCGCGTTCATGCTGGCCGCGGCCGGGCTGCTGGATGGGCGGCGGGTGACGACCCATTGGAATGCGGCTGCGCAGCTGCGCCTGGCTTATCCCAAGGTGACCGTCGAAGAGGACGCCCTGCATGTGCGCGACGGCAAGGTGCGCACTTCCGCTGGCGTGACGGCCGGCCTGGACCTGGCGCTGTCGCTGGTCGAAGAGGACCTGGGCCGGGAAGTGGCGGCCAGCGTGGCTTCCCAGTTGGTGATGTTCTTCAAGCGGCCAGGCGGACAACTGCAGTTCAGCCGCAAGGGACAAGCCGGCCCGGTGGGGCGCTCGGCGCTGCAGGAGGTGCAGCGCTGGGTCGCCGGCAATCCCGGGCTGCCGTTGTCGGTGGAAGCGCTGGCCGAACATGCGGGCCTGAGCCCCAGGCATTTCGCGCGGCTGTTCCACGCCGAGGTCGGCGTCACGCCGGCGGCGTGGGTGGAGATGACGCGCATCGCCGCGGCCCGCGCGCTGCTGGAGGCGGGCGCCGCCACGCCCAAGCAGGTGGCCGCGCAATGCGGCTTTGCCAACGTCGACACCTTGCGTCGGGCCTTCGTCAAGCGCGTGGGCGTTTCCCCGGCCGCGTACCGCCGGCATCACGGCGTCAGTCCCGATTGATCCCTTGCCACGTCCCGAGGCCTGTAGGTTGCATCAAGTTGCATGTTTTAAATGCACGGGAACCCCGGGCGGGCCGGACGGGTCTGATCGACTGCCTATAATTGTCAGCCACTTGCCCCGCGCCGGCGGGCGTCATTACTGGACCCACGTTGCCGATGAAGAATTTGCCTTACTCCGCTCACTCCCCCGTTGTCTTCACCCGCCGCCTGTTGTCAGGCGCGGTGCTGTCAGCCATGCTGGCAGCTTCGATGCCGGTCTGGGCGCAGCAGGCTCCGGCCGCGGCGCCTGCCGCAGCTGCCGGCGCTGCGGCTCCGGCGCCGAATGCGTCGGCGGTGGTGCCGGTGGGCGACGTCTCGGCCGTGCCGGCCCCCACCATCGCAGCCAAGGCCTGGATCGTGATGGACGTGAACAGCGGACAGACCCTGGCCGCGTCCAACCCGGACATGAAGGTGGAGCCGGCCTCGCTGACCAAGATCATGACGGCCTACGTCGTGTTCAACGCGCTGGATGAAAAGCGCCTGACGCTGGAGCAGACCGTGCCGGTGTCCGAGCGCGCCTGGCGCACGGGCGGTTCGCGCATGTTCATCGAACCGCGCAAGCCGGTCACTGTCGACGAGTTGAACCAGGGCATGATCGTGCAGTCCGGCAATGACGCCTCCGTGGCCTTGGCCGAGGCCGTGGGCGGCAGCGAGGCCTCGTTCGCTTCGCTGATGAACCAGGAAGCCGAACGCCTGGGCATGCGCAACACCCACTTCATGAACGCGACGGGCCTGCCCGATCCGCAGCACATGACGTCCACGCGCGACCTGGCCATCCTGTCGTCGCACCTGATTACCGATCACCCGGACCACTTCCACTACTACAAGCAGAAGAGCTACACCTACAACAAGATCACCCAGCCCAACCGCAACCGCCTGCTGTGGGCCGACCCCTCGGTGGACGGCATGAAGACCGGCCACACCGATTCGGCCGGCTACTGCCTGGTGTCGACCGCGGTGCGCGGCGACCGCCGCATCCTGGTGGTCGTGGTGGGCACGGACAGCGAAGCCACGCGCGCCGAGGAAAGCCTGAAGCTGCTGAACTGGAGCTTCCAGAACTTCGACACCGTGAAACTGTTCGACAAGAGCCAGCCCGGCATCGATGCGCGCGTCTGGGAAGGCACGGCTGAAAGCGTCAAGCTGGGTCCGCCCAACCCTGTGTCGATCGCGGTGCCGCGCGGCAAGGCCGGCGATCTCAAGCCGGTGGCGCAGCGCACGGATCCGCTGATCGCTCCGTTGGCCAAGGGCCAGCAGGTCGGCACCCTGCAGTTCACGCTGGACGGCAAGGTGCTGCGCACCGAACCGCTAGTGGTGCAGGACGCGGTCGAACGCGCCGGCTTCTTCGGCCGCATGGTCGATACCGTCAAGCGCTGGTTCGACTAATCCTGCCGCGCCGCGGGCGCGGCCACGGGTGTAAGCTAGCAGCGGGCGTTTCGCATGAAACGCCCGTGCTCTATTCACGGGACGGACCGAACGGTTCGTCCCTCTCCATTTCATACTCAGGAGTGCCTCATGATTCCGGGCGTGCCGGGCGAAAGCCAGGTGTATCTCAACGGTGAGTTTCTGCGCGTGGACGAGGCCAAGGTCTCCGTCCTCGACCGCGGCTTCATTTTCGGTGACGGCATCTACGAAGTCGTCCCCGTGTACCAAGGCAATGCGTTCCGCATGGCCGAACACCTTAACCGCCTGGACCGCAGCCTGGCTGCCTTGCGGATTGCCCAGCCCTTCGACCGCGAAGGCTGGATCGACCTGATCCAGCAGCTGCTGGCGCGCACCAACCTGGAAACCTGCATCGTCTACCTGCAGGTGACGCGCGGCGTGGCCAAGCGCGACCACCAGTTCCCCTCGACCCCCGTCACGCCGACGGTCTTCGGCATGATCTCGGCCTGGTCGCCGCCGCCCGCCGCGCAGCGCGAGCGCGGGCTCACCGCCATCAGCATTCCGGACGAACGCTGGCTGCATTGCGAGATCAAGTCGGTTTCGCTGCTGGGCAACGTGCTGGCCAAGCAGCAGGCGGTCGATGCCGAGGTCGACGAAGTGGTGCAGTTCCGCGACGGCTACCTGACCGAAGGCTCGTCCACCAATATCTGGGTGGTGTCGGGCGGCAAGCTGCTGGCGCCGCCCAAGAACAACCTGATCCTGGAAGGCATCCGCTACGGCCTGATGGGCGAACTGGCCGCCGAGGCCGGCATTCCCTTCGAGTCGCGCCCCATCACGCGGCAAGAGGTGGAACAGGCCGACGAGCTGATGCTGTCGTCGGCCACCAAGGAAGTGCTGGCCATCGTGTCGCTGGACGGCAAGGCGGTCGGCTCGGGCAAACCTGGCCCCGTTTTTGCGCAATTGCGGGCGGGTTATGATGCCCGCATCGCCGCGCTTTAGGTCCGGCGTTACCGGGCGGCTCCTGCGGGGCCGCCCCGGCGGTCTTGCCGGCCGGCGGTTTGCCCCCATATAGATTGGATCTGGCCGCCCCGTGGCAGACACCCTCGGGTGCGAATATCGAGCAGTGGCCGCGCCCTGGGGGCAACACCTTATAGGCACATCATGCAACAGATCCCGCCCGAAGATTCCCTCATCGAATACCCCAGCGACTTTCCCATCAAGGTCATGGGCAAGCAGCATCCTGAATTCGCGCAGACGCTGACCGAGGTCGTGTTGCAGTTCGACCCCGAATTCGACGCCGCCACGGTGGAAATGCGGCCCAGCAAGGGCGGCAACTACATGGGCCTGACCTTCACGGTGCGCGCGACCTCGCGCGAGCAGCTGGACGCGCTCTACCGCGCCCTGCATGGCCATCCGATGGTGTCCATCGTTCTCTAGAGCAAGACGGTTGTGATCAAGTGGCTCGCGCGGCCGGCCGACTACCTGTCGGTCTGGCACGACATGCAGGCGTACACCAATCTGCGCGGCGCCGATACGCCTGACGAGATCTGGCTCTGTGAGCATGCGCCCGTTTACACCTTGGGCCAGGCCGGTTCGCCGCAGCACGTGCTCAACCCCGGAAACATCCCCATCGTCCACTGCGACCGCGGCGGGCAGGTGACCTACCATGGTCCCGGCCAAGTCATGGCCTACGCGCTGTTCGACCTGCGCCGCGCCGACATCTACGTCAAGGAATACGTCAATCTGCTGGAAGGCGCGGTCATCGACACGCTGGCCCAGATGGGCGTGGCCGACGCTTGCCGCAAGCCGGGCGCTCCGGGGGTCTACGTACCCGATCCGGACGGGAGCGAGCTCGCCAAGATTGCCGCGCTGGGCATCAAGATCCGCAACGGCCGGGCCTATCACGGCGTATCGCTGAACGTGCGGATGGACCTGGCGCCGTTCCTGGGGATCAATCCCTGTGGCTATGCGGGCCTGCGCAGCGTGGACATGGCGGCCTGTGGCGTGTACCGCGAGCCCACCGAGACAGGCGAGACGCTGGCCCGCAATCTGGCGCAGGCCTGGGACCGCGCAAGGAACAAGATATGAAGACCTATACCGCGGCCGACGTGGCCGCGACCACGCCCGAGGAACTGGCCCGCCTGCGCGAGCAGGGGCCAGCCGAGGACTACGCCGCCTGGATCCGCGCCGCGGCCGAACTGGGGCTGATCGAAGCCCAGACTATCTACGGCCAGATGCTGCTGGACGGGGCCGGCGTCGAACGCGATCAGGAACAGGGGCTGGCGTGGTTCAAGCGCGCCGCCCATGCCGATCATCCCATGGCCATCAACATGGTGGGCCGCTGCTATGAGAACGGCTGGGGCGTGGCGCGCGACGATACGGTCGCGGCCTACTGGTTCCGCCTGGCCGCCGACAAGGGCCTGGACTGGGGCATGTACAACTATGCCCACATGCTGCGCAGCGGCCGCGGCAGCGTGACGCAGAATTCCGCGGCGGCGCTGGCCCTCTATCAGAAAGCGGCGCAGGCCGGCCACGTGAAGTCCATCGGCGTGGTGGGCCGCTACTACGAGGCCGGCGACGTGGTCGAGCAGGACATGGACCGCGCCTTCGATTGCTACCAGCGCTGTGCCGAAGGCGGCGATTTCCGCGGCATGTTCCATCTGGGCCGCCTGCTCTTGCTGCGCGGCCGGAAAGAAGACGCTGTGCAGTGGCTGATCCAGGTCCCGGAGACGGCCACGCCCGCCTTCCTGCGGGAAGCCAACGACATGCTCCAGGCCAGCGGCTTTCCGCCGCTGTACGAAGGTATTTCCTAACCAGAGCGCGGCTGGCGCGGCCACAGGGTTTGGCTGCCGACCAGGCGCGATGCGCCCTAGGTGCTGAGCCGTTCTTCGAACACCACGTCGACGATTTCCCGTTCGCCGGTGCCGCGTTCGCCTTCCAGGCGGTCCAGCAGCAGCTGGGCGGCGCGCTGGCCCAGGGTCGCGGCGTCGGCGCCCAGCGTGGTCAATCCCTGGGCCCATTGCGCGGCGCTGCCGTCGTCTGAATAGCCCAGCACCGCCAGGTCCTGCGGCACCTGCAGGTCGCGGTTGTGGGCTTCGGATACCGCGGCGGCGGCCAGCAGGTCCGTGGTACAGAACACCGCATCGAAAATCGTATTGGTGGCCAGCAGTCGCAGGAAGGCCATGCGGCCGTCGTTCATGTGCTGCACCTCGGGCTGCACGATGTCCGCCACCAGTTCCAGCCCGAGCGCGGCCGCGCTGCTGATGAAGCCTTCGCGCCGGGCCCGTTCCCAGGGGTTGTCTGCGCTGATGCAGGCGACCCGTGCATGGCGCTTGGCGGCCAGATGCCGCGCCCCCATGCGGCCGGCTTCCACGTTGTCGACCACGACAGCGCCGTCCAGCGGCTGGGCGGACGCGCTCCAGGTTTCCACCACGGGGATCTCCAGCGCGGCGAGCGAGGCCCGCAGGGCGGGATCGTCCACAGGGCCGATGACCAGCGCCGCGGCGGGACGCAGGTAGCCGAGCAGCGGCAGGGCCTGGCTGTCCTGCCAGGGACCAGCGGCCAGGTAATAGCCGGCGGGCAAGAGCCGTTCGGCGCAGGCCTGGATGGCTCGGGCGGCGGGTCCCCCGTCCAGGCGGGGGGCGATCAGGGCGATAGGGCGGGGCGGGGGCAGGGAAGACATGGGTAAAAGCGGCGGATTCGTCAGGCGTGACGATAACCCAGGCCGGCCCGGGTCGAGGACGCCCGCCTGGGGGGGGCGGGCTCTCGGTCGGCGGATCCTGGCGGCGGAGGGTAAAATGCCGTTTTTGTCTCAGACCCGGCGCGCCCGCGCACCGGGCATGAAGGTGCCCCATGTCTACGCTTGTCGAGTCTCCTGTTCCCTCGAACGAATCCGCCGCCGCGCCCGTGGAAGCGGTCTACGATCCGACGCAAAAGCAGAAATCGCAGGCCAAGACCGCGCGCATCCCCATCAAGATCGTACCGGCCGAGCGCCTGAAGAAGCCTGAATGGATCCGCGTGAAGGCCGCCGCGCCCGGCTCGCGTTTCTACGACATCAAGCGCATCCTGCGCGAGCACAACCTGCACACGGTGTGCGAGGAAGCGTCCTGCCCGAACATCGGCGAATGCTTCGGCAAGGGCACCGCCACCTTCATGATCATGGGCGACAAGTGCACCCGCCGCTGCCCCTTCTGTGATGTGGGCCACGGCCGCCCGGATCCGCTGGACACCAACGAACCCGTCAACCTGGCGCGCACCATCGCCGCCATGAAGCTGTCCTATGTCGTGATCACCTCGGTGGACCGCGACGACCTGCGCGATGGCGGCGCCGGCCACTTCGTGGATTGCATCACGCACATCCGCGAACTGTCGCCCGCCACCCGCATCGAGGTGCTGGTGCCCGACTTCCGCGGCCGCCTGGACCGCGCGCTGACCATCCTGAACGCCGGCCCTCCGGACGTCATGAACCACAACCTGGAAACCGTGCCGCGCCTGTACAAGCAGGCGCGCCCGGGCTCGGACTACATGCACTCGCTGAAGCTGCTGGCCGAGTTCAAGAAGCTGCACCCCGAAGTCCCCACCAAGTCCGGCCTGATGCTGGGCCTGGGCGAGACCGACGAGGAAATCCTGCAGGTGATGCGCGACATGCGCGAGCACAACGTGGACATGCTGACCATCGGCCAGTACCTGCAGCCTTCGGAACACCATCTGCCGGTGCTGCGCTACGTGCATCCGGACACCTTCGCCATGTTCGAGCGCGAGGCCTATGCCATGGGCTTCTCGCACGCGGCGGTGGGCGCCATGGTGCGTTCCTCGTACCACGCCGACGAGCAGGCGCACGCGGCCGGCGTGAACTGATTCAGCAGGCCGGCGCGCCGACGAACGGCGCGCCGTTGCGGTCCTTCTCGGACAACAAGGGCGCTTGCAGGCAGGGCCAGGCGATCGCCAGTTGCGGATCGTCCCAGCGTATGCAGCGCTCATGCTGCGGGGCGTAGTAGTCCGTGGTCTTGTACAGGACCTCGGCAAATTCGGACAGCGTCAGGAAGCCGTGGGCGAAGCCTTCCGGGATCCACACCTGGCGCTTGTTCTCCGCGCTGAGCAGGGTGCCTACCCACTTCCCGTAAGTCGGCGAGCCCTGCCGCAGATCCACCGCCACGTCAAAAATCTCGCCCATGCACACGCGCATGAGCTTGCCTTGGGGCTGTTCGATCTGATAATGCAGCCCGCGCAAGACGCCTTGGGCTGAGCGTGAATGGTTGTCCTGCACGAAGTTGCGCCGCAGCCCCGTTGCCGCCTCGAACACGGCCTGGTTGAAACTCTCGAAGAAAAAGCCGCGCTCGTCGCCCAGTACCCTGGGTTCCAGGAGCAAGACGTCGGGAATGGCGAGTGGAGTGGCTTTCATCAAAATGCGGGCTTGCCGGTTTGGCTGAGTTGATCCAGGGTGCGATCCACCTGTTCGGTCCATGATGGCATACGCAGTTGCAGCGCGTGCGACAGTTTGGCTGTATCCAGCGTGGAATTGCTTGGCCGCTGCGCGGCTGCGGGATAGTCCCGCGCCGCGATCGCATGGATCTGTTCCGGGGCCAACGTCAGGCTGGCGCCGCGCGCGGCGGCTCCGGCAACGATGTATCTTGCATAGGCATGCCAGTTGGTCGAACCCGCAGCGGCCAGGTGATAGGTCCCGGCGGGCAACCGCCCCGCGCAATGTTGCCGGATCGCCAAGGCGGTAACGTCGGCGACAAATTCGGCCGATGTGGGCGTGCCGTGCTGGTCGGACACCACGTCCAGGCGTTGGCGCTCCAGCGCCAGGCGCAGCATGGTGTTCAGGAAATTCTTGCCATGCCGCGAATGGACCCAGCCGATCCTGAACACCAGCGCATCGCAAGCCGCGGCCTGGATGGCCTGCTCGCCCGCGAGTTTGGTGCTGCCGTACACGTTCAGCGGGTTGGGCCTGTCGGTTTCCGAGTAGGCCCGCTGTTGGGCGCCGTCGAACACATAGTCGGTCGAATAATGGACCAGCAGGGCGCGGGCGGCCCGGGCATGGCGGGCCAGCGTGGCAACCGCCAGGGCGTTGACCTGGGTGGCGGTTTCCCGGTCGCTTTCGGCAGCATCCACCGCGGTATAGGCGGCCGCGTTCACGATCGCATCGGGCCGGCAGGACGACAGGACCGCGAGCAGTGCATCCTGGTCGCGCAGATCCGCGCCGTCGCGCCCCAGCGCCACGACCTCTCCGAGGGGGAGCAGGGCGCGGCACAGTTCCCGGCCGACCTGGCCGTCCTTGCCCAGCAATAAGATCTTCACGCGGCCCTTGCCAAATTCCGTACTGTTCTTTGGCCCGGCCGCGCAAGGCGCGTCCTGGCCGCGAGACTACTTGCGCGCCTGGGCGCCCGCCCAGAACGTGTCTTTCTGTCCCGCATGCTGGTTTATACAACGCGCCAGCACGAACATCAGGTCCGACAGCCGGTTCAGGTACTGCCGCACCGGCGGGTTCACCGTGTCGGCCTTCGCCAGCGCCACCACGGCCCGCTCGGCGCGGCGGCAGACCGTGCGCGCCACGTGCGCCTGGGCTGAGCCGCGCGAGCCACCGGGCAGGATGAATTCGCGCAAGGGCGGCAGCGTCGCGTTGTAGTGGGCCAGGCGCGTGTCCAGGCGGGCGATGTGTTCGTCCGTCAGGGCGGTATGGCCGGGGATGCAGAGTTCCGCGCCCATGTCGAAGAGGTCATGCTGGATGGCCAGCAGGTCGGCGCTTATCTCGGCGGGCAGATCCTCGGTCAGCAGCACGCCGATCACGCTGTTCAATTCGTCGACGTCGCCCAGCGCCGCGATGCGCGGGGCGTCCTTCGGGGTGCGAGATCCGTCCCCAAGACCCGTGGTGCCGTCGTCCCCCGTGCGGGTGGCGATGACGGATAAGCGGTTGGCCATGGGAACTCCTGAAATGAGTGACGAAAGGTAGGGGTTTTGCGTCCAGCCATGAATGGCGGCGGCGCGGCCCGCGTGTGCCGCAATCAACTGTCAGAATTGTTGCGTGACAGCGGGGGAACTGTTGCACAAGGGCGGTATCCTAGCACTATGGGAAAGCAGGGACGGCGGCCACGCCGGGTCCGTGCTACCCCGGCAATCGGAGGATATCTGCATGATTTTTGACCGCAAGTATGCAATGCCCATGGCCGCAGCCGCGGCGGTGGCTGTCGTTACGCTGGCCGCGCCGCTGGCGTTTGCGCAGCAGGCCGACGCCAGCGGCGAAGTGCGGCGGGTGGATCCGGCCGCCGGCAAGGTCACGATCAAGCACGACGCCATCAAGCAGCTGGATCTGCCTGCCATGACGCTGGTCTATGAAGCCGATCCGGCCCTGCTGGCCAACATCAAGGCGGGCGACAAGGTGCGCTTCACCGCGGTCCGCAAGGACGGCAAGTACATCGTGACCGCGATTACCAACTAGCCGGTCTGCCAGACCGGGTACGCAAGCGCCCGCGTCAGGGGGGATTGCAGCCTCCAGGGCGCTCTTGCCTTGGGGCGATCCGGCCGCAAAAAAACGCCGTCCGTAGCGCTAAGGCTGCGGACGGCGTTTTGCCGGGGGCGCAGGGCGCCCGCGGTTTACAGCACGTAGCGCGCCAAGTCCTGGCTGCTGGCGGCTTCCGCCAACTGCGCGTTGACGTAGGCGGCGTCGATCTTCACGTTTTTGTCGCTGCTGGCGGTGGCGTCGAAGGACAGCTCGTCCAGCAGCTTCTCCATCACCGTGTAGAGGCGTCGGGCGCCGATGTTCTCGGTGGTTTCGTTGACCTCGAAGGCCAGCTCCGCCAGGCGGCGCACGCCTTCTTCCGTGAACTCCAGCTGCAGGTCTTCGGTGGCCATCAGCGCCGTGTATTGCTTGGTCAGCGACGCGTCGGTGTCGGACAGGATGCGCACGAAGTCCTCGGCGGTCAGTGATTCCAGTTCGACGCGGATCGGGAAGCGGCCCTGCAATTCAGGGATCAGGTCCGAGGGGCGCGACAGGTGAAACGCGCCGGACGCGATGAACAGGATGTGGTCGGTGCGAACCATGCCGTAGCGGGTGTTGACGGTGGTGCCTTCGACCAGCGGCAGCAGGTCGCGCTGCACGCCCTGGCGCGACACGTCCGCGCCGCCGGATTCCTGGCGGGCCGCGATCTTGTCGATTTCGTCCAGGAAGACGATGCCGTTCTGCTCGACGTTGTTGATCGCCACGGTGCGCAGATCTTCTTCGTTGACGCGCTTGGCCGCTTCTTCGTCGACGATCAGCTTGAAGGCTTCGCGCACCTTCATCTTCTTGGGTTTTTTCTTGTCGCGGGCCATGCCGGCGAACATGCCGCGCAGCTGCTCGGCCATTTCTTCCATGCCGGGGGGCGTCATGACGTCCATCTGCGGCGCGGCCTGGGCGACTTCGATCTCGATTTCGAGGTCGTCGATCTTGCCTTCGCGCAGGCGCTTGCGGAAGGTCTGGCGGGCGCTATTGTCCTCGCCGCGTTCCGGTTCGCCGGAGGCGCCGCGCGCGGGCGGCACCAGGGCGTCCAGGATGCGGTCTTCGGCGGCGTCTTCCGCCTGGGTGCGCACACGGCGCATTTCCAATTCGCGCGTCTGCTTGATCGAGTATTCGGTCAGGTCGCGGATGATGGTGTCGACGTCGCGGCCCACATAGCCCACTTCGGTGAACTTGGTGGCTTCGATCTTGATGAAGGGCGCGTTGGCCAGCTTGGCCAGGCGGCGCGCGATCTCGGTCTTGCCCACGCCGGTGGGGCCGATCATGAGGATGTTCTTGGGGTGGATTTCGTGGCGCAGGGGTTCGGCGACCTGCTGGCGGCGCCAGCGGTTGCGCAACGCGACGGCCACGGCGCGCTTGGCGCGGTTCTGGCCGACGATGTACTTGTCGAGTTCGGAGACGATCTCTCCGGGCGTCATGTTGGATGCGGACATGAGGGCGGATCCTTGGAGCTAGGGCGGGCTGGGGTGGCGGCCGCGGCGCGCCGGGCGCGCCGCGTGGCGGGCGTCAGTCGCCCAGCGTTTCGATGACGTGGTTCTGGTTGGTGTAGATGCAGAGGTCGCCGGCGATTTCCAGCGATTGCTTGACGACGGCCTCGGGCGACAGCTCGGTGTTGCGCAGCAGCGCCAGCGCGGCCGATTGGGCATAGGCGCCGCCGGAGCCGATCGCTGCCAGGCCGTGTTCCGGTTCCAGCACGTCGCCGTTGCCGGTCAGCACCAGCGTGTGCTCGGTGTCGGCCACGATCAGCATGGCCTCGAGGCGGCGCAGCACGCGGTCGGTGCGCCAGTCGCGGGTCAGTTCGACCGCCGCGCGCATCAGGTTGCCCTGGTGCTTTTCGAGCTTGGCTTCGAAGCGTTCCTGCAGCGTGAACGCGTCGGCGGTGGCGCCGGCAAAGCCGGCCAGGATCTTGTCGTGGTACAGGCGGCGAATCTTGCGGGCCGTGCCCTTGACGACGATATTGCCCAGTGTGACCTGGCCATCGCCGCCCAGTGCGACGCGGTTGCCGCGGCGCACGCACACGATGGTGGTGGCGTGAAATTGTTCCATGCGTTCCTTCCTATGAAGGGATTAGCTGGGGGCGACTCAGAAGAAATCAAGGCTGGATATGTACGTCCCTTTTTGGACGCGGGCCAAAGAAAAAAGGCCATGCTGGAAACCAGCATAGCCTTTCAGCGTATGGCCGTGAATACGGGACGGATCAGTCGCCGTAGAGCTTCTGGCGCATCTCGCGGCGTTCCTGCGCTTCGAGCGACAGGGTGGCCGTGGGACGGGCCAGCAGGCGCGGGATGCCGATGGGTTCACCGGTTTCCTCACACCAGCCGTATTCGCCGCTGTCGATGCGGGCGATGGACTGTTGCACCTTCTTCAGCAGCTTGCGCTCGCGGTCGCGGGTGCGCAGCTCCAGGGCGTGTTCTTCCTCGATCGTGGCGCGGTCGGCGGGATCGGGCACGAACTGCGTTTCACGCAGGTGCTCGGTGGTTTCGCCGGCGTTGGCCAGGATGTCTTGCTCGAGTTGTTTGAGCCGTTCCTTGAAGAACGCCAGCTGGCGTTCGTTCATATAGTCGGACTCGGGCATGGCCAGCAATTCCTTCTCGCTGGGCAGATCAATCGCCGTATCGCTCGTCGACTTGCTTGATTTCTTGGTTGCTGCCTTGGTAGCCATGAAAACACTCCACTATGAATCGATCCTGGCGCGGGCGTCCATTCCCGGTCCGTATTACTTGTTGCCTACGCTATTCGTACCTCACAGTACTGCCTTCGTCGCATCACGTCACGTCAGGAAGGGGGATTACCCCGCCAGGCACTGCTCCAAGCCCCGGGTGAAAATCTCCTGGGGCAGCTTACGACCGATGAAAACCATCTTGGTGGACGGTTTTTCGGCTGCGGTCCACGGCTTGCCGGGTTCGGCGCCCATCATCATGTGCACACCCTGGAACAACATGCGGCGGTTGATGCCCTTCATGTACAGGATGCCCTTGTAGCGCATCAGGTCGGGACCATAGACCTGCACCACGCCGCCCAGGAATTCCTCAAGGCGCGCGGGATCGAACGGCTTGTTGGAACGGAACACGAACGCGCCGATTTCGTCGTCGTGCTGGTGATGGTGATGATGGTGGGCATGATTGCAATGCGCCCCGCAGTCGCCTTCGTGATCATGGTCATGATCGTGGTCGTGCCCATGGCCGTGATCGTGGTCATGGCCATGATCATGGGCGGCGTCGGGGTGCTCAGCGGCCAGGAATTCCGGGTCGATGTCCAGAATGGAATTCAGGTTGAAGCCGCTGATGTCGATGATGGACTTCAGGTCGACTTCGCCGAAGTTGACCGGCGTGATCGGCGCGCGCGGGTTCATGTGAACCAGGCGGTGGCGCAGCGCTTCGTAGTCGACTTCGTTGACCAGGTCCCGCTTCGAGATCAGGATGCGGTCGGCGAAACCGACCTGCTTCTGGGCCTCGGGTTGGGCGTCGAGGGTGGCCATGCCGTGCTTGGCGTCGACCACGGTCACTACCGCGTCCAGGCGGTAGTACTCGGCAATGTCGTCATCCATGAAGAACGTCTGGCAGACGGGGCCGGGGTTGGCCATGCCGGTCGTTTCGAGGATGACGCGTTCGAAATTCAGTTCGCCGGCTTCGCGCTTGGCGCGCAGCTCGGACAGGGTGCGCATCAGGTCGCCGCGCACCGTGCAGCAAACGCAGCCGTTGGACAGTTCGATGATCTCTTCGTTGCTGTCCTGCACCAGCAGGTCGTTGTCGATGCTTTCCGGCCCGAACTCGTTTTCGATGACCGCGACGCGGCGGCCATGGTATTCGGTCAGGATGCGTTTGAGCAGGGTGGTCTTGCCCGCACCGAGAAAGCCGGTGAGGATGGTGACGGGAACCATTTTGTCCAAACTGCGCGGGGTGTTCATGGCGAAGCTGCTAGCGTGAAGTCAAGGCGTTAAACAGGAACTCTCGGCGGGGATCGCGCCCCTGTTTTGCAACGCCGTCTTGCGACGCTTCAAGGGGGTTTCCCAGTCTTTGCCGGAGGGTGTTTGCCGCAGGCTGCATGGGCCGCCTGCAGCGGCCGGACGCAGGATTACAGCACAGTCAGGGGCAGGGGGCAAACCCAGGGTCAACCCTGGGGCCGTAGCCATCCAGATGGCGTCCGTACGCCGTCAAGTATCGGGCGATACCACTATTTGGGGGCGGTTTGCCGGATTTCAAGAGCGCGATGCGCGCATCTGGATGAAGGACCCTGCCGCGGGCTTGCGACCGATGGCCGAGAGCCGAGGGCAGGCCGGCTCGCCGGCACTAATGCTTAATGATGGTGGTGGCCGTGGCTGGCATCCGCAGCGGGCTGCTTCTGCTGGCACTGGGGGCACAGCGCGCGGATTTCGGTTTCGTGCGTGGCCAGGGCATAGCCGGTCTGGGCGACGCGCTCGGCCAGTTGGCGGCTCATGGCGGGGTCGGACACTTCCGCGACCGCGCCACAGCCGGTACAGACGACCAGAAGGTCATGGGGCGCGCCGCCCGCGTCGTGGCAGGCGCTCCAGGCGTTGACTGCGTCCAGGCGGTGGATCAGGCCTTCGTCCATCAGGAAATCCAGGGCGCGGTACACGGTCGGAGGCGCGGCGCCCGGATGCACGGCGCGCATGGCTTCCAGCAATTCATAGGCCTTCAGGCTGCGGCCGTGACGCAGCAGCAGTTCCAGCACCTTGCGGCGGATGGGTGTGAGGCGGCGTCCGCGCTGCTCGCACAGCGCTTCGGCGACGCTGAGCTGGGCGCCGACGGTATCGCTGCGAGGGGTGCGGGCGGGTGCGGACATGGCTGGCTTTATCTCTATGGAAAACGCGCGCGATGCGCGCGAGATGCCTGGAAGGTAGCAGAAAACATCCAGATGCGGGCGAGCGCCTCGGAATCAAGCTTTTTAGTTATGATATAACATAATAAAACTTGGCCGCAGTCCCTATCCGTCTCCGCATTCTTTCCATGTCCCATTTCACGCTTTTGCCCCGGGAGCCCGAAACGGCGCTTCGGCAAAACCTCCCCCCGCGTTCCGCCTTCCTCGTTTCCTCTTGGCGCCGCATGGCCATCGCCCTGGCCGCTGCAGCCGCCCTGTGGGCCCTGACCGGCTGGGCGCTGGACTGGTGGCCGCGATGAACGCGCCGGTCACTATCGAACTGGCCGACGCTTCCTTCGGCTGGCATGGGCACGCGGCGCTCAAATCGGTGTCGGGGCGTTTCGCCGCCGGCGGTATGACTGCCGTGGTGGGGCCGAATGGCGCCGGCAAGTCCACCCTGATCAAAGGCATCATGGGCGTGCTGCGTCCGATGGCCGGCAGCGTGCGGATCAGCGGCGCGGGCCGGTCGGAATTGGCCTGGCTGCCCCAGGCCGCCGAGCTCGACCGTTCGTTTCCGGTGTCGGTGCTGGATCTGGTGGCCATGGGGGCCTGGCGGCGCGTGGGCGGATGGCGCCGGTATGCGAACGACGAGCTGGACCGTTGCATGGACGCGCTGGAAACCGTGGGCATGGCCGGCGCCGCCGGACGCGGCGTCGATGCGCTGTCGGGCGGACAGATGCAACGCGCGCTGTTTGCGCGGATGCTGGTGCAGGATACGCCGGTGCTGTTGCTGGACGAACCCTTCGCCGCGGTGGACAGCCACACGGCGGACGACCTGATGGCCTTGCTTTGCGGCCTGCACGGCCAGGGCCGCACCGTGATCGCGGTGCTGCACGACCTGGACCTGGTGCGCGACCATTTCCCTGAATGCCTGTTGTTGTCTGGTTCGGTCGTGGCCTGGGGCGACACCGATCATGCCCTGGACGACGCGCACCTGAAACGGGCGCGGCAATGGCACGCGGAGAGCCGCACATGAGCCTGGCGCAATGGGTGCTGTCGCCCTTCCTGGACTATGGCTTCATGCGGCGCGCGCTGGCCGGCGCCTGCGCCCTGTCGTTGGGCGCCGCGCCGCTGGGCGTATTCCTGGTGCTGCGGCGCATGAGCCTGATGGGCGATGCCATGTCGCACGCCATCCTGCCCGGGGTGGCGGCGGGCTTTCTGCTGGCCGGTCTGTCGCTGGGCGCAATGATGCTGGGCGGCATCGCCACGGGACTGGCCGTGGCCCTGCTGGCGGGACTGGTGGCGCGCCTCACGCCGCTGCGCGAAGACGCCAGCTTCGCGGCGTTCTACCTGATATCGCTGGGGCTGGGCGTGCTGCTGGTGTCGCTGCGCGGCTCCAACATGGATCTGCTGCACGTGCTGTTCGGCACGGTGTTGGGCCTGGACGACGCGGCGTTGCTGCTGGTCACCGCCACGGCCAGCGCGACCTTGCTGGCGCTGGCCGCGATCTACCGGCTGCTGGTGGCCGAATGCCTGGACCCGGGTTTCCTGCGCGCCAGCGGCGGCGCGGGGGGCTGGGTGCACATGGGCTTCCTGGTGCTGGTGGTGGTGAACCTGGTAGCGGGTTTCCAGGTGCTGGGCACGCTCATGGTGGTCGGCATCATGATGCTGCCCGCCGCCGCCGCGCGCTTCTGGGTCCGCTCGGCCGCTCGCCAGATTCCGCTGGCCGCGGGCCTGGGCGTGGCGGCCTCGGTGGCCGGCCTGCTCATTTCGTACCACTTCAACGTGCCGGCCTCGCCCGCCATCATCCTGGCGGCGGGCGCCTGCTATCTGTTTTCCATCGTGGGCGGCCCGCAAGGCGGGCTGCTGCCGGCGCGGCGCCGCATGCGCCGGGCCTGACTTATCCAAAAGGAGATACGCCATGCGTTTCCACTCCCTGGCGCGCCGCCGCGCGCTGCTGGCCATGGCAGGCCTGTGCCTGTCGACGCTGTTCGGAACCGCGCAGGCTGCCGAGCCGCTGAAGGTCGTCGCCAGCTTTTCCATCCTGGGCGATATCGTGCGGGAAGTGGGCGGAGACGACGTCAGCGTCGCCACGCTGGTGGGTCCGGACGGTGACGCGCACGAGTACGAGCCGACGCCGGGCGATGCCAAGAAGCTGGCCGCCGCGCGCGTGCTGTTCGTGAACGGCCTGGATTTCGAGACCTGGATGCCGCGTTTGGCCAAGGCTTCTGGCTTTGCCGGCGCCACGGTGGTCGCTTCGCAGGGCGTGAAGCCGCGCCAGTTCGCCGGCGAAGGCCATGATGATGGCAAGGATGAGCACGGCCATGACCACGACCACGGGCACGGCCATGAGCACGGCCATCATCATGGCGACGCCGATCCGCATGCGTGGCAGAACCTGGCCAACGGCGCCATCTATGCCCGCAACGTCGCGGAGGGGCTGGCAGCCGCGGATCCCGCGCGGGCGGATGCCTATCGTCAGCGCGCGCGGACCTATGCCGCGCGCCTGCAGGCGCTGGACGACCAGGTTCGCAAGACCTTCGCCACGATCCCGGCCGAGCGCCGCAAGATCGTGACCTCGCATGATGCCTTCGGCTATTTCGGCGACGCCTACGGCGTGGCGTTCATCCCCGCGATGGGCGTGTCCACGGATGCGGAGCCCGCAGCCGGCGAGGTGGCGCGCATCATTGAACAGGTCAAGCGCGAGCGTGTGCCGGCGGTGTTCGTCGAGAACATCAGCAGTCCCAAACTGGTCCAGCAGATTTCCCGCGAAACCGGCGCCAAGGTGGGTGGTACGCTTTATTCCGATGCCCTGTCCAAGCCCGGACAGCCCGGCGCCACCTACCTGGAAATGTTTGAATGGAACGCACGTCAGCTTGCCGCGGCCATGCAGCCCTGACCGCGGCAGCGATGCTGCTGGCGGCAGGCGCCGCCAGCGCGCACCCGCATATGTGGATCGATGCCCGCGCGGCGATCGATATCGATGGACAACAGCGCATCACGGCGGTGCGGCAGGTCTGACGGTTTGACGAGATGTTCGGCGC
The DNA here is from genome assembly GCF_049647645.1 of Achromobacter sp. Taxonomy (GTDB): domain Bacteria; phylum Pseudomonadota; class Gammaproteobacteria; order Burkholderiales; family Burkholderiaceae_B; genus Achromobacter. The sequence continues at coordinate 20,061 of NZ_JBARYB010000197.1, forward strand.
CTACGCCACGCAGGGACTGAAGCAGGGCAAGGACGGCTCGCTGTCGCCCGAGATTCTGCAGGGCATGGCGCGGGACTGGATGCAGGCCCTGGGCGAGCCGATTTCGCACTACTTCACGCGCGTCACCGTGGATGGCAAGACGGCGGCCTTCGCGGCCCCGCGCGATGCGCGCGTCGACTGGAATCCGAAGACGACGCGGCTGACGCTGTCCTTCACCTTGCCGCTGGCCACGCCGGTAGCGCCGGGCGCCGGCGGCGCGCAGGTGGATATCTACGATCCCACCTATTTCGTGGCCTACGCCTTCGATGAAAAGGGCGCGGTGTCGCTGGGCGGGCAGGACGCCCGCGCCTGCACGTCCGCCTACCGCAAGCCCAAGGAACTGGATTGGAAAACCATGCAGCAACTGGCCGCGATCCCGGCCGACCCGGAGGCCTTGCCGGACGAGCTTTTCGCCATCACCAAGGGGCTGACGCACCGCATCGAAGTGCGTTGCGAGTAGCGCTCGCGTTGCTGGCCGTGTTACTGCTGGGCGTGGCGGGTGCGGTCGCGGCGCAGGGCGCGCACCCCTTCGGCGTGCCAGAGAGTGGCGCGGGCATGGGCGGGCCGGGCTGGCTGGCCAGCTTCTTCGGCCAGGTGTCCGTGTGGCAAAGCCATTTCTACCGGCAACTGACGGGCGCGGTGCGCGCCTGGCAGGCGGACGGCGGCGCGGCCTGGGCCCTGATCGGGCTGTCCTTCGCCTACGGCGTGTTCCATGCGTTGGGGCCCGGGCATGGCAAGGCGGTGATCTCTTCCTATGTGCTGGCCAACCGCCAGACCGCGCGCAATGGCGCGCTGCTGGCGCTGGCGTCCGCACTGATCCAGGCGCTGGTGGCGATTGCGCTGGTGGCGGTGCTGGCGCTGATCTTCAACGCCACCGCCGCAACGATGAATCACGCGACGCGCTGGCTGGAACTAGGCTCCTATGCGCTGGTGACATTGCTGGGCGCGTGGCTGGTGTGGGTGAAGGCGATCCGTCCGCTGCTGCGGACCCGCGCGCGGCGCGCAACCGCGGCTGCCATGCACGAGCACGTCCTTGGGCACGGACACGACCATGAGCGCGGACACGACAGCAGCCAGGTGCGCGGTCACGGGCAGAGCCGGCAGCATGAATTGCAGCACGTCCATACTCACGCCCCGGTCCATCACCATCACGACGACGATTGCGGCTGCGGTCACGCGCATGTGCCCGCGCCGCAGCAGGTGTCGGGCCCGTTGAACTGGCGTCGCGCGGGAACGGCGATCCTGGCCGTGGGCTTGCGCCCCTGCAGCGGCGCGCTGATCGTCTTGGTGTTCGCCCTGGCGCAAGGCTTCTTCCTGGCCGGCGTGGCCTCGGCCTTGGCGATGGGCCTGGGCACCGGGTTGACGGTGGCGGCGCTGGCCTGCCTTGCGGTCGCGGCCGGCGGCGCGGCCACGCGCATCGGCAGCCGCTTGTCGGGTGCGGGCGCGGCGCGCTTGCGCTACGGGGTGGAAGCGCTGGCGGCGGTGGCGGTGCTGTTGCTGGGCGTGATGCTGCTGGGCGGTGTGATCGCGGGAGGCGGCTAGGGGCCGGTGCCGCAGGCTTGCTGCGCCGTCCACGCCTGACTCAGCAGGCCTGGGGCGTTCAGGATTTACGCCCGGCGCGCGGATGCGCCTGGTCGTAGGCGCGGGCCAGATGCTGGAAATCCAGCCGCGTGTAGATCTGGGTGGTGGAGATGTTGGCGTGGCCCAGCATTTCCTGCACGGCGCGCAGGTCCTGCGCGGACTGCAGCACATGGCTGGCGAAGCTGTGGCGCAGCACGTGCGGATGCACATGCGTGGGCACGCCGGCCTGCTGCGCGATGCGCGCCAGCTGCAACTGCACCACGCGCGGCGAGATGCGGCGTCCGCGCGCACCCAGGAACAGCGCGGCCGCATCCTCGGGCTGCGCGGTGAAGGGCGCCAACTGCGGCCGCACCGCGATCCATTTGCGCAGGGCCTCCAGGGCGGCCTGGCCCACGGGCACCGAGCGGCGCTTGCCGCCCTTGCCCAGCACGATGACCTCGGCCTCTTCCAGGCTCAGCCAGCCGCGCGACTCATAATTGCCGGACCGTTCGTAGCGCAGGTCCAGCCCGACCAGTTCAGACAATCGCAGGCCGCTGGAATAGAGCAGTTCGAGCATGGCCTGGTCGCGCAGCGCGGCGGGCTCGGTCGCGACTTGCGCCGGCGCGCGGTCCAGCAGGGCCTGGGTCTGTTCCACGGACAGGGCCTTGGGCAGGCCGCGCGGCGCCTTGGGCGCGCGCACGCCGGCGACAGGATTGCCGGCCAGTTCGATGGCCGGCGCCCACCACTGATAGAAACCGCGCCAGGCCGCCAGGGTGCGCGCCAGGCTGCGCGGCCCGCGGCCCTGGGCATGCAGGCGCGCCACGAACTGGCGGATGTGGCCGTTGCCCAGCTTGTCCAGCGGCAGCTTGGCGTGGCTGGCAAGCTCGCGCAGGAAATGCAGTTCACGGCGGTAGCCGTCCAGCGTGTGAGGTGAATAGCGCCGGTTGGTTTCCAGATGGCGCAGCCAGGCGCTCATTGCGTCGGGCAGGGGAGTTTCGGGCGGGGCCGTGTCTTGCGCTTGCGTGGCTTTCGGCATGGCGTCCGCCCGTCCCGGCTAGGCCTTGGGTGAGGCCGGATTCAGGCGATGCAGCGCCGCCGACGCCAGCTGGCTGATGGATTCCAGGAAGGTCGTGCCCATTTCGGGCGTGAACCGTTCGGCGTCGTCCGAGCCCAGCACCAGCAAGCCGACGGCGGGGCCGTCCGCTTCCAGGCGCAGCGGCACCAGCGCCAGCGATTTGGGCTTGGCGTCCAGCCAGCCGGCCGCTTCGAATTCGGTGTCGGTGCCGCAGTAGGGCGTCTTCAGGCTGTCGGTGAAGGCGCGCACGTCCTGGGTGACGGGTTCGCCGTAGCCGGTTGCCGGCAGCTCGGACAGGTCCCACAGGCGCAGCGCCACGTGGTTCAGTTCGAACTGTTCGGCCAGCCCCAAGGCGATCTCGCCCGGCACATGTTGCGCATCGCATTCGGACAGCAGGCGGCAGCACCACTTGGCCACGTGCGTGCCGATGCTTTCATTGGCGCTGGCGTTGCGTACCAGCTCGTTCAGGCGCCATTCGAGTTCGCGGTTGCGCTCGCGCAGGGTCAGGATCTGGCGCTCGCCCAGCGAAATGGCGCGCGAGCCGTGCGGATGCGGCACCTGCAGGGTCGAGAAGACGTCGGCGTGCTGGTCGAAGAAGTCGGGATTGTCTTGCAGGAAACCAGCGATGTCTTGGGCGGTAATGGCGGTATCGGTCATGGCTTATCGGTTCAGTCCCATGGAGAAGACGAGCTTGTCGATGTCGACCTGCCCCGTGAATACGGACTCGGCTGGGCCGGTCATGCGCAGTTGCTCGCCATTCCAGGCGACGGTCAGCACGCCGCCGCGCGTCTGCACGCGCACCGGGGAGTCCAGCAGGCCGCGGCGGATGCCGGCCGCGACGGCGGCGCAG
>NZ_JBARYB010000198.1:0-9439 GCF_049647645.1 Achromobacter sp.
GCCCAGGGCTGGACGCTGCCGCAGGCCGGCATGGCCTTGGGGGCGCAGGCGCTGGGCGCGTTCGGCGCGGGCGCCGCGTCCGTGGCCCTGATGACGCTGGCCATGCGCTTCGCCAGCCGGGGGGAGCAGGCCGGCACCGATATGACAGCCGTGCAGAGCGCCCGCGACCTGGGCGAGATCCTGACCTCGTCGCTCATGACCGGGCTGGCGGCCCAGGTCGGCTACGCCGGCGGTTTCGCCAGCGGTCTGCTGGTGGCTGCCGCGACGCTGGCGTTCACGGCAAGGGCGCTGGCGCGCACGGGCTGATATGGCGATTCTGGCGGTTGCGGCTACACTTGTCCGCCGTTTTGCTTTCAGCCCCAGAATTCCCCATGATCTCCACCGCATGCGGCGTCGACTTCGGCACGTCCAACTCCACCGTGGGCTGGAGCCGCCCCGATCAGCGCGCGCTCCTCGCCCTGGAAGACGGCAAGACCACCTTGCCCTCGGCCATTTTCTTCCATGACGAAGACGCCGAGGTCAGCTATGGCCGCGCCGCCATCTCCGATTACCTGGCAGGTTACGACGGGCGCCTGATGCGCTCGATGAAGAGCCTGCTGGGCAGCTCGCTGATCGACGGCTCGACGGAAGTGCAGGGCCGTTCGATTCCGTTCCGCGTTCTGCTGACGCGCTTCATCGCCGAACTCAAGCATCGCGCCGAGACGGCGGCAGGGCGCGGCTTCACGCGCGCCGTGCTGGGTCGGCCGGTGTTCTTCGTGGACGACAACCCCGCCGCCGACCAGACCGCCCAGGACACGCTGGGCGAGATCGCGCGCAGCGTGGGTTTTACCGATATCGAATTCCAGTTCGAGCCGTTGGCCGCCGCATTCGACTATGAATCGCAGATCGACCGCGAAGAGCTGGTGCTGGTCATCGACATCGGCGGCGGCACCTCCGACTTTTCGCTGATCCGCCTGGGGCCCGGCCGCGCGGCCAAGGCCGACCGTCGCGAGGACATCCTGGCGTATGGCGGCGTGCACATCGGCGGGGTGGACTTCGACAAGCAGCTCAGCCTGGCCCACGTGATGCCGATGCTGGGACTGGGCAGCCAGCTGCGCAGCGGCAAGGACGTCCCGTCCACGCAATATGGCAACCTCGCTTGCTGGCACACCATCAACCAGGCCTATACCCGCAAGGCCGCCGAGCACTTCGCCTACATCCGCGCCGAAGCCGGCGACCGCGAGAAGATCGATCTGCTGCTCAACCTGGTCAAGCAGCGCGCCGGGCACTGGGTGGCGGTGCAGGTCGAAGAGGCCAAGATCGCGCTGTCTGATACGCCCGCCGCGCGCATCGACCTGTCGCGCATCGCGCCGGAACTGGGCGTGGACGTGACGCGGCCGTCGTTCGACGCCTGCGTGGGCCGGTTGATCGAGAAGGTCGAGACCACGGTGGGCGCGCTGCTGCGCGATGCTGGCGTGTCGACCGCGGACGTGGACACGGTGTTCTTCACCGGCGGCTCCAGCCGCGTGCCGCGCCTGCGCGAGTCCGTCTCGGCCCTGGTGCCGGGCGCGCGCAGCGTCGAAGGCGACCTGTTCGGCAGCATCGGCGCCGGCCTGGCGCTGGACGCCCGCCGCAAGTTCGGCTGAGCCGCTCAGGCGGCCAGCATGGCCGGCACCCGCGCCGCCAGCGCATCGATGGCGGCGCGCGTCTTGGACGGCAGGTAGCGCGCTTGCGGCCACACCGCATGCACTTCCTGCGCGGCCAGGCGGTCGCCGTGCATCAGCACGTCCAGTTCGCCAGTGCGCACATAGTGCGTCAGCATCCAGCAGGGCAGCCAGGCGAGCCCCGCGCCGGCGATGGCGGCATCGGCGATGGCTTGCAGGTCGTCCAGCCGCAGGCACGGCCGCAAGCGTAGCTGCATGACCTGATCGTCCACTCCCTTCACCGTCCAGCCTCGCTCGATTCCGTTGTGCGTGTAGGCGATGCAGGCGTGCTGCATCAGCTCGTCCACCGTGGTGGGACGGCCGTGCGCCTGGATGTAGGCGGGAGACGCTCCGATTCCCATTGTCTGCATGCCCAGCCGGCGCGCGGCCAGGCTGGCGCTGTCGGGCAGCTCGCCCACGCGGATGCCCAGGTCATAGCCTTCCTCGATCAGGTCCACCACCCGGTCGTTGAATGAGATCTCGATCTGCAGCTGCGGATGCTGCAGCGCCAGTTCGCGCAGCACGGGCGCGACGCAGTGCCGGCCGAACACCAGGGGCGCGCTGACCCGCAGGCGTCCCTGGGGCTCGCGGCGGCCGCTGTCCAGCTCGGCTTCGGCGGTCTGCAGCTCGGCCAGCGCGCGCACGCAACGGTCGTAGTAGGCCTGGCCGTCGTCGGTCAGGCTCTGCTGGCGGGTGGTGCGGTGGAACAGCCGCGCGCCCAGGCGCGCCTCCAGCCGCGCGATGGACTTGCCCACCGCTGAGCGCGTCAGGTTCAGGCGTTCTGCCGCCAGTGCGAAGCTGCCTGCCTCAACGGCCTGCACGAAGACTTCGATGCCGCTCAGTCTGTCATAGGTGATCGCGGTTGCCATCAAGGGTTCCTTAGTCCTGATTGGTTCCAATTGGGAATCGGTGAAAAGAAAAAGATTCGCCACTGGGGAAATTGATTCCCATATATCTTATCGGTACTTGGCCGCGCCGGGTAGCGGCAATTGCCGGGCGGCGGCTTTCTTGAACCGATACAGGAGAAACAACATGCAGGCATACACCATCACCAGCGGCAAGGACATCGCTTCGCTGGAGCGCGTCACGCGTCAACCGCGCAGCCTGGCTCCACTGGAGCTGCGTGTGCGCATCAAGGCGGTGTCGCTGAACTACCGCGATCTGATGGTGGCGCGCGGTGAGTATCTGAAGGGTTCGGGCGACCCGGTCATTCCCGCCTCCGACGCGGCGGGCGAGGTGGTGGAGGTGGGCCCGGGCGTGACGCGCTTCAAGGTCGGTGACCGCGTGATGGGCGCGTTCATGCCGGACTGGATCGATGGCGAACCCACGCCCGCCACGGTGGCGCTGGCGCCTGGCGCCGCCACCGACGGCCTGTTGTCCACCGAGAGCATTTTTGCCGAGCATGCGCTAGTCGCCACGCCGGCATCCCTGAGCGACGAGCAGGCGGCCACCCTGCCTTGCGCCGCCGTCACCGCGTGGAACGCCCTGTTTGTCGCTGGACGCGCCAAGGCGGGGCAGACGGCGCTGTTCCTGGGTACCGGGGGCGTTTCCATCTGGGGTCTGCAATTGGCCAAGGCGGCCGGCATGCGCGCCATCATCACCTCGTCCAGCGCCGACAAGCTGGCCCGGGCGCGCGAGCTGGGCGCGGACCTGACGATCAACTACCGCGAGACGCCGCAATGGCAGGACGAAGTGCTGCGCCTGACCGGCGGCGAAGGCGCGCATGTGGTGGTGGAAGTCGGCGGCGAAGGCACGCTGGAACGTTCCGTGGCGGCCGCGCGCATGGGCGGCGCCATCGCGGTCATTGGCGGCGTGAGCGGCTTTGCGTCCGTGCCGGTGGCGCCCTTGGCCCTGATCGCGGGCGTCAAGCGCCTGGAAGGCATATTCGTCGGCAGCCGCAAGATGCTGGAGGACGTGGCGCGCTTCGTCGATGTGGCGCGCATCGCGCCTGTCATCGACCGCGTGTACTCGTTTGCCGAAGCGCGAGCGGCATTCGAGCACCTGGCGTCGGGCCGGCACTTCGGCAAAATCGTCATCCGGGTCGCGGAGTAGGCGTCATCGGGGGAGGCGGGCGGCGATGGTAAGCTCGTGCTGCCCGCGCGGGCTGGCCGTCATCCGCGCGTTCCTTGAGGTATCCGATCCGCCATGACCCGCAAGCCCGACTCCCATCTCGAAGAAAAACTCGTCACCAGCGAAGCGCCGTACAACGGCGCCTTCCTGAAGATCCGCCGCGACACGGTCAGCCTGCCCAATGGCAACACCGCTACGCGCGAGTACGTGGTGCATCCGGGCGCAGTGGTGGTAATCCCCTTGCTGGACGACGGCCGGGTGTTGCTGGAGCGCCAGTTCCGCTATCCCATCGGACGCGTGATGACCGAGTTCCCGGCCGGCAAGCTGGACCCGGGCGAGGATCCGCTGGTCTGCGGCAAGCGTGAGCTGCTGGAGGAAACCGGCTACACCGCCGATCAATGGGCGCATGCCGGGGCTCTGCATCTGGCCATCGCCTATTCCACCGAGATCATCCACATCTACTTCGCCCGGGGCCTGCGCGCCGGACCGCGCCAGCTGGACCAGGACGAATTCCTGGACGTGATCAGCGCGGACCCCGCCGAGCTGATCGCGGCCTGCGCCCAAGGCGAAGTCACCGACGCCAAGACGCTGACCTGCGTGCTGTGGATGCAGAACGTGCTGTCTGGCGCCTGGCAGCTGGACTGGCAGGACAACGCGGGCTAGGGCCTGCCCGCGGGATCCGTCCAACCATGCCTGCTTTTCCCGTGCTGGTGCAGCCCGCTGGCCTGCGCTTCGATGCGCCGGCCGATACCTCCGTGCTGCTGGCGGCGCAGGCCGCGGGCATCAAGCTGCCCAGCTCATGCCGCAACGGCACCTGCCGCGCCTGCATGTGTCTGTTGCTGGAAGGAGATATCTCCTACCGCATCGAATGGCCGGGACTGTCGCGCGACGAGAAGGAAGAAGGCTGGATCCTGCCCTGCGTGGCGCGAGCCGAGTCCGCCCTGGAAATCCAGGCGCCGCTGGCCGCGCCGATCGAGGCCGCGCCGGCAGCGCCGCGTCCGCTTACCGGGGCGCGGCGCTAGCGGCAGCGATTAGCGCCGCGACGGCCATGCCGGCCGCCATTCCCAGCGCCATGCCGCAGGCCATTCCGCCAAAGGGCGCGACGCCTGCCGCCAGTGCCGCCGCCATGCCCCATTGAGCCCCCGCCAGCATGCCGAGTCCCATCGCCAGGGCGCAGGCCAGACGCGCCCTCAAACCTGGCGCGCCTTGCAATGGCAGCAGTGCGGCGATCAGCATGGCAGCGCTGCTGGCAGGCATCAGCGCTGCGTGCCGCCATGCCTGTTCGAGCAGCCCGCCGGGCGCCGCACACAGGCTGGCCAGCAGCGCCGCCGGCGTGTAAAGAGTGTCCACCCACAGGCCTGCGGCCATGGCGGCGGTGCAGGCCAGCCATAGCGTCGCCGCGTTCGCCGCCATGCGGACCGCCCGGCGCGGCTGGCGCCTAGCCGCAGGCGTGGCAGGCGTGCGCCTGGGCGTCGTCGTAGCGGTCATGGTGGCGCACCCAGTCGCCCAGATTGAAGTGCGGACCGTTCTCGTTGCGGCCCAGCGGCGCGAAATCCAGGTAGTTGTAGGCGCCGACCAGCCGTTCCACGCCGCGCGCGAAGCTGGAATAGGTATGGAAGATCTCGCCGTCCGTGTCGCGGAAAAAGGCGCTGGCGCCAGAGCGTTCTTCAGTGCTGCCATCGGCCTTGGGCACGGAGGCTTGCAGATCGAAGTTGAAGTCGCAGCCTTCGGACGAGTACCAGGGGAAGTGCCAGCCCATGCGCCGCTTGAAGGCGTCCAGCTTGGCGAGCGGGGCCCGCGACACGGCCACCACCGCCACGTCATGCTGGCGCAGATGCAGGGCCGCGCTGTCCATGTGGTCGGCCAGGAACGAGCAGCCCACGCAACCTTCTTCCCAGTCCGGACCGAACATGAAGTGGTAGACGATGAGCTGGCTCTTGCCCTGGAACAGCTCGGCCAGGTCCGCCGGACCGGCAGGGCCGTGGAAGCGGTAGGGCTTATCCACCTTGACCCAGGGCAGCGCCAAGCGCTCACGGGCCAGGGCGTCCTGGGCCCGGGTCAGTTCCTTTTCGCGGCGTAGCAGCGTTTCTCGCGCGATGTCCCATTGCGCTCGGGATACGACGGAGTGATCGGTTTGCATCGTGTGTCTCCTCGGAGCGGGCCGGCAGGCCCGGATAGGGCGAATGGCCGGGATTCAGGCCGGATTCGCCAGATGGCCCGCCAGCCGGTCCAGCGCGCCCGACCATCCATGGTCGTGGCTGTCGCGGGTGGCCTGGTCGACGAACGGGGTCTGCAGGAAGGCCAGCTCGGTGCCGCCGTCCGCCGCGCTGAATTCAAGCGTGATCAGCGAGACTTCCGCGGGCGTGTCGCGCCAGGCCCAGGTGAAGACCAGCCGGCGTTGCGGCTCGACTTCGCGGTACCGGCCGCTGGCGTGGTGCTCCAGGCCGTCCTCGGTGGCGAAACCCACCTCATAGGCGCCGCCCACGCGCACATCGGTTTCGGCCCGCAGCACCTTCCGGGTCTCGGCGGGGCCGAACCAGCGCATCAGCGCTTGCGGGTCCGTCCAGGCGCGCCAGACGCGTTCGACGGGGGCGTCGAAGCGCCGCTTGAGCCGGAGTTCGATGGGGGCTGATTGGTCTTGGGTGCTTCGGTTTTCCATGGGTGGACCTCTTCCTCGTGGTACAGGTACCGCGCCAGCGAATCCAGCTGTCCGCTCCAGAACTTCTCGTAGCGGGCCAGCCAGTCGGATGCCGCCCGCATGGGTTCGGGCGATAGCGTGCAATTGACGACGCGGCCGTCCTTGGCGCGGGCGATCAGGCCGGCCTCTTCCAGCACGCGCAGATGCTTCATGAAAGCGGGCAGGGACATGGCGTGCGGCCGGGCCAGTTCGCTGACCGAGGCCGCGCCTTGCTCCAGGTCGGTCAGCACCCGGCGCCGCGTGCGGTCGGCCAGGGCTGAGAAGATGCCGTCGAGCGTGTCGTCTTTAAACTTAACCATAGGGTTAAGTATTAAGCCGCAAGCGCACGGCTGTCAAGCAACAAAATTGGCGCGATCCGGAATCAGGCGTGCTGGTGCATGGCCGAGCGGTGCTTGGTGTCGCGCATGGTGGCGTACACCAGCAGCGACAGGAAGATGATTCCCGCGAGGTAGTAGTAGAACCACTCCTCATGCCCCTGCTGTTTGAAGAACAGGGCGATGGCCGGTGCCGTGCCGCCGAAGATCGACACGGTCACGGCGTAGGGCACGGCGACGCCCGTGGCGCGGATGTTGGTGGGGAAGAGTTCCGCCTTCACCACCGCGTTGATGGAGGTGTAGCCGGCGGTGAACACCCAGGCGCCGCAGATCAGCAGGAAGGCCAGGAAGGGCGAGCGCGTGTGCGACAGCGTCATCAGGATGGGCACGGTGAGCGCCGCGCCTGCCACGCCGAAGAATACCAGCAGCGGCTTGCGGCCGATCTTGTCGGACAGCGCGCCATAGACCGGCTGCAGGATCAGCGCGAAGATCAGCGAGCCGGCGATGATGTAAGTCGTGACGATGTCGGAGAAGCCCGAGGTCTGCCGCACGAAGGTCTGCATATAGGTCGTGAAGGTGTAGAACGCCGCCGTGCCGCCCGCGGTCAGGCCCACCACGATCGCTACTTCGCGCGGATACTTCAGCAGGCCGCGCAGCGAACTGGTCTGCGGCTTGGGCGCCTTCTGCGCTTCCTTGTAGGAGTCCGTCTCGGGCATGTCGCGCCGCATCAGGGCGGTGACGATGGCCAGCATGGCGCCGATCACGAAGGGAATGCGCCAGCCCCATTCCACCAGCTGCTGGTGGGTCAGGAATACGTTCTGCAGCAGCAACAGCACCAGGATCGCGCAGAGCTGTCCGCCTATCAGGGTGACGTACTGGAAGCTGGAATAGAAGCCGCGATGCTCGGGATCCGCGATCTCGGTCAGGTAGGTCGCGCTGGCGCCGTATTCGCCGCCCAGGCTCAGGCCTTCGATCACGCGCGCCAGCGCCAGCAACGCAGGCGCGGCCAGGCCTATGGTGGCGTAGGTGGGCGTGACCGCGATGATCAGCGAGCCCACGCACATCATCCCCACCGACACCATCAACGACAGGCGCCGCCCGTGGCGGTCCGCCAGATGGCCAAATAGCCAGCCGCCCAGCGGGCGCACGATGAAGCCGGCCGCGAACAGCGTGGCGGCGTTCAGTTGCTGGACGACCGGATCGTGGGAAGGGAAGAAGGCGGGGGCGAAGTACAGCGCGAAAGCGGTATAGGCGTAGAAGTCATACCACTCCACCAGATTGCCCATGGAGCCGATGAAGATCGCCTTGATGCGGCGCTTCGCGTCGGGCATGTCGAGATATGCTTGCGTCATATCCGTCCTTCGGGTGCGTTTGTCGGGGGACGCCGGACACGCGATCGCCGCCTCGACCCATGACGGCGGGCCAGCCGCGAATGGAACACGCATTGCGTTATGTTGCGCCTGCCCGTGCCTAAATGCACGCTTTGCGGCGCTGTTTTTCATTCAGTTTTTTGTCAGGCCTGCGCCGCCGATGGCGCGCTCAGCTTTACTTGCCGCGCGGCTTGATGGCTACGCAGGGGGCGGCGCCGTCGGCTGCCTGGGCCTCGTCGCCGAGCAGTGCCAGCGTGCCACAGGCCGAGCCGAACATGTTCTTGCTGTTGTGGCCGATGCCGGTCACCTCGAAGGCGCGCCGGTGCAGCGTCACGGGCTTGGCGCCGCGCGCGGCCAGGATGTGTTCGTACTGCGCGTAGCCTGTGCCGCGGGCCAGCCGGGTTGCGCCCTGGGCTTCCGCCCCGCAGGTCTTGTCCAGCAAGCGGTCTTCAGGATTGTTGTCGGCGCCGCCCAGCAGATAGGTGACATCGCGCGCCGCGTAGCGCACGAAAAGCTTGGATTCGTCGGTCTCGCGCGAGTACGCGGGCAGCTTGTCCGGACCGTACTTGTACTGGTTGTAGGTGGGACAGATGCCGCGCTCGTAGGGCGCATAGCCCTTGCCGTCGGGGCGCGGGCGTTCATTGCTCAGGTACAGGTAGGACGAGGGGTTGGCGATGACGTAGCGCAGCGCTAGTCCGTCGCGCCGCAGCGGGCCGTCGATATTGTTCAGCACGGCATAGCGCTGCACCAGTTGGCCGCCAGCGGAGTGGCCGGCCAGCACGATGCCGGCTAGCGACGCCAGGCGCTTGCGGTCGTCCAGGCTGCGCAGCAGGTCGTCCAGCACCTGGAACGAGCTGACCGGCGCGGGGCGGCCCGTGGCCTGCACGCTGTCTTCGCCGTCTTCCCAGCTGGCCTTGCGCCAGGCTGCCATGCCGCCGAAGCCCGAATCGATGGCACTCGAGAAGCGCGGCGCCAGGATCAAGGTGTCGCGAGCGCGCTCGGGGTTGCGCGCCAGCAGGGCGGCGACCGATTCGTAATAGCGGTCGGCGTCGCGCTTGACGCCGTGGATCACGACCACGACCTGCTTGATGTTGCGCAGGTCGTCCCGGGCCAGGTCGCGGTTGGCGTAGACCGGCATTTTGTACCGGTGGCCGGGCTTGCCCAGTTCCATGGACTGCCAGCGCAAGGGCGCCGCGCGCTTGGGGGCGGGCGCGGTTTCGCTGTAGTCGTAGGGATCAGGCAGGGGCGTCTGCGCGTGCGCGGCCAGCGGCGCGAGCGCCGCCAGGGCGCACCAGGCTGCCAGGG
>NZ_JBARYB010000199.1:0-12897 GCF_049647645.1 Achromobacter sp.
CCTGGAACTCGGCCTGGGCCTCGTCGGCCAGCAAGGCCCGCCAGCGCGCCAGCGCATCGTCGAAGTCCTGGTACTGGCCCGCCGCCTGCGCGAACTCGCGCTCCAGCGCGGGCAGCGCCGCGGCCTCGCGCTGCAAGGCCCGCAGCACATCCAGCGCCATTACGTTGCCGGAGCCTTCCCAGATGGAGTTGACTGGCGTTTCGCGGTAAATCCTGGGCATGGGGCCGTCGTCCACGTAGCCGTTGCCGCCCCAGACTTCCATGCATTCGGCCACCGCGGCGATGGCGCGCTTGCAGACCCACAGCTTGGCGGCGGGCGTGCCCACGCGGACCAGGGCCCGCGCCACGGCGTCGCCGCGTTCGTCCACGGCGCGCGCCAGCCGCAGGCCCAGCGCCATGGCTGCCTCGCTTTCAAGCGCCAGGTCGACCAGCACATTGCGCATGAGCGGCTGTTCGATCAGGGGCTTGCCGAAGGCGTGCCGGTGCCGCGCATGATGGACCGACTGCACCAGCGCCTGCCGCAGCAGCGCCGTGCTGCCCAGCACGCAATCCAGCCGCGTGGTGGCCGCCATCTCCAGCAGCACCGTCAGGCCGCGGCCCGGTTCGCCCACCATGACGCCCCAGGCGTCCTCGAATTCGACCTCGGCGCTGGCATTGCTGCGGTTGCCGAGCTTGTCCTTCAGCCGGCGCACGCGCACCGCATTGCGCGGCCCGTCGGGTATCCAGCGCGGCACGAAAAAGCAGCTGAGTCCTTCGTCGGTCTGCGCCAGCACCAGGTGCGCATCGGCCTGCGGCACCGAGAAAAACCATTTGTGTCCCACCAGCAGATAGGCGCGTCCGCGGCCCGCCACACTCACCGGCGTGGCGCGCGTGGTGACGGCGCGCAGGTCCGAACCGCCCTGCTTTTCGGTCAAGCCCATGCCGATCAAGGCCGAGCGCTTGGCGGCCAACGGCGCATCGGCGCCGTCGAACTCGCGGGAATACAGGGCGTTCAGCCACTGCCCGCCGAAGTCCACCACGCCCGCTGGCTCGCGCTGCAGCAGCGGCACCGCCGCAAAAGTCATGGTGGTCGAACACAAGGTGCCCGCCTCGACCTGTCCTTGCATGATGTAGGCCGCAGCCCGCGCCACCTGCGCGCCCGGCTCCGACCGCTCCCAGGCGCGGCTGTGCAGGCCGCGCGCCATGATGCCGCCCATCAGCAGATTCCATGACGGGTGGAATTCGACGCGGTCGATGCGGTGGCCGCCGCGGTCGTAGCTGATCAGACGCGGCGGGCAGCGATTGGCCTGCGCGCCCGCTTCCAGCGTCTGCGCCCGGCCCAGCCAGGCGCCATGCGCCGCCAGGTCCGCCGCCCAGGCTTGCGCACCTTCGCGCCGCACCGCCTCGCGCAAGGCCGGATCGGTCTCGTACAGGGAGTAGTCCTCCAGGGGCGGCACCTGATTGGATACGGCGTGCGTCGTGAACGATGACATGGCGGCTCCCTGGATCGGTCCACAAATGCGCCGCCTGCCCGCGGCGCGGTCTGCCCTTCTGCCCTATCTGGCCATCGGCGCCACCAGAGCCCAGGGCCGCAGCGCCTCGACCTGCGCCGCCAGTTCCAGCAGCGCGGCCTCGCTGCCCAGCGGCCCCATGAGCTGGATGCCGATGGGCAGGCCGTCGGACGACATGCCGAAGGGGATGGAAATGGCGGGCATGCCGGTCAGGTTGGCCAAGGGCGCAAACGGCGAATAGCCGATGACGCCCTTCTTGCCCAAACGGTAGGCCAGGTAGTCGGCGTTGTCCATGGCGTAGCGGCCGATGGCGGCCGGCGGCTGCGCCAGCACCGGGCTCAGGAACAGGTCGTAGCCCTGCGCGCCGTCGCGTTCCAGGAAGCGGCCGACCCGGCGCGTGATCTCGTGGCAGGTATCGACGCAGGCCACGTACTGCGCGCCGGAAATGGCGCGCGCATATTCACGCGCGCCCAGCGTGGTCGGCTGCAGCTCATCGGCGGCCAGGCGGCGGCCGCGCGCGGCGACGAAGGCATCGATGGCATTGGCCGCCGCGCTTGCAATCAGCGGCAGCATGGGCGACAAGACCTCCTCCGAGCCCACCGGCGGCGCGGCGGGCGCCAGTTCATGGCCCAGCGAGGCGAATAGACGGACGGCCTCGTCCACGGTGGCCGCCACCTCGGGATGGATGGCCTCGCCCTCGTAGGTCGTGTTGACGAAGGCGATGCGGCGCCGCGCGGCCGACTGCGGATCCGCGGCGACCCGCGCCACCACCGCGCGGTAGGAGTCCGCAGGCTGCGCCGGCGCGGCATAAGGCGCGCCCACGTCGGCGCCGGCGCTGATGTCCAGCGATGCGGCGCAGTCGCGCACCGACAGGGTCATCATGTGTTCGGTGGCCAGGCCGCCCCAGCCTTCCCCCTTCAGCGGGCCCAGCGGCATCAGGCCGCGCGAGGGCTTCAGACCCAGCACGCCGCAGCAGGACGAGGGAATGCGGATCGATCCGCCGCCGTCGCTGCCATGGGCGATGCGCACCATGCCGCTGGCCAGCGCCGCGCCCGCGCCGCCGCTGGATCCGCCGGCGCTATGGCCCGTCTTCCAGGGATTCTGCGTGGCCGGGCCGTAGACCGGCGATTCGGTGGTGGGGCTCAGGCCCAGCTCGGCGCTGGTCGTGCGGCCGAACGGAATCAGGCCGGCGCGGCGGTAGCGCTTGACGATCTCGGCATCGACGTTCCATACCACCTGGCCATAAAGCACCGAACCCATGGCGCTGGGCAGGCCCAGCGCGGCGGTGCCCAGGTCCTTGAGCAAGGTCGGCACGCCCAGGAACGGACGGTCCCGCAACTGCGCCAGCCGCTGCTCTTGCGACAAGCCGGCGAGCTCCTCGTCCAGCGACTGCGCCAGGCGCAGGCCGATTTCCGCCTGCAGGCCGCAGGCCGCGTTGATCGAGGGATTGCGGGCCGCCACCCGGCCCACCGCCTGCTGCATCGCAGCAAGCGCAGTGGTGGCCCCTTGCGCGATATCGACGCCCAGCGCCGTCGCGTCCAAGGTGGAGGAATCATGGCGTTCAGCGGTGCTCATGCTTGCAATGCTCCAGGTGTCGACGGCGGATTGCCGCTAGCGCCAGGATATCGGCAGTCGCAGCGGGCAACAAGCGCGCGCCCCTGCGATGCCGTTGCGGCCGGATCAGTTCGGACCTGCGGCCGGCGCGCCCTGGTCTTCCTCATCGTCCCTGGCATCGCCCTCGTCCACAGCGCCCAGCAGCAACCGGGCGTCGGCTTCGGGCAGCGCCTCGACAGCCTTCAAGTTCTTGAGCATGGCGCGGGTGCGGACTTCGGTCTGGCCGATCTTGTTGCTGGCGGTGTCCAGCGTCTTCTTGACGCTGGCCAAGGATTCGCCGAACTTGCCGAATTCCGTCTTGACCGCGCGCAGCACCTGCCAGACCTCGGACGAACGCTGCTCGATCGCCAACGTGCGGAAACCCATCTGCAGGCTGTTCAGCAACGCCGCCAGATTGCTGGGGCCCGCCACATTGATGCGCAGGTCATGCAGCTTGTCCAGCAGGCCCGGACGGCGCAACACCTCCGCATACAGGCTTTCGGTGGGCAGGAACATGATGGCGAAGTCGGTGGTGTGCGGCGGCGCCACGTACTTGCCGGCGATCAGGCGCGCCTGCAGCTCCACGGCCCGGCCCAGCGCGGCCCCGGCGCTCTTCACGCCTTCGGTGTCGGCGGCTTCCTGCGCGTCCATGAGGCGCTCGTACTCTTCCTTGGGGAACTTGGCGTCGATGGGCAGCCAGACCGGTACGCCGCCGTCGCCGCGCCCGGGCAGGCGGATGGCGAACTCCACCACCGCATCGCTGCCCGGCACGGGCTTGATGTTGCTGGCGTACTGGTCAGGCGTCATGTTGTCCTCGATCAGCCGGGCCAGTTGCACTTCGCCCCAGGTGCCGCGCGACTTCACATTGGTCAGCACCCGCTTCAGGTCGCCAACGCCGGCCGCCAGCGCCTGCATTTCGCCCAGGCCCTTGTGCACGGCCTCCAGACGGTCCGACACCAGCTTGAAGGACTCGCCCAGGCGCTGCTCCAGCGTGGCATGGAGCTTTTCGTCCACGGTGCGGCGCATTTCATCGAGCTTGGCGCTGTTGTCGGTTTGCAACGATTGCAGACGCTGGTCCACGGTGGCTCGCACCTCCATCAGGCGGCGCTCATTGATTTGGATGAGGCCCTGCAACTGCTCGGAGAATCCGGCGGCGAAGCGCGCCAGGGACTCCGCCGACTCCACGCGCGCGGCCTGGGCGTCGCGCGATAGTCCGGCGCGCAGGTCGCCATGCGACTGCGACAGCTCGACCCGCAGGGCACGCGTGGAGTCCGCGAATTCGCTGCGCAGACCGCGCTGGCCTTCCGCGATGTCGGAGCGCAGCGCGCGCTCGGTCCGTTCCAGGCTTTCGAGCAACGCGTCCAGACGGGCGTCCGGCGCGGGTGGGCGCAGCCAGGCCAGCAAGGCTGCCAAAAAGGCCAGGACTGCGCCGCCCGCAGCGATCCAAAGCAGATGAATATCGTTCAAAAGATGTGTCTCCAAAGCCGGGATTGTAGGACCCGAACCACGACCTCCGGGGTAAATCCGACCTAGATCTGGTACCGCCGAAGGGATTGCCGAAGGCTGGGGATTAAACTCTGGGACATCCAAACAGGTTTGTTTCCCCCCTTGAATCCCGCAGATCCGTCCCCCTGTAAGCCCGCGGCTTCATTCCAGTCCGTATTCGGCCCGCTGGACCTGAACGCCGTCGCGCCACTCGCTTCCGGCCACGACAGGCACATCTTCCAGCACCCCAGCATGCCCTCCTTGCTCGTCAAGGTCATGGACATGCGCGCCCGCGCGGTGTACCTGGAAGCCCGCCCGTTCAAGCGCTGGTATAAGCAATACCAACGCGAAAGCGCCTACCGCGTCTACCTGACCGAAATCTCGGAATACGTCACCACCACCACCCGCCCCTCCGGCGTATGGCAGGTGCCCATGGCGCGCATTCTGGGGGTCGCCCAAACCACCCTGGGCCTGGGCCTGGTGGTCGAAAAAATCTGCGACGCCAACGGCAACATCGCCCCCACGATCACGGACCTGGCCAAACAAGGCAAGTTGGACGCAGCCCTCAGCGCGCAGCTCGACGAGTTCTTCGAAGACCTGGCCGATGCCCACGTGGTCCTGCACGACATCTCTGCCAGCAACATCGCCTGCGGCCTGAACGCCGACGGCAAGCAGGGCCTGTACCTGATCGATGGCTTCGGCGGGCTGCCGCTCATACCGGTCTATGCCTGGAGCAAACGCCTGAACAGCCGGCGCATCCGCCGCAAGTACGCGCGCATGCGCGCAGCCCTGGCCGAGCGCATCGCCACTGGCGCATTCTGAGGCGCCCGCCGCAGGCACAGCCACGGCGCCGTCCAGGCGGCTACGGCTGCGGCGCCTCCGGCAGCACCACGCCCTGGCGATCCACCCACACATAGTCGTGTCCGGCGCGCTGTCCGCGGCGCAAGGGGTTGCGCGTGCAGTAAGCCGCGTAGGCCGGGTCGACAAAACGGTAGTGCAGGTGTTCGTCGCGTCCCAGGGGAATGCCGAGCCGCGTGGTGCAGACCAGGGCCTCGGGCGATTCCCCCACATCCTCCACATACAAGGCTTGCGGGTCGAAACGGCGCGCGTCCCAGTCGGGCACCTTCAGGCCCAGCGCCCGGCACAGCAGGGTCTGGCCGGCGCACAGGCCGGAGACGGGGCGCGGACGCCCTTGCGCATCGGGGTTCAAGTGCTGCATGCGGGCCAGCGCCTGCGGTCCGGACAGCGCATCCGTCCAGGGATAGGCGGATTTGATCAGCACGGCATTGCCCGGCCCGCCGGCGCTGAAGTTCAGCGAGTCTCCACCACGGGCGTAATACATATAGACCGTGCCGCCGTCCATGAACAGGGCGCGCCGCTTGTGGGTGTAGCCCAGCGACGCATGGCTGCCCTTCTCATCCAGGAAGTAGGCTTCGGTCTCGATGATGCGGGCAGACAGCCACAAATCGCCCACGCGATGGCGGATGACCTTGCCCGGCAGCTCGCGCGCCAGTTGCAAGGCGTCGCGGTCGAAAAAGGCGTCGGGCAAGGCGCGGCCGGCCGCGCCTGGCGCCAGGCTGGCCAGGGCCCGCGCCTCAGGCGAACCGTTCGCCGTAGCGTTTTTCGCTAAAGCCAACGCTCACCTCGCCATCGGGCGTCACCGTGACCGGGCGGCGCACCAGCGCCGGATACTCGGCGATCAATTGGCTCCACTGGGCATCGGTGTGCGCCGTCTTGCGCTCCTCGGGCAGGTTGCGCCAGGTCATGGACGTGCGGTTGACCAGCTTTTCCCAGCCGCCGACCTGGTCCGACCAGGACTTCAGCGTGGCGGCGGGCACAGGATTGTCGCGGTAATCCACGAACGCGTGGGCGACGCCGTGCGCAGTCAGCCAGTCGCGCGCCTTGATGCAGGTGCTGCACTTCGTCAGGCCATACAGGGTGGTTTGCTTCATTTGGGCTCGGACTCCTTGCGCCATTGCATGCGGTTGGCCAGGATCACGCAGGTGCCGACCGCCAGGATGAATAACGTCGCCAGCGCGTTGATCTCGGGCTTCAAGCCCAGGCGCACCCGCGAGAAAACTTCCATGGGCAGCGTGCTGGAGCTGGGGCCGGACAGGAACGAGGCCAGCACCACGTCGTCCAGGGACAGGGTGAAGGACAGCAGCCAGGCCGAGGCCAGCGCCGGCGCGATCAGCGGCAGCGTGATCTTGAAAAACACGGTCATGGGCGTGGCGCCCAGGTCCAGCGCGGCCTCTTCCAGCGAACGGTCCAGGTCGCGGATGCGCGTCTGGATGACGACCGCGACGAAGGCCATGCACAGGGTGACATGGCCGACCCAGATCGTGAAGATGCCGTTCTCCGCGGGCCAACCCAGGCTGCCGCGCAGCTCCACGAACATCAGCAGCAAGGAAATGCCCAGCACCACTTCGGGAATGACCAGGGGCGCGCTAAGCATGCCCACGTACAGCGCGAAGCCGCGAAAGCGCCCCATGCGCCCCAGCACATAGCCGGCCCAGGTGCCGATGATGACCGCGGCGGTGGCGGTCATGGCGGCGATGCGGAACGACAGCCAGGCCGCACGCAGCAGCGCATCATCGTTGAACAGCGAGTGATACCAGCGGAACGAGAAGCCGGTCCAGGACGTGACGGTGGGCGATTCATTGAACGAGAACACCATCAGGCTGATGATGGGCACGTACAAGAAGAAGTAGCCCAACCCCAGCACCACGGCGCGCAAAGTCTTGTTGGGCCCGTTCATTTGCGGCCTCCGCCTACCTGTTCCTGCTGCTTGACCTGGTTGTACTGGAAGAACACCAGCGGCACCAGCAACAGCAGCACCATCACGCAGGTCACCGCCGACGCCATGGGCCAGTCGGCGTTGTTGAAGAATTCATTCCACATGACACGACCCATCATGAGCGTGTTGGCCCCGCCCAGCATTTCCGGGATCACGTATTCGCCCACCGCCGGGATGAACACCAGCATGGCGCCCGCGATCACGCCCTGGCGCGACAGCGGCACGGTGATCTGCCAGAACGCCTGCCAGGGCTTGGCGCCGAGGTCGTAGGCGGCTTCGAGCAGGCGCAGGTCCATCTTCACCAGCGTGGCGTACAGCGGCAAGATGAAGAACGGCAGATAGGCGTAGACCATGCCGATGTATACCGCGACGTCGGTGCGGTAGATTTCCAGCGGACTGGAAATGATGCCCAGGCTCTGCAGCAGGTTGTTGAGCAGGCCGTCGTTGCGCAGGATGCCCACCCAGGCGTACACGCGCAACAGCAGCGAAGTCCAGAACGGCAGGATCACGCCCAGCAACAGCAGGTTGCGCACCGCTGGCGAGGAGCGCGCGATGTAGTAGGCGATGGGGTAGCCGATCAGCACGCAGCACAGCGTCGTGATCGCGGCGATCTTCACCGAGTTCAAGTAGGTGGCGAAATACAGGCTGTCCGTGAACAGCAGGATGTAGCCGCGCAGGTGCAGGCTGAACTGCACCGCCTCGTCCTTGAATTCCGCCAGCGAGGTGTACGGCGGAATGCCGAACTTCAACTCGGCGAAGCTGATCTTGAAGACCAGCAGGAACGGCACCAGCAGGAACAGCACCAGCCAGGCGAACGGCGGCACCACCGCCAGCGCCCGGCCCGACGGCAACCAGTCGCGGGGCGAGAACCGGATCATGACGCCAGCACCGTCGCGCTGTCGGCGTCCCAGCTGACGAAGATCTCTTCGTCGATGCCGGGCGCGTCCATCTGGGCCAGCAGCAGGCTGGGCACGCTGGCCTCGACCGTCTTGCCGGAATCCAGGCGGATCTGATAGAGCGCGTAGCTGCCCATCCAGGCCATGTGGCTGACCATGCCGTGGGCCCAGTTGTATTCGCCTTCGGGCTGTTCGCGCGACACCACCAGCCGCTCGGGGCGGATGGAGACGTGCACTTCCATCCCCAGCGGCTCGCTCACGCCGTGGTTGACGAAGAGCGGACGGGTCAGCTCGCCGCACTCGATGGCAACGTGATCGGGTTCATCGACCACGATGGTGCCGGTGAACATATTGGTCGAGCCGATGAAGCTGGCAACGAAGCGCGAATTCGGGAAGGCGTAGACGTCCTGCGGGGTGCCGCATTGGACGATCTGGCCTTCGGTCATGACGGCCAGGCGGTGCGCCATGGTCATGGCTTCTTCCTGGTCGTGCGTGACCATGATGCAGGTCACGCCGACCTGCTCCAGGATCTTCACGAGTTCGATCTGGGTCTTCTGGCGGATCTGCTTGTCCAGCGCCGACATGGGCTCGTCCAGCAGCAGCAGCTTGGGCCGCTTGACCAGGCTGCGCGCCAGCGCCACGCGCTGCTGCTGGCCGCCCGACAACTGGTTGGGCTTGCGGCGCGAATAGCCGGCCATCTGGACCAGGTCCAGGGCTTCGAACACGCGGTCATGGATTTCGGCCCGGTCGACGCCTTCCTGCTTCAGGCCGAAGGCCACGTTGGCCTCGACCGTCATGTGCGGGAACAACGCGTAGGACTGGAACATCATGTTCACGGGCCGGCGGTACGGCGGCACGTGCGTGATGTCCTCGCCGTCCAGGAAAATCTGGCCCGAAGTGGACTCCTCGAAGCCTGCCAGCATGCGCAGCAAGGTGGACTTGCCGCTGCCCGAACTGCCGAGCAGGGCGAAGATCTCGTTGCGCTTGACCGAGAGGTTGACGGAACGGACGGCGACCACATCGCCGAAGATCTTTACGACATCGGCGATCCGGACGAACTCGTCCGGATCGGCCGAATGCTGCGCCGAGTAACGGCTATCGCTCATGATGACTTATCTTCCAGACTTCAGCTCGGACCACATCCGGTTTTGCAGGCGTTGGATATTCAAGGGCAGCGCCTTGATCACGTACAAGGTCTTGGAGACCTCCGCCGGCGGGTAGATCATGGGATTGTCGGCCACGTCCTTGACCACGTACTGGCGCGCCTCTTTGTTGGCGTTGGGGTAGAACATGGTGTTGGTGATGGCCGCGTGCACCTTCGGCGTCTCGATGTAGTTGATGAAGGCCAGCGCCTCTTCGGGATGCGGGGCATCCTTGGGGATGACCATCAGGTCGAACCACGCGGGCGCGCCGCCCTTGGGAATGAAGTAGTTCACTTCATAGGACTTCTTGGCGTCCTGGGCGCGCTTGCGCGCGATCATCACGTCGCCGGAGAAGCCGTAGACCATGCACAGGTCGCCCACGGCCAGCTCGTCGATGTAGCCCGACGAACTGAACTGGCGGATGTACGGGCGGATCTTCATCAGCACTTCCAGCGCGGCCTTGTAGTCGTCCGCGTTGGTGCTATTGGGATCCTTGCCCAGATACTTCAGCACGGCCGGGAACACCTGAGCGGCTTCGTCCAGCATCGAGATGCCGCACTCTTTCAGCTTGGCGGCGTTCTCGGGCTTGAAGATCATGTCCCAGTTGGCCAGGTCCACCCCATCGCCCATGATCTGCTTGACCTTGGTGACGTTGTAGCCCAGGCCGTTGGTGCCGTAGCCCCAGGGTATGGCGTACTCGTTGCCGGGATCGACGGTGGCGACCAGCGCCATCACTTCGGGATCCAGGTACTTCCAGTTCGGAATCTTGGATTTGTCCAGCTTCTGGAACAGGCCGGCTTCGATCTGGCGCGAGGCGTAATGCGTGGACGGGACAACGACGTCATAGCCCGATTTGCCAGCCAACAGCTTGGCCTGCAGGGTGTCGTTGCTGTCGTAGACGTCATAGCGGACCTTGATGCCGGTTTCCTTTTCAAAACCGGGAATTGTGTCCGGAGCCGTGTACTCGGCCCAGTTGTAGACGTTGACGACCTTGTTCTGCGCCATCGCCGACGACGAGGCCGCCGCGACCAGCATCGCCCCTAGCGCCCAGCGCATACCCGCCCGTAGTTTCATCACCAGCCCCCTTGCGTTATGCCGTATGTGACAGGAGTACCAAAAGGCGAAATGATAAAGCTTTTTAGCGATGACCTGCCCAACTTTGCCGGCTAATTGGCGCGTTTCGGGCCTGATGGCGGCAATTGGCCGCCCGCGCCCCGATCAGGGCTGGATTCCCACGCCCCAGGCCGTCCAGTAGCTGTCGCGCAGACGCAGCCAGAAGCGCTCGCCGTCTTCCCCGGCCACCTTGCGCAGCGAGCGGCGCAGGCGTTCCAGGTTGGCCTGGCGCTGCCGATCCGACAAGGACCCTTGCGTGCCGCGGTCGAAGTCGATCAGCCAGACGCGGCCGTCGCTGCCCACCAGGATGTTGAAGGCGTTGAGATCGGCATGCCAGACGCCGGCCCGGTGCATGCGCACGATGGCCTCGGCCGCGGCCTGCCAGACCGGTTCGGCCAGCATCTGGGCCAGGGGCCGCACGCCCGGTATGCGCTCGACCACGATGGCGGCGCGGTAGATCGGGCCTTGCCGCCAATAGGCGGCAGCCAGGGGCGCCGGCACTGCCAGGCCCTGGGCGCGCATGGCGGCCAGCAGGCGATACTCGCGGAAGCTGCGGGTGCGGGCCTCGCCGTTCCAGAGATAGGCGTCGCGGCTGATGCGCGCGATCATCCCGCCGCGGCGGTAGCGGCGCAGCACGCCTTGCCAGCCCGCGCCCTGCACGAACCAGGCCGCCTGGCGCCCGCCGGCATCCACCGGCCGCGCCCGGTCGCCATAGTGCGCGGGGTTGAACAGGTCTGGGCCAGCCTCCGCCAACCGCAAGGGATCGCTCAGCATGGCCCCGCCCAGCGGGCCGGACCAGGCCTGGCGCCGTTCGCCGGATCGGAAATCGCCTTCAGCCTTCACGGTTGCGCATCCAGTCGGCCACGCCGTAGAAGGACTGCAGCAGGCGATCCACCAGGGCCGGTTCTATGCCCTGGTCCTCCATGGCCCGGCCGATGCAGGTGACCCACTGGTCGCGCTCGACCTCGCCGATCGAGAACGGCAGGTGCCTGGCACGCAGCCGTGGATGGCCGAAGCGTTCTATATAGTGGTCCGGACCGCCGAAGTAGCCGCAAAGAAACCAGAACAGCTTGTCGCGCGCCTGGTCCAGGCTGGGGCCATGGGCGGCCCGCAGCTCTTTCAGGTCGGGCTCCATGTCCATCAGGTCATAGAAGCGGTCCACCAGGGCGCGCACGCCCGGCTCGCCGCCGAGCAGGTCAAAAATGCTGCTGGAATTTTCCACGGGTTCGGTAATTGTATGGACGCGCGTCGGCATCAGGTTTCTCGTAGGGTGACCAGCGGCGGCGTGCGCAACACGCCGCGAAGGGCCAGGGCGCCGCCGGCCCAGGCACCCAGCATGCCCGCCGCGATGCCCGCCAGCCACGGCCAGAGGCTGAGAGTAATAGTGAAATCAAAGACCTGCGTTGACAAAGCCCAAGCGATCGCCGTGGCGCCGGCTGCGGCCAGCAGGCCGGCCAGGCCGCCCACCGCCCACAGCTCGATGCGCTGGGAGCGCGCCAACTGGCTGCGGGTAGCACCCAGCGCGCGCAGCACGGCGGCTTCGCGCATGCGCTCGTCGCGCGTGGCGGTCAGCGCCGCGGACAGCACCAGCACACCGGCCGCCAGGGTGAACAGGAACAGCAATTGCACGGCCTTGCCCACCTCGTTCAGCACGGACTGCAACTGCTGCAGGATGGCGCCCACGTCAAAAACGGTCAGGTTCGGGAACTCGCGCACCAGCGCGGGCAGGACCGAGGCCTTTTCGGGCGGCAGGTAGAAGGAAGTGATCCAGCTTTGGGGCATGTCGGCCAGCGAGGCGGGAGTCAGGATGGCGAAAAAATTGACGCGCATCGTATCCCAATCGACCCGGCGGGTGCTGGAAACGGCCACTTCGACCTGCTGGCCCGCCACGTCGAAGGTCAT
The DNA here is from genome assembly GCF_049647645.1 of Achromobacter sp. Classification (GTDB taxonomy): domain Bacteria; phylum Pseudomonadota; class Gammaproteobacteria; order Burkholderiales; family Burkholderiaceae_B; genus Achromobacter. Next base: position 12,418 of record NZ_JBARYB010000199.1, read on the forward strand.
CTTGTCGCCCAGCGCCAGGCCCAGTGTCTTGGCCAGGCCGGATTCCAATGACACCTCGGCCGAGCCAGGCGCCAGCCAGCGGCCCTGCTCGATGCGGTTGGACGAAGGCAATTCATCGCCATAGGACAGGTTGAACTCGCGGTCCACCAGCCGCTTGGCGCGGGGCTCTTCATAGTCATCCGGCCCCACGGGCTTGCCGTTGATGGCGATGAGGCGGCCGCGCACCATCGGCGCCAGCGCGATGCGGCCCAGGCCTTCGCGCGTGAGCGCGTCCGTCACGGCCTGGCGCTGGTCCGGCTGGACGTTGATGAGGAAGCGATTGGGCGCATCTGGCGGCAAGGTCCGCTGCCAGCCCTGGATCAGGTCGGTGCGCGTCATGGTCAGCAGCAGTAGCGCCATCAGGCCCACCGCCAGCGCGCAAACCTGGGTGATGGTGGCGGCGCGCCGGCGCACCACGCCGGCCAGCGCGAAGCGCAGCGC
>NZ_JBARYB010000200.1:0-16411 GCF_049647645.1 Achromobacter sp.
GCGCACCAGACTGCCAACCCGTGCCAGAGCGGCATGGCCAGCGTCAGCAGCGCGACCGCCAGCAGGCTGGCCGCCAGCGTGCCGCGCAGGCGGCGGATGGGCCAGGCCACGGCGGCCAGCGCGCCCAGCAGGTAGCCCGCGTAGTTCGCCGACGCCAGCCAACCGCCCTGCGCCAGCGACAGGCCATCTTCCTGCGCCATCAGGGGCCAGACCGGCGTGAACGCGAACCGGCCGATCCCCATGGCGGCTGCCAGCGCCAGCGCAGCCGGCCATGCCAGGGCGGCCGCGCTGCGGGACGGGGTGACGGAAGGGTAAATGGGCGTTGACATGGCCCCTACTCTACGGCTGTACTAATATCATTAATAGTGAATTATTAAGAAAGCGAGTTCTCAAAATGAGAAACTTGGACCTCGATGCGTTGCAGATCTTCAAGGCCGTCGCCGATCAAGGTGGCGTGGCGCGCGCAGCGGCGCACCTGAACCGGGTGCAGTCCAATGTGTCGACGCGTCTGAAGCAGCTGGAGGCCTCGCTGAACGCGCCGCTGTTCCGGCGCCAGAACCGCCGGCTGGTGCTGTCGGACCAGGGCCGGGTGCTGCTGTCCTACGCGGACCGCCTGCTGCGTTTGGCCGACGAGGCCCAGGCCGCGGTGCGCGACGGCTCCCCGCAGGGCGTGCTGCGCATCGGCACCATGGAAAGCACGGCGGCCGCGCGCCTGCCGCCCATCCTGGCGGCCTACCACGCTGCCTGGCCGCAGGTCCGAATCGAATTGGTGACCGGCACCTCGGCGGCGCTGGCGGCCAAGGTGCGCAACTACGAGATCGAGGCCGCGTTCGTGGCCCAGCCCTTTCCGGCCGAGGGCCTGGCGACGCTGGATGCGTTCAAGGAGGAATTGGCGCTGATTTCGCCGCTGGCCTGGGATCCGATCGGCAGCCCCAGGGATCTGGGTGACCGCAGCGTCATTGCGTTCACGGCGGGCTGCTCGTACCGCCGCATCCTGGAATCCTGGCTGAACCAGGAAGGCGTAGCGCCTGGCAAGGTGATGGAGTTCGCCTCGTACCACGCCATCGTCGCCTGCGTCGCGGCGGGCTCGGGCGTGGCCATCGTGCCGCGTTCGGTGCTGGCGGTGCTGGGGGCGGAGCACACGGTGCGCGTCGGCGCCCTGGCCGGCTCGCATGGCCGGGCCCTGACCCAGCTGGTCTGGCGCGCCGACGACGACACGCCGGCGTTGCAGGCCCTGCGGCACAAGCTGGTGGCGCCGCAAGGCTGAGGAAAGCCGCGCGCGGCCTGCTTGCCTTAGAAGCGGTAACCGACGCCGATGGTCGCGACCCATGGGTCGATGCGCGCGGTGCCGATGTGCTGGCCGTCCAGCTTCACCTTGGAGCGGATGTCGATGTAGCGGATATCCGCGTTCATGAACCAGCGCTCGTTGATCTTGAAGTCGGCGCCCAGTTGCGCCGCCACACCCCAGGAGTCGCCCAGCTTCAGGTTGGAACCCTTCAACGGGCCTTCCGCCTTGGTGTCGAAGAAGTGGGTGTAGTTGATGCCCACGCCGATGTACGGCTGGATCATGCTGTCGGGCAGGATGTGCCACTGCAGGCTCAGCGTCGGTGGCAATTGCTTGGTCGAGCCGATCTTGCCCAGGCCGCTGCCGCTGACATCATGCTGGAAGGGCCAGGCGCCCAGCAGTTCGATGCCGATGTTGCGCGTGGCCATGTAGGTCAGCGTGAAGCTCGGGCGCACGTTGTTGTTCACGTCGAGTCCGACGCTGCCATTGAGCACGGTGCCGTTGTTGGACGAGGGGCGGACCTGCGTGACGCCGACCTTGAACAGCACGTCGCCCGCTTCGTGGGCGTGCGCGGGGGCGGCGAGCGTGCCAGCGGCGATCAGGCCGGCGATGGCGGTGGCGCGGATACGGCCGTTCAGCGAAAACATTCTCTTCTCCGATCTTTCCATTGGGTGAGCCGACAGGTTCTCAAACCTGGCGTCCGGCCCGCTTGATGTGTGTCAAATCGTGAAAAGACCGCAATTGAAAAGTGGTTATGTTGCAACACGCCGCCGTGCAGACAAAAAAATCGCCGCCGGCGCAATGCGCACGGCGGCGATCTGGTCAAGCCTGATCGTGGCGATCAGCGCGGCAGTTCGCTGCTGCCCATGAGGAAGGCGTCGACCGAGCGCGCGCACTGGCGGCCTTCGCGGATGGCCCAGACCACCAGGGACTGGCCGCGGCGCATGTCGCCGGCCGTGAAGACCTTTTCGACGTTGGTGCGGTAGTCGTCGGTATTGGCGCGCACGTTGCCGCGCGCGTCGCGGTCCACGCCAAAGGCGTCCAGCACCGTCTGCACGGGCGACACGAAACCCATGGCCAGCAGCACCAGGTCGGCCTTGATCTCGAACTCCGAACCCTCGACCTCGCGCATCTTCATCTGGCCGGTGGCTTCGTCCTTGAACCACTCGACACGCGCACCGACCAGCTTTTCGACCTTGCCGTTGCTGCCCTGGAGCAGCTTGGTGGTCACCGACCAGTCGCGCTCGCAGCCTTCTTCGTGCGAGGACGAGGTACGCATCTTGAGCGGCCAGTACGGCCAGGTCATGGTCTTGTTCTCGCTTTCCGGCGGCTGGGGCATCAGTTCGAACTGCGTGACCGAGGCCGCGCCGTGACGGTTGCTGGTGCCGACGCAGTCGGAGCCCGTGTCGCCGCCGCCGATCACCACCACGTGCTTGCCCTTGGCCAGCGTCTGGTTGGTGAGTCGGTCGCCCGCCACCGCCTTGTTCTGCTGGCGCAGGAAGTCCATGGCGTAATACACGCCCGACAGCTCGCGGCCGGGCACCGGCAGGTCGCGCGGGGTTTCCGAACCGCCACTCATCACCACCGCGTCGAACTCGGCCAGCAGCGACTCGGGCGTGCGCACCGTCAGGCCGTCGGCCACGGGGTCGCTGGGATTGCCGATGTAGGTCGAGGGCGCGAATTCCACGCCTTCGGCTTCCATCTGCGAGATGCGGCGGTCGATCTGGTGCTTTTCCAGCTTGAAGTCGGGGATGCCATAGCGCAGCAGGCCGCCGATGCGGTCGCTCTTTTCGAACAGCGTCACCGAGTGGCCGGCACGGGCCAGTTGCTGCGCGCACGCCATGCCGGCGGGGCCGGAGCCCACCACCGCGACCTTCTTGCCGGTCTTGCGCGCCGGCACTTGCGGCGCGACCCAGCCTTCGGCCCAACCCTTGTCGATGATCGCGTGCTCGATGGACTTGATGCCGACCGCGTCGCTGTTGATGTTCAAGGTACAGGCGGCTTCGCACGGCGCCGGGCAGATGCGGCCGGTGAACTCGGGGAAGTTGTTGGTGGAATGCAGCACGTCCAGCGCGCGCTTCCAGTCCTGCCGGTACACCAGGTCGTTCCAGTCAGGGATGATGTTGTTGACCGGGCAGCCGTTGTTGCAGAACGGGATGCCGCAGTCCATGCAGCGCGCCGCCTGCTGCTTGGCCTGGTCGTCGCTCAGGTGCAGCACGAATTCGCGCCAGTTCTTCAGCCGCTTCTGCGGGGCCTCGGAGGCCTCCTGCAGACGCTGAAATTCCATAAAGCCGGTAATCTTTCCCATGGTATCCCTCACGCAGCCAGTTGTTGCGGGTTGGCTGCACGCCACATTTCACCCAATGCGCGGCGGTAATCCGTCGGCATGATTTTCACGAATTTGCCGCGCGAGGCTTCCCAGTCGCCCAGGATTTCGCGGGCGCGGAAGCTGCCGGTGTAGCGGAAGTGGTCTTCCACCAGGCGGCGCAGGATGGTTTCGTCCGTTTCGCGTTCGCCGCCGCGTTGCGCGCTGTGCCAGATGTCGATGTTGTTCTGGGCGAGCTGTTCCGCGTGCGGCATGATGCTTTCCAGTTCGACCATGGACAGGTTGGCGCGCTGCTTGAGCGTGCGTTCCGGATCCCATACGTAGGCCACGCCGCCGGACATGCCGGCCGCGAAGTTGCGGCCGGTGGCGCCCAGCACCACGACGGTGCCGCCAGTCATGTATTCGCAACCATGGTCGCCGGTGCCTTCGACGACGGTGGCCGCGCCCGAGTTGCGCACCGCGAAGCGTTCGCCGGCCACGCCGTTGAAGAACGCCTCGCCCGCCAGCGCGCCGTACAGCACGGTGTTGCCGGCGATGATGTGGTCGGGACCGAAGCCGCGGAAGTCGTTGGGCGAGCGCACGATGATGCGGCCGCCGGACAGGCCCTTGCCGACGTAGTCGTTGCCTTCGCCCACCAGGTCCATCGTGATGCCGTGGGCCAGGAACGCGCCGAAGCTCTGGCCGGCGGTGCCGTTGCACTGGATGTGGATGGTGTCGTCCGGCAAGCCTTCATGGCCGTAGCGCGCAGCCACCGCGCCCGACAGCATGGCGCCGATGGTGCGGTTGCGGTTGCGCACCGGGACGATGAACGAGACCTTCTCGCCGCGTTCCAGTGCAGGCTTGCTGCGCTCGATCAGCTGGTGGTCCAGCGCGCCGGCCAGTCCGTGGTCCTGCTCTTCGGTCTGGCGCACGTCGGCGTCGGACTGGGTTTGATGGAACACGCGGGCGAAGTCCAGGCCCTGGGCCTTCCAGTGCTCCACGCCCGAACGCATGTCCAGCAGGTCGGCGCGGCCGATCAGGTCGTCGAACTTGCGGATGCCCAGCTGAGCCATGATTTCGCGGACTTCCTCGGCGATGAAGAAGAAGAAGTTCACGACGTGCTCGGGCTTGCCCTGGAATTTCTTGCGCAGGACCGGGTCTTGCGTGGCCACGCCCACCGGGCAGGTGTTCAGGTGGCACTTGCGCATCATGATGCAGCCTTCCACGACCAGCGGCGCGGTCGCGAAGCCGAATTCGTCGGCGCCCAGCAGCGCGCCGATGACGACGTCGCGGCCGGTCTTCATCTGGCCGTCGGCCTGCACGCGGATGCGGCTGCGCAGGCGGTTCAGCACCAGCGTCTGCTGCGTTTCGGCCAGGCCCAGTTCCCAGGGCGTGCCGACGTGCTTGATGGACGACACCGGCGACGCGCCCGTGCCGCCGTCATGGCCGGCGATCACGACGTGGTCGGCCTTGGCCTTGGCCACGCCCGCGGCCACCGTGCCCACGCCCACTTCGGACACCAGCTTGACCGACACCGAGGCCTTGGCATTCACGTTCTTCAGGTCGTGGATCAGCTGGGCCAGATCTTCGATCGAGTAGATGTCGTGGTGCGGCGGGGGCGAGATCAGGCCCACGCCCGGCACCGAGTAGCGCAGCTTGGCGATGTACTCCGACACCTTGTGGCCCGGTAGCTGGCCGCCTTCGCCGGGCTTGGCGCCCTGCGCCATCTTGATCTGGATCTGATCGGCCGACGACAGGTACTCGGCGCTCACGCCGAAACGGCCCGAGGCCACCTGCTTGATCTTCGAGCGCAGCGAGTCGCCCTTCTTCAGTTCGACGTCGGCTTCGATGCGGTCCGTGCCCAGCACCGAGGCCAGCGTGTCGCCGTCCTTGATGGTGCTCTTGCCTTCGCGCATTTCAGCGCGGTAGCGCAGTTCGTCCTCGCCGCCTTCGCCGGTGTTGGACTTGCCGCCGATGCGGTTCATGGCCACGGCCAGCACCGAGTGCGCCTCGGTGGAGATCGAGCCCAGCGACATGGCGCCGGTGGCGAAACGCTTGACGATGTCCTTGGCGGATTCGACGTCGTCCAGCGGAATGGCGCGCGACGGATCGAAGCGGAACTCGAACAGGCCGCGCAGGGTCATGTGGCGACGGCTCTGGTCGTTGATGATCTGCGCGTATTCCTTATACGTGCGGTAGTTGTTGGCGCGCGAAGCATGCTGCAGCTTGGCGATGGAATCCGGCGTCCACATGTGCTCTTCGCCGCGCACGCGATAGGCGTATTCGCCGCCCGCGTCCAGGTCGTTGGCCAGCACCGGATCGGTGCTGAAGGCGGCGCGATGCTGGCGCAGCGCTTCCTCGGCCACCTGGAAGATGCCGATGCCTTCGATATTGGAGGCGGTGCCGGTGAAGTACTTGTTCACCAGGGCGGTCTGCAGGCCCACGGCTTCGAAGATCTGCGCGCCGGTGTAGGACATGTAGGTGGAAATGCCCATCTTGGACATGACCTTGTTCAGGCCCTTGCCGATGGCCTTGATGAAGTTCTTGACCGCCTTTTCGGGGTCGTTCATCTTGCCCAGCGATTCCAGCGCCAGGTAGGGGTGGATGGCTTCGGCGCCGTAGCCGCCCAGCAGCGCGAAGTGGTGCACTTCGCGCGCCGAGCCGGTTTCCACCACCAGGCCGGTGTTGGTGCGCAGGCCGGCGCGGATCAGGTGCTGGTGGACCGCGGAGGTCGCCAGCAGCGCGGGGATGGCCACGCGCTCGCTGTCGACCAGGCGGTCGGACACGATCAAGATGTTGTAGCCGCTGCGCACCGCGTCGACGGCGCGCGCGCACAGCGCGGCCACGCGGGCTTCGATGCCCTCGGGGCCCCAGGCGGCGGGATAGGTGATGTCCAGCTCGAAGCTGCGGAACTTCTTGCCCGTGACCTGCTCGATGTCGCGAATCTGCGCCATGGCGGCGAAGTCCAGCACCGGCTGGGACACTTCCAGGCGCAGCGGCGGATTGACGTTGTTGATGTCCAGCAGGTTCGGCTTGGGGCCGATGAAGGACACCAGCGACATCACCAGCTGTTCGCGGATGGGGTCGATCGGCGGGTTGGTGACCTGCGCGAACAATTGGCGGAAGTAGTTGTAGAACGGCTTGGCACGGTCGGACAGCACGGCCAGCGGGGCGTCGTTGCCCATCGAGCCGATGACTTCCTCGCCCGACGAGGCCATGGGTTCGAGGATGAACTTGTAGTCTTCCTGGGTCCAGCCGAAGGCCTGCTGGCGATCCAGCAGCGACACCGACGACTGCGTGGCGACGGCGGCTTGGCGCGGCGCGGGCAGCGATTCCAGCTTGATCTGCAGGCGTTCGATCCACTGGCGGTAGGGCCGGTTGTTGGCCAGCTGCAGCTTGATCTCGGCGTCGTCGATGATGCGGCCCTGTTCCAGGTCGATCAGGAACATCTTGCCCGGCTGCAGGCGCCACTTCTTGACGATGCGGTTTTCGGGGATGGACAGCGTGCCGGCTTCGGAAGCCAGGATGACCATGTCGTCATCGGTGACCAGGTAGCGCGCCGGACGCAGGCCGTTGCGGTCCAGGGTGGCGCCGATCTGGCGGCCGTCGGTGAACGCGACCGCGGCGGGGCCGTCCCACGGCTCCATCATGGCGGCGTGGTATTCGTAGAAAGCGCGGCGGCTCTCGTCCATTTGCGTGTGCTGTTCCCAGGCTTCCGGGATCATCATCATCATGGCGTGGGCCAGCGAGTAGCCCGAATTCACCAGCAGTTCGAGGCAGTTGTCGAACGTGGCGGTGTCGGACTGGCCTTCGTAGACGATGGGGTACAGCTTCTTCAGGTCGTCGCCCAGCACGGCCGACTGCATCATGCCTTCGCGGGCGCGCAGCCAGTTGAAGTTGCCCTTGACCGTGTTGATTTCGCCGTTGTGGGCGATCATGCGGTACGGGTGGGCCAGCGGCCAGGCCGGGAAGGTGTTGGTCGAGAAGCGCTGGTGCACCAGCGCCAACGCCGACACCGTGCGGGTATCGGCCAGGTCGCGGTAGTAGCGGCCGACCTGGTCGGCCAGCAACAGGCCCTTGTAGACCACGGTGCGCACCGAGGCCGAAGGCACGAAGTATTCCTTGCCGTGCGCCAGATGCATGTTCTGGATGGCGTGGCTGGCGGTCTTGCGGATCACGTACAGCTTGCGCTCCAGCGCGTCCGGCACCATCACGTCGGCGCCGCGGCCGATGAACAGCTGGCGGATCACGGGTTCGCAGGCGCGCACGGTGGGCGACATGGGCATGTCCACGTCCACCGGCACGTCGCGCCAGCCCAGGACGACCTGGCCCTCGGCGCGCACGGAGCGCTCCAGTTCCTGTTCGCAGGCCAGGCGCGAGGCGGTTTCCTTGGGCAGGAACACCATGGCCACGCCGTACTCGCCGGGAGGCGGCAGCGTGATGCCTTGATGGCCGAACTCGTCGCGGTAGAGCGTGTCGGGAATCTGGATCAGGATGCCGGCGCCGTCGCCCATCAGCTTGTCCGCGCCGACCGCGCCGCGGTGGTCCAGGTTTTCCAGGATCTTCAGGCCCTGCTGGATGATGGCATGGCTTTTCTTGCCCTTGATATGGGCGACGAAACCGACGCCGCAGGCGTCATGTTCGTTCTTGGGGTTGTACAGGCCCTGGGCGGCAGGCAGCCCGATGCGGCTGGCATCGATGGGGGTCGCCTTGGGCGGGGGACAGGAGTCGATCGGGGTAATTTGGGGCATGGCGCGCTCCGCAGTGGGCCTGCGTCGTAATGTTGCAGTGCAGGAGACGGACAATACCCCCGCCAGGAGTAGGGTGCAATAGGAATAATTGGGGTTTGTCCCCTTTTATATTTGCATCATGTCATTGAGGATTAATTCGGTGACGCATCAGGAGGCGCGCCACACGGGCCTTGCCAGAGAGGGGTGCACCAGGAGGGTGCATCCGCATCCGTCAAATCGTCGCTTTTGACTTTATGCGTCCCTATTTATATCGCGATTTCTGAAGCGTCCGACAGCGTGCCTGGCGTTGCGGAAATGCAAATGGGGGCCCTCAGCCGGCGCTCCAGTGGACGGTTGGCTCCAGCCGGACGTTGCAGGCGAAACCAAGCGCGGGCATGTTGGCCGGCGATAACGGCAGGCAAAGTGAAGAACCCGCCATTCAGGCGGGTCCGCAATCAGGAGGTCGACGTGGGTGTCGTGTTGGGGGGCGAGGAGCCCGGCTCCGCGTCGGCGGACGCCGCAGCTGCCGGCTTTTTGCGCGGGCGTCCGCGCTGCCCCGGGGCCACCCGGCGGCTGGCCGTATGGGCCAGGCTGGCGATGAACGCGGGACCGCCCAGCGCCCATTGCCCGGAGACCGCCTGGTCGATGCGCTGCGTTTCCTCGCGCGACAGGCCATCCTGCAAGCGCTTGCGGTAGTTGGCCTGGCGGTCGAACGGGGTATTGCCACAGGCCCAGTAGTCCGCGTGATCCGATTGCCACTGCGCGGGCGCCGCGGTGGTGTTGCCGGTATGGCTGGCGGCGGACGACCAGGGCCAGGAATCGGGATCCTGCGAGGCGCCGCTGCGCACCGGGTAGGTTTCCAGCCAAACCAGGGACGGCAGCACCCAGGCGCCAGGCTCCAGCAAGGCCGAGCGGTAGCGGCCGGCGAAGACCCGGCCGCCGCGCAGGCGCGCAGCCAGATTGCGGCCCAGCGTCTGCATCAGGCGCGGCAGGCCTTCTTCGTCCGCGGGCGTGGCCAGCAGCAGGATGCGGTCGTTGGCCAGCAGCCAGCCGTGAACCGAGACGCGGTGGCGTTGGGCGGATTCGCCCAGCCACGTGGCCAATTGGTTCAGGATGTCGGCCGGCGCGGGTTGCGACGGCGCCGCCAGCGGCTGGATGAAGTTGGCCTGCACCAGTTGGGGCAGCCCAGGGGCGTACAGACGGGGCAGACGGGCCATAGTGTCAGGACTTGCGTATCTGGAAGAACGGGTTGTCTTCGCTCACGGTATATAAATAGTGCCACGGTGGGCGCTGGTCAAGTCCCGTGATCATGTCGGGGCAGGAAATCGCTTATTTTTCTGTCGTTCGTACCCCATAAAGCCCAGGTTAACATTCGGCGACGGAACGTCGCACCGTGGGTATCCCCTAATCCGCGGGCGTTTTTTCCGACCCCTACGACCGGAGGAAAGCAATGGCAGTCGCCCTGGAACTCATTTCGCAGCACCGCTGCTTCGGCGGCTGGCAGCGCTACTACCGCCACGAGTCCGCGGAGATCGGCCTGCCCATGCGCTTCTCCGTCTACATTCCGCCCCAGGCCGAGCAAGGTCCGGTCCCGGTGCTGTTCTACCTGGCGGGCCTGACCTGCACGGAAGAGACGTTCATGATCAAGGCGGGCGCGCAGCGCCTGGCCGCGGAGCTCGGCGTCATGCTGGTCGCTCCGGACACCAGCCCGCGCGGCGCCAACGTGGCCGGCGAGGACGAAAGCTGGGATCTGGGCACCGGCGCGGGCTTCTACGTGGACGCCACCACGCCCGCCTGGCGCGGCCACTACCGCATGTACAGCTACGTGACGCAGGAACTGCACGGCATCGTCACGGGCGACGCCCTGCCGGGCGACGCCTCGCGCACGGGCATCTTCGGCCATTCCATGGGCGGGCACGGCGCGCTGGTGCTGGCGCTGCGCAACCCCGGCAAGTTCCGCTCGGTGTCGGCGTTCGCGCCCATCGCCGCGCCCAGCCAGTGCCCCTGGGGCAAGAAGGCGTTTGGCGCCTATCTGGGGGACCAGGTCGAGGCCTGGGCCGCCTATGACGCGTCCGCGCTGATGCGTGGGGCCACGAATCCATTCCCCGCCGGCATCCTGATCGATCAAGGCGAGTCGGATCAGTTCCTGGCCGAGCAGTTGTATCCCGAGGTATTCGAGGCGGCCTGCGCCGCCGCTGGACAGCCGCTGGACCTGCGACGCCACCCGGGCTACGACCACGGCTACTACTTCATCTCGACCTTCATCGAGGATCACATCCGGTTTCACGTCGAGCGGCTTGGAAAACCGGCGCCCTGAGGGCGCGCTTCTATACTGGCGAGCCTGCCGAGGCAGGCTTATATCGCGCCCCGGGGCGCCGCCTGCGGTCTGTGCTCAATAGGAACGCCTGATTTGATCAACGGAATCGCTCCCTTCGTCTGGATACTGCTGGGCGCCGTCGTCGTCCTGCTGCCTGGCATCGTCATGCTGCTGGGCCGCGGCGGCCCGCGCGATGAGCGCGGCCGCAAGATGTTCCAGTTCCGGCCGGTGCGCCGCCTGTTCGGCCTGATGCTGGTGCTGCTGGGATGCGTGTCAGGCCTGCTGGCGCTGTCGCTGGTGCAATTCTTTCGCCTGACGGCCGACGAGCCGGTGGCGCGCATCGAAGTGCGCCAGGTGGCCGACGGCCAGTTCCAGGTCAACGCCAGCGCGCCGGGCACCGGGACGAAGCAATATGTCCTCTACGGCGACCAGTGGCAGATCGATGCGCGGGTCGTGCGCTGGCGCCTGCCGGCGTTGATGGCCGGCGTGCCGCCGCTATACCGGCTGGAGCGCCTGTCCGGCCGCTACAGCGACGCGGCGCGCGAGGCTTCCGCGACGCGTTCGGTCCATGCGCTGGATGACTGGCCGGCGCCCGACCTGGCATCGCTGAAGAAAAATTTTCCGAACTGGTTCCCCTTTGTCGATGTCCAATTCGGCAGCGGCGCCTATATGCCGATGTTTGATGGCGCTCGCTACCAGGTGCTGATGGATCCGCGCGGGGCGCTGTTCGTGCGGCCCGATGGCGAGGCCACGGCCGAAGGCTTGAAGCGCCTGGGCTGGTAGCGGTGCTCCCGCGCCGCGCCCGCCTAGCGGGCTGCCCCCATGGAGGCACAGCGAGGTAGTGTTATCCCGGCTCCATCAAAAAATAAACGGGGACATGTTTCGTCCTGGGAAACTTTGACGCGCCGCAATAGTCGAATTAGCACTCCCAATACTAGAGTGCTAACATCGAATCCATGTCGTTATCCCTTCGCCATCCGGAGACCCCCGCTATGAAGCAACCCAGTACCTCGTTGGCCGCTTCCGGCAACGCCCTGGCGTTGGCCATTGCCAATCCGGGCGCACTTGGCACGATCGACGCTTACATCTCCTCGGTCAACCGCCTGCCGGTCCTGTCCGCGGAACGTGAAACCGAGCTTGGCCGCCGCCTGCGCGACCAGGAAGACCTGGGCGCCGCGCGCGAACTGATTCTGTCGCACCTGCGCCTGGTGGTGTCGGTGGCCCGCCAGTATCTGGGCTACGGCCTGCCGCATGCCGATCTCATCCAGGAAGGCAACGTCGGCCTGATGAAGGCCGTCAAGCGCTTCGACCCCGAGCGCGGCGTGCGCCTGGTGTCGTTTGCCGTGCACTGGATCAAGGCCGAAATCCACGAATACATCATCCGCAACTGGCGTCTGGTGAAGGTTGCGACCACCAAGGCCCAGCGCAAGCTGTTCTTCAACCTGCGCAGCATGCGTCCCGACGGCCAGACCCTGGATCCGGACCAGGTCGACCACATCGCGCGCGAACTGAACGTGCGGCGCGAAGACGTCAGCGAAATGGAAGTGCGCCTGTCCGGCCGCGACATGTCGCTGGAAAACCAGGACGACGACGATGACAGCTACGCGCCCATCGCCTACCTGTCCGACGAAGGTCGCCAGGAACCCACCCGGGTGCTGGAACGCGCCGCCCGCGACCAGATGCAAAGCGCCGGCCTGACTGGCGCGCTCGAAGCGCTGGACCCGCGTTCGCGCCGTATCGTGGAAGCGCGCTGGCTGCAGGACGACGGCGGCGCTACCTTGCACGAACTGGCGCAGGAGTTCGGCGTGTCGGCCGAGCGCATCCGCCAGATCGAAGCGGCCGCCCTGAAGAAGATGCGCGGCAATCTCGCGTCTTGAGCCTGCTTGACCACGCAAGGGGCCGCTGATCGCGGCCCTTTTGCTTTTCCGGCGGCCTGGGGTCGCGCGTGAATAAATTGATACAAATTCGGGCGGAAATTTTGCGCGGCGCAAGAAACTTAATGGGGATCGCCCCGCCTAACTTCATGTAGACCGCGAACTTCGGTTAGCAGTCTTGTCATCCGTCTCGGCTTCTCCTCTTTCCCCTCCCCTATGAGACGGATGCTTGCGGGGCACCATGCATATAGCTGGTGCCCCGTTTTTTATGCGCGTCCGGTTTGGGCTTGCGCATGGCGGGCTCGGCGAACGCCGTTTGCCGCCGGGGCGACAAGCGGGGCCTGCCTAGGCCGCCTGGGCGTTGTCGGCCGCCGTCTTGGCTCCATGCCACAACGCATCCTGCACGCGCCGCACGCCCGTCGCCATCGAACCGTCCTGGTACAGCTTGATCCAGCGGTAGCCGGGCGCCATGTTGTCCACCACGTGCTTGCCGTCGCGGATGCTGAACTGGAAGCAGGTCGACGGCGTGGCCAGCATGCGCAGGTTGTGGCGGCGGCGGTCGAACTCGTGGTGCACATGGCCCCACAGCAGCACGCGGACTTGCGGCCAGCGCGTCAGCAGCTTGAAGAGCGCTTGCGGGTTGTCGATCATCATCGAATCGTGCCAGTGGCTGTCGATCTGCATGGGGTTGTGATGCATGGCGAGCAGAGTGTGGCGGCCCGGCGCCTCGGCCAGCGCGGCTTCCAGCAGGTCGAGTTGGCTCGCGGGCAGATGGCCGGCGTTGGAGCCGGGCACGGTGGTGTCCAGCGCGACCACGCGCCAAGCGCCCACGTCGGTCACCGGAACCGACCATTGCGGCAGTTCCTGGCGCATCACGGCAGGCAGGTCATGGTTGCCAGGCAGGCAGCGGATGTTGGCCTGTGCCAGGGCGGGCGCTTCGGACAGGACGCGCGCCAGCCGGCGATAGGCCGCGGCCTCGCCGTCCTGGGACATGTCGCCGGTGGCCAGCAGCAGATCGGGGTGCTTGCCGTCGGCTTCGATCTGGCGCAGCACCGCGCGCAGGCTGGCGTCCGTGTTGACGCCCAGCATCGAGGTTTCGGGCTCGCCGAACAGATGGCTGTCGGTCAGCTGGACCAGCATGGCGGGCGCGTCGTCGCGCCGGGTCAGGGAATGGATCCGGGCCAAGTGCCGCTCCTGCAAAGTTTGTGCGATTCCACATTACCCAAAAAACACGGCGCGACGCGTATCGCTTGTCCGCATTGGGGTAACGAAACGTGCATTCTCCACGATTCCAGACAGTTTCCGGCCCGGTCGCGGGGGAAAAAGCCGCTATTCTTGTGGAACTTCACACAAGCTCCGCTAACAGAACATGGATGTAGGTTTTCTCGTATTCGGCCTGGCAGGTTTGCTGACGCTGGTCTGCTTCATGCCGCCTTTGGCGGGCCGTCTCAAGCTGCCCTACTCGGTGCTGCTGGCCATTGTCGGCTGTCTGCTAGGCATCATCGTGCACGTGCACGGCTGGGCGCCCAGCTGGATTGGCGACTTCCTCGACTCGCTGGAACGCTTCGAGATTTCATCCGAAACCTTCCTGATGGTGTTCCTGCCGGTGCTCTTGTTCGAGACCGCGCTGTCCATGAACGTGCGGCGCCTGATGGACGACATCGGCCCCATTCTCATGATGGCCATCGTGGCCGTGGTGGTCTGCACCGTGGTGGTCGGGCTGACGCTGGACGCCATTTCGCCCTATGGCCTGGTGGTCTGCCTGCTGCTGGGCGCCATCGTCGCCACCACCGATCCCGTGGCGGTGGTGGGCATCTTCCGCGAAGTTGGCGCGCCCAAGCGCCTGACCACCCTGGTCGAAGGCGAAAGCCTGTTCAACGACGCGGCGTCCATCGCCCTGTACTCGGTGCTGCTAGCCGTGCTGGGCGGCCACGGCGAACTCACCGCCAGCGGCATCTTCAACGACTTCATCGTGCACTTCATCGGCGGCGGCCTGGCCGGCTTCGCCATGGGCCGGCTGGCCTGCTTCCTGTTCGCCTGGCTGCGCGGCTTTCCCACCGCGGAAATCACGCTGACGCTGACGCTGGCCTACCTGTCCTTCTTCATTTCCGAGCACTACTTGAACGTGTCGGGCGTGGTCGCCACGGTGATCGCCGGCCTGGTGGTCGGGTCCACCGGCCGCACGCGCATGTCGCCCACCACCTTCGAGTACCTGTCCAGCGCCTGGGAGCAGTTCGGGTTCTGGGCCAACTCGCTGATTTTCCTGTTCGCGGCCATGCTGATCCCCAAGCTGATGGCGGCAGCCGACTGGCAGGAACTGGCGCTGGTGGCGGTGGTGTTCGTGGCGACGCTGGTGGCGCGCGCCATTGTCGTCTTCGGCCTGCTGCCCCTGCTGGGGCTGACCCGCCTGGGGACCAAGGTCAGCAATCCCTACAAGGTGGTCATGCTGTGGGGCGGCCTGCGCGGCGCCGTGTCGCTGGCGCTGGCGCTGGCCGTGACGGAGCAGACCGGGGTGGCCGAAGAGGCGCGGCAATTCATTGCGGTGGCTACCACCAGCTATGTGCTGCTGACCTTGTTCATCAACGGCATCAGCCTGCGTCCGTTGATCCGCATGCTGGGCCTGAACCAGCTGTCGCCGGTGGAGCGCACCATCCGCAATCAGGTCCTGGCGGTGGCGCTGGAAGACCTGCAGGGCAAGACCGAAGAGGTCGCCAAGTCCGAGCATATCGGCACCGAGGTCCGCGACCGCATCCGCGCCGTGTTCGACGCCAGCCTCACCAGCGTGCATGACGGCCAGGTCAGCCAGATGACGGACGAGCAGCGCGTATCGGTAGGCCTGGCCATCGTGGCCCAGCGCGAAGAGGAAATGTTCTTCGACATCCTGAAGGCCCAGATCGTCGACTGGCGCATGGCCGAAACCCTGCTGGCGCGGGCGGAACGGCTGGAGGACGCGATCCGGCTGGGCGGCATCCCCGGCTTCGAGCGCGCCATCGTCGCCGACGTGCGCTATTCCACCGGTTTCCGCCTGGCCCTGCGCCTGCACTACCTGTTCGGCTTCCAAGGCTGGCTGGCGCGAGAACTGGGTCAACGCTTCGCCAACCTGATGAGCAAGCGGTCGGTGGCGCAGCGCCTGATCGCCTTCGCGCGCGAACAGATCACGCCGCTGCTCGGCGAGGAAGCCACCCAGCGCATCGTGATCCTGCACCAGCGCCGCCTGGACCTGATCGAAAACGCCATGCAGGCCCTGAACCTGCAATACCCGTCCTACGCGCAGTGGCTGCAGGAAAGCTACCTGGGCCGCGTGGCCCGCGAAATGGAGCGCATCCGCTACCGCGACATGCTGGAGCAGTTCCTGATCAGCGGCGAGGTATACGCGGACCTGATGGCGCAGTTGAAGAGCCGCTGGGCCCATATCGACACGCATCCGCCGCTGGACATCGAAATGAGCGCGGCCGAGCTGATCAAGCGCGTGCCGCTGTTCGAAGGCCTGTCCGCGGATTCCTTGCGTGCCATTAGCAAGCTGCTCAAGCCGCGCCTGGCGCTGCCGGACCAGCGCGTGCTGACCAAGGGCCGTCACGGCGAAGAGATGTGCTTCGTAGCCTCGGGCGCCGTGGCCGTGCATCTGCCCGACAACACCATGATCGAGCTGGGCAGCGGCGAATTCTTCGGCGAACTCGGACTGTTGGGCGAACAGCAGCTGATGCCGGAGGTGACCTCGCTGGGCTACAGCAAGCTGCTGATGCTGTCCTCGCGCGATTTCCACGCCTTGCTGGCGCGCGACGAGCATTTGCGCGAACGCATCCAGGTCGTGGCCAAGCAGCGCCTGCGCGCGATCGAAGTATGGAAGCAGTTTTCGCAGGCCAATGCGGCGCCTGCTCCGGTCCCCGCGCCGGTGTCGGC
>NZ_JBARYB010000201.1:0-49195 GCF_049647645.1 Achromobacter sp.
TCCAGCACGCTCATGCGGCCCAGCAGGCGCACGTGCTGGAAGGTGCGCGACAGGCCCAGCCGCGCGATGCGGCGCGCGCCGGCGCCGGCCACGGACTGGCCCAGCAGCGTCACCGTGCCCGAGGTCGGCGTGTCCACGCCGGAGATCTGGTTGAACATGGTGCTCTTGCCGGCGCCGTTGGGCCCGATCAGCGCCAGGATTTCACCCGCGCGGATCTCCAGGTTCATGGCGTTGTTGGCGACCAGGCCGCCGAACTTGCGGGTCACGTCCACGGCCTTGAGCACCACCTCGCCGCGCGGCGGCATGGGCTTGCGCGGCAGCGGCTCGGCGTTCATGTCCAGCTTGCGCGGCTGCTTCTTCACCGGCACGCAGCGCGTCAGCACCGGCCACAGGCCGCTGCGGGCGCGATGCAGCAGCAGCACCATGCCGAAGCCGAACACGATCACCTCGAAGTTGCCGGTCTGGCCCAGCAGCTTGGGCATCCAGTCTTGCAACCATTGCTTGAGCACGGTGAAGACGCCCGCGCCGACCAGCGCGCCCCAGACCTGTCCCGCGCCGCCGATGACGGTCATGAACAGGTATTCGATGCCCATCTGCAAGCCGAAGGGGTTGGGGTTCACGAAGCGCTGCATGTGCGCATATAGCCAGCCCGAGGCGCAGGCCTGCAGCGCCGCGATGATGAAGATCACCATGCGCGAGCGGGCCGTGTCCACGCCCATGGATTCGGCCATCACGCGGCCGCCCTTGAGCGCGCGGATGGCGCGGCCTTCGCGCGAATCCAGCAGGTTCTGGGTGGACCACACGGCCACCAGCAGGAAGGCCCAGATCAGGTAGTAGATGTTGTCGCCCTGGTTCAGGGTCCAGCCGAACAGGCTGATGGCGGGAATGTCCGGGATGCCGGTATGGCCGCCCAGGCCCTCGACCGAGCCGAAGACGAAGTACAGCGACAGGCCCCAGGCGATCGTGCCCAGCGGCAGGAAATGGCCCGACAGCTTCAGCGTGATCGCGCCCAGCAGGTAGGCGATGACCACGGTCAGCGCCAGTCCGGCCAGCAAGGTCAGCCAGGGCGAGGAGCCCAGCCATGCCAGCCAGGACGGCAGCGTATCGGCGCGGGTGGTCAGCAGCGCGGTGGTGTAGGCGCCCACGCCCACGAAGGCGGCCTGCCCGAAGCTGGTCAGGCCGCCGACGCCGGTCAGCAGCACCAGGCCCAGCGCCACCATGGCATACAGGCCGATGTAGTTCAGCAGCGTGACGTAGAACGGCGGCAGCGCCAGCGGCGCCAGGGCCAGCAGCGCCAGGAATGCGAGGAGGATGTGGCGCGGGTTCATTCGTCTTCTTCCTCGACGTGATGGCTTTTCAGTGAACGCCAGAGCAGCACGGGGATGATCAGCGTGAACACGATGATTTCTTTGTAGGCGCTGGCCCAGAACGAGGAGAAGGCCTCGATCAGGCCGACCAGGATGGCGCCGGCCGCGGCCAGCGGATAGCTCACCAGGCCGCCGATGATGGCGCCCACGAAGCCCTTCAGGCTGACCATGAAGCCGGAGTCGAAATACATGGTGGTGATGGGGGCGATCAGGATGCCCGAGACCGTGCCGATCAATGCGGCCAGGAAGAATGTGGCCTTGCCGGCGAAGATCGGCGATATGCCCATCAGCCGCGCGCCCAGCCGGTTGAAGGCGGCCGCGCGCAGTGCCTTGCCGTACATCGAGCGTTCGAAGAACTGATAGAGCACGATGATGAGCAGCGCCGACACAGCCACCACCCACAGCGCCTGGCTATTGACGTTCAAGGGTCCCAGCGCCAGGCTGGCGTCGCTGAACGGCGCGGTGCGGGCGCCTTCGGCGCCGAAAGCCAGCAGTCCCAGGCCGACCAGCGCCAGGTGCACGGCAATGGAGACGATCAGCAGCACCAGCGTCGAGGCCGACGCGATGGGCTGGTAGAACAATCGATACAGCTGCGGTCCCATCGGCACCAGCAGCAGCAGCGTCAGCAACGCCTGCACCGCCATCGGTAGCTGGGCCAGCGGCAGCTTGTAGAACAGCGCGGCCAGCGCCAGCGGATAGGCTAGTTTGGCGGCCATGCGCCAGGCGCCGCGGTTGCGTCCCGGCCGCTTGCGGCGCGCCAGCAGATCGGCGCCGACCTCGGCCACTGCGAAGGCGAACAGCAGCCACACCAGCAGCACCGGCTTGCCGGCCTGGAGCGCGGCCATGGTCA
Organism: Achromobacter sp.; assembly: GCF_049647645.1. Classification (GTDB taxonomy): domain Bacteria; phylum Pseudomonadota; class Gammaproteobacteria; order Burkholderiales; family Burkholderiaceae_B; genus Achromobacter. The sequence goes on from NZ_JBARYB010000201.1 coordinate 2,218, forward strand.
GCGCGCCGAACGCGACGAACTCGCCTTGCGGGATGAACAGCACGCGGGTGACGGTAAAGACCAGCAGGATGGACAAGGCCAGCAGCGCATAGATGGCGCCGTTGGTGATGCCGTCCTGCCCGAGTATCAGGGCAATCTGAGCATTCATGCGAAATTCCGGGTAAGACAGACAAGCACGGCAGGCACGTCACCTCCTATCCGCGCTCCTACGGAGCAAACTCTGCGCACCCTATCGGGATGCCGCGGAGCCGGCTCTGCCGGTCCGCAGGCATGCCCCCTGGGGGGAAGCGCGCAGCGCTTCGGGGGGGGACTACTTCACCAATGTCCAGGCGCCGTCCTTGACGGTGATGAGTTCGCGGCCGCGGTCGTCGAAGCCGCTGTGGTCGGCGGCCGTCATGTTGTAGACGCCCTGGGTGCCGACCAGCTCCTTGGTCTGTTCCAGCGCATCGCGCAGCGCGTTGCGGAACTCCTTGGTGCCCGGCTTGCCAGCCTTCTCGGCGATCGGCACGGCTTTTTCCAGCAGCAGGCCGGCGTCGTAGACGTTGGCGCCGAAGGTGGCCGGCTTGGAGCCGTTGAGCTTTTCGTAGGCGGCGATGTAGTCGGCGGCGACCTTCTTGGACGGGTTGCTGTCCGGCATTTCCGGCAGCACCAGCATCAGGCTCGCGGCCAGCACCGTGCCTTCGACCTTTTTGCCGCCCAGCTTCAGGAAGTCGGGCAGGGCCGCGCCATGGGTCTGGTAGAACTTGCCCTTGTAGCCCTGATCGAACAGCGTCGTTTGCGGCAACACGCTGGCGGCGCCGGGGGCAGCCACCAGTACCGCGTCCGGCTTGGCGGCCAGGATCTTCAGCGCCTGGCCCGTGACCGAGCTGTCGAAGCGCAGGTAGCGCTCGTTGGCCGTGATCTTGATGCCCTTTTCAGCGGCCAGGCCCGCGAAGACCTTGGACCAGTTTTCGCCGTAGGGATCGTTCAGGCCGATGAAGCCAACCGTCTTGATGCCCGTCTTGACCATGTGGTCGACCAGCGCGCGCGCGATGATGTCGTCGTTCTGGGTGGTCTTGAAGACCCACTTCTTCTGTTCGTTCATGGGCAGCACCACCGCGGCGGTGCCCACCGGCGCCAGCATCGGCACGCCGGCCTCGGCCGCGAACTGGATCACGCCCATGGCGTTGGGCGAACCCGACGGGCCGATCAGCGCATCGACGTTCTGTTCCGAGATCAGCTTCTTGAAGGCCGTCACCGAGTTGGTGGAATCGCTGGCGTCATCCAGCGAGATGTACTCCACGGTCAGGTCGCCGATCTTCTTCGGCAGCAGCGGCACGGTGTTCTTCTGGGGTATCCCCACCAGCGCCGTGGGGCCGGTGGACGAGGTGACGACGCCGACCTTGACTTGGGCCAGGGCGGGCAGGGCGAACAGCGCGGCTACCGCGGCGGCCGCGGCCAGGGGGAGTTTCTTCGACAGCATGGCAAAACCTCCGGATAGGGAGCAGGGTGGGGGTGCGGCTGGAAAACGGAGAAAACAGGTACTGCTGGAATGGCTTGGATTGCGCTAATACTTGTTGCTTAAACTTTCTGTGCGCAGGCTACGCACTGTAGACCCGGTCCGCAGTGCTTACCTATCCGTCAAAACCCGAAGCGCGTTCAGATGGTGATGGAGCTGACGCTGGCGCCGCCGCAGACGAACAGCGTCTGGCCGGTGACGAAGCTGTTGGCCGGATCCGAGAAGAACATGACGGCGCGGGCCACATCATCCGAGCGGCCCAGGCGCTTGACTGGAATGCCGGCGGCCAGTTGCTTCTCGCGTTCGCTGCCGGGCTCGATGACCTCGTAGAACATGTCGGTCTGGATCGGGCCGGGGGCCACCACGTTGACCGTGATGCCATACGGCGCCAGTTCCAGCGACCAGGTGCGCGCCATCCCCACCATGCCGGCCTTGGTGGCCGAATAGGCGGTGCGGGTCGGCAGGCCTAGCGCGCCGCGCGAGGACATCATCACGATGCGGCCGAACTTGCGTTCCTGCATGCCGGGCAGGGCGGCCTGCACCAGGCTGATGGCGGCGCCCAGGTGGATCTGCGTCAGGCCGTGCAGCTCTTCCTGCGTGACTTGCGGCAGCAGGTTGGGCCAGATGACGCCGGCGTTGTGGATGATGTGGCTGATCGGAAACTTCGCCGCGGCTTCCGCGCCGGCCTGTGCGGTGGCTTCGGCGTCCAGCAGGTCCACTTGCACATTGTGCAGGCGCGGGTGGCTGAAGTCGGCGGCGCGGCGCGCCATGGAAATCACTTCGTAGCCTGCGTCCAGCATGCTGCGGCAGATTTCGGCGCCGATGCCGGCGCTGCCGCCGGTGACGATGGCGACGTTGGTGTGCGTCATGGAATTCCCCCTGTTGTCGTTGTCGTGCGGCCGGTTCAGGCGCGGCCGGCTCAGGCCTTGGGCGCCAGCGCCAGCACGCGCAGCGGGCTGCCCGAGCCGCTGCGGATCTTGAGCGGCGCCGAAAAGATCACCGCGCCGGTGGGCGGCAACTGGTCCAGGTTGGTCATGCACTGCAGGCCGTAGCGGTTGTTGCCGTGCATGTAGTAGTGGCAGGGATAGGGGGGATCCAGGTGCTGCGCCTGGCCCGCGTCGGTGCCCACCGACTCGGTGCCGAAGCCGTGCACGTCGCGCTCCTTGATCAGCCAGGGCACCACTTCCGCATCCGGGCCGGGCGAGTGCGCGCCGTCTTCCTGCAGGTTCAGGTAGTCGGCGGGCTTGGCGCGCTTGGACCAGTCGGTGCGCATCAACACCCAGGAACGCGCGGGAATGCGGCCGTGCCGCTCTTCCCATTTCTTCACGAAGTCCACGGTCAGCAGGAAGTCCGGATTGTCGCGAGACTCGGCCGAGCAGTCGATGACGCAGGCGCTGGCGATGAAGGCTTCGACCGGGATGGTGTCCACGGTATTGTCGGGCTGGTCCTTGCCCGTGACCCAGTGGGCCGGGGCGTCGAAGTGGGTGCCGGTGTGTTCGGAACACGAGAAGTTGTTCCAGTACCAGGCGGGTCCGCGCTCGTCATAGCGCGAGATCTCTTCGATGCGGAACGGCCAGGCCTGGCCGAACTCCGGCGGCAGCACGATGGTCGGGAACTCCGGCGTCAGCGTCTCGGTCAGGTCCACCACGCGGATGCGGCCGGACATCAGTTCGGCCATGAATTGGGCAAGAATGTTTTGGCTCATGTGCTGTTCCTCTCGGTTGGTGCGTTGTCGGGGACGGGCAGCCGTCAGGCGCCCAGCTCCCGTTCCAGTCCCTTGGGGTTTTCCGCCAGCCGGGCGCGGAATTCCTGCGCGACATCGCCGACGTAGACGTCCTCGATGCCTTCCTTCAGCGCGCGCACGATGGCGGCGGCTATCGCCGCGGGCGCCACGCGCGGGGGCGGCGTGCGCTGCTCCCATTCGTGATCCACCGGCCCGGGGAACACGTTCACCACCCGCACGCCCGCGCCGCGCATCTCGGCGCGCAGGCATTGCGCCAGGGACAGCGCGGCCGCCTTGGAGGCCGACCACATGCCGCGCGACGGCAGATTCATGTGGGCGTAGATGGACAGCACGTTGACCCAGGCTGTGGCGCTGTTGACACCATCCGCGGCGCGGCCGCATAGCGCCGGGCCGAAGCTCTGTGCCAGGCGCATCAGCCCCAGCACGTTCACGTCCATGGCGTCGCGCGCCGTGTTGACGTCCTTGCGGTTCAGCAGGCCGCCTTCGCGTTCCAGGTCGGCGGTGTTCACCAGGATCTCGACCTTGCCGCCGATAGAGGCGGCGACGCGCTCGACGGAATCAGTATCGGTCACGTCCAGCACGACCGCCTGCACGCGCGGGTCGGCCGCCAGCGCCTCGAAGGCGGCGTCGCGCTTCCAGGCTTGCGGGTCGCCCAGGAACACGGTCGGGCAGCCGGCGTCCAGCAGGGCGCGCGCCACGGCCTGGCCCACCGCCGACTTGCCGTCGGTGACCAGCGCGCGGCGGAATTTCGGATCGCACGAGGTTTCGCGCAGGGTCTTGTCGTCTTCCATGTTCGGCGTGTTCCTTTCAGGCAGGGCGATCATCACGGCCTGGCCGCTGCGGTCCAGCTTCAGCGCCAGGCGCACGCGGGCGCCGTCGGCGCAGTCCTGGTGCACGTGCGCCACCACCGAAGGGCCGGCCGTCATGCGCACCGTGCCCACGCGCCAGGGCAGGCGTTCGCGGAAATACAGGTCGTTGCTGTGATGCAGGGTGGTGCTGACCAGCAGCACGCCGCTGGGGTCGGCCGGACGCCAGGGCAGGCGCTCGGACAGGCAGTGGCCGCAGACTTCGCGGGGCGGATACTGGACCGCGCCGCAGTCGGCGCAGGTCTGCAGGTCGAAGCGGCCCTCGGCCGCGGCGGCGGTCAGCCCCAGCGCGCTGCGGCTGCGCCAGCCTGGCGGCAGGGTCGGCTGGCGGGTGCGGGCGATCGGGTTCTTGCGGGGCGGCTTGGCCAAGGGTTCGGTCATGCGTCGCTCCTAGCCAGGATGGCCGCGGCGGTGCACAGGCCGCGGTCGTAATTGATCATGCCGAAGCCGCTGACCATGCCGAGGCGGGCGTCGGCCACCTGCGTGCCGCCGGCCGTGCCGCTCAATTGGCGCAGCGCTTCCACCATGCCCAGATAGCCGCCGGCCGCACCGGCCTGGCCCACCGACAGCTGGCCGCCGTTGGTGTTGAAGGGAAAGCTGCCGTCCACGGTGAAGCTGTGGCTGCGCACGAAGTCCGGGGCCGAGCCCTTCTGGCAGAAGCCCAGGTCTTCCATCTGCATCAGGTTGATGACGGGGTAGTCGTCATAAGCTTGCAGAAAATCCATGTCGGCCGGCTGCGAGTTGGCCAGGCCATACAGCTCGTCCAGGTCCATGGTCCAGCCGCCGCGCGTCTGGATCGGATCTTCGATCCAGGCGTTGTGGCGTTCGATGGTGGAGAGGATGCGCGCGTAAGGCAGGTTCAGCGCGCACGCCCGCTCCTCGCTCATGACCAGGAAACCATCGGCGCCGGCGCAAGGCATCACGCAATCGAACAGGTGTATCGGGTCGGTAATGACGCGGGCGTCCAGATACTGGGCCAAGGTCAGCGGCTTTTTCATCAGCGCGTGCGGATAGCGCAGGGCGTTGTCGCGCTGCGCCACGCACAGCTTGCCGAAGTCTGCGCGGGTGGCGCCGGTCGTGCGCATGTAGTTGGCGGTCAGCAGTGCGAAGCTGGCGTTGGGGCCGCCTGCGCCGTAAGGGTAGACCGCGTCCTGCGCGAAGCGCGAGAACTGGCTGACGGTGTTGCGGAACGAGTCCACGTGATTGGTGTCGCCCGCGATGCAGGCCACGATGTTCGCGTCGCCGGCCTGCACGGCGCGGGCTGCGCGGCGCAACGCCGCCACGCCGCTGGCGCCGCCCATGGGGAGGTGGTCCAGCCAGCGCGGGCTCATGCCCAGGTGCTGCACCAGGCCGACGGCAGTGTCGGGCGCCAGGGTGAAGCTGGACACGCAGAGCCCGTCCACCTCGGTCTTGGCTACGCCCGCTTGCCGGATCAGCGCGCCCAGCGCCCGCCCCAGCCACCAGTGGGCGGCATGGGTGGAATAGCGCTCATACGGAATGGTGACGGGCAGGGCCGCCACCACGCCTTCATAGCCAAGGCGGCTCATCGCGCGGGCTCCTGGCGTTTCTTCATGTGGCCGGTGTCCACGCAGCGGGCCGTGCCGGGCAGCGTGGGCGCCAGGGCTTTCATTTCGCCGCGCTGGATTTTGTTGGTGGTGGTCAGCGGCAGGCTGTCGACGAAGGCGACGTAGCCGGGCGCCTTGTAATAGGCCAGCTGTTCCAGGCTCCATTGCACGATGCTGCGGGCGGCCTGTTCCATGGCGTCGCCCTCGGCCGGCAGGCTCTCGGGCACCACGCAGGCCAGCACTTCGTCGCCGCGCACCGCGTCGGGTACGGCGGCGACCGCCACGGCCTTCACCAGCGGATGCTGCAGCAGCACGCTTTCCACTTCCACCGCGGAGATGTTCTCGCCGCTGCGGCGGATGACGTTCTTCTTGCGATCCACGAAGCGCAGCGCGCCGTCAGCGTCGCGGCGTACGATGTCGCCGGTGTGGAACCAGCCGTCCTCCCAGGCCTGGGTAGTGGCTTCCTCGTCCTTGAGATAGCCGGCAAAGAAGCCATAGCGCGGATCGTCGCCGGCGTGGCGCACCAGCAGTTCGCCGGGTTCGCCGGCGGCGGCTTGCGCGCCGGAATCGGCGACGATGCGCACCAATACGTCATCTTCCTCGCGGCCGAAACAGCTGCTGCCGATATGGCGCGGTTCGTGGTTGGCGATGATGACCGCGCCTGCGCCGGTCTCGGTCATGGCCCAGGCTTCCAGCAGGGGGAAACCGAAGCGCTCTTCGAAAGGCTGGTGCAGCTTGCGGTCCACGCCGGCGCCGAAGCCGAAGCGGATGGCGGGCTGTTTATCCCGCGCGGAGGGTTCGGCCTTCATCAGGATGGCGGGCATGACGCCCAGGTAGTGCAGCACCGTCGCGCCGGAGTCGCGCACGCTGTCCCACCAGGTCTTGGGATGGAAGCGGTCCAGCGGAATCAGGCAGCCGCCGGTCAGCACCATGGCCATGGCCGAATACGCCATGGCGTTCATGTGGACCAGGGGCAGCGGCGTCAGCATGCGTTCCTGGCCGGGGCGCAGTTCGCACAGGCCGCCGATGCGGGCGTACCAGCCGCCGGCGTGCAGGAAATAGCGGTTGGGCAGGATGCAGCCCTTGGGCCGTCCGGTGGTGCCGGACGTGTAAAGCAACGCGCATTCGCTCAGCACGCCGGGTTCGCTGTCGGCCAGCGGCGCCGCAAACGGCGCGGCGGGCGGCGTATCGTCCGGGCCCATCACCCGCAGTTCGCGGCCGGCGCGCTGCGCGGCGGCCAGCAGGTCGGCGTGGCGTTCGGGCAACGCCACGGCCAGCGCGATCTCCGAGTGTCCCGTCAGGTATTCGAGTTCAGCCGCGCGCAGATCGGGATTGATGGGCACCACCGACACGCCCAGCGCGTTCAGCGCGAACCAGTGCAGGAAGAAGGCGGGGCGGTTCTCCAGCAGCAGGCCGGCGCGGTGGCCGTGGCCGTAGCCGGCGCGGGCATAGGCTGCGCGCAGGGTCTCGATGGCCTCGGCGGCCTGGGCGTAGGCCAGCTCGCCGGCGGCGATGCCGTAGGCCTGCGCGGTTTCCGGCAGGATGCACAGAAAGGGCTGGGCGCCGTAGCGGGCCGCGGTGTCGCGGAATGCCTGATGGACGGTGGTGCTCACAAGCCGCTCCTACATGAACAATTGGATATTGCCGAAGGCCGAATCGCAGTTGACGAGGTCGACGCGTTTCAGGCGGATGCGCAGGGCGCCATCCTGTTCCACCAGATGGTGGGTGGCCCAGCCCGCGTACAGCGTCTGCGTGTCGTGCCGCGTTTCGACGTAATGGAAGGCGGTGCGCACCACGTGGCGGCCTTCGGCGGGCGCGGCATCGGGATGGCCATGCTCCACCATGGGCGCCTGCAGCAGGTGATGGCAGCGGCTCTTGGGTTGCTGCGAGAAGGTGCGCTGGCCGGCCAGGCGCTCCACGCGCACGCGCAGCAGCAGCTTGTCTTCGTACATCAACGAGGCGTGCAGCTTCGGGTCGGTCTGGCCATGGGCCAGCGGCATCCAGTAATAGCCGTCTTCGGTGTACAGGTTCAGCCAGTCCTCGAAGCGCAGCTCGTCCAGCATGCGCGCTTCGGCGTAGACAAAATCGATCAACTCGCGGTCGCTTGCGCTCATACCGACTCCGGTCCGGTCATGTAGCGGCCCCATGCGCGGTATTGGTTGCGCATCTGCCATTCATTGGTGCCATTGGTGGCGACGTTTTTCTGGCCGAGTTCGTCGGGCGAGTACAGCCGGCCCACGTTGACCCAGTCCCGCGCGCGCGATTGCAGGCCGTCCTGCGCGCGCTCGTACATTTCCAGGTCGTCGTGCCCGACCACGGAAGTCGGGGCGTTGATGAGGCGGTTGTACATGAGCGTGCGTTCCAGCAGAAGGTCGGGCGCGCCCACCAGGCGGAAGGTCCAGGATTCCACCAGCGTGCGGTCGGCGGCGATCGGCTTGAAGATGCGCAACGTCTGGATCGGACCCTTGACCATGATGTTGGGGAAGTACACGGTGTTGTGGCGCACGTCGCCCAGGATCTCTTTGGCGCGCTCCTCGCCATAGGCCGCGACCATCGAATCCCAGTAGCCCGGCACGCCGGAGTACGAGGCATGGATGGAGTCCGCCACGCCGGTATGGCCGTGGCCGTTTTCCCATACGCGTATGCCCATGTTCTCGAAGAACTCGTAGGGCGAGATGAAGGGCGCGAACAGTTCCACCGCCATGGGTTTGGGCGTGCCTTCCGGCGCCTGCTCCCAGACCTTGACGGCGGTGCCGGCCGACGATTCGTGCGCCACCATCGGGTGGCAGGTGTCGGTCTGGTTGTCGACCAGCATCTTCCAGTTGCAGCGGTGCATGTAGCGCAGCACGCCGCCGGCGACTTCCAACCGGCCTTCGGGCGAGCGGTCCACCATATTGTCCAGGGTGGAGAGCGATTCGCCGAAGAAGTCCTCGAAGGACTGGCCTTCCGGGTTCAGGCGGCAGAACACGAAGCCGCGATGGTTCTTCACGTCCTTCACGGCGGCCATGCCCTGGCTGGCTTCGCAGTTTTCCAGACCGGTGTTCTCGTAGCCCTTCTTCAGCGGAATGGACAGCAGGCTGCCGTCGGTCTTGAAGGTCCAGGCGTGGTAAGGGCAGCGGAAGAACTTGCCGGTATTGCCGCAGGCATCGCCCGCCACCATGGTGCCCTTGTGCGGACAGCGGTTGTGCAGCACCCGCACCGAGCGGTCGCTGTGGCGCACCATCACCACCGGCTGGTTGCCGACCGTGGTGGTGATGTAGTCGCCGGGATTGGGCACCTGGCTGTCGTGGCCCACGTAGGCCCAGGTGTTGGCGTACAGGCGTTCCATCTCCAGCTCGAACAGCTCCTGGTCGATGAACAGGTCCTTGTGCACCTCGGTGTCGCGCAGCAGGGCGCGGATGGCGTCGGGATTGTCGCGATATTTGGCCATGGTGGCGCTTCCTTGCGTCGGGCTACAGGTCCAGCACCAGGCGCGCCGATTTCGCGCGCGAGATGCAGATCTGGATGATCTTGCCGCTGGCCTTCTCGGTGTCCGAGAGGTAGTAGTCGCGGTGGTCGGGTTCGCCTTCCAGCACGGCGGCCTGGCAGACGCCGCATTCGCCGCGCTTGCAGTCGTACATCGGGTCGCAGCCTTCCTCTTCCATCACGTCGACGATGGTCTTGTCGGCGGGAATGGTCAGCACCCGGCCGGACTGGCGCAGTTCGACTTCGAAGGGCTGGTCGCCGGCCTGCGGCGCGGCGGTGACGAAGAGTTCGAAATGGATGTGGGCATCCGGCCAGTGGCGCGCGCGGGCGCCCTGGATGACCGCGTCGATCAGGCCCTTGGGGCCGCAGACGTACAGGTGCTGGCGCGGCGACGAGGCTTCCAGCAGCGCCTGCAGGTCAAAGCGGCAGGTCGGATCGTCGTCGGCGTGCAGGCTCAGGTCGTCTCCTGCCAGGGCTTGCAGCTCGGGCAGGAAGGCCAGCTGGTCCTTGCTGCGGCCACAGTAGTGCAGGTGGAAGGCGCGGCCCGCGGCCTTGAGCGCGGCCGCCATGGACGCCACGGGCGTGATGCCGATGCCGCCCGCGATCAGCACCACGGGTTCGTCGCCGGCGGGCGATTCGTGCAGCGGGAAGTCGTTCTTCGGGCCTTCGACCGTGAGCGTGTCGCCCTCGGCCAGCGCGTGCATGTGGCGCGATCCGCCCTGGCTGGTTTCTTCCAGGCGCACGCCCAGGCGGTATTCCGCCGGCTGGGCGAACTTGCCGGCCTCGGGCGCCAATTGCACCAGCGAATAGCAGCGCGGCTCGCGCAGGCCCGGCACCGTCACCTTCAGGTGCGCGCCCGGCCCGAAGGCGGGCAGGGGGCCGGCGTCTTCGCGCGCCAGCCGGAACGAACGGATCAGCGGCGATTCCTGCCGGACTTCCCGGACGATGAGTTTCAGTGTCTGCACGGCATTTGTCCCTATCTTTACTTGTCTCAGGCCGCCAGCTTGTCAGCCAACTGGCGTTCCATGGGGCCGCATTTTTCATTGGCCAGCGCGGTTTCGCGCAGCGAGCGCAGCGTTTCGGCGGCGTCGGGCCGGCCGACCAGCTGTTCCGCCGCGGCGAGCAACTGGCGGTACTTGCCGCCGCCGCGCACGTGCGTGTCGCTATAGCCCTTGACCAGGCGGCGGCAGTTGACGGCTTCGACGGCCAGCGCGTAGTCGCGCGGGGCCAGCCTGGCGATCAGGTCCAGCCACTGTTCCAGGCCGGCGGCTTCGGCCTGGTGGCGCAGCGTGCTGCGGCGGAAGCGCCGCATGCCGGCCAGCGTGTACAGCATCAGGAAGCCGCCCAGCGTGCCGCTCTGCATGCGGCGGCCATGGCCCAGGCGGCGCTCGACGAAGCCGCCGAAGGCCTTGGAGCCTTCGAGCCAGCGGCCCAGCCCGGCGGGCAGCGTGCCGCAGATCTCTTCCAGGCGCGGGTGCATGAATTCCGTGGTGTAGACCAGCTGGTCGGGGCGCGCGCCCACTTCCTGGCGCACGCGGTCAAAGCGGGTGGCGCGGGTCTTCAGGTCGGCTACGCGGATCACGTCGTCGTAGGCCATGGCCGTGGCCACGTAGCGCGCGGCGGCACAGGTCAGCGCCCATTGGCGCGCTTCGCCGCCATGGGCGGCGTCCAGGTCGCGGATGGCCTTCATGCGGCGCAGGTACTCGGCGGCATAGGCCAGGTCCTGGAATTCGATCTGGCGGCGCACGCCCACGGTCAGCATGGGCTGCGCACAGACGGGGAAGTCGCGTTTGACCGTATCCAGCAGGGCTTGCGCCTTGGGGCTGGCGGCGCGTTCGGGCACGGCCGGCACAGGGCGCGCCAGATCGATGGGGGCAGGCTGCGCGGGCGCCTGGTCGGCGGATTCATAGCCCAGCGCAAAGGCGCGCAGGCTGGCTTCCACCCCCAGTCCGGCACGGCGCACCGTGGCTTCGAAATCGTCGCGCGAGAACGGCAGCGCGCCGCTGCCGGCCACCGCGCCGAACAGGCTGGCGCTGATGACGCTGCCGGCGCGGTCGGCCAGGTCCTGCAGGTCGAAGCAGAGGAAGCGCTTGGCCGCGGCGCGGCCGGCTTCCAGCACCTTGTTCGGATCGGCGATGCCGTTGCCGGGCGCGGATTTTTCGCTGACCGCGTAGCTGCGGTGCGAAGAGGTCAGCAGCACCGTGCGTTCGGGCGTGACCAGCCCGCGCTGGATGGCGCGGCCGCCTTCCATCAGTTCGGCGGCGACCACGAGGTCGACGTCGCCCGGGGTCGGCATCAGCGCCAGGGCGGGCTGCCGTCCGGCGCGCTGCACCTCGGATTCCGGCAGCAATTCCAGGTAATAGATGGTGGCGCCGGTGCGCTGGGCCACGCCGGGCACCGAGGTGGTCTGGGCCCACCAGCCGGCGTGCTCGGCCATGTCGACGATCCAGTCGGCCAACACGCCGCCGCCCTGGCCGCCCATGGCCAGGATGGCGATCTTGATCGGGTTGGCTTGTTGCATAGCGGCCGGGTTCATGGAACAGGAATCCTCAGAGGGCGTAGTGGGCCAGGCGCGCGGCGCGGCGCCGTTGCAGGAAGCCGATGACGGCGGTGCGCATGCGCGCCAGGAAACGGTCGCGGCCGGTCGGGTTGTGGACGATGTCGGCGCGGTAGAAGGACGGGCAGAGCACGGCGGCATGGGCGACCTCGCCGCAATTGCCGCAGCCCACGCAACTGCTTTCCACGTGCGCCACCGGGTCTTCCTTCAGGGGGTCGCCGCTGTCCTTGACCGTCAGCGACGGGCAGCCCGACAGGCGGATGCAGGCATGGTCGCCGGTGCATACGTCCGGGTCCACGCCGAAGCGTTCCTTCACCACGCGCTTGCCTTCCTTCACTGCCTTGTTGAATAGGGGCTTGATGCGGCGCTGCTTGTTCAGCATGCATTCCGACTGCGCGATGATGACCTTGGGGCCCTTGATGTCGGTGGTCAGCGCCTCTTCGATGGTGGCGCGCACCTTGGCGACGTCATAAGTGCGGTCCAGCGTGCGCACCCATTTCACGCCCACGCCGCGCACAGCCGCGTCGATCGGGTTGTTGGTGGAGCGGTCCGGATTTTCGGCGCGCGAGGACAGGATGTCCTGGCCGCCCGTGGCCGAGGCGTAGAAGTTGTCGACGATGACGATGACGCCGTCGTACTTGTTGAACACCGCGTTGCCGATGCCCGAGGACAGCCCGTTATGCCAGAAGCCGCCGTCGCCCATGATGGAGATGGGGCGCTTGGCAGCCGGCACGTTGAAGGCCGCGGCGCTGGAGGCGCCCAGGCCGTAGCCCATGGTGGTGGCGCCCAGGTTGAACGGCGGCAGGATGGAGAACAGGTGGCAGCCGATGTCGCAGGAAATATGGTGCTGGCCCAGCGTTTCCTGCGCCAGGGTCAGGGCCGAGAAGATTGGCCGTTCCGGACAGCCCGTACAGAAACCGGCGGGGCGCGGCGGCACCACGGCGGCCAGGCCCTCGACGTGCTTGTGGAAGGTGATGGGCTGTTCGGCCGGGCGGGCGGGCTTGGGCCGCGCCACTTCGGTGACCTGGAGCTGGCGTTCGGCAGCTTCGGCATCGGCCGCGGCGGCGGGATGCGTCTGCAGCGATTCCGGGCGCTGCCGCTTGAGGAATTCGCGCAGGCCGTCGCGCATGACCTGGGTGGTGTACTCGCCCGCCATCGGCAGCACGTCCTTGCCGGACAGCTTGGTGTCGATGCCGGCGCGGCGCAGCACGGCGTGCAGGTTCTGTTCGATGTAGTCCGGCTGGCCTTCTTCCAGCAGCAGCACGGCGCGCTTGCCGCGGCAGAAGTCGATGACCTCGTCCTCGATGACGGGGTAGGTCACGTTCATGACGTACAGCGGGATGCGGCTGTTGCCGAAGTTGTCGGCCAGGCCCAGCAGCTGCAGCGCGCGGATCACGCCGTTGTAGAGCCCGCCTTGCAGGATCAGGCCGATATCGTCCTGGTCGCCGTCGAAGTGCTCGTTGAGCTTGTGCTCCTTGATGTAGCGGATGGCGGCGGGCCAGCGCTCCTTGATCTTTTCCTGCTCGTGCAGGAAGGAGGCCGGCGGCAGCACGATGCGGCTGGTGTCGCGCGCCGGATTCTCCAGCGCCTGGGCCAGCGAGAATTCGGGGCGCTTGTTTTCCTTGGCGATGAAGCGGCCGTGCACGTGGCAGCCGCGGATGCGCAACTGCAGCATCACGGGCGTCTTGCTGGCCTCGGACAGCTCGAAGCCGTCTTCCACCGCCTTGACCATGCTTTCCAGGTTGGGGCGCGGGTCCAGCAGCCAGATCTGCGACTTCATGGCGAACGCGTGCGAGCGTTCCTGCATGATGGACGAGCCTTCGCCGTAGTCCTCGCCCACGATGACGAGCGAGCCGCCCGTGACGCCGCCGGAAGCCAGGTTGGCCAGCGCGTCGGACGCAACGTTGGTGCCCACGGTGGACTTCCAGGTGACCGCTCCGCGGATGGGGTACATGACCGACGCGGCCAGCGTCGCTGCTGCGGTGGCTTCGGAGGCGCTGGCCTCGAAGTGCACGCCGAGTTCCTGGAGGATGTCATTGGCGTCGGCCAGCACGTCCATCAGATGCGAGATCGGCGAGCCCTGGTAACCCGCGACGTAGCCCACGCCGGATTGCAGCAAGGCCTTGGTGACCGCAAGTATGCCTTCTCCGCGGAACTCTTCGCCCGCGCCGATGCGCAACTGCTGGACTTCTTTTTTGAAAGACCTTTCAGCCATCTGGCTCTCCTTCGCGGCCCGGCCTGCGGGTCCTCAATGATTGCTGCTGCGCAGCATCGTCACGTCAGGAAATTCTCGTCTTAAAAATACTTTAGGAGTCAACGTTTTAGCTGTCAACAAAAAAGATGAAATTTCATGGAAAACAAAAAATATCACGCTAAAACAATGACGTATATACTCGTTGTTCTCTAGTTCGCAGCGCGATTGAGGCGCTGCGATGGTGCAAAAACGGGTTGCGATTCCGGGTATACCCTGTGCTGCGCAACAGCATTGCGGCACATCATGGCGCGCGTTTGCGCCAGCGTGGTGCAATGCGCATTTCGTCGGGCCGGCGCAGGCCCTGGATTCCGGTGCGTGGGAGCAAAGCAACATGCGGTTGGACAAGCAGCGGGACACGGACGCGGCGGCGCACAAGGCCCGCTTCGTCGATGGTTATCTGGCCTATCTGCTGGCGCAGGCCAGCCAGCGCATTTCTGCGGAATTCCATCTGCAGGTGAAGGCGGCCGGCCTGTCGGTGACCGAATGGCGGGTGCTGGCCAGCCTGCAGGGCAGCCCGGGCGAAACCATAGGCATGCTGGCGGTGCTGGCCATCACCAAGCAGCCGACCCTGAGCAAGGTGGTGCAGCGCATGGAGGTCGAAGGCCTGGTGGCGCGCACCGGCGTGCGCGCGGACCGGCGCCAGACCCGGGTCTGCATCACCACCAAGGGCAGCAACCTGATCGCCGCGCTGTGCGATCAAGCCTTGCAGCACCAGAAGGCCGTGCTCGCGCCCTTCGGCGAGGAAAAGGCCGCGATGCTGATTGACATGCTGGAGGTGCTGATGACGGAGCACGTGCCGCTGGAACTGTCGGCGCCGGACGACGAATAGCCAGGCGGGCGTCCCCCGGGGCATACCCAACGCTGTTTGCTTCGATTATTTTGTTACAAGCTTATGTGTCCCCAATTGGTGTTCCCTCTGTGGAAACCCCCTACGGTACGCATAAACCCTCAATTGACGGAGGTCTTGCGGCTAGGCAATATCGCGCCGGTATTCAGACTACAGTCAGGAGTTGAACCTATGCGCCGCACTTTGATTGCTATCGCGATCGCCGCCGCCGTTGCCGTGCCCACGATCGGGCAAGCCAAGACCTTCCGCTGGGCCGCCCAGGGCGACATCCTCACCTTCGATCCGCACTCGCAGAACGAAGGCATGACGATCGCCGCCAACAGCTATGTCTACGAACCGCTGGTGGACTACGACAAGTCCTTCAAGATCAACCCGCGCCTGGCCACGGAGTGGGAGCAGGTGTCGCCCACGCTGTACCGCTTCAAGCTGCGCCCCGGCGTGAAGTTCCACGACGGCGCCGCCTTCACCGCCGACGACGTGGTGTTTTCGATCCACCGCGCCATGGCGCCCACCTCGAACTACAAGGCCTACACCACCGGCATCAAGGAAGCGCGCAAGATCGACGACCTGACGGTCGAGATCGAAACCTCGGCGCCCAACCCCGTGCTGCTGCGCCAGCTGACCAACGTGTTCATCATGAACAAGGCCTGGTCGGAAAAGAACAACGCCGCCAAGCCGCAGGACTTCGTCAACAAGGAAGAGACCTACGCCGCGCGCAACACCAACGGCACCGGCCCCTACAAGCTGAAGTCGCGCGAAGTCGACGTGCGCACGGTGTTCGAGGAAAACAAGGACTGGTGGAACAAGGCCGGCAAGGTCGGCAACGTGACCGAAGTCGTGTTCACGCCGATCAAGCAGAACGCCACGCGCACCGCGGCGCTGCTGTCGGGCGAAATCGACTTCGTGCTGGATCCGGCGGCCCAGGACCTGGAGCGCCTGCGCCAGTCGGCCAAGGTGGTGGAAGGCAACGAATACCGCACCATCTACCTGGGCCTGGACCAGAAGCGTCCGGAACTCCAGTACTCCAACATCAAGGGCAAGAACCCGTTCCAGGACATCCGCGTGCGCGAAGCGCTGTACCGCGCCATCGACGTGGACGCGATCAAGCGCGCCGTGATGCGCGGCCTGTCCGCGCCCACCGGCACGATGATCGCGCCGCAGGTGCACGGCTGGGCCCAGACCCTGCAAGCGCGCGTGCCCTACGATCCCGAAAAGTCCCGCGCCCTGCTGAAGGACGCCGGCTACGACGGCACGCTGAACTTCACGCTGGACTGCCCGAACAACCGCTACATCAACGACGAAGCCATCTGCCAGGCGGTCGTCGGCATGTGGGCCAAGGTGGGCGTCAAGGCCACCATGAACGCCATGCCGCGCTCCACCTATTTCCCCAAGGTGCAGTCGTTCGACACCAGCGCCTTCCTGTTCGGCTGGGGCGTGCCCACGTTCGACGCCATGTACACGCTGCAGAACCTGATCCGCACCAAGGGCGAGGGCGCGGACGGCATGTACAACCTGGGCAACTACAGCAACAAGGAACTGGACGTCATCATCGACCGGATCAAGACCGAAACCGATCCGGCCAAGCGCGACGCCGATATCATCACCGTGCTGCAAGGGCACGCCAAGGACTTCGGCCACATCCCGCTGCACGACCAGGTCATTCCCTGGGCCATGCGCAAGAACGTCACGGTCATCCACCGTGCCGACAATCGCCTCGTTGCCGATTGGGTCAAGGTTGACTGATCCAGGCTAATCAAACGGCGCAGCCCGCTGGCCTGTTCATACCGAGCAGGCCAGCGGGCTTTCGCTGTTTCGCCTTTTCCGCCTATGTTTGCTTTCATACTGCGTCGCCTGTTGCAGGCCGTAGCGGTGATGCTCACCGTCGCGCTACTGGCCTTTGTGCTTTTTCAATACGTCGGCGACCCCGTCACCATCATGCTGGGACAGGACGCCACCGATGCCGAACGCATCGAACTGCGTGAGCGCCTGGGGCTGAACGAGCCCGCCATCGTCCAATTCGGCCATTTCGTGGGCAACGCCCTGCAGGGCAATTTCGGCATCTCCCTGCGCCAGAGCGAACCGGTTTCCACCCTGCTGAAATCCCGCCTGCCGGCCACGCTGGAGCTGTCCATGGTGGCTGCCTTGCTGGCGCTGCTGGTGGGCGTGCCGCTGGGCGTGTACACCGCGCTCAAGCGCAACAGCCTGGTGTCCCAGCTGCTGCTGGCCGGCTCCTTGCTGGGCGTGTCGCTGCCCACCTTCCTGATCGGCATCCTGTTGATCCTGGTGTTCTCCGTGCAACTGGGCTGGCTGCCCAGCTACGGGCGGGGCGACACCGTCAGCGTGGGCTGGTGGTCATCGGGGCTGTTCACCGCCACGGGCTGGAAGCACTTGATCCTGCCGTCGATCACCCTGTCGCTGTTCCAGATGACCCTGGTGCTGCGGCTGGTGCGCTCGGAGATGCTGGAGGTGCTGCGTTCGGACTACATCAAGTTTGCGCGCGCCCGCGGCCTGAAGCGCCGCGCCATCCACTTCGGCCATGCGCTGAAGAATACGATGGTGCCGGTCATCACCATCACCGGCCTGCAGCTGGGCGGCATCATCGCCTTCGCCATCGTCACGGAAACCGTATTCCAGTGGCCGGGCATGGGGCTGCTGTTCATCCAGGCGGTGCAATTCGCCGACGTGCCCGTCATGGCGGCCTACCTGTGCCTGATCGCGCTGGTGTTCGTGGTGATCAACCTGATCGTCGATCTTTTGTATTTTGTCGTGGACCCGCGCCTGCGTTCCGGGCTGACCCGCGGCGGGGGGGCTCACTGATGCGCGCCGTACTCAAACGCTGGTGGGACAGCGACATCGCCTGGGCCTGGCGCCGGGCGCCCGTGGCCATCATCGCCACCTTGATGTTGGCGGCTTTGCTGATCGGCTCCTTCGGGGCCGGCTGGGTGGCGCCGCACAACCCGTTCGACCTGACGAAGGTGGAATTGCTGGACGCGCTGCTGCCGCCGGCCTGGGAGGCCAACGGCCAGCCTACCTATCTGCTGGGCACCGACAGCCAGGGCCGCGACCTGTACTCGGCCATCCTGTACGGCACCCGGGTGTCGCTGCTGATCGGCCTGGCCTCGGTGCTGTTGTCCATGCTGATCGGCATCGTGTTGGGGCTGATATCGGGTTACGCGGGCGGGCGTATCGACGCCTTCATCATGCGTATCGCCGATGTGCAGCTGTCGTTCCCCGCCATCCTGATCGCGCTGCTGATCGATGGCGTGGCACGGGCGGCGGTGCCGCGCGAGCTGCATGAGCTGATCGCGTTCCCGGTGCTGATCGGCGCGATCGCATTGGCGGGCTGGCCGCAGTACGCGCGCACGGTGCGCGGCTCCACCCTGGTGGAGAAGAACCGCGAGTACGTGCAGGCGGCGCGCGTGATCGGCGTGGCCTCGCCCGTCATCATGTTCCGCCACGTGCTGCCCAATGTGCTGGGGCCGGTGCTGGTGCTGGCCACGGTGCATCTGGCCACGGCCATCATCACCGAAGCCACGCTGTCGTTCCTGGGCGTAGGGGTGCCGCCGACGGCGCCGTCGCTGGGTACGCTGATCCGCATCGGCAACGACTTCCTGTTTTCCGGCGAATGGTGGATCACCATCTTCCCGGGCGCGGCGTTGGTGCTGCTGGTGCTGTCGGTCAACCTGCTCGGTGACTGGCTGCGCGATGCGCTCAACCCCCGGCTGAATTGAGGTTTACATGAGCGCATTACTAGAAGTCCGCAATCTGCGCGTGGAGTTTCCCACGCGTCGCGGCACGCTGCGCGCCCTGGATGACGTGTCCTTTTCCATCCAGGCTGGCGAAGTCCTGGGCGTAGTGGGCGAATCCGGCGCCGGCAAGTCCTTGACCGGCGCATCCATCATCGGCTTGCTGGAGCCGCCGGGGCGCATCGCCGCGGGCGAGATCCTGCTGGCGGGCCGCCGCATCGACAACCTGCCCGACGAGCAGATGCGCCGCGTGCGCGGCCGCGAAATCGGCGCGGTGTTCCAGGATCCGCTGACCTCGCTGAACCCGCTGTACACGGTGGGCCGGCAGTTGGCGGAAACCATCGTGACGCACCTGGACCTGAGCTGGGCCCAGGCGCGCAACCGCGCAGTGGAATTGCTGGCGGCTACCGGCATTCCGGCCGCGCGCGAACGCATCGACCACTATCCGCACCAGTTTTCCGGCGGCATGCGCCAGCGCGTGGTGATCGCGCTGGCCCTGGCGGCGGAACCCAAGCTGGTGGTGGCCGACGAGCCCACGACCGCGCTGGATGTGTCCATCCAGGCGCAGATCATCGAACTGCTCAAGCGCCTGTGCCGCGAAAACGGCACGGCCGTGATGCTGATCACGCACGACATGGGCGTGATCGCCGAGACTGCCGACCGGGTGGCGGTGATGTACGCGGGCCGCGTGGCCGAGATCGGACCGGTGGCGGACGTGATCCACAAGCCGCGCCATCCCTATACGACGGGGCTGATGGGATCGATCCCGTCGCTGGAGGGGCATTCCGAACGGCTGGTGCAGATCGACGGCAGCATGCCGCGCCTGAACGCCATTCCGCCGGGTTGCGCCTTCAATCCGCGCTGCGGCCAGCGTCTGCCGCGCTGTGGCGTGGAACGCCCGGAGCTGATGGCGGCGGGCACGTCCCGCGCGGCCTGTTGGCTGCACGACAACAACGACAAGGTGGCCGCATGACGACGCCCTTGGTAGAAGTAAAGGACGCCGCGCGCTGGTTCGATGTGTCGCCGCCGTGGCTGGAACGCAAGCTCGCGGGCAAGCCGCGCGTGATGCTGCGCGCCGTCGACGGGATCTCGTTCGAGATCGCGCGCGGCGAAACGTTGGCGCTGGTCGGAGAATCGGGCTGCGGCAAATCGACCGTGGCGCGCATGCTGGTGGGCCTGTACGGCCTGACCCGCGGCGACATCCGCTTTGACGGGCAGCCGTTGTCGCGCATGTCGGAGCCGGGCGGACGCGTCCTGCGCAAGCGCCTGCAGATGATTTTCCAGGATCCCTATGCCAGCCTGAACCCCCGCTGGCGCGTGGGACGCATCATCGCCGAGCCCATGCTGACCCACACCGCCATGACGGCGGACGAGCGCAGCGCGCGCGTGGGTGAACTGCTCAAGCAGGTGGGCCTGGATCCTGCCGACCAGGGACGCTATCCGCACCAGTTTTCAGGTGGCCAGCGCCAGCGCATCTCGATCGCGCGGGCGCTGGCGGTGAATCCCGAATTCCTGGTGTGCGACGAGCCGACCTCGGCGCTGGACGTGTCGGTGCAGGCGCAGGTGCTGAACCTGATGAAGGACTTGCAGCGCAACCTGGGGCTGACCTATCTGTTCATTTCCCACAACCTGGCGGTGGTGCACCACGTGGCCGACCGGGTGGGGGTGATGTACCTGGGCCGCATGGTGGAAGTGGCGCCGCGCGACGAACTGTTCGCGCGGCCGCGCCATCCGTACACGCGCATGCTGCTGGAAGCCATTCCCGACATCAACGGCGCGGGCAAGCCGCGCACCGCGGTGGCGGGTGAGGTGCCCAATCCCTTGAATCCGCCCTCGGGCTGCACCTTCCATCCGCGCTGCCCGCATGCCAACGAGCGCTGCAAGGCCGAGGCGCCAGCGGCGATGGCGGCCGGCGTGTCGGTGGTGGCCTGCCACGCCGTGCAGGAAGGGCGGATCTCGGTCTGATCCGCGGACGGCGCGGGTGCCTGGCGTCAGGCCAGCCGCAACCCGCCGTCCGGCGCCGCTTCAGTGGCGGTGGTTGCGGTCGTGAGGATGGTCGTGGTCGTGGCCATCGGCCTCGTCCCCGTCGTCCTCGTCTTCCTCTTCTTCCTCGTCTTCGTCATCCTCCGCGTCCGGGTCCGCCGGCGCGGGTTCTTCCGTCAGGGCGAACGGCAGCACGTCTTCCAGATTGTCGGACCACGCGGACTCTTCGCCGTCGTGGTCCAGCTTGATGAAGCGCTCGCCTTCGTTCAGCGAGATCTCGATGGCCCAGAGGTAGAGGCAGTCGTAGGTGTCGTCATCGGACGGGGGCAGGCCGCCGCGGTTGCCCAGCAGGCGGGCGCCGGCGCCTCCCAGCTGCACGTGGGTCTGGTCCTCGTCGGGCTTGGCGTTTTCGTCCATGGGCACGCCATAGGTCACCCATTCGGTGCCGTCATCGCCCAGCACCACTTCGGCCAGCACGGGTTTGCCCAGGTAGGCGCTCAGGGCGTCGGCGGTCTTGGCCAGCATGTCCAGTTCGGCGGTACTGAAATGGGTCAAGGAAGCGGGGGGAGTGGCGGAGGCAGACATGAAGAGGGTTCCTGGGCGCGATGAAGCCGCGACGGCACGGCAAGAAATGGGCCTGCTGACAGGCCCTGGCTACAGCGTATTGTCTCGCGATCGGCGCCGCCTTGCATCAGGCGCTTGGATGACGCGGTTTCCCGGGGTCATGGCGCGGGCGCGCCGCCCTGGCTGCGCCTGCGCGCGGTGTCGGGCGATTCGCCGGTAAGTCGCTGGAACATGGCGATGAAGGCCGAGGGCGTGCTGTAGCCCAGCTCGCGCGCCACGGACTGTACCGGCCGGCCCGCGTCCAGCATGCCCAGGGCGCTGACCACGCGCAGCCGCAGGCGCCATTCATTGAACGACATGCCCAGGCGCTGCTGGCAGTGGCGCAGCAGCGTGCGTTCGGTAATGCCGGCAGTGGCGGCCCAGTGCGCGGCGCCGCGCTTGTCACCCGGGCTGTGCTGCAGCGCCGACAGGATGGGCGCCAGCAGCGGGTCGGCGGTCGAAGGCAGGTAACTGGCGTAGGCCCGCGCCTGGCGCGCCTGGTCGATGACGATCTGCGCCATGCGCCGGTCTTCCGGCGTATCCGGATAGCTGACGCCGCGCCGTTCGAAGTCGCCCAGGATGGCGCGCATGACCGGGCTGATCTCCAGCGTGCAGGGTTCCTGGGGCAGGCCGGCGCAGGCCGCGGCGGGGATGTCGATGCAGGCGTAATGGACCTCGCCTTCGTTCTGGCAGCAATGCTCGACGTGCGGAGGTATCCAGATGGCGTACTGCGGCGGTGACAGATACGTGATGTCGCCTATGCCGATTTCCATGATGCCGGAGATGGCGAGGTTCAGTTCCGCCCAGGGCGAGCTGTGGCGCTTCATGCGGGAATTCGGCGTGAAGTGCAGGATGCGGCAAGCCAGCGGGTAGGGCAGGTGGCTGGCCAACGCGGGCGCGGAATCGGCGGCGGACATGTCGGAACTTCGTCTGGTTTTGTCTGTTTTTAATTATATACATCAGGTCGGACAGATCCTACACTTGCCCTGTCTCATCTTTACCAGTGCATTGCCCCTCATGACGCGCGTTTCCACCCCGCATATTCCTGCCCGTTACCTGCTGTACCCATTGCTGGCGGCCCTGATCTGGTCGGTCAACATGATCGTCACCAAGATGGCGGCCACCGCCATCGCGCCGGCCGCCATCGGCTTCTACCGCTGGGCCCTGGCGGGCTTGGTGCTGACGCCATTCGTGCTGCCGGGCGTCTGGGCGCAGCGCCGCCAGATCCTGGCCCACTTGCCCAAGCTTGCCGTGCTGGGCGGGTTGGGCATGGCCCTGTACCAGGGGCTGGCCTATGTGGCGGCGGCCAGCACCACGGCGACCAATATGGGCATCATCACGGCGATGATTCCGCTGATGACCATTGCGGTGGTGGCGCTGCTGCTGCGCGAATTGCCCTCGGTCATGGCCATGCTGGGCGGCCTGCTGTCGCTGGCGGGCCTGGCCCTGCTGATCGGCGAGGGCGATCCCGCGCGCCTGCTGGAAGTAGGCGCCAACCGCGGCGACCTGCTGATGGGCATAGGGGCGCTGGCCTATGCGCTGTACGGGGTGCTGCTGCGCCGCTGGGCCTTGCCCGTGGGGCCGTGGCAGTCGCTGTATATACAGGTGGCTTTCGGCGTGCTGTTCCAGCTGCCGGCCTTCCTGATGGCGCCGCCTTCGCCGCTCAATGGCGACAACCTGCCGCTGGTGCTGTATGCGGCCGTGTTCCCGTCGCTGTTCGCGCCCTTCCTGTGGATGCAGGGCGTGAAGCATCTGGGGCCCAACCGCGCGAGCATTTTCCTCAACGTCATGCCGGTGGCCACGGTGGCGATCGCGGCGGTGTTCCTGGACGAAAAGCCGCATCTGTTCCACATCGTCGGCGGGGCCATGGCGCTGGCCGGAGTGATGCTGGCGCAGACCGGCTCCGGCGCCCGGGCGGCGCGGCCCAAGGCCGCCTGACGCCCGGGACGGGGCGCGCAGGCCGGGTATTCGGCCGTGGACACACGCGGGTCAAGGTTCCGGCCTACAATCAACGGTTTATCAGCTATATCACTCACACGAGCCCATGGCCCAATACGTCTACACCATGAACCGCGTCGGCAAGATCGTGCCGCCCAAGCGGCAGATCCTGCGCGATATCTCGCTTTCGTTTTTTCCTGGCGCCAAGATCGGCGTGCTGGGCCTGAACGGCTCGGGCAAGTCGACGCTGCTGAAGATCATGGCTGGCGTCGACAAGGAAATCGAGGGCGAAGCCATCCCCATGCCGGGCCTGAACATCGGCTACCTGCCGCAGGAACCGCAGCTCAACCCTGAGCACACGGTGCGCCAGTCGGTGGAAGAGGGCCTGGGCGCCGTCGTCACCGCCAAAAAGCGCCTGGACGAGGTCTATGCCGCCTATGCCGAGCCGGACGCTGATTTCGACGCGCTGGCCGCTGAGCAGGCCGAACTCGAAGCCATCATCGCCGCCGCCGCCTCCAGCGGCGCGGACGATATCGAACACCAGATGGAAATCGCCGCCGACGCGTTGCGCCTGCCGCCCTGGGACGCCGTCATCGGCAATCTGTCGGGGGGCGAGAAGCGCCGCGTCGCGCTGTGCCGCCTGCTGCTGTCCAAGCCCGACATGCTGCTGCTGGACGAACCCACCAACCACCTGGACGCCGAAAGCGTGGAGTGGCTGGAGCAGTTCCTGCACAAGTTCCCGGGCACCGTGGTGGGCGTGACCCACGATCGCTACTTCCTGGACAACGCGGCCGAATGGATCCTGGAACTGGACCGTGGCTACGGTATTCCCTGGAAGGGCAACTACAGCTCGTGGCTGGAGCAGAAAGAAGACCGCCTGAAGCAGGAAGAGTCGTCCGAATCCGCCCGCCAGAAGACCATCAAGAAGGAACTGGAGTGGGTGCGCCAGAACCCGAAGGGCCGTCAGGCCAAGGCCAAGGCGCGCCTGGCTCGCTTCGAGGAACTGTCGTCCTACGAATACCAGAAGCGCAATGAAACCCAGGAAATCTTCATTCCGGTGGGCGAGCGCCTGGGCAACGAGGTCATCGAATTCAACAACGTCAGCAAGGCCTATGGCGACCGCCTGCTGATCGACAACCTCAGCTTCAAGGTGCCGCCTGGCGCCATCGTCGGCATCATCGGCGCCAACGGCGCCGGTAAGTCGACGCTGTTCCGCATGATCGCCGGCCGCGAGCAGCCCGATTCGGGCGAGGTCAATATCGGCCAGACCGTCAAGCTGGCCTACGTCGACCAGTCGCGCGACGCACTGGAAGACAAGAAGACCGTGTTCGACGCGGTGGCCGACGGCGCCGACCTGCTGACCGTGGGCAAGTTCGAAATGTCTTCGCGCGCCTACTTGGGCCGCTTCAACTTCAAGGGCGGTGACCAGAACAAGGTCGTGGGCCAACTGTCGGGCGGCGAACGCGGCCGCCTGCACATGGCCAAGACGCTGATCGCCGGCGGCAACGTGCTGCTGCTGGACGAACCGTCCAACGACCTCGACGTCGAAACCCTGCGCGCGCTGGAAGACGCGCTGCTGGAGTTCCCCGGCAGCGTCATGGTCATCAGCCACGATCGCTGGTTCCTGGACCGCATCGCCACGCACATCCTGGCCTTCGAAGGCGACTCGCAAGTCGTGTTCTTCGACGGCAACTACCAGGAATACGAAGCGGACAAGAAGCGCCGCCTGGGCGAAGAGGGCGCCAAGCCCAAGCGCCTGCGCTACAAGGCGCTGAAGTAATCAGCGCCTGAAAAGATCCCGGCCCCGCGCCGGGATTTTTTTTGCCGGAGGTATGCTAGGGCTGTTCAAGGCGACTTTCAGTGTGAACAGGCCTTGAGGACGACTTCCAGGAGTACCCGCAATGCTGCTGTCCGCCACCGATTCCACCCTGCTGATCGTCGACATGCAGGGCCGCCTGATGCCCGTCATCCACGATGGCGAGGCCGTGCTCCGCACCGCCTACAAGCTGGCGCAGGCCGCGCATCTGCTGGACGTGCCGGTCGTCGCCACCGAGCATCACGCCAAAATGCTGGGTGCCACCGTGGAGCCGCTGCGCGAGCAGGTCCAGGCCACCTTCCAGAAAATGCATTTCTCGTCAGCGCTGGAGCCGGGCTTCGAGGCCTGGCTGCCGGCCGCGCGCAAGACCATCCTGGTGGCTGGCTGCGAGGCGCACATCTGCGTGCTGCAGACCGTGATCGGCCTGATCGATCTGGGTTACCACGCGGTGTTGGTGTCGGACGCCGCGGGCTCGCGCAAGCCTGCCGATCATCACGCGGCGCTGCGCCGCGCGCGCGCCCATGGCGCTGAAATCGTCACGTCCGAGATGGCGATATTCGAGTGGATGCGCACTTGCGAACACCCGCGCTTCCGCGAGGTGTTACGTCTGGTCAAATAGCGCCTGGTGGCTGCAACAATGTCCCTGGGGGACGCAAAGATTAACTCGCCCTTTGACACAATTCATGGGCAAACTTCACAGCCAGGGCACGATTATTTTGCGATCCTGAAGGTTCCAGGCCCTTATGGGCGCCGCGCGCTCGCATCCAGTTTCATGCGCGGCTTCCGGGTACGAGAATAGGAACCACAAATATGAAAATCGCATCTCTTTCCAAAATCTGTGTCGCGCTGGCGATGACCGCCGCCATGGCTGGCTGCTCTTCCTGGGACGGCATGAGCCATCGCCAGAAGAGCACCGTCGGCGGCGCCGCATTGGGCGGCGTGGCAGGCGCCGTGATCACCAACGGCGGCATCCTCGGAACGGTGGGCGGAGCGGCGATCGGCGGCGTCATCGGCGATCAGGTCGGCAAGCGTTAAGGCTTGCGCTGCCCCAAGACAAAATGCCCGGCATCGCCGGGCATTTTTTTTGACCGTGGCGCGCGCCCCTGGGGGGCGCACAGCCGCATCAGGTCTCGTTCTGCGGCATTTCGATCTTCACCTCCAGGACTTCCAGCGTGTCCTGGCGTTCCAGGTGCACCTTGATGTCCTCGGGGTTGATCTTCACGTATTTCGAAATGACAGCGATAAGCTCCTGCTGCAGCTGCGGCAGGTAGTCGGGCGAATCGCCGCGGCCCCGCTCGTGGGCCAGGATGATCTGCAACCGTTCCTTGGCGACGGATGCGGAAGTTTTCTTTTGACCGAGCAGAAACGACAGGAAGGACATTGCTTACTTGCCTCCGAACAGGCGTTTCAGGAAACCGGGCTTTTCGTAATCGGTAAAGCGCAGGGCCTTGTCTTCGCCAAGGTAACGGGCCACGACATCCTTGTAGGCTTCGGAGACGTCGGTGTCTCTGAGGTGGATGGCCGGCAGGCCTTGGTTCGATGCCTGCAGCACCGCTTCCGATTCGGGGATCACGCCGATCAGCTTGATGCGCAGGATGTCCTCGATGTCGCCCAGCGACAGCATTTCGCCGTCGACCACGCGCTTGGGGCTGTAGCGCGTGAGCAGCAGGTATTCCTTGACCGGCTCGTCGCCGTCCACGGCGCGCTTGGACTTGGCGGCCAGGATGCCCAGGATGCGATCGGAGTCGCGCACCGACGAGACTTCCGGGTTGGTCACGACCAGCGCGTCGTCGGCGAAGTAGGCGGCCATCAGGGCGCCCGTTTCGATGCCGGCGGGCGAGTCGCAGACGATGTAGTCAAAGCCCATGCCCTTGAGGTCGTTGATGACCTTTTCCACGCCTTCCTGCGTCAGCGCGTCTTTGTCGCGCGTCTGCGAGGCGGGCAGGATGAACAGGTTTTCGAGCTGCTTGTCCTTGATGAGGGCCTGGTTGAGCGTGGCTTCGCCCTGGATCACATTGACGAAGTCGTACACGACGCGCCGTTCGCAGCCCATGATCAGGTCGAGGTTGCGCAAGCCGACATCGAAGTCGATGACAGCGGTCTTGTGGCCCCGCATCGCGAGTCCTGCAGAAAAACTGGCGCTGGTCGTGGTTTTGCCCACGCCGCCTTTGCCGGAAGTCACCACAACAATGCGTGTCATGACGATCAAACCCTTATGTTCGAATAAATCGCGTTATCGTAAAGCAAAAAGCCCTTGTAAGGCTTCTTACAGGATGTGTGGAAATTTGCGCGGGTGTCCGCGCATCCGGCCGGCCGCTGTAGGCGGTTGCGAGCCGGATATCAAGCCTTGAGGGCTTCGATGCGCAGCGTCTCGCCGTCCAGGCGGACCAGCGCGGGCTGGTTATGCAGCGTGCGGTCCAGCTTGTCCTCGACCACGCGGTACACGCCGGCCACGGCCAGCAGCTCAGCGTCCAGATGGGTCGTGAAGATGCGCGCCGAGGTGTCGCCGCGGGCGCCGGCCATGGCCTTGCCGCGCAACGGGCCGTAGACATGGATGTTGCCGTCGGCAATGACTTCCGCGCCCTGGCTCACCATGCCGATCACCACCAGGTCCGTGTGGCGGGCGTAGACGCGCTGGCCGGAACGCAGCGGCTTGGTGATGACCAGCGCCGACGACGAGTGCGGCGCGGCGGGCGTGGGGCTGGATGCCGAGGTGGTGTTGCTGGCCGCGCGCGCGGGCAGCGGTTCGGCCGCGGGCTTGCCGGCGGGCGCCTCCGGTTCGACGGCAGTTTCGGTGGAGACTTCAGTGGGCGCGGGCGCGGTTTCAATCGCGGCGGCAGGCACCGAGGGCACCGGGGTGGAGACGTCGTTGGGCGGCGCGGTGTCGATCACCGGCGCGGGCCGGGCCGCGGGCGTGGACAGTTCCACCGGGGTCAGGCCGGCTGCGCGCGCGGCTTCCAGGTTGGCGCCTTCGGCGACCACGCCGATGGGAGGCAGGTTATGGCCGCGCAAGGCCGCCACCAGGGCGGTCCAATCGATTTTTTCCTCGACGCGGCTGGCGTCGACGACCACGGGTTCATTTTCGAAGAAGCTGCCGGCATCGGCCATGCGCTTGGCCAGGGCGGCGTTCAGGCGTTCAGGGTCGGCGCTGTGCAGGACCACCCGGATGGCGTAAAGGGTGGCGCTTTTGAAGTCCAGGGCTAGGGATTCAGTGTTCATCTTGATTGTGGCTGGCGGTCTTGGGGCCGGGAAACGGCGCGCTCGACCGGCTGCGGGGTTCGGGGGATGATAACCCGCCCAGGGGCGGCATGCGCAGGAGGCGGACCCAAAGAAAAAGGCGCCTTTCGGCGCCTTTTCCCGGCAATGCGGACGCCAGGCGCGTCAGCCTTGGGTCCAGGAATCGCGCAGGGTCACGATGCGGTTGAGCACCGGCGCTTCGGCAGTGGATTCCTTCAGGTCGGCGGTGAAGTAGCCCAGCCGCTCGAACTGCCATGTGGCGCCGGGCGTGGCGACGGTGCCCGGCTCCAGCCAGGCCGTGACGGTCAGCTTGGAGTTCGGGTTCAGGCAGGCCAGGAAGTCCTTGTCGCCGCCGTCGGGACGCGCGTCCGCGAACAGGCGGTCGTACAGGTGGATCTGGGCAGGCACTGCGTGGGCCGCGCTGACCCAGGTGATGTTGCCCTTGACCTTGACGCTGTCGGCGCCCGGCGTGCCGCTCTTGGTTTCCGGCAGGTATTCGGCCTGGACCTCGACGACTTCGCCGGCTTCGTTCTTGGTGAAGCCGGTGCAGCGCATTACATAGCCGTACTTCAGGCGCACGGTGTTGCCCGGGAACAGGCGGAAGTACTTCTTGGGCGCTTCTTCGCGGAAGTCGTCGCGTTCGATCCAGAGCTCGCGCGACAGCGGGAATTCACGCACGCCGGCCTCGGGATCGTGCGGGTTGCGCGGCGCGGTGCAGATTTCGGTCTGGCCTTCCGGGTAGTTGGTGATGACCAGCTTGATCGGATCCAGCACGGCCACCGAGCGCGGCGCGATCGGGTCCAGGTCGTCGCGCACCGCCTGCTCCAGCAGGCTGTAGTCGATGCGGGAATCGGACTTGGAGACGGCGGTGCGGTCGCAGAACAGGCGGATCGAAGCAGGCGTGTAGCCGCGCCGGCGCAGGCCGAAGAGGGTCGGCATGCGGGGGTCGTCCCAGCCGTCCACGTGGCCTTCGCGCACCAGTTGCAGCAGCTTGCGCTTGCTGGTGACGACGTAGCTCACGTTCAGGCGCGCGAATTCGTATTGGTGCGGCAGCGGCTGCGCCAGCTTGCCGAGTTCGGCCAGGCGCGCCAGGATCCAGTCGTAGAACGGGCGCTGGTCTTCGAACTCCAGCGTGCAGACGCTGTGCGTGATGCCTTCGAGCGCGTCTTCGACCGGATGCGCCCAGCTGTACATCGGGTAGATGCACCACTGGTCGCCGGTGCGGTGGTGGTGGGCGTGGCGCACGCGGTACATGACCGGGTCGCGCAGGTTGATGTTGGGCGAAGCCATGTTGATCTTCGCGCGCAGCACCAGGCTGCCGTCCGGGTGTTTGCCGTCGCGCATTTCGCGCAGCAGCGTCAGCGACTCGGCCGCCGGGCGGTTGCGCCAGGGCGAGTCGGTGCCGGGTTCGGTCAGCGTGCCGCGGTTGGCGCGGATCTCTTCGGGGCTTTGCTCGTCCACGTAGGCGTGGCCGGCCTCGACCAGCGCCTCGGCGAACTCGTACATGTAGCCGAAGTAGTCGCTGGCGAAGTACAGGTTGTCATTGCCGTCGGCCTTCCAGTCGAAGCCCAGCCAGTGCACGGCCTCGATGATGGCGTCGACGTATTCCTGGTCTTCCTTTTCCGGATTGGTGTCGTCGAAGCGCAGGTGGCAGACGCCGCCGAAGTCGCGGGCCAGCCCGAAATTCACGCAGATGCTCTTGGCGTGGCCGAGATGCAGGTAGCCGTTGGGCTCCGGCGGAAAGCGCGTGCGGATGCGGGCCGGATCCATTTCGCCCTGCTGTTGCAAGGCCGCCGGGCCAGGCTTGCCCGCCCAACGCTTGCCTGCGAAGCGCTGGGCTTCGAGGTCGTCTTGAACGATGTTGAGCAGGAAATTTGATGCGGCAGGGGTCGGCGTCGTGGCGGAGGTCATTCTTGAAAGAATAGGAAAAAGCAGCGACAAAGAGTCAATTTTGCCACGTTCCGCAGGAGAGGCCTTTTCGCGGCTGGTGCAACCGGTTTCAAACTGTCCCCACAGTGATGTAACTGGCTCTACACTACGGGCCATCATGGACATATCCACGTTATCCCTGGCCCGCGCGCAGTTCGTGGCCAGCCTGAGCTTCCTGGCTTTCTTCCTGGCCTTCTCCCTGGCGCTCGCCTGGGTGTTGCTGTTCTTCAAGATCAGGGCACGCTGGTCCGGCCATGGCGGTTGGACCGCCGCGTATCGCTTCTGGGTGCGGATCTTCGCGCTGGCCTTCGTGCTGACACTGGCGGCCAGCGTGCCGGTGCTGATCCAGTTGGGCAGCCTGTGGGCGGGCCTGATGGACAAGATCGGCAACGTGGCCGGTCCCTTGCTGGGCTACGGCATTCTCTCGGTTTTCATCCTCAAGTCCTGTTTCCTGGGCGTCATGCTGTTCGGCCAGCGTCGCGTGTCGGATGGCGCCCATACGCTGGCCGTGCTGATGGTGGCGGTGGGCCAACTGGTGGCGGTGTTCTGGGTGCTGGCGCTGCAATCGTGGATGCAGACGCCGGACGGCGCGCTGCTGGTTGACGGCCGCTACCAGGTCTACGACTGGATGGCCGTGGTGCTGAATCCGTCCGTGGGCTGGCGCATGGCGGTGGTGATGGTGGGCGCGGCCCTGGCCGCCTCGTTCCTGATGATGGGCGTGACTGCGCTGCAGGCCTTGCGGCGCCCGTTGGGCGACGGCGAGCGCAATACGTTCAAGACCGCCCTGGTGATCGCCGTGGTGGCGGCCTTCATGCAGCTGCCGGTCGCGACCGGCGCCGGCCAGATGATCGCCAAGCTGCAGCCGGCCAAGGCCGCCGCCGCCGCAGGCTACTGGGAAAGCGGCGCGGAGCCTCAGCTGGTGCTGTTTGCCTGGCCCGACGCGCGCGCCCATGAGAACGTGGCCGACCTGACCCTGCGCAACATGGGCGGGATGTGGCTGCACCGCAACCAGGACGGCACCTACCGCGGCCTGGACAAATACTCGGGCATGCTGCCGCCGGTGGCGCTGACCTTCTGGTCGCTGCGCGTGGCGGCCGGACTGGGCCTGCTGATGCTGGCCGTGGCCTGCGTGACTTTCCTGTGGACGTTCCGGCGCGGGCTGGATCCATCCACGCTGCCGCAGTGGTGGCAGCGGGTCCTGTGCGGCATGATGTTCTCCGGCGCCATCGCCGTCGTGGCCGGATGGTGGGTATCCATCCTGGGTCTGCAGCCGTTCGCGGTGAACGGCACCATCACGCAATCCGAAGTGCTGGGCATCGTGGCCTCCAGCACCGTGCTGTATGGCTTGATCGGCTATGGCGTGCTGTACCTGCTGCTGCTCGCGGCCTTTGTCGGCATGCTGTTCCACGCCGCGCGCTACGGCGTAGTCCCTGTGCGCAAACTGGGCGGAGGCACGCCATGATCGCCATGCTGGCCGCCTCCCAGGGCCTTAACCCCGACGACCCTTCGTTCTGGATGCCGTTGGCCTTCATGGCTCTGCTGTTCGTGGTGATCGCCGCGGGCATGGTGCTGGACGGCTTCGACCTGGGCGTGGGCATCCTGCTGCAGCTGGCGCCTGAGCACGAGCGCGGCCGCATGATGAGCCTGCTCAGCCCGTGGCGCGACGCCAATGAATTCTGGCTGCTGCTGGGCATGGGCCTGTTCGCGGCGGCGTTCCCGTTCGCCTGGGGCGCGGTGCTGGGCAAGCTCTACGGGCCGCTCACCTGCATGGTGCTGGGCGTGGTGCTGCGCAGCGTTTCGTTCGAATTCCGCATCCGCGCGCGCAATGAAATGAAGCCGCGCTGGATCTTCGGCTTCTGGGCGGGTTCGCTGATCGCTGCCTTCGGCCAGGGCATGCTGCTTGGCCGCATCGCGACCGGCTACCAGTCCGATGCCGGCTACGGCTGGTTCTCCATGTTCGTGGGCCTGTGCGCGGTGGCGGCCTACGTGCTGCTGGGCGCGTCCTGGCTGGTCATGCGGGTGGACGGCGATTTGCAGCGCCGCGCCGCCAACTGGGCTCGCCACGCCATCCGCTGGACGGCGGTGGGCATGGTGGCGATCGCGGTCACGCTGGGCCTGGCCAACGCGGGCATCTTCTATAAGTGGAGCAACATCGCTCACCTTAGCCTGGCGGCGACGGTCTGGGTGCTGATGCTGGCGGGCTTCGTGGCGGCCGAAATGCTGCTGGCGCGGCTGCCCGGGAAGGCTGACCGCTTCAGCTGGCTGCCGTTCGTGCTGTGCGTGGCCCTGTTCCTGCTGATGCTCAGCGGCCTGGCCTACAGCCTGTTCCCCTACCTGATCCTGGACGACATGACGCTGTGGGACGGCGCGGGCGCGCTGGGCTCGATGCGCCTGGTGCTGGCCGGCGCGGTGGTGGGCATTCCGGTGGTGCTGGTGTTCAACATCCTGGCCTACCGCTCGGTGTTCGGCAAGGAACGCGCGCCGGTGCCGCTGTTGCCGCCGCCGGGCTGATCCGGCCGGGCAACCCGGCCGGGGCCGGCATCACAAGACCGGCCTGGCCACGCGCTGCAGGATTTCTTCGCCGTAGGCTTCCAGCTTGCGGGCGCCCACGCCGCTGATGTGGCTCAGGTCGTCCATCGATTCGGGCTGGGCCAGCGCGATTTCCCGCAGCGTGGCATCGTGGAAGATGACGTAGGCCGGCACGCCGTGGCTCTTGGCCACTTCGCCGCGCCAGGCGCGCAGGGCCTCGAATACGGGCTGCAGTTCGGCCGGCAGGTCGATGGCCGCCGCCTTGGGGCGGCCGCTGCCGGTCTTGCCCGCACGCGGTTTCTTTTCGGATTCCCGGCGCAGCATCAGTTGCCGTTCGCCCTTGAGCACGGCCCGGCTGCCTTCGGTCAGGGCCAGGGTGCCGTAGCCTTCGTGGTCCACCGTCAGCAGGCCTTGCGCCAGCAATTGGCGCAGCACGCCGCGCCAGGCGGTATCGCTCAGGTCCGCGCCCACGCCGAACACGCTCAGCGTTTCGTGGCCGTGCTGCTTGGTGCGGTCGGTGACCTTGCCGCGCAGGATGTCGATGATGTGCCCGGCGCCATAGCGTTGGCCGCGTTCCTTCCACAGGCGGTAGACGGCGGACAGCACCTTCTGCGCGGCCACCGTGCCGTCCCAGGCCTGGGGCGGTTCCAGGCAGACGTCGCAATTGCCGCAGGCCGTGATTTGCTGGCCGAAGTAGGCCAGCAGGCGCACGCGCCGGCATTCCACCGTTTCGCACAGCCCCAGCATGGCGTCCAGCTGCTGGCCCAGGCGCCTGCGGTAGGACTCGTCGCCGGGCGATTCGTCGATCATGCGGCGCTGCTGCACCACGTCTTGCAAGCCATAGGCCAGCCAGGCCGTGGCCGGCAGGCCGTCGCGGCCGGCGCGGCCGGTTTCCTGGTAATAGCCTTCCACGGACTTGGGCAGGTCGATGTGGGCCACGAAGCGCACGTCGGGCTTGTCGATGCCCATGCCGAAGGCGATGGTGGCCACCATGACCACGGCGTCCTCGCGCAGGAAGCGCGACTGGTTGGCGGCGCGCACCTGCGCGCTGAGGCCCGCGTGATAGGGCATCGCGTCGATGCCCTGGTTGCACAGGAACTCCGCGGTTTCTTCGACGCGGGCCCGCGACAGGCAGTACACCACGCCGGATTCGCCTTCGTGGTCGGTCTGGATCATGTCCAGCAATTGCTTGCGCACCTCGTTCTTTTCGATGATGCGGTAGCGGATGTTGGGGCGGTCGAAGCTGGAAACGAAGTGGCGCGCGTCGTCCAGCGACAGGCGCTGGGCGATCTCGCTGCGTGTGTCGGCGGTGGCGGTGGCGGTGAGCGCGATGCGCGGCACGTCGGGCCAGCGCTCGTGCAGCATCGATAGGCCCAGGTATTCGGGACGGAAGTCGTGCCCCCACTGGGACACGCAGTGGGCCTCGTCGATGGCGAACAGCGCGATGCGGCCGCGTTCCAGCAGTTGCAGGCAGCGGTCGGTCAGCAGGCGTTCGGGCGCCACGTACAGCAAGTCCAGCTCGCCGGCCAGGAAGGCCTGCTCGACGTCGCGGGCGACCCGCCATTCCTGCGTGGAATTCAGGAAGGCCGCGCGCACGCCCAGTTCGGTCAGGGCATCGACCTGATCCTGCATCAGCGCGATCAGCGGCGACACGACGATGCCGGTGCCTTCGCGGACCAGCGAGGGGATCTGGTAACAGAGCGACTTGCCGCCGCCGGTAGGCATGAGGACCAGCGCGTCGCCGCCGTCGATCACCTGTTCGACAATGGCTTGCTGGTCGCCGCGGAAGGATTCGTAACCGAAAACGCGCTGCAACACGCCGAGGGCGCGCGCGTCAGACATGGGGGTAGGCCGGAAGCATCATGGCAGGGATTTTAAGCCGCAATTCCGCGCGGGCCTTTCCAGAGGGAGATTTCCGTCCCTGCGGTGGCCTGCCTACCAACTGAGCCAGGTGCCGCGCATGAAGGTGTCCACCGGCATGCTCAGGTTGGCGCGCCATTCGTAGTTGCCCGACAGGATGTCGCGGTCGGCGCCCACCGCCAGCTTGACCTTGGGCGCCACGAACATGCTGTGGGACAAGCCCACGCGCTGTTCGGCCAGCTCGGAGCCTTCCCGCAGCCCCGAATAGGTGCCGCTGAGCACGCCCCAGCCCGTGATGGGCACGCCCGCCGATAGCGTGTTGCGGGTGTGCGCGGTCGAGACGACGCCGCCCGAGTAGCTGGACAGGTCGCCGAAGCCGGCGCCGACCTGCTCGTTGGTGTAACCCAGGTTCAGGCTGTCGCCCACGTCCACGCTGTAGTTGAAGCGGTAGCGCCAGGCGCTGGCGGTGTCGAACGAGCTTTGCGTGGCCCCGGCGCGGAATGTGCCGTACTCGCCGGCGGCGTAGGTGGTGCCCATGCCGCGCGTCGTGAGCGAGGGCGCGCTCTGCATCTGGCCCTCCACGGTCAGCGCCGGCGTGAGCCCGTAGCGCACGCTGCCGCTGCCTACCGTGTCGCCGTAGTCCACCGCGCCCGAATTGGCCGCGGGGTCCATGCGGTTGAGCCGGCCCAGCGATGACGAATAACCGAAGCTGCCTTCCGGCGCGGTGGCGCCGGACCCGGCCCAGTTCGATATCTGCAACCCGCCCACCGGCGCGCTGCTGCCCCAGGCGGGCGCCCTGGCGTCGATGTTGCCGACGGCGACGGACGGACCCGAGGTGTTGCGGTAGACCCAGTTGCGGTTGCCGCCGTAGCGCAGGCCGTCCTGGCTGCTGGCGGAGGCGAACCACGGGCGGGAAGCGCGCGACACGCCGGAAATCATGACCACGGGCACGCGCGGCAGATCTCCGTCCTGGAGGACGAAGGAGTAGTCCGGCGTGGCTTCCTCGGGCGTGGCGAGCACGCCGCAATCCAGGGGGACAGGGGCGGGCTGGGCGTCGCCGGACAGGGCCAGTCCGGTGCCGGGGATCAGATCCGTGTCGCCCGCGCCGTGCACGCTGGTGTCCAGCGCTGGTTCCATGGTTTGCATGTCGCACGGGGACGGATCCAGCGGCACCGCGCGTGATTCCATCGACGCAGCGGGGCGCACGGGAATGGGCTGAACCGGAGACAGCGCGCCGATGCCGCGCGCCGTGGGCGCGGGAGGCATATAAGGGGACGCAGCCAGCGGATCACCCAGGGCCGGGGCGAGCGGGCAGGCCAGGGCCGCCGCCAACGCGGCGCGCACCAGCCGGTTTCGCCAGTTGAATGCAGGGGCGATCATAGACACAGTGTAAAAAGGGGGCGCCACCTTGCCTGTAAACGTTTTTTAGCAAAGCGGACAGAAGGCAGGCTGGATTCCATTTTAGGGCCAGTCCGAACCGGCGCGGGGCCGTGGCGGGAAAGCGCTCGAAAACATGCCCAACATCGTGCAACAGGTATATTTCAGTTGATTTCCCGCCTCTTGCGGCGGGGCCCGCCGGGCCGCACTATGGCATCCATGGACAATCCCCACACCAAGCTGCTGGTCGTCGACGACGATCCTGCCTTACGGCAATTGCTGGCCGATTACCTGAACCGGCACGGCTACGACACCTTGCTGGCGCCAGACGCCACCGACCTGTCGTCCCGCATCACCCGCTACGCGCCCGACCTGCTGGTGCTGGACCGCATGCTGCCGGGCGGCGATGGCGCGGACGCCTGCCGCCGCCTGCGCGAACAAGGCGAGGACATCCCCGTCATCCTGCTGACCGCCCGCGACGAGGCGGTGGACCGCATCATCGGCCTGGAGGCCGGCGCCGACGATTACGTCGGCAAGCCCTTCGACCCGCGCGAACTGCTGGCCCGCATCGAGGCCGTGCTGCGCCGCAAGCGCGGCCCGTCGGCGCTGACCAAGGATGCGCCGGTCGCGTTCGGCCCCTTCGTGTTCGATCCCTCCACCCGCCAGTTGTCGCGCGAGGGTACGGTGGTCAAGCTGACCGGCGGTGAAATCAATCTGCTGGAAGCGCTGGTGCGCAACGCGGGCAAGCCGCTGTCGCGCGAACGCCTGCTGGCGCTGGCGCGCGACGACGACGCGGGCGAACGCAATGACCGCGCCATCGACATCGCCATCCTGCGGCTGCGCCGGGTCATAGAAGAAGATCCCAAGCAACCGCGCTGGATCCAGACCGTCTGGGGCATCGGCTACCGGTTCTCGCCCTGATGCGCTTTTCCCCTGGTTTCCTGGTGCCGCGATCGCTGCGGGCAAGGCTGATCCTGCTGATCCTGGGTTCGGTCCTGCTGACGCAGGCGGCCACGCTGGTGACGGTGTCGTACTTCCGGCACAAGTTCATGGAAGACGTGGCCATCGGCTACATCGTCACCACCATCCGTACGCTGCGCGCCGCCGTGTCGCAGGTGCCGGCGGAGGAGCGCGCCGACTTCGTGCGCACGGCCTCGCAGAACCAATGGCGGCTGTGGTCGCGGGTGCTGCCCGCCGAAGCCAAGCTGCAACGCTTCAATGGCCGCCGTCCTCCGCCCAAGCCCGCGCCGCGGCCGCCTCCAGCGCCGCCTGCGGCCGCGGATACGCAGATACACGGCCCCCCGGCGCCGCCGCCGCCCGAAGTGCGCGACGAGGAACGGACAGAGGCCCGCGAAGGCGAGCGCGCGCGCGATCGCGAGGAGCACAACCGCCGCTACCAGCCCGAGCCGGACGACATCCGCCGCGACCTGCGGGTGCTGGTGCAACAACTCAATGAACGCCTGAACGACGGCACGCGCGTGGCGCTGTCGCGCGGACCCACGCCCGAAATCTTCATTTCGCTGGCGCCCAATCCCGCCAGCGAGGACGCGCCGCGCCTGCGCGAATGGCTGGTCATTCCGCTGGACCGCCTGGACCCGCCGGTCGCCACGCCGTTCATCGCCGCCTGGCTGGGCGGCCTGGGACTGCTGCTGTTGCTGGCGGTGGGTTTCTCCTGGCATATCACGCGTCCGATCACCCGGCTGGCCGACGCGGCCGACCGCCTGGCTGCGGGGCAGCCGCAGCGGGTCGAGCCCTCGGGGCCGCATGAAACGCGGGTGCTGGGCGTACGCTTCAACGCCATGCTGGATGCGCTGTCGGAATCCGATTCGGTGCGCCGCACCCTGCTGTCGGGCCTGCCGCATGACTTGAAGGGACCTTTGTCGCGGATGTGGCTGCGGATCGAGCTGGCCGACGACTCCAAGCTGAAGGAGGGGCTGCGCGCGGACCTGCAGGACATGCAGCACATGGTCGACCAGTTCATCGGCTTCGTGCGCGGCACTGATCCTGCCGCCTATCGCTACGCCTCCATGATCCTGTCCGACTGGCTGACCGAGCGCGTGGGCGCCTGGCAGGGCGCCGGCACCGACATCAGCCTGCGGGCCGGCGACGATGTTGCTGCCCTGGTGGTGCAGGCGGACGCCGTGGCGCTGGGCCGCCTGCTGGACAACCTGATCGGCAATGCGCTGAACCATGGCGCGCCGCCGGTCGAGGTCAGCCTGCGGCACGAGGGACGCCACGCGGTGCTGGACGTGGCCGACCATGGATCGGGCATCGTGCCGGAGCGGCGCCAGGAAGCCTTGCGTCCGTTCAGCCGGCTGGACGATGCACGCACGCGCACGGGCAGCGTGGGGCTGGGCCTGGCGCTGGCCGAGGCCATCGCGCGCGCCCACGGCGGGTCGCTGGAGCTGTTGCAAGCGGAATCCGGCGGACTGTGCGTGCGGGTCAGGCTGCCGCTGTCGGAAACGCCTTAGGACTGTCCAGGCAAGGGCGGCCGCCCCCCGGGGCGGGCCGCCCTACGGTACGATGCATCCTGCTCAGTACTTTGTTGTTTCCGCACCATGGCCATCCAGTCCGATTCACTTTCCTCCCGTCCCGACGCCCCCCGTATCGTGGCGCCGCAGCCGGTATCGCCCAACGAGGAGTCGATCGAACGCGCCTTGCGGCCCAAGGCGCTGGGCGAGTACGTCGGCCAGCAGCGGGCCCGCGAGCAACTGGAGATCTTCATCGCCGCGGCCAGGAAGCGCGGCGAAGCCCTGGACCACGTGCTGCTGTTCGGCCCGCCTGGCCTGGGCAAGACCACGCTGGCCCACATCATCGCGCATGAAATGGGCGTGCAACTGCGCCAGACGTCCGGTCCGGTGCTGGAACGGCCGGGCGACCTGGCGGCGCTGCTGACCAACCTGGAAAAGAACGACGTCCTGTTCATCGACGAAATCCACCGCCTGTCGCCCGTGGTCGAGGAAATCCTCTATCCGGCGCTGGAGGATTTCCAGATCGACATCCTGATCGGCGAAGGGCCCGCGGCGCGCAGCGTGAAGCTGGACCTGCAGCCGTTCACCCTGGTCGGCGCCACCACTCGCGCCGGCATGCTGACCAATCCCTTGCGCGACCGCTTCGGCATCGTGTCGCGCCTGGAGTTCTATAACGCCGCCGATCTCGGCCACATCGTCACGCGCAGCGCCGGCCTCTTGAACGCCGACATCACGCCGGAAGGCGCGGCCGAGGTGGCGCGCCGCGCCCGCGGCACGCCGCGTATCGCCAACCGGCTGCTGCGCCGAGTGCGCGACTACGCCGAAGTCAAGGCTGGCGGCACCATCGACGCCGAGGTCGCCGGCCGCGCGCTAGCCATGCTGGAGGTGGATCCGCAGGGCCTGGACCTGATGGACCGCAAGCTGCTCGAGGCCATCATCCACAAGTTCGACGGCGGTCCCGTCGGCGTGGACAGCCTGGCCGCCGCCATCGGCGAAGAGCGCGACACGATCGAGGACGTGATCGAACCCTATCTGATCCAGCATGGCTATCTGCAGCGCACACCGCGCGGTCGCACCGCCACGCTGACCACCTGGCGCCACCTGGGCCTGACCCCGCCGGCCGGCAACGCGGCCGGTTCCGGCGACCTCTTCGGCAAGTAGGCGGCGGGTCAATCGGACGGGAGCCGCGCAGCGAACGGCGTCCAATTGGCGCCGCGACTGCGCCGCGGGTTTATCATCCGAAGGTTTTGATTTCCCTTCGCGATCAAAGGACCCAATCCCATGCAGCCCGAATTGCCCACCTATGACGACGTCGTGCGCGCCAGCGAGCGCCTGGCCGGCAACGCACACCGGACGCCCGTACTGACCTCGGCCACGGCCGACGCGATCAGCGGCGCGTCGGTCTTCTTCAAGTGCGAGAACTTCCAGCGCATGGGCGCCTTCAAGTTCCGCGGCGGCTACAACGCCATCGCGCGCCTGACGCCTGAGCAGCGCGCCGCAGGCGTGGTGACGTTCTCGTCGGGCAACCATGCGCAGGCCATCGCCCTGGCCTCCAGGCTGCAGGGCGTGCAGGCCACCATCATCATGCCGCTGGATGCGCCCGCCGCCAAGCGCGCCGCCACCGAGGGCTATGGCGGCAAGATCGTCACCTATGACCGCTACACCGAGGACCGCGAGGCGATCGCCCGCCGCATCCAGGCGGAAACCGGCGCCACCCTGATCCCGCCCTACGATCACGAAGACGTGATTGCCGGCCAGGGCACCGCCGCCAAGGAACTGTTCGAGGAAGTGGGCGAGCTGGATTACCTGTTCGTCTGCCTGGGCGGCGGCGGCCTGCTGTCGGGGTCGGCGCTGTCCGCCTACGCGCTGAGCCCGCGCTGCCTGGTCTACGGAGTCGAGCCCGAGGCCGGCAACGACGGCCAGCAGTCCTTGCGCAAAGGTGAAATCGTCCGAATTCCGGCGCCCAAGACCCTGGCAGACGGCGCCGCCACCACGCACCTGGGCAATCTGACCTTTCCGCTCATCCAGAAGCATGTGCGCGACATCGTCACGGTGACCGACGAACAGCTGGTCACCGCCATGCGCTTCTTCGCCGAACGAATGAAGATGGTGGTCGAACCCACCGGCTGCCTGGGCGCGGCCGCCGTCATGCAGAACGTGGTGCCGGTGCGCGGCGCGCGGGTCGGCGTCATCATCAGCGGCGGCAACGTCGATCTTCCGGCCTACGCCAAGCTGCTGGCGGCCTGATAGCGGCGGGCGGCCCTGTTTCGGGGCCGCCGATGCGCGCTTGCGGTTGTAGCGTGTGCAAGGCAGAATCGGGACTGAATCCTGACGAACAGGGGCTGCGACATGCGTATCCTTGTCATCGGCGGCACCGGTTTCATCGGCCGTCATCTGGTAGCGCGGCTTTCCGCGGATCAACATCAGATCGTCGTGCCCACCCGGCTCTACAGCCGCGGGCGCGACCTGCAGATTCTTCCCACCGTTACTTTGCTCGAATGCGACGTGCACGACGACGCCACGCTGGACAGCCTGGCGCAGGGCTGCGACGCGGTCGTCAACCTGGTCGGCATCCTGCACGGCAACGGCGGCAGGCCCTATGGCTCGGAGTTCGCGCGGGCGCACGTGCTGCTGCCGCAGCGCATCGCGCAAGCGTGCCGCCGGCAGGACGTGCGCCGGCTGCTGCACGTCAGCGCGCTGGGCGCCGATTCCAATGGCGACAGCATGTACCAGCGCTCCAAGGGCGACGGCGAAGCCGCCATCAAACAGGAATTGCAGGGCTGGCAGGAAGGCGGTTGGACCATCTTCCGTCCTTCGGTGGTCTTCGGCCCCGACGACAAATTCACCAATATGTTCGCCGGCCTGGCGCGCTGGCTGCCGGTGCTGCCGCTGGCGGG
Organism: Achromobacter sp.; assembly: GCF_049647645.1. GTDB lineage: Bacteria > Pseudomonadota > Gammaproteobacteria > Burkholderiales > Burkholderiaceae_B > Achromobacter. The sequence goes on from NZ_JBARYB010000201.1 coordinate 43,400, forward strand.
CGCGCACGTGCGCATGCAGCCGGTCTATGTGGGCGACGTGGTCGCGGCCATCGTGTCGGCGCTGGGCAATACGCACACCTGTGGCAAGACCTACGAACTGGGCGGCCCCCAGGTCTACACGCTGGGCGAGATCGCCCGCCTGTGCGCCGCCTGGAGCGGCCATCCTCGGCCGGTCGTCAGCATGCCGATGGGCGTGGGCCGCATGCAGGCCCGGCTGTTCGAATGCCTGCCTGGCACGCCGCTGATGTCGCGCGACAACCTGGACTCCCTGCGCCGCGACAACATCTGCAGCGGGCCGATCGCGCCGGAACTGCATGTGGTGCCGACCGGCCTGGAAGCCGTGGCGCCACGCTACCTGTAAGCCTGTCTCAGCGCACCAGCGCCTTCAAGGCCTGCTTGATGCCGTCGGACACGCCCACGCCTTCCGGCAGGGTCTTCAGCGCCGACAGCGATTCCTTTTCCGAGTAGCCCAGCGCCAGCAGCGCGTTCAGGATGTCCGACTGATTGTCGGGCGTGGCGTGGGCGGACGCGCCGATGTCGGCGCCCAGCTTGCCGCGCATCTCCAGCAACAGGCGTTCCGCGGTCTTCTTGCCGATCCCTGGCACGCGCGTCAGGCGGCCCGATTCCTGCAAGGTGATGGCCTGCGCCAGATCCGCCACCGACAGCCCCGACAGCACCGACAGCGCGGTGCGCGCGCCGATGCCGCTGACCTTGATCAGTTCGCGGAACGCGCTGCGTTCGCCGGCCGAAGCGAAGCCATACAGGATGTGCGCGTCTTCGCGCACCGTCAGGTGCGTGTAGAGCGTGACGCGGGCGCCAGTGTCGGGCAACGAGTACAGCGTGCTCATGGGCACGTCGATGTCATAGCCCAGACCGCCCACGTCCACGCAGATGGTGGGCGGGAGTTTTTCGATCAGGGTTCCGGTGATGCGTCCGATCATGGTGATGGTGGCCTGGCAATGGTGAGGCCGCTGAATGCGCGGCGGATGCGGGGATTCTATACGCGCGGGCGCGCAATCGGCGGGAACCGGTCCCGCCTTGCGGCAAATCGCGGTGGATCAGGCGTTCAGCCGACCAGGCGGCCGTTGCGGATGCGGGTCTTGCCGCTCATGCGCAGGGTCGCGCCCAGGCGTTCCAGCTTGTCCTGCATGGGGCCGGCATGGGCATGGCAGATCGCGCAGGCCAGCGCATCGGCCGAGTCGGGCGCGGGCGCGCCGTCCAGCGCCAGCAGGTGCTGCACCATCATCTGCACCTGCTCCTTGGCGGCGCGGCCGGTGCCGACCACGGCTTTCTTGATCTGCAGCGCGGTGTACTCGTGCACCGCCAGCGAGCTGTCGGCCAGCGCGCACAGTGCGGCGCCGCGCGCCTGGCCCAGCAGCAGCGTGGACGCGGGATTGGTGTTCAGGAAGATGATTTCCAGCGCGGCCACATCGGGTTGCGTGTCGCGCGCCACCTGGCGCAGATTGTCCAGGATGACTTTGAGGCGTTCGGACAGCGCCAGCGCCGGCGGGACCACGATGGTCCCGCTGGCCACATAGCGCAACCGCGGGCCGTCGGCATCGATCACACCGAAGCCGGTGCGGCGCAAGCCGGGATCGATGCCGAGGACGCGCATCAGTGGCGGAAGTGACGGGTGCCGGTCAGCACCATGGCGATACCGTGCTCGTCGGCCGCGGCGATGACTTCATCGTCGCGCATGCTGCCGCCGGGCTGGATCACGCAGGTCGCGCCAGCCGCCACCACCACGTCCAGGCCGTCGCGGAACGGGAAGAAGGCGTCGGACGCCACGGCCGAGCCCTTCAGGGTCAGGCCGGCGTTTTCCGCCTTGATCGAGGCGATGCGGGCCGAGTCGATGCGGCTCATCTGGCCGGCGCCCACGCCCAGGGTCATGCCGCCGCCCACGAACACGATGGCGTTGGACTTGACGTACTTGGCGACCTTCCAGGCGAATGCCAGGTCGTTCATTTCAGCTTCGGTGGGCTGGCGCTTGCTGACCACCTTGAGCGCATCGCGCGGCACGTTGTAGGCGTCCGGGCTCTGCACCAGCCAGCCGCCGCCCACGCGCTTGATGTCGAAGGCGTTCTGGCCCGTGCCCATCGGCACTTCCAGCACGCGCACGTTCTTCTTGGCGGCCAGGATCGCCAGCGCGGCGCCGTCATAGGCGGGGGCCAGCAGTACTTCCAGGAACTGCGCGCTCACGGCTTCGGCCGTGGCGGCGTCCACCGGGCGGTTGAAGGCGATGATGCCGCCGAAGGCCGAGGTCGGGTCGGTCTTGAAGGCTTGCTGGTAAGCGCCCAGCGTGTCGGCCGCGACCGCCACGCCGCAGGGGTTGGCGTGCTTGACGATGACGCAGGCGGGCGCCTCGAAGCTGCGGGCGCATTCCCAGGCGGCGTCGGCGTCCGCGATGTTGTTGTAGGACAGTTCCTTGCCCTGCAACTGGCGGTAGTTGCCCAGCAGGCCGGCCTGACGCTGCGCGTCCACGTAGAAGGCGGCGGTCTGGTGCGGGTTCTCGCCGTAGCGCAGCGCCTGTTCCTGCTTGACCTGCAGGGTCAGGGTGCCGGGCCATTCGTTGCGGGCCGGCACGGCTTCCTGCTTGGGCTCGGCTTCGGCCAGGCTGGTCAGGTAGGCGGCGATGGCGCCGTCGTAGGCGGCGGTGTGGGCGTAGACCTTGGAGGCCAGCGCCAGGCGCAGGCCGTAGGACGTCTTGCCGCCCTTGTCCATTTCAGCCAGCACGCGCGAGTAGTCGACCGGGTCGATCACCACCGTGACGCCGCCGGCTTCGGTGCCGTGGTTCTTGGCCGCCGCGCGCAGCATGGCCGGGCCGCCGATGTCGATGTTCTCGACGGCGTCGGCGAAGGTGCAGTCCGGCTTGGCCACGGTTTCGCGGAACGGATACAGGTTGACCACCAGCATGTCGATGCGGTCGATGCCGGCCGCCTTGATGGTGTCCATGTGCTCGGCGCTGTCGCGGCGCGCCAGCAGGCCGCCATGGATCTTCGGGTGCAGCGTCTTGACGCGGCCATCGAGAATTTCGGGCGAACCCGTGTGGGCCGCCACTTCAGTGACGGTCAGGCCGGCGTCGGCCAGCAGCTTGGCGGTGCCGCCGGTGGACAGCAGGCGCACGCCGCGCGCGGCCAGGGCGCGGGCAAATTCAACGATGCCGGTCTTGTCGGACACCGAAAGCAGGGCGGTTTCGATTTTCATGGTGAGGGACGGGAGTGGGGCGGGAGCGCCTTTCTCGTTCAGGTCGGATGGGAAATCTGGGGGGAGCGGGCGGCGCGACGCGCCTGCCGCCCGCGCACGAAAGCTATACCTGGATATTGTGCGCCAGCAACTTCTTGCGCAGGGTGTTGCGGGTGATGCCCAGCATTTCGGATGCCCGCGACTGATTGCCGCCCGACCGTTCCAACGCCACTTCCAGCACCGGGCGCTCCACGCAGCGCATCACCATGTCCCACATGTCGTGGGGTTCGGATTCGCCCAAGTCTTCGAAATAGCGCTCCAGGCTGGCGCGCACGCATTCTTCCAGGACATCTTTCTTGCTCATTTGAGTACAGATATTTTTATGTTGGTGTTGAGGCGGTTATGCCGCCAGCAGGGCTTCTGCGACCGGCGCCGGATGGGATCCGCCGTCGCGCGAGATGAGGTCGAACCAGTCCGACACGGCCCGCCACTGGTCGCGGGTGTTGTCGATCAGATTCATGCGGGCGCAGAACGAGTCCGCCCCCGGCAGGCCGTCCAGATACCAGCCTATGTGCTTGCGCGCCGTGCGTACGCCGGTGTGCTCGCCATAGAACCGGTAGTGGTCGTCGAGATGTTCGAGCAGCAGCTCGCGCATTTCCCCATAGGAGGGAGGGGCCAGTGTTTCGCCCGTGCGCAGGTAGTGGTCGATTTCGCGGAAAATCCAGGGACGGCCTTGAGCCGCCCGGCCGATCATGACCGCGTCGGCGCCAGTGTAATCCAGGACGTGCTTGGCTTTTTCGGGCGTCGTGATATCTCCGTTGGCGACAACGGGGATTTTCAGCTCCGCCTTGACGGCGCGGATAGTGTCATATTCCGCCTCGCCCGTATAGAGGTCGGCGCGGGTGCGTCCGTGCAGGGTCAGGGCGGCGATGCCGGCGTTTTCCGCCATTTTCGCCACCCGCAGGGCATTGCGGCTTTCGCGGTCCCAGCCGGTGCGGGTCTTCAGCGTCACCGGCACGTCCAGGGGTGCGCAGGCGGACACCACCGCGTCCAGGATGCGGGCGATCTGGTCTTCGTGGCGCAGCAACGCCGACCCGGAAGCCACGTTGCAGACCTTCTTGACCGGGCAGCCCATGTTGATGTCGATGATCCGGGCGCCCTTGCTGGCGTTGAACACGGCCGCCTCCGCCATCATGGCGGGGTCGGCGCCGGCGATCTGCACGGAAATAGGGGCGATCTCGCCGTCGTGGTTCAGGCGCCGGGATGTCTTGACGCTATCCCACAACTTTGGGTTGCTGGCGGCCATTTCCGACACGGCGTAGCCCGCCCCCAGCTTCTTGCAAAGCTGGCGGAAAGGACGGTCCGTCACGCCCGCCATGGGCGCGACCAGCACGTTGTTGGGAAGGGTCCATTGACCTATGCGCATGCTCACATTTTAACCGGCTCGATCGCGCCCCCTTTGTCACCAGGGGAACAATTCGTAACAGAAGGGGAGGAAAACAGGCAATCCGCCCCTTTTCGGGGGCGGAACGGGTGGGGTTCAGGCGCGGAAACCCTGCAGCAGATGCTGCGCCAGCGGCGCCCGCAACGGAGAGGCCAGATCCATCCCCAATAAAGCCAGGCCGCAAGCATGCTCCACCGGAGCCAGGCCGGTCGAGAAGATGCGGGGCATCAGATCGGTCAGGCCGGCGGTGAGGAAGCGGTCCACGTGGCGCGCCCCGGCGAATTCCGCCAGGGCGGCCCCGGGATTGACGTCAGGCTGGGCCAGCCAGCCGCCCAGGGTCTGCGCCAGGCGGGCCGCGTCGCGCAGGCCCAGATTCAAGCCCTGTCCGGCGACCGGATGCAGGGTTTGCGCGGCATTGCCGATGGCCGCCACGCGCCCATGCACCTGGGCGCGGCGGGCGCTGAGCGCCAGCGGGAAGACATGCCGCGGCGCCTGGCTGGACAGCCGGCCCAGGCGGTCGCCGAAAGCTTCAGACAGCGCCCGCGAAAAGGCGGCATTGTCCAGAGCGGCCAGTTCGGCGGCGCGTTCGGGTGCGCTGCACCAGACCACCGAATAGGCATCCGGGGTCTGCGGATGCGGCAGCAGCGCCAGCGGCCCTTCGGCGGTGAAGCGCTCCCAGGCCCAGCCGCGGCGCGGCAGGGTGGCATGGGCGGTGGTCAGCACGGCGTGCTGGTCGTAGTCCCGGCGCACGTCGGTCGCGCCCGCGCCGTCGGACTGCACCGCGACCCGGCACAGCAGCGTCGCTTCGCCTTGCTGGATGCGCACGCCGTCGGCGTCCTGCTGGCCGATCTGGGCGGGAGGACCTTGCAGCACGGTGACGCCACAGGCGGCCACGCATTCGTCCAGCTTGGCATGCAGGCCCGAATACGCGACCACGCTGCCCAGCTGCGGCACGCCGAAATCGGTGTTCTGGATCAGGGTGCGGCCCAGCCGGCCGCGTTGCGACACATGGATGTTGCGGATGTCGGCCGAGCGTTCGGGCCAGGCATGCAGCGACTCCAGCAATACCCGGCTGCCGTGGTTCATGGCCAGTACGCGGGGATCCGCGGCGGGTACCGCCGCCGAGGGCGCGACCGGGGCGGGCGCGCTGCCCGCAAGCAGCGCGATGC
>NZ_JBARYB010000202.1:0-40468 GCF_049647645.1 Achromobacter sp.
CCGCGCTGCGTTCATTTCTGAAGCTTTGCGGCAGACCTGGCTCGAATCCTCTTGCCCGACCTGTTGTGCTTGCTTGGCTTCGCGGTTCAAAACTGTCTGAACTGCGAAGGAGCGAGACTATAGCACAAGTTTTCCGCCTGTCATGAAGCGCGGCCAAAAATTTGTTCTTGGCGCGCCCATGATCCGCTGCGATTCAGACGCCTGCCTTTTTTTGCCACGCGGTGCCGCCTATATATAAGTAGCGGACAAGACACCGTTCCCCTGGAAAGCATGCGGCCCCGGCCCCTATATATAGAGGCCGGAGCCGCGACGGGAAGAGAAGGAACCGCGAGCCGCCCATCACGGGCGCAGGCCCACCTACCAGCGGAGATAGTCCACGTCGCGTAGCCGCGCCAGGTCGCGCTTGACTGCGGCTTCGTTCATCAGCCAGCTGGGAGCGCCCAGATCCTGCAGCATGTGCTCATCCAGGTCGGCGGCCAGATGACGCAGCCGCGCTTCGTTGCGGCGCTTGCGAAAAGCCGCCGCAAGCACGGCGAAGAGTCCAAGGCGGGGCGCCGCCGGCTCGGCGGGCGGAGCCGTGACCGGCACGGCCGTACATTGTTGACGGTCCCAGGAGGCGGCGACCAGGTTCGGGGAAGACGGGGTGCAAAGCTGTGCAGACATGACGGGCTCCAGGTATTTATGCACTTTGGTAAGCGTAATCGCCCAATATCCTGCTGAAAATCGAATTGTTTTGGGGATATCGGTAAGCTATGATGACCAATCTCCATCTCTCTCCTTAGCCATGCGCCTGCCGCTCAGTACCCTCCCCGCCTTCCGCGCCGTGGCCGAACTGCAGAATCTGCGCGCCGCGGCCGAACGGTTGCACCTGACCCACAGCGCCGTCAGTCAGCAAATCAAGGTGCTGGAAACCCAGCTGGGCTTTCCCCTGTTCGAGCGCAGCGGCCGGGGCATCGTCCTGAATTCGGCAGGCGCCGCGCTTTTGTGCAGTGTGCAAGGCGCGATGGCGCTACTGGACGAAGGAACGCTGGCGGCGTCGGCCGCAGCCTCGGGCAGCGAGCAGCGCTTGCGCGTGTCCGTGCTGCCGTCCTTCGCGCAGCGCTGGCTGTTGCCGCGCATGGCGCGGTGGCGCACGCGCAATCCCGGCCTGACGCTGGAGATCGAAACTTCACAGCAAGTGGTGGATCTGCTGCGCGACGGCTTTCACGCGGCGCTGCGTTTTGGCCGCGGCCCCTGGGCGGGCGTGGAGTCGGAACCCTTGTTCGACACGCCCCTGCCCTTGATAGTCCTGGCGTCGCCGGAAACCGCGGCGGCGCTCCCCGACAATTCACCGCAGACGCTGGCGCGCCAACCTTTGCTCGGCGAACGCGAGCTCTGGCAAACCTGGTTCAACGCCGCGGGACTGAGCACGCCGATCACGCCGGTGGCCTCCTTCAACGATGCCGGCATGATGATGCAGGCCGCCGAGCAAGGATTGGGCATTACCCTGGGGCGGCAATTGCTGGCCGCGGACGCGCTGTGTTCGGGCCGGCTGGTGCAGATATCCCCCATCAGCATCGAGTATGAACAAGCGCAGACGTATCACCTGGTCTACCGGCCCAGCCTGCGCGACTGGGCGCCGCTGGTCGAGCTGAAGCAATGGCTGCGCGACGAGCTGGAGATGTCGCGCGAGAACCTGAGCGCTCCCAAGTCCGGCGCTGGCAAGAAACAGCAGGCAAAAAAAAGGTAAAGCAGCATCTGCTGCCTTACCTCTACCAAATCGCGGCGCCAGCGGAAACCATGATCCGCAAGCCGGGATACGCTAAGCACGAATGGCCCGGCAGGCGCCGCGGCGGCGGCAGCAGTCGCACGTGACCGCGGATTTCAGGCCACCTTGCGCGCAGCCGGCTTGGCCGGCCGCATCGTATCGGTTTCATTGAAGCGCTGGTGCCAGGAGTACGCTTCCTCCAGCAGATGCGGCGTCTGGCCGCCGCGCTCGCAAGCCCGGTCGAAATAATCCTGCAAGGCGTCGCGGTACGACGGATGCACACAGTTCTGGATCACCACTCGCGCGCGTTCGCGGGGCGCCAGGCCGCGCAGGTCCGCGAGGCCGCACTCGGTGACCAGCACGTCCACGTCATGCTCGGTATGGTCCACATGGGACACCATGGGCACCACGCTGGAGATGTCGCCGTTCTTGGCCATGGACTTGGACACGAAGATCGCCAGGTGCGCGTTACGGGCGAAGTCGCCAGAGCCGCCGATCCCGTTCATCATGTGCGTGCCGCCTACATGCGTGGAGTTCACGTTGCCGTAGAGATCGAATTCCAGGGCCGTGTTGATGGCGATGATGCCCAGGCGGCGCACGATCTCGGGCGCATTGCTGATCTCTTGCGGACGCAGCACGATGCGCTCGCGATAGTGCTCCATATTGGCCAGGATCTTTTCGTAGACTGGCTTGGACACGGTGATCGAGGAGGCCGAGGCGAACGCGAGCTTGCCCTGGTCCAGCAGTTCGATGGCGCTGTCCTGCAGCACCTCGGAATACATCGTCAGGTTCTCGAAGCTCGACGACTCGAAGCCATGCAGCACCGCGTTGGCGATGGTGCCGATGCCAGCCTGCAGCGGCAGCAATTCATTGGTCAGGCGGCCGGCGTCGACCTCGGCGCGCAGGAAGGCGTTGATATGGCCGGCGATCGCATTGGTTTCCTCGTCGGGCGGCAGAGCGTTGGACGGGCTGTCCGGTTCCTGCGTGATGACAATGGCGGCAATCTTGGCCGGGTCGACTTCGATGCAGGACTGGCCGATGCGCTGGTCCGGGGAAACCATGCCGATCGGCTGGCGCGCCGGACGGGCTTCGGGCACGTAGATATCGTGCAGGCCCTCGATGGCTGCGGGCACGCCCATGTTGAGTTCAATGATGATCGCGTCCGCCTGCTGCGCGAAGGAGGCCGAGTTGCCCACCGACATGGTCGGCACGATGGCGCCGGTCTCGGTAATGGCGGCGGCTTCGATGATGGCCACGTTGATGGGGCCGATATGGCCGGCGCGCAACTGTTCGACGGTTTCGGACAGGTGCTGGTCGATGAAGGCGATTTCGCCCTGGTTGATCTTGCGGCGCAAGGTCGTGTCGACCTGGAACGGCATGCGGCGCGCAAGCGCGTTGGCTTGCGCCAGCATCTTGTCCGTGTCGTGGCCCAGCGACGCGCCGGTGATCAGGGTAATGGAGAGGGGTTCGCGCTCGGCGCGGGCCGCCAGCGCCGCCGGCACCGACTTACAGTCGCCCGCGCGGGTGAAGCCGCTCATTCCGACGGTCATGCCGTCCTGAACCAGCAAAGCCGCCTGATCGGCGGAAGTGATCTTGGCGCGCAGCCCAGGGTGGCGGATACGGTCGAGATGCATGGTGTCTCCAGATTCAAGGGCCTACGTGCGGCGGGGCGCGGCGTTGCCGCCTTGCGCCCAGGCGCCGTCTGACGCGGCGTTTCCCGAGGTTCCAGGGCCGACTCGAAGCGGTCCGGGAACGAATTTTGGGCAGTATAGGAAGGCGGGCCCAAATCTCGTAATGACTTAAAATCATCCAGATAAGTCGCTTTTTTCATCGTTTGAATGTTTTTGCGCGCATCGCGCTAGGGAATTCCGGTCCATGGACGTGCGCGCGTTGCGGTACTTCGTCGAAACCGTCAGGCATGCCAGCTTCACACAGGCGGCCAAGACGCTGTTCGTGACGCAGTCGACGGTGAGCAAGATGATCCGCCAGCTGGAAGAAGAGGCCGGCACGCCGCTGCTGATCCGCGACGGCCACACGGCCCGCCCCACCGACACGGGCCGGGTCATGTACCAGCGCGGCCTGCAGGTGCTGGAAACGATGCGCCAACTATCCGAAGAACTGCGCCAGACGGCGGACCTGCACCGCGGCGCGCTGGAGGTGGGCATCCCGCCCATGATCAATCTGCTGTTCACGCCTGTGGTCAAGCGCTTCCGCGAACTGCATCCCGGCATCCACCTGACCCTGCGCGAAGGCACCGGCCAGGCCGTGGAGGGACTGGTCGCCAGCGGCGAACTGGAAGTGGGCGCGACCGTCTTGCCGATCGCGCCGGACAGCGGGCTGGCCACCCAGCCCTTCGGCAGCTATCCGATCTGGGTGATAGGCCCGCCCGATGCGTCCTGGGCCGGCAAGACCTCGCTGCCGCTCACCGCCCTGCGCGAGACGCGGCTGCTGATCCCCACGGACGACTTCGCCATGACCCGCCGCTTGCGGCAGGCTTTTGCCGATGCCGGCTTTCAACCGCGCATCGCCGCCCAGAGCGCGCACTGGAATTTCCTGGTGGCGATGGCCTCCGCGGACCTGGGCGTTGCGCTGCTGCCCGAACCCCTGATGCAGCGCATGAAGACCCGCGGCCTGAGCACGGCAAAGCTGGCCAAGTCGGGCATGCAGTGGGACGTCGGCCATATCTGGCAGCAGTCCGGCTATCTGTCGTATGCCGCCCGCGCCTGGCTGGAGGTGTGCGATGCCGTGCTCGGCAAGCCGAAAAAGCGCACGCCGCGCGGCGCCCCCTCCGCCTGAGTTGAATCCAAACGTTGGCCTCGTAAATAGGCTTTGCGGAAGCCGACGTCCGTGAGAACCGGCAGCGGCGTCCCGCTGCCTATCCGACCCTGTTTCTCCCCCCGGCCCACGCTGTCATTCCCGACGCCCAATGCACCGAGAAAAATAGGGCCATAGCGCTCGTTTTTGTTGCAACGGCCGAGGCGGCGGCTTGCTATGCTCCCGCCTCGATGCGAGCCACTCGCCCAAGAACATGAAACAGACTTTCCCTACCCTACCCGCGCGGACCCGCCGCGCCCGCTACCCCGCTTTCGCGGCGCTGATGGCGGCGCTGCTGCTTGCGCTTTTCCTGCTGCCGGCCCACGCCGCGGCGCCGCCCACCCCGGCCGACACCGAGGCGACGCTGGCAGCCGCGCGCAAGCAGATCGATGACATCCGCAAGCGCGTCGCCGACGAGACCGACGACGCCACTCTGGTGAAACAACGCGGCGATGCGCTGGACATCCAGTCCAAGGCGGACGCCGCCGCCGAGGCCCTGACGCCTCAGCTGGCCAGCGTAACGGCCCGGCTGAGCGAACTGGGCACCCCGCCCGAAGGCGTCAAGGAAGCCTCCGACGTCGCCGCGCAACGCATGCAGCTGGATAAGAACAGCCGCGCGCTCGACGCGCAGATCAAGCTGGCCAGGCTGCTGTCGGTGGACGCGGGACAAACCGCGGAGCAGATCTCGGCGCAGCGGCGCAAGCAGTTCCAGGCACGCCTGGGCGAGCGGCGCGATTCCTTCCTGTCCGGCCAATTCTGGACCGAGTTCCGCGAGGAGTTCCCGCGCGACCTGGAACGCCTGGAAGCCCTGCGCGACGACCTCTCGACCGCGGTCGGCCAGACGCCGAAATGGGGCTGGCTGCTGCTGGGCGCCGCGATCGCGCTGACGATCGCCTTGCGCGTCGCCATCGGCCGGGTCCTGCTACGGATAACCGCCACGCGCGTGCCGCCGGGACGCCTGCGCCGTTCCTTTCTTGCGGTCACGCATCTGGTGCTGGCCGTGGCCACGCCGGGCGTCATCGCGCTGTTGATCCACATCGGCCTGGATTGGGATTCGCAACTGAGCGACAACACCTCGTCGCTGCTCGCGAACCTGGTGGCGACCGTCTGTTTCGGCGGCTACGTGTCCGGCCTGGGCTATGCGCTCCTGTCCGCGAACCGGCCGTCGTGGCGGCTGCCTCCCATCAGCGATGCCGTGGCGGCGCGGCTGCGCTGGCTGCCCGGCGTGCTGGGCGTGCTGGTGGTGATGATCTGGCTGGCCGAACGCCTGCCGGTACTGCTGAACGCCAGCCTGACCACCACCATCACGCTGACCGGCATCGTCGCCGTGCTGACCATGGCGACGATAGGCGCGGTGCTGGCCATCAGCCGCCGGCTGCGGCGCCAGGCCATGCAGGAAAGCGAGACGCCGATTCCATTCTGGGTGTCGCTGCTGCTGACCTCGGTCTGGACGGTGTTGATCCTGAGCCTGGCCAGCCTGCTGGCCGGCTACGTGGCATTCGGCAGCTTCATGGTCAAGCAGGTGCTGTGGGTGCTGATCGTGCTGGCCTCGGCGTATCTGCTGTCCACGCTGATCGAGGACGGCTTCAGCACGCTGCTGGGCACCTCGCACCGCGATGGCGGCGAGCACGAAGCGCCCAGCATGCGCGACCAGGCCGCCGTGCTGCTGTCGGGGATGGGCCGCGTGGCGGTCGGCCTGCTGGCCGTGATCCTGCTGCTGGCGCCCTTCGGCGAAGCGCCGATGGACCTGTTGCAGCGCTTCGACCAGCTGCGCAAGGGACTTGCCATCGGCGAAGCCCAGATCCGCCCGGGCGCGGTCCTGCAGGCGCTGCTGGTGCTGGCGCTGTCGCTGCTGGCCGTGAAAATGCTCAAGCGCTGGCTGTCCAACCGCTACCTGCCGACCACCGAGCTGGATCCGGGCATGCAGTTGTCGGCCGCCACGCTGTTCGGCTATGCCGGTTTCGTGACGGCGGTGGCGCTGGCGCTGTCGGCCGCCGGCTTCGGGCTGGAACGCGTGGCGTGGATCGCGAGCGCGCTGTCCGTGGGTATCGGCTTTGGCTTGCAGGCGGTGGTGCAGAACTTCGTGTCCGGCCTGATCCTGCTGGCCGAGCGCCCCGTGAAGGTGGGAGACTGGGTATCCCTGGGCGGCGTCGAAGGCGACATCCTGCGCATCAACGTCCGCGCCACGGAAATCCAGATGGGGGACCGCTCCACGGTGATCGTGCCGAACTCGGAGTTCGTCACCAAGACCGTGCGCAACGTGACCCGTTCGAACCCGCTGGGGCTGGTGCAGATCAAGCTGCCTTTGCCGCTGTCCACCGACGCCGAACAGGTGCGTGAATTGATCCTGCAGGCTTTCGCGGATCACGACGACGTGCTGGACACGCCAGCGCCGAACGTTTTCCTGGACGGCATCGAGGGCGGCAACCTGGTCTTCAATGCCAAGGGTTACGTCTCGTCGCCGCGCACGGCCTACGGCGTACGCAGCGCCTTGCTGTTCACCTTGCTCAAGCGCCTGCATGACGCCGGCCTGGAGGTGTCGTCGCCGCCCACCATGCTGCTGGCTTCAGCCCCGCAGCCGGCAGCGGCTCCCCTCGCCGTTGCGCCGCCCGTCCAGTCCTAGCATCCCCAAGCATCCTGCCGCCGTCCCGCCCCGCCCGGGACCAGCAGGACTCCTGCTTCAGCCCGGCGTATACAGCTCGGTATAAGTCCGGTTGCGCAAGGGCGGCGCTGCCAGCGCCGCGCTCTGCACGCTGCGCACCGGATAGGCCTGCGCCTCGGGCGTCGGAGGTTGCGGCGGCGCGGGACGGTCGGCCAGGACCGGCCCCGAAGGCGCCACCTGCGCCACCGCGTTGCCGTCGAAGCGATGATCCGCGGTCGTCAAGGCAGGATTGGTGCACAGTCCCTGCGCCACCAGCGCCGCCTTGGTGCGGTCGTCGGTCTGGCACAGGATGTCGATGGCCGCAGTCTCCAGGCGGCGCGAACGGTCCGCGTCCCTGGTCGAGGCGGCCGCCTGCATGGTCCGCTCGAAGTTGCGGCGCAGGCTGCACTTCTGGTCCTCGATCGGAATCGCCACATTCAAGCCGAAGCCGACCACGGCGCCGCCCCCACCCGCCGAAACCATGCAGCTGTCGGACGAGAACGAACCGTAGAAACTCTGTCCGCCCAGGGGCGGCACGCTGCGCAGCGTGCTGGACCCGCTGTTGTTGGAGTTGAGCGTGATGCCCTGATTGTTGCCGGCGTTGGTCGATCCCGACGACGCCGATGTCGACGCATTGGAACTGCTGGTCTGGGCGCCGGCGGAAAACGCCGCCAGCGACAGGGAAATGGCAAGCACTATAGTCTTCATGATGTCCCCTCGCCCGGACGGCCGAGGCCGTCCGGATAATTGGGTCAGTGATTGAATCCGCCGACACCGCCCACCGGGCCTATGCCGTGTATCGACCCAAACGCGCCCACATTCACGGCATGGAACGAACCCGTCGCCGACGCGCTGGTATCCGTCTTCGCAAACGTGGCGCCGCCATTGGCGATGCTGTCGCCCACCATGATGGGCGCATTGCCCGACACGTGGCCGTACGAGTCGCTATTGGCGTACTGACGCGTGCTGGTGACGACTTGCGTGCCATCGCGGCTGAAGGTGCCGCCCACTTCGGAGACCCCGCCCGTCATGCCGAACGACACCTGGCTGGAAGAGCCGTAGCCGTTGATCTGGGTGGCGGCCACGGAACTGCCCGTGGAGATGGACGACGCGGTGCCATTGATTGCGCCGGCGTGGCCCGTAATTGATCCTCCAGGGTCCGAGGCATAGGCCGATGCGGCGAACAAGGACAACGCGGCGACTGCTGCGAGCTTTTTCATTTCAGCTCCTCCTGCTCCGTGCAAGCACGGATTCATGATTACCGGCGACCGACCGGCGCGGACCGTTACCGCACAGCGCCACGCCTGGACAATGACGAAAGGCGTGGGACTTTCGTATTGGTACGGAATGATTGCGCCGTCCTAGGCAAGTCGATATCGGCTAAACGGGCGACCGGGTCCCGATGGACGACGCCGGGCTGTAAAACAATCGGCCAGATTTGCGGCAATCTTGCGCGTTCCCCGTGCGTATGGACGAGGGCAAACCCGCCGGATGCGCGGCGCGGGCGCAGGTATTCAACTTTATGGATGGCAAGGAGACAGGCCGCCTCGGGCGAGTTCCCTAGCGCGCACAACCGAAGCGGCGGCGGCCCGCTGCGCGCCCGGCCCGGAAATTTCAGCGATACTACGGCGGCCAGCCGGGCGCTACCCGGCCTCATCTGTTTGGAGACCAGACCATGATCCAGGAGATTGCCAGCATCCATGTCCGCGAAGGACAGGAAGCGCTGTTCGAGGCAGGCGTCGCGCAAGCGAAGCCGCTGTTCTTGCGGGCCCGCGGCTGCCACGGCATGGAGCTGTACCGCAGCATCGAGCAGCCGCAGCGCTACACGCTGGTGGTGGACTGGGAAACCGTAGAAAACCACATGGTGGACTTCCGCGAATCCGGCGATTTCCAGGAATGGCGCAAGCTGGTGGCGGGCTTCTTCGTCGAGCCGCCCCAGGTGCATCACGAGCAAAAAGTGATCTGACGCGGCCAGCCTGGCGACGCCGCGCGCGCGTCAGGACTGTTCGGGCGGATCGTCGTACTTGCGCGCGCTGCCGCGAAAACGATCCGCCGGATACTTCCGCGCATTCTTGACCATCTTGCCCGCGACCGCAGCGGCGATATCGATGCCGAGCTGATCGGCCAGGGCCACCAGGTACATCTGCACATCGGCGATCTCATCCGCCGCGTCCGCCAATTTTTCGGGCGGCATGGCGCGCGACTCGGCCTCGGTCAACCATTGGAACAGGGACACCAACTCGCCCGCCTCGCCGGCCAGGGCCATCGCCAGGTTCTTGGGCGTATGAAACGGCTGCCAATCCCGCTCTTCCGTAAACCGGCGCACCGCGAGCCGGATCTGTTCCAGGTCGGACATCGAAACTCCTAGGCGGAAGCCAGGCGGGAACCCGCCGCCAGCGCCACGGCCACGGTCGTGCGCACGTCGGCCAGCGCGCGGTGGGTGGGATTGGAGGCGCCCACGTGGCGCGCCAGGATGTCCAGCTTGTGCGAAGGCAGCTCCGGCCATGCGCGCCGCGCCAGCGCCAGGGTGCAATGGGTGGAGTTGGCGAACGGCATGCCGGTTTGATCCGCCGCCGCGCCCAGAAAGCGCCGGTCGAACGACGCATTGTGAAAAAACACCGGCAGGTCTTCCACGAAATCGAGGAAGGAGGAAAACGCCTGCACCACCGGCACGCCATCGCGGTCGACTTCCGCCTGCGTGATGCCGGTCAGGCGGCTGATGAAGGACGGCACCGGGCCGCGGGTACGCACGACTTGCGTGTACTCGCGCTCCAGCGCCCCGGCCTCGCCCACGCGGACCGCCGCGAACTCCAGGATCTCGCAGGTCGCCGTGGACAGGCCGGTGGTTTCCAGGTCGGCCACGATGAAAGGGCCGCGCAATGCCTGCAGCGCCGCGGCCAAGGCCTCCGCGCCCGCCTTGCCGCCCGCGGCCCGGACAGGAGAGGCGCCGCCTGCGCGCGGCCGGCGATAGAAGTAAGTCACGGCCTTACTCCGTCGGCCGCAAGGGCGCGAAGCGCGGCGCGCCATCGGGCAACTGGCCGAAGAACATGTCTGCCGGCCGCACCCACAGGCCGCGCTCGTGCGGCCAAAGGTGTTCGTAGACGACCAGGGACTCCTCGGTTTCGGAGTGGCGGGCGGTGCCCACATAGAGGTAGAGGCCGCCCTTGTAATGGCGGTGCGAGGCGAGAGCCAGTGCTTCGGATTCGGTCATGGACGGTAGCCGCAAATGGCGCGGCCCGGGCGGAATGGCTCCTGCCCGGGCCTGCGGGTTCAGATCAATACCGTCTTTATAGCGCATCGGGCCGGCAGCGCCGGCTCAGTAGCGCACGTACTGCCGCTCGGCCTGGGGTTGCAGCGGCGCATTGGCGGCTGGCCGGGCCCGCAGAGCCGGCGCGACCTGCCTGACCGCCGGGGCCTGCAGCGCACCGCGCGCAGGCTCGCCGGTCCGCTGAGTGATGTCTTCGGTGACCTCGCCGAGCTTGGCCGACTGGGCCAGCGACACCTCCACCACCTCCGCCATGATTTCGGTCACGCGGCGCGACGACGCGACGATGTCGTCCATGGTCGTGCCGGCCGACTGGACCTGGCGCGCCCCGCTCTCGACCTGCTGCACCGAGGACGTGATCAGGTCCTTGATTTCCTTGGCCGCTGCCGCGCTGTTCTGCGCCAGGCTGCGGACCTCGGCCGCCACCACGGCGAAGCCCTTGCCGTGCGAGCCGGCGCGCGCCGCCTCCACCGCGGCATTCAGCGCCAGGATATTGGTCTGGAAGGCGATGCCGTCCATCACCCCGATGATTTCCGAGATGCGCCGCGAACTCTGGGTGATGCCACCCATCGTCAGCACCACTTCCTGCACCGTATGGCCGCCTTGCTCGGCCACGCGACAGGCGTCCAGCGCCAACGTATTGGCCTGGCCCGCGCGCTCGGCGTTTTCGGTCAGGCCCTGGACCGCAACGCGCAGGGTCTGGGCGGCGGTAAAGCGCCGCGTGATGTCGGTGGCGTACTTGACGACCTTCACCGGGCGGCCTTCGGCGTCGAAGATCGGGTTGTAGCTGGCTTCGATCCAGACCTGGCGGCCGCCCTTGCCTATGCGCAGATACTGCCCGGTGTCGTGCTCGCCATTGCGCAGCCTGCGCCAGAATTCCTTGTACGCCTGGCCGTGCGCCTCTTCCGGTGGAACGAACATGCTGTGGTGCCGTCCCTGGATCTCGTCCGCGCGGTAGCCCACGGCGGCCAGGAACAGGTCGTTGGCGCGGACGATGGTGCCGTCGAGTTCGAACTCGATGATCGCCTGCACCTTGGAGATCGCCGCCAGCTGGCCTTCCACGTCCGCCTGCCGCTGCTGTTGCGCGGTGATGTCCACGGCGTACTTGACCACTTTGGCCAGCCTGCCGTGGCGGTCGAAGATCGGGTTGTAGGAGGCTTCCAGCCAGACGTCGCTGCCGTCCTTGCGGATCCGGCGATAGCGCCCGGCATCACGGCCGCCCTGCCGCAGGCGGTTCCAGAATTCCGCATAGGCGGCCGATGCACGCGCTGCCGGGTCGACGAACATGCGGTGGTGCTGCCCCGCGATCTCGTCCAGCGCATAGCCCATGGTGTGCAGGAAGTTCGGGTTCGCCGCCAGGACGTGGCCGTCCAGATCGAACTCGATGACGGCCTGGGCGTTGTTGATCGCTGCAATCTGCCCGAGCATGTCCGCCTTCTGCATGCCGCGATCGGTGCGCAACAGTTGGCTGAGGGTAATCCATTTCATCGTGACGTCTCCTACCCAGGGTGTGGGTGGCCTGATGCCGTTCGACCTATCTGCCGCGAGACAAATGGATATATTTTTATAACAATTTGCAAAAATTTAATCTTAAAAATGAGCAGGTCTCAAGATTTTCAAGAGACTGTTCAAAAATATCGGTATTCCGCAACACCAGGGTTTATCCCGACTCAAGCGGCGTCCAATTCGCGATATTGGCGAAAGATCCCTTCCCCGAAAGGCAGGCGTCTGCCGCTTTCGAAGTAGGGCTGCAATTCCGGCAGCGACGTCACGCGCGCATGCAGCGCCATGACGTTGGGATAGCGCACGGCCAGGGTGGCCATGCGCTTGGGGAAGGCGAAGAGCAGGCCATCGACCAGGTGGAACAAGGACAGGTCCACATAGCTCCAGCGCTTGCCGCCCGCCAGCCATGCCTGCTCGCCGCCCAGCACGCGTTCGAAGTACTGCAGGAACTTGGGCATGCGCTCTGCGCGGAAATTGCGCGCGCGGCGCGCGGCCTCGACTTTCTGATCTTCGTAGTATTCGCTGGCGGAGATCGGATGATGCGTGTCGTGCGCTTCGGACACCATGTCGGCGATGGTGAGCTGCAGCTGGTTCACCCACAACCGCCCTTCCAGCGAATCCGGCGCCAAGCCATGCTTTTCGCCGAGGAACAGCAGGATATTGGCGGTTTGCGCCAGCGTCATCTTGCCCGCGATCAGATAGGGCGGCGCAAACGGCGGATGCTTGCGCGCCGAGCTCAAGTCCGCAACCAGCGTGCCTTCGTCCGCGCCCGGTTCGCGCGCGCATTCGCGATAGGAGATGCCGCCGGCCTCCAGGGCCAGGCGCACGAATTCGCCGCGGCCGGGGATGCCGTCCCAATACCAAAGGTCATAGGTCATGTCGTCTCCTTCCGTTGACAAGCCCAGGACCCGCCTGCTCCGGAACGAGCCGTGCACAGGCCCTAGGCGGGAAACACGCTGACGCCGCTGTCGCGATCCGCCGCCTGCTGATACTGCCGCGGCGACTGGCCGAAATGCGCGCGGAAATCGCGCGAGAAATGCGCGCCGTCCGCAAACCCGCAATCCAGCGCGATCTGCGTAATGCTGCTGGGATTGTTCAGCAGCAGCCAACTGCCGTACTCCAGCCGCAACTGCCGCTGGAATGCCATCGGCGACATGCCCGTGGCCAGGCGGAACGCGCGCTCCAGCTGCCTGCGTCCCACCCCGACGTAGCGCGCGATCGCGTCCAGCGGCGGCGGGCTGTCGATGCGCTGCTCGATGAAGTGCGCGGCCTGGCGCACGCGCAGGTCCTGGATGCCCGACAGGTCCGTGTGGAAGTGGGCCTGCGGCACGCGCCCCGGCCGGACACCTTGCAGCATCATGTGCCGCATGGCCTGCTGCGCCTTGTCGCGCCCGCAATGCCGGGCCACCAGGTAAAGCGCCAGATCGATGGCCGCCGTGGAGCCGGCGCAGGAAATCAGGTCGCCCTCATCCACGAACAACCGGTCCACCACTGCGCGGGCCTGTGGAAAGCGCTCGCGGAAGGTGTCCAGCACGTTCCAGTGCACGCAAACCGTGCGCGGCCCGATGACATCCGCCTGCGCCAGCGCGAAAGTGCCGGTGCATATGCCCAGCAGCCGCACGCGCTGCGCCGCCGCCAGCCGCAGCCAGTCGCGCAGGGGCTCGGGCAGGCGGCCGTTGAAATAGTCGTTGCCACCGCATACCGCCACATAGTCGAACTGCGTCGGGTCTTCGGGCAGACCGTGGGCCACCTCTATGGTCAGGCCGGCGCTGCAACAGCGCGGCTTGCCGTCCCAGCTCATGACGCGCCAGGCGGTATGGATCTGGCGGCTGCGTCCGCCGTGGTCGCCCGCCAGCCGCAACACGTCCACCAATCCGGCAAAGGCGGCCAGCGTGAACTGGTCCAGCAGCACGATGCCTACGGTCAGTGCGGGTTTCCCCTGGGGCAGGCCGCTGAACTCGTCGTCATAGGAGAAAGACGGCGCCGCGGCGGGTGTGGCGGTTTCCATGTCGCAATTATTCAAGTTTTTGTCCCGCGCCTTCAAGCTGGTTTTCCCGGGGATCGCCCAAGATGCATCTATGGCACCGTCCTGCCGCGCCCGCCGGCGCCGCCGCAACGGGCCGATAAATCGACAAGGGGAATCCGACATGGCAACACTCACCCGCAGCGCGATCCGCGCCGCCTTGCTGGGAACCGGCCTGCTGCTCGCAGGCCAGGCGCTGGCCCAGCAGCAGAAGATCACCGTCGCCTGGTACGGCGGCAACTGGGGCGACGCGTTCCGCGCCTGCGTGGCCGAGCCCTACACCAAGGCGACCGGCGTGGCCGTGGTGCCGGAAGTGGGCACGTCCACCACCACGCTGGCCAAGCTGCAGCAACAGAAAGGCGCGCCCACGATAGACGTGGCCTGGATGGACGGCGGCATCAGCGAACTGGCCGCCGAAGCGGGCGTGCTGGACGCGCTCGATCCCGCCGGCATTCCCAACCTGAAGAACGTCATCGACCAGGGCGTGTACCGCAACGGCGATGGCGCCTACGCGGTCAGCACCGGCTACTACTCGCTGGGCATCGCCTA
This sequence comes from Achromobacter sp., assembly GCF_049647645.1. Lineage (GTDB taxonomy): Bacteria > Pseudomonadota > Gammaproteobacteria > Burkholderiales > Burkholderiaceae_B > Achromobacter. The sequence goes on from NZ_JBARYB010000202.1 coordinate 14,543, forward strand.
CAACACCAAGGAAGTGCCGCAGCCCCCCACCAGCTGGAAGGACCTGTGGAAGCCCGAGTACGCGGGCGCCGTCGCCATTCCGTCGCCAGCGAACTCGTCGGGTGTGCCGTTCATCTTCTTCCTGGCGCGGGTGTTCTCCGTCGACCCGTCCAATCTGGCGCCGTTGTACGCCAAGCTGGCCTCGCTGGACACGGCCCTGTTCTTCGACAGTTCGGGCGCGGCCACCAATGCCTACCAGAGCGGCGAGGCCATCATCGGCGCGCATTTCAACGTGGGCGCCTGGGACCTGATCGACAAGGGCCTGCCCATCGGCTTCGCGGTGCCCAAGGAAGGCGCCTGGGCCACGGATGCGCGCCTGCATCTGGTGAAGAACGCGCCGAACAAGACCGCCGCGCAGAAGTTCATCGACACCGCGCTCACGCCGGATGCCGCCGCCTGCCTGGCCACACGCCTGTACCTGGGGCCCGCCGTCAAGGACGTGCAGGTGTCCAAGGACGTGGCCCGCAAGCTGCCCTGGGGCGCGGACGGCTCGGTCAAGAACCTGAGCCTGTTCGACTGGAACCTCATCAACAGCCGCCGCGCCGAGGTCACGGACGCCTGGAACCGCCAGGTTGCCCGCAAGCGCTAGGGATAGAACATGTCCGCTTTGCTCACCATCGAAGGCGTGTCGATGCGCTTTGGCGCCTACCAGGCGCTGGACCGCATCGACCTGGAGGTCCAGCAGGGGGAATTCGTGGCCCTGCTCGGTCCCAGCGGTTGCGGCAAGACCACCCTGCTGCGCTCGATCGCCGGATTCCTCAGGCCCGAATCGGGCCGCATCCTGATCGAAGGCCAGGACATCAGCCGTCTGGCCGCACACCACAGGCCGCTGAATACCGTGTTCCAGAACTACGCGTTGTTCCCGCACATGAGCGTGCTGGAAAACGTGGCCTATGGTCCGCGGCGCCAGGGCGCGTCGCGGCAGGAGGCGGCCGGGCGCGCGCGCGCCGCGCTGGACATGGTGGGCCTGGCGGACTTCGGCCCGCGCTATCCCCGCGAAATGTCCGGCGGCCAGCAGCAGCGCGTGGCGCTGGCGCGCGCCATCGTGAACCAACCCAAGCTGCTGCTGCTGGACGAACCGCTGTCGGCGCTGGACCTGAAACTGCGCAAGCGCATGCAGCTGGAACTCAAGCATCTACAGGCCAAGCTGGGCATCGCCTTCATCTTCGTCACGCACGACCAGGAAGAAGCCATGACCATGGCCGACCGGGTGGTCGTCATGCATGCCGGCAAGATCGAGCAGGTAGGCGGCGGAACCGACATCTACCGGCACCCTGCCACCCGCTTCGTCGCCGAGTTCATCGGCGACGCCAACTTCATACCGTTCACGGCCATCGACGGCGACGCGCTGCTGATGGATGCCCAGGGGCTGCGCGTGCCGCTGCCGGGCAAGACCGCGCCCGCGCGCGGCGTCGCCGTGCTGCGGCCCGAGGACTTGCGCCTGGCCGATGCATCGACGGCCACGGCCCTGACCGGCACGGTCACCGACGTCATCAACGTGGGCAGCCACTGCATGATCCACGTGGACATCGGCGGACAGGTCCTGGTGGCGCGCCACGGCGGCATCGCGCCATCCGGCCTGGGCCCGGGCGCCGCGGCGCGCCTGGCATTCGCGCCGGAACACCTGCACCTGATCGGTGAACAGCCATGAGCACGCGCGCCTGGCGTTCGCCCTGCCTGCTGCTGGCGGCTCCCGTGCTGTTCTTCGCGGCGTTCTTCCTGGCGCCGCTGGCGGTGGTGGCGCTGGCCAGCATCACCGGCGGGCCCGACGGCCTGAGCCTCACCCCGCAGCAATACCTGCGCGTGCTGGGCGACCAGTACCACTGGGACGTGATCCTGGTGACGTTTCGGCTGGCGTTCTTCACCACGGTCGTCTGCGTGATCCTGGGCTACCCGCTGGCCTGGTACTTGGTGCGCGTGGTGCGCTGGCAGGCCTGGCGGCGCTTCTGCGTGATCCTGCTGGTGGTGCCGCTGTTCACCAGCAATATCGTGCGCGCCTTCGGCTGGATGGTGCTGCTGGGCCGCAACGGCCTGGTCAACCAGGCCCTGGTGGGCGTGGGCGCCGCCGACCGACCGGTGCGCTTCATCGGCACCGAACTGGGCATTCTGATCGGCATGGTCTACGTGCTGCTGCCCTTCGTGGTGCTGGCGGTGGGCAATGCGCTGGCGCGGGTCGATCCGGCCTGCGAGCACGCGTCGGCCGACCTGGGCGCCAGTCCGGCGGCGACCTTCTTCCACATCACCTGGCCGCTGACCCTGCCCGGCGTGGTCTCCGGCGCCATCATGGTCTTCACCCTGGCCGTCAGCGCCTACGTCACGCCGGCCCTGCTGTCGGGCGGGCGCGTGTCGGTGTTGTCGATGCTGATATTCCAGCAATACAGCACGGTGTTCGACTTCCATTACGGCGGCGCGCTGAGCATGGTGCTGCTGGTGTTCACCTTGATCCTGGTGGCGCTCGCCAACCGCGCCGCCGTCCTGCCGGGAGCCGCGCGATGATCGCCCGCAACCTGATCCGCCTGATCGCCCTGGGCGTGCTGGCCTACCTGGCCCTGCCGCTGGTGGTGATCCTGGGTTCCTCGTTCACGGCCACGCCTTACCTGGCGTTTCCGCCCAAGGGCTTTACGCTGGACTGGTACCGCACCCTGCTGATCGAAGCCGGCTATGTCGCCGCGTTCACGACCAGCACGGTGCTGGCCCTGGCCGCCACGGCCGCCGCCGTGCTGCTGACGGTGCCCGCCGCGCTGGCGGTGGCGCGCTACGAGTTTCCGGGCAAGGCTGCGCTGACCTCGGTGCTGATGTCGCCGCTGGTGCTGCCCCACATCGTGCTGGGCGCGGCGCTGTTGCAGTACGGCGCGTACTTCGGCCTGACGCGCAGCTTCCTGTCGTTGCTGATCGGGCACATCGTCATCATCGCGCCCTTCGTGCTGCGGTCCACGCTGACCTTGCTGACGCCGGAGCAGCGCGCGCTGGAGGAAGCCTCGGCGGACCTGGGCGCGAATCCCTGGACCACCTTCTTCCTGGTGGTGCTGCCGCAGATCCGGCCGGGCATCGTGACCGGTTCGATCTTCGCCTTCATCTCTTCGTGGATCAACGTGGAGCTGTCCATTTTCAACACCACGGCGGACCTCAACACCATCCCCGTGAAGCTCTTCAACTACGTGCAATACACGATAGATCCGACCATCGCAGCCGTATCGGGCGCCACGATCGTGGTTGCGGTGATCGCCATCGTCATCCTGGATTTGACCGTCGGGCTGGACATGCTGTCCGAACGCGGCAAATAACCTTTCTTCCCTACCTTAATTGTCTGGAGTCACAGTCATGCGCAAGCAAGACGCGTTCGATGTCATCTATACCCATACCGAAGGCGAGCCCCTGTGCATCGTGCACAGCGGCATCCCCTACCCCGCCGGCTCCACCATCCTGGAGAAGCGCGCCTTTCTGGAGCAGAACTACGACTGGCTGCGCAAGGCGCTGATGCGCGAGCCGCGCGGCCACAAGGACATGTTCGGCGTGTTCCTCACGCCCCCGTCCAGCCCCGAGTTCGACGCAGGCCTGATCTATATCGACGGCACCGAGTATTCGCACATGTGCGGCCACGGCACCATCGCGGTCAGCATGGCCATGGTGGCCCACGGCCTGGTGCCGCGCGGCAAGGACGGCATCACCAAGATCCGCTTTGAAACCACCGCCGGCCTGGTGGTGTCGGAAGTGGCGTCCGAAGGCGACAACGTGCTGTGGACGCGATTCGAGAACGTGCCCGCCTATGTGGCCGCGCAGGACATCCCGGTGGAACTACCCGGCTACGGCAAGCTGTCGGCCGACATCGTCTGGGGCGGCAATTACTTCGGCATCGTGGACCTGTCCGGCTGCGATCTGCGTATCTCGCCGGACAACGGCACGGAACTGTCGCGCATGGGCCTGATCGTGCGCGACCAGCTCAATGCCCGCCAACGCATCCAGCATCCGACCGAGGCGCACATCAACAACCTGAACTTCATCACCTTCTGGCACCAGCCGACCATCGAGGGCGCGTTCTACAAGAACGTGCATGTGTTCAGCGCCGGCCAATTGGACCGTTCGCCCGGCGGCACCGGCACCAGCGCGATGATGGCCATGTTCGAGGCGCGCGGCAAGATGGGCTTGAACCAGCCGATCAAGTCGGAAGGCCTGCTGGGCAGCGGCGTGTTCGAGGGCTGCCTGCTGGGCGAGGTGGACCTGAACGGCACCCGCGCCGTGCGTCCCACGGTCAAGGGCACGGCCAGCATTCTGGGAACGGCGCGTTGGGTGATCGACAAGAACGACCCTGTGGGCGCCGGATTCCTCATCCGCTGAAGTGAAAAGGCGCGTGAGGCCGATTGGCCCCGCGCGCCTTTCTCGATGGCGAGCGCGGTTACGTCCGCGCCGCATCCTCCAGAATCATCTCCGCGCCGCGCTCGGCCACCATCATGACGGCGGCCTGGGTGTTGCCGGAGACCATCTTCGGCATCACAGAAGCATCCACCACGCGCAGGCCGGACAGGCCGTTCAGGCGCAGGCGCACGTCGGTGACGGCGGCGGGGTCCGAGCCCATGCGGCAGGTGCCGATGGGGTGGTAGATGGTCTGGCCGTTGCGCCGCGCGAAGTCCAGCCATTCGTCGTAACTGTCCACCGCCACGCCGGGGCTGATCTCGGATTCCACGTAGCGCTGCATGGCCGGCTGGCCGACAATGCGCCTGGCCACCTGCATGCCGCCCACCAGGCTGTCGCGGTCCACCTGGGCCGACAGGAAGTTGGGGCGGATCGCGGGGCCGGCCTGCGGGTCGGCCGACTTGATGTGGATGGATCCGACCGATTCGGGCCGCAGCTGCGCCACGCCTATCGTCATGCCCGGTTGCCGGTCCAGGATGCGTTCGGCGGCGTTGGCGTAGCTGGCGTGCACGAAGAAGTACTGCACATCGGGCGCGGGCAGGTCCGGCGCGCTTTTCACGAAGCCGTGCGCCAGCCCCGTGCCCAGGGTCAGGATGCCCTTGTGGCTGGCGTAGTAGCGCGCCACCTGCTGCGCCAGGCGCCAGCCGCGCGACATCTCGTTCAGCGTCACGGTGCCCTGCACCCGCCAGTTCATGCGCGTGGCAAAGTGGTCGATGTAGTTCTCCCCCACCTGCGGCTGCGCCAGCACCGGCGTAATGCCGAACGATTGCAGCAAGGCCGGGTTGCCGATGCCGGACAGCTCCAGCAGCTGCGGCGACTGCACCGCCCCCATGCACAGCAGCGTCTCGCGCCGCGCGCGCACGATGTGCTCCTGCCCGTTCTTGCGGTAGGTCACGCCCACGCAGCGCTTGCCCTCGAACACCAGCCGCGTCACGTGCGCGCCGCACTCCACGCTGAGGTTCTTGCGGCCCGTGGCGGGTTTCAGATAGCCGTCCACCACGCTCCAGCGCCTGCCCCGGTGCTGCAGCACCTGGTAGTAGCCCACGCCTTCCTGGCTGCCGCCGTTGTAATCCGGGTTCAAGGGCTGCCCGTCTTCCTGCGCCGCCCGCAAGAATGCATCCGCGATGGGAAAGCGTTCGGCCACCTCTTCCAAGTGCATGGGACCGTTCTTGCCGCGGCTGCCATCGCCGGGTTCGTAGCATTCGATCTTGCGGAAGACGCGCTCGGCCTGGCTGTAGCCCCAGCCGGTGGCGCCGGCCGCCTCCCAGCCGTCGTAGTCCCGCGGCTGGCCGCGGACGTAGATCATGCCGTTGATCAGGGTCGAGCCGCCCAAACCCTTGCCGCGCGGCACGGCGATGATGCGGCCATGGACGTTGTCTTCCGGCTCGGTGGCGAAGCGCCAGTTGTATTCCGGGTTCACCAGCAGCTTGGAAAATCCCGCCGGGATGGAGATCCACATGCTGCGGGCTTCGTGGCCGGCCTCCAGCATCAGCACGCGGTACTTGCCGTCGGCGCTCAGGCGGTTGGCCAGGATGCAGCCCGCCGTGCCGCCCCCGGCAATGATGAAGTCGTAGTCGCTCATACGGGTCAGCGTCCTGTGCCGGCCTGCTTGTCCGCCGCCACGCCCAGCATCTGCGCCATCAGTTCGATCTGGCAGGCCAGCATCGGCGCGCCGTAGTGCACCTTGCAGCCGCGGGCCTGCGCCGCCAGCAGCAAGGCGGTGTCCTTGGGCTGCATGATGACTTCGCAGACCAGTTGATCCGGCGTCAGGCGGCTGGCGTCCAGCGGCAACGCATCCTCCGGCTTCATGCCCAGCGAGGTGCCGTTGACCACCAGGTCATGCCCCGACGGGTCGGGCGTGCCCACGTCGATCCGGGCACCGGGATGCAGCGACAGGATGCGCGCCTTGAGGTCTTCGGCCTTGGCCGTCGTGCGGTTGGCGATGGTCAGGCGCGACACGCCGGCCTGCACCAGCGCGAAGCCGATGGCATTGGCCGCGCCGCCCGCGCCCGCCAGGTAGGCGCTCTTGCCTTCGGGCGACACGCCGGCGCTCTGCAAGCCGCGCACGAAGCCTTCGCCGTCCAGCATGTGCGCCACCAGCTTGCCGTCGGCCTCGCGCCGCACCACGTTGGCCGCGCCGATCTTGCGCGCCACGGGCGTGGCGTCGTCCACCAGGTCCAGGATGGCGGTCTTGTGCGGCACGGTGACGATGACGCCGCCCAGGTTTTCCAGCCGTCGCAGGCCGGCGACCACTTCCGCCAGGTTGTCCGGCCGGGCGTGGAACGGCACGCACACGCCGTCGAACCCGATGGCGGCGAAATGCTCGTTCATGCGCTGCGGCGTCTTCACATGGTGGATGGGATCGGCCAGGATGCCGAACAGGCGCGTGGTTCCGGTGATTTCCTTCATTCTCGTCTCCGTGTCTCAGGGCTGGAGCGTGGCGCGCGCAACCTCGGCGATGCCGGCGGCGTCCAGTTTGTAGTGCGCGTACAGGGTGGTGGGTGGCGCGATCAGGCTGTACTCGTCGTAGATGCCGTGGCGGCGCAGGCGCGTGCCCGTGCCCGCGTCCGCCAGGACCTCGGCCACGGCCGAACCCAGCCCGCCCAGCACGTTGTGCTCTTCCACCGTCATCAATTGGCGGGATCTGCCCGCCGCGGCCAGCACGGCATCGCGGTCCAGGGGCTTGATGGTGGGCATGTCGATCACGCCCACCGACAGGCCCTCGCCGCGCAGTTGCTCGGCCGCGGCCAGGGCCGCGTGCACGGTGATGCCGCAGGCGATGATGTTCAGGTCCGAGCCGCTGGAATGGACGATGGCGCGGCCGAATTCGAAAGGCGTGCCGTCTTCATAGACCTGCGGGTCGCGGCCGCGGCCGATGCGGAAGTAGATCGGCTCGGGCCAATCCACTGAGGCCTTGATGGCGGATGCCAGTTGCGGGCCGTCGGCGGGCGAGACCACCGTCAGGCCGGCGAGCGCCCGCATCGTCGAAATGTCTTCGGTGGCATGGTGCGAGGTGCCGTAAAAGCCCAGGCTGATGCCGGTGTGGTGGCCGATAAGGCGAACCGGCAGTTTGGTGTAGGCCACGTCCATGCGGATCTGTTCGCAGCACAAGAGGCCCAGGAAGGATGCGAAGGTCGCGACGAAAGGCATCATGCCCGTGGTCGCCAGCCCGGCGGCGGCCGACACCATGTTCTGCTCGGAAATGCCGAACTGGATGTAGCGATCGGGATAGGCCTGCGCATAGCGGTTCAGGCCGTTGGAATACTGCAGGTCGGCCGAGCCTGCCACGACGGGGTGTCCCGCCTGCGCCAGTTCAATCAGCGCGTCGGAAAGATAGGACAGCCCGGGGTTCACCGCGTTCAGGGCGCGGTATTGCCAGGAGTCGGGAGAGAGGACTTGTGCCTGTGCCATTCAGATCTCGCGGGAAAGGATTTCTTCAACGGCGCTTTGCGCATCCTGCGGCGCCAGGTAGCCAAGATGCCAGCCCGGCTCCGTTTCCATATAGGACACGCCTTTGCCCTTGATGGTCTTCGCGATCACGCAGGCCGGCTTGGCGCGCGCCTCATCCGCGCGCAGGCGGCGCAGCAAGGCGCTCAGCTCCGCCAGGTTGTGGCCGTCGACCTCGTGCACGTCCCAGCCGAAGGCCTGCCATTTTTCCTTCAGCGACTCCACGCCCATGACCTCATCGACCTTGCCGTCCAGCTGATAGCCATTGCGGTCGACAATGGCGACCAGGCGCGACAGGCGGTTGTGCGCGGCGAACAGCGCGGCCTCCCAGACCTGGCCTTCCTGCATCTCGCCGTCGCCCAGCAGCACGAACACGTTGAAGTCGCGTCCGCTCATGCGCCCGCCCACCGCCATGCCCGCGCCATTGGACAGCGCATGGCCGATCGAGCCCGAGCTGAAATCCACGCCCGGCACCTTGCTCATGTCGGGATGGTCGCCCAGCGGACTGCCCAGGCGGGTGTAGCCGTCCAGCAGTTCGCGGTCTATGAAGCCGTGGTCGGCCAGCACCGGAAAGAGGCCCACGGCGGCATGGCCCTTGCCCATCAGGAAGCGGTCGCGGTCGGGCCACTGCGGTTCGCCCGGACGCAGGCGCATCACGTCGTAGTACAGCGCGGCGAAGATTTCCGCGCACGAGAACACCGAGCTGTAGTGTCCGACCTTGGCAATTTCGATCAGCCTGATGGTCTCCAGCCGGATGTGGCGGGCCTTTTCCCGCAGCATCCCGACCTCCCCTTCCGTAGGGGCCTCCCAGTCACTCCTCATGGCGCTTCCTTTTCGCTGTTAGGATATATGATATATAATATACCCATCGCGCTCGAATTTGCCATGGCGGGATAGAATTCATCCCGAATCCACCCGCCCCCATCAATACAGCAAGCCTGAGCCCTGTCATGTCCAGCCTCAAACCGGTAAAGAAAGAGAACCTCTCCGTCAGGGTCTACAACGAAATCCGCAATGCCCTGATCAACGGGCAGTACGAACCCGGCGAACGCCTGATCATTGGCGAACTGGCCCAGGAAATGGGCGTCTCCATCACGCCCGTGCGCGAAGCGATCTTCCGGCTGATCAGCGAGCAGGGCCTGGAAATGCAGGCGGCCACCGCGGTCTACGTGCCTTACGTCAATTCGGAAAAGCTGCGCGAAATCCAGCAGATCCGTTTCCACCTGGAAGGCATGGGCGCGGCCGAGGCCGCCCAACACATCACGCGCAAGCAGCTGGACAACCTGATCGCCCTGCAGAGGGACTTCATCTCCTGCACTTCCAGCGATCCCAAGCGCGCCAGCTACCTGAACCGCAAGTTCCACTTCGCCATCCTGGAAGCCAGCAACAAGCCCATCCTGCGCGCCACGGTGGAATCGTTCTGGGTGATTACCGGCCCCATCCTCAAGGTCTTCCACGTCAAGACCTCGGGCCTGGACTACTCGCAGAACGAGCACCGCCACGAGGCCGTGCTGGAAGCCCTGGAAGCGCGCGACTCCGAAGCCGCCAGGCAAGCCATCCAGGCCGATCTGGTCTGGGGCGGCAAGATCATGATCGACTGGCTGGTCGAGCGCGAAAAGGAACTCGACTACCGCCCTCCCGCTGCCCGCAAATAGGAACAACCCATGCTGAAGATTTTTGGTGCGCCCTGCCGCTATATCCAGGGCGCCGGCGCCCTGGACACCCTGGGACAGTACGCCGCCCTGTTCGGCCGCCGCGCTGCCCTGGTCATCGACAGCTATGTGCATGGCGTGCTGGGGCCAAGAATCGAAGCATTGTGCGCGGCGCAGCAGGTATCGCTTACGCCGCTGATCGTCGAAGGCGACCTGACGCCCGCGGCGATCACGCAATTGCGCGCGCAGGCCGCGCCAGCCGGCATCGACATGGTGATCGCAGTGGGCGGCGGCAAATCGCTGGATGCCGGCAAGGCGGTGGCCAAGTCCTCGCACTGCCACCTCATCACCGTGCCCACCGTTGCCTCCAACGACGCGCCGACCAGCAAGAACTACGTCCTGTACGACGCCCATCACAATCTCCTGGCGGTGGAACACATGCTGTTCAACCCCACCCTCGTGCTGGTGGACACGGCCGTCATCGCCACCGCGCCGGCGCATTTCTTCCGTGCCGGCCTGGGCGACGCGGTCTCGAAGAAGTTCGAGGCCGAGCAGTGCGCCCGCAACGGCGGCAGGAACATGTATGACGGCGCGCCGCCCCTTACCGCCCAGTTCATCGCCGACGGCTGCCTGCGCACCCTGCTGGCCGACGGCGCGGCGGCCGCCGCGGTTGCCGGCAGCGGCCAGCCCACGCCGGCGTTCGAACGCGTGGTGGAAGCGATGATCCTCATGAGCGGCCTCGGTTTTGAAAGCGGCGGCCTGTCCATTGCCCACGCGCTGACGCGCGGCCTGCCCAAGATCAGCGGCGTGGCCGCCGCCCCGCATGGCCTGCAGGTCGCTGTCGGCCTGCTGGTGCAGCTGGACCTGGAAAACCGGACGGACGGCATGCTGGCCGAGCTGAGCCGCTGGTATGCCCAGGTGGGCCTGCCCACCACCTTGCGCGAACTGGGCGCGGCCGCCGTGCCGTCCGACGCGGAATTGAAGCTGGCTGCGGAGCTGAGCCTGAAGGCCCGCCACGCCGCCAACTTCGACCGCGCGCTGGACACGGACACCCTGGCCGCCGCGCTGCGACGCCACGCCTGACAAGGCAGGGCGCCGGCCAAGCCGGCGCCCTGCCGCATCAGAACGCGACGTTGTCCTTGCCCTTCAGATCCAGCTTGGCGCGCGCTTCTTCGGGCGTGGCGATTTCCAGGTTCAACGCTTCCAGGATGGTGCGGATGCGCTCCACCTGGACCTGATTGGACTGCGCCATTTCGCCCGGGCCGATCCACAGCGAATCCTCCAGCCCTACCCGCACGTTCGAACCCATGGCCGCGCCGATGGTGGCCAGCGGGATCTGGCCGCGGCCAGCGCCCAGGATCGACCATTCATAGTCGTTGCCGAACAGGCGGTCGGCCGTGCGCTTCATGTGCATCAGGTCTTCGGGGTGGGGGCCGATGCCGCCCAGGATGCCGAACACCGACTGGATGAAGGGCGGCGACTTGACCAGGCCGCGGTCGACGAAATGCGCCAGGTTGTACAGATGGCTGATGTCATAGCACTCGAACTCGAAACGGGTGCCGTTGGCGTTGCCCAGCGCCAGGATGGATTCGATGTCCTGGTAGGTATTGCGGAATACCAGCGAGCGGCTGTTCTCCAGGTGCTCGCGTTCCCAGTCGTGCTTGAACTCCTGGAAGCGGCCCAGCATCGGGTACAAGCCGAAGTTCATGGACCCCATGTTCAGGGATGCCAGCTCCGGCTTGAAGGTGGTGGCCGGACGCATGCGCTCTTCCACCGTCATGTGGGGGCTGCCGCCGGTGGTGATGTTGATGATGGCGTCCGTTTCGCGCTTGATCCGCTCCAGGAAGGGCTTGAACAGCGCCGGATCCTGCGAGGGCTTGCCGGTCTGCGGATCGCGCGCGTGCAGGTGCAGCACCGCCGCGCCGGCCTTGGCCGCGCCGATGGCCGCTTCCGCGATCTCGTCGGCGGTGACCGGCAGGTGCGGCGACATGCTGGGGGTATGGATGGCGCCCGTCACGGCGCAAGTGATGATGACTTTCTGCTTGGGCTTAGCCATTGTTGTCTCCGTTGTCCTGTTTGTGGCGCATGAGGCGCATCAGTTTTTCATCGCGCCAGAAGCGGCGCTTGGCAAGATCTTCCCGCGGCAGCAGGCCGCGGCGTTGCTCCGACAGGGCGTCGACCAGCGCGCCGTCCCAGGCGGCGGGTTCGCCCTGGGTCGCGCCGATGGATTGGTACAGCCCGCCGTAGCGCGCGCAGTAATCGGCAATGCCGCCCGGCGCATTGAGGTCTATGGTTTCGAACGGCCCCATGAACGACCAGCGCAGGCCCAGCCCGTCCTTCACCGTGGTGTCGATATCCTCGGCGCTGGCGATGCCCGCGCTGGCCAGCCGGAAAGCCTCGTGCAGCAGCGCGCCCTGCAACCGGTTCAGGATGAAGCCTTCGATTTCGCGCCGCACCAGCACCGGCTTCTGGCCGATGCCGGTCATGATGGCGCGGGCAACAGCCACGGCCTCGGGGCTGGTCCAGGGCGCGGGACACAGTTCCACCACCGGGATCAGGTAAGGCGGATTCACTGGATGCGCCACCAGGCAGCGATGCCGTCCGGCCAGATGTTCGGTGAACTCGCTGGCGGGGATGCTGGACGTGGAGCTACCGATGATGGCGTCGGGCTCGGCCGCTGCGTCCAGTTGCGTGAACAGTGCCCGCTTGATCTCGACGTTTTCGGGCGAGTTTTCCTGGATGTAGCTGGCGCCCTTCAAGGCCTCCGCCAGGCTGCTGGCCACATGGACGCGGCCACCGATGGCCTCGGCGTCCTTGAGCAAGCCCTGGGTTTCAAGTTCCCGCAGCTGCTGCAGGATCAGGCCTCGCGCCTCGGCCAGCATGGCGGCGTTGACGTCATACAGGCTCACTTCCCAACCCATGCGGGCGAACACGATGGCCCAGCCCTGGCCTATCAATCCGGTGCCGACGATGGCGGCGCGCTGCGCCTTGGAGCCGGCGTCCATCAGTAAAGCTTCTGCGTGTAGCCGTCCACCACGATGGCCTGCCCCGTGACGCTGCGGGCAGCCTCGCTGGCGTTGAACAGCACCATGTTGGCGATGTCGCGCGCCGTGACCATGCGGCCCAGCGCCGCCTGGTTCTCATACTGCGCGGCGATCTCCTCCACCGGGCGGCCCAGCGTATCCGCCTTGGCCGCGATGACGGCGCGGATGCGCGGCCCTTCGACCGCGCCCGGCAGGATGGCGTTGACGCGGATGCCATGCGGCCCCAGCTCGATGGCCAGGGACTTGGTGAAACCGATCACCGCCCATTTCGAGGCCGAATAGACCGAACGCCCTGCAAAGCCCAGATGGCCGGCCGCGGACGACAGGTTGATCATGACGCCGGCCTTGGATTCCTTGAGCAAGGGGATAGCCTGGCGCGCGCACAGGAACTGTCCGGTGATGTTCACGGCCAGCGTGCGGTCCCAGTCCGCCTTGGACAGGGTTTCGACATAGCCGGTGGGACCGGCCACGCCCGCGTTGTTCACCAGGATGTCCAGGCCGCCCAGCTTGGCGCGGACCTGATCAAAGAGCGCGGCGACGCTGTCCTCGTCCGAGACGTCAGCCAGCACCGCGTGCACCCCGGGCAATTCGGCCGGCAGCGCGGCCAGGCGCTCCTGGTTCACGTCGCACACGAATACGGAGGCGCCGGCATGGCGGAACACCTTCGCCATTTCCAGGCCCAGCCCGTCCGCACCGGCGGTGATGAGCACTCTTTTCCCGGCGAAATCCACTTCCTCGAACATGCCTCTGTCTCCTAGATTCTTATGAAAAGCAGGCGATTGATGATATACGATATATGAAAAAAACAGCTATGCCCTGATGTTTTTGGCAACCATCGACTCAGCCAAAAAGAGTCATCCCAAAGTGGGGTAGCAATGCGGATTTGCGCTGGATCAGCCCGCTAAGTCTTTATTCATGCGGCTTTAGGGAATTCCCCGATTCGGCGGGTTACGGCCCCAACTAGAATCCAAGGCGGGGTTTGCTACCCGTCCGGCAGATATATCATATATTCAAAAAAACGGACCAAACAAGAAAGTCCGCATCCCATACCGACAAAGGAGCGTAGACAGTGTTCAAGTTCAACAAAATTGCTTTGGCGCTGGCCGTGTGCGGCGCGCTGGCAAGCGGCACCGCAGCGGCCGACATGAAGGTAGGCGCCCTCTTCCCGTTCAGCGGCGCGCTCGCGCTCCTGGGACAAGAGAGCTATCGCGGCCTGGAGCTGGCCGTCAATGAGATCAACGCCGCGGGCGGCATCAACGGCGAAAAGATCGAAATCATCAAGGCCGACGCCGTCGACCCGACCCAGGCCGTGTCGGAAACCAAGCGCCTGATTTCCTCCAACGTGGTCGGCGTGTTCGGCAGCTACGCTTCCGGCATCTCCTACGCGGCCTCGCCCGTCACCGAGCTGGCCGGCGTGCCCTACTTCGAACTGGGCGCCACCGCGCACAAGATCACCACGCGCGGCTACAAGTACCTGTTCCGCAGCAACCCCAACACCGCGCTGTACGGCGTGTCGGTGGTCAATGCGCTGCACGACACCATCGCGCCAGGCATGGGGCTGAACCCCAAGGACATCAAGATCGGCATCATCCACGAGGACGGCCCCTACGGCACCGACGTGGCCGCCACCGAGAAGAAGCGCGCGCAGGAGCTGGGCTACACCGTTGCGGAAGTGCTGCCGTATTCGGCCAAGACGGTGGACCTGTCCTCGCTGATCCTGCGCCTGAAGGGCGCCAAGGTCGACGTGGTGCTGCAGACGGCCTATCAGAACGACGCCATCCTGTTCTTCAGCCAGGCGCGCGCCGCGGGCTTCAAGCCCAAGGTCGTGATCGGCGCGGGCGGCGGCTATTCGCTGGCCGACACGGCCAAGGCCGTGGGCGCGGACATGAACGGCGTATTCGACCTGGACTTTCCGCAATCCTCCATCAATCCGGCGGGCGCGCCCGGCCTGGACAAGTTCCTGGAAGCCTACAAGGCCACCTACAAGAGCGATCCGCAGTCCGGCCACAGCCTGACCAACTACGTCGGCGCCAAGGCCTTCTTCGAAGCCATCGGCAACGCCAAGTCCACCGATAAGGACAAGATCCGCGCCGCGGTCCTGGCCTACAAGCAGCCGGCAGGCCAGACCGCCAACGGCTGGGCCTTCGACTTCGGCGAAGACGGCCAGAACAATGCATCCACGTTCTACGTGATGCAGTGGCAGGACGGCAAGCTCGTCACCATCGCGCCCAGCAACCTCGCACTCGGCAAGCCGGTTTTCAAGAAATAAGCGCCACGCCAGTGCTCAGGCGCTCGGGGGCGCCTGACGTATCCCGGGGTCCGCGCGCCCCGGCCCGGCCGACGACACGGCCGCGCCGGGGCCGCAGCCCGCTCTAAGAGGTTGCAACATGGAACTATTCATTCAACTGGTCATCAACGGCCTGTTGCTGGGCGGCGCGTACACCATCATCAGCCTGGGGCTGACGCTGATCTTCGGCGTGGTGCGGGTCGTGAACTTCGCGCATGGCGAGTTCCTGATGATAGGCATGTACATGGTCTATCTGATCGCGGCGCAATTCGGCGTGCATCCCTATGCCGGCCTGGTGCCGGTGGCAGTCATCCTGTTCGCGCTGGGCGCGCTGACGCAGAAGGGCATCATCCAGCCGCTGCTCAACGCCGACCAGCACATCCAGATCTTCGCCACGGTGGGCGTGTCCACCATCCTCCTGAACCTTGCCCTGGTGATCTTCGGCGCCAACGTCTACCGCGCGCCGGTGGAACTGGGTACCAATGCCATCGACATCGGCCCCTATTCGATGGTGACCGGGCAGCTGATTACCTTCGTGATCGGCCTGAGCCTGGCCGTGCTGCTGCACCTGTTCATGCACCGCACCTATCTGGGCCGCGCGCTGCGGGCGGTGGCGCAGCACCGCTACGCCGCCACCCTGATGGGCGTGAACGTCAACAACGTCTACGCGATCGCCTTCGGCCTGGGCACGGCCTTCGTCGGCATCGCCGCGGGCCTGCTGGCGCCGCAGTATCCGGTGTTTCCCACCGTGGGTACGTACTTCGTGCTGACGGCATTCGTGATCGTGGTGCTGGGCGGACTGGGCAGCCTGTATGGCGCCGTGGCCGGCTCCATGATTATCGGCATCGTCGACACGCTGGCCGGCTTCTACATCGCCCCCGACCTGAAAGAGGTCGTTTATTTCGGGATCTTCCTCTTGATCCTGGTGCTGCGTCCGAACGGCCTGTTCGGCGTTGGCACAGAGTGATCAGAGCAACAAGGAGCGAGATGTGTTTCCCGATATTCGACACCCCAAGACCTACGTCAGCCTGATCCTGCTGATCGCGCTGTTCCTGGTGCCCGTGGTCATGGGCACGCCTTTCTGGACCAATCTGTTCGTGCTGCTGTTCGTGTTCTCGGCCCTGTCGGTGGCCTGGAACATCGTCGGCGGCTACGCCGGCCAACTGTCCCTGGGCCACGCCGTGTTCTACGGCATCGGCGGCTATACCGCCACGCTGCTGACGCAGAACTTCGGCATTTCGCCCTGGTTCGGCATGCTGGCGGGCGCGGTGATCTCGGGCGCGGTCGCCATCCTGATCAGCTACCCCACCCTGCGGCTGCGCGGACCGTTCTTCGCGCTGGCCACCATTGCAATCCTGGAAGTGGTGCGCCTCCTGGTCATCCATGAAGAAAGCTGGACGGGCGGCTCCAGCGGCATCAGCCTGCCGCTGAACATAGGCTGGACCTGGATCGTGTTCCGCGAGAAGCTCAACTACGTGATCATCGCCTTCGGCCTGTTCCTGCTGGTGACCTGGGCATCCTGGTACATCCGCAAGTCGCGCATCGGGCATTACCTGATCGCGATCCGCGAACGCGAGGACGCAGCGCTGGCGGTCGGCATCCATACCGTGCGCATGAAGATCATCGCCGCGGTCGTGTCCGCCATGCTGACCAGCATCATCGGCACCTTCCACATCACCTACCTGACCTTCGTGGATCCCAGTTCGGCGTTTTCGCTGGAGCTGTCGATCCAGGTGGCCATGTTCGCCCTGATCGGCGGCCTGGGCACGGTGGCCGGCCCCATCGCCGGCACCTTCCTGGTGCTACCCATCGCCGAACTGGCGCGCGGCTGGCTCAGCAGCGTGGGCAACGGCATGCACGGGCTGATCTACGGCCTGATCCTGGTGGCGGTGGTGCTGACCATTCCGCGCGGCCTGGCCGGCGCCTTCGGTCCGACCATCGAGCGCTGGCTGTCGCGCCTGCCCTATCTGGGCACGCCGCGCGCCAAGCTCAAGCTGGCCGACGAACTGCGCCTGCACAGCGCGGCGCGCACCGAGCAGCCGGTGCTGAAGGCCGAAAAACTGTTCAAGAGCTTCGGCGGCCTGCGCGCCACCAACGACGTGTCGCTGACGCTGAACCAGAACGAGATCCTGGGCATGATAGGCCCCAATGGCGCGGGCAAGACCACGGTGTTCAACCTGCTGTCGGGCTTCCTGTCGCCGGACAAGGGCGGCATCAGCATGCTGGACGCGAATGGCAAATGGGTCACCTGCAAGACGCCCGACGAATTCGCGCACCAGGGGCTGGGCCGCACCTTCCAGATCGCCAAGCCCTTCACCGGCCTGACCGTGCTGGAGAACATCATGCTGGGCGCCTTCATCCGGACCTCGAACCGCGATGAGGCCGAGCAGATCGCCATGAAGGTGGCCGAGCAGACCGACCTGGTGAAGTCCCTGGACATCGAGGCGCGCAACCTGACCGTGGGCGGCATGAAGCGCCTGGAGGTCGCCCGCGCGCTGGCGATCAAGCCGCGCATCCTGCTGCTGGACGAAGTGATGGCGGGCCTGAACCCGACCGACATCGAGAAGTCGATCCAGATGATCCGGCGCATCCGCGATTCGGGCGTGTCGGTGCTGCTGATCGAACACATGATGCAGGCCACCATGGCGCTGTCCGACCGCATCATCGTGCTGAACGAAGGCGCGGTGCTGGTCAGCGGCGCGCCCAAGGACGTGGTCGAGAACCCCGCCGTCATCGAAGCCTATTTGGGCAAGGAGTACCAGGATGCTTAAGGTTTCGAATCTGTCCTCGGGCTACGGCAAGAGCGAGGTCCTGAACGGCCTGAACTTCGAAGTCCACGCCGGCGAGATCGTCACGCTGATCGGCGCCAACGGCGCCGGCAAGACCACCACGCTGAAGACGCTGTGCGGCGTCATCGGTGCGATGGAAGGCAAGGTCGAATTCGAAGGCCAGGACCTGACCAACCGCAAGCCCTACGACATCGTGGACGCCGGCATCACCATGATTCCCGAAGGCCGCCAACTGTTCCCGCACTTCACCGTGCGCGACAACCTGCTGATGGGCTCGTACAAGCGCGCCGCCCGCCCCATCGTGCAGCGCAAGCTGGACGAGGTGCTGGGCATCTTTCCCCGGGTGAAGGAAAGGCTGAGCCAGTACGCGGGCTCGCTCTCGGGCGGCGAACAGCAGATGGTGGCGATCGCGCGCGGCATGATGGCCGATCCCAAGCTGCTAGTGTTCGACGAGCCCTCGCTGGGCCTGTCGCCGCTGCTGGTGCAGCAGATGTTCGACATCATCCGCGGCGTCACCGCGCACGGCGTGACCGTGCTGCTGGTGGAGCAGAACGTGTTCCGCACGCTGCGGCTGGCGGACCGTGGCTACGTGCTGGAGAACGGCGCCATCGTGCGCACCGGCACCGGCGCGGAACTGCTGAGCGACCCGCATGTGAAGAAGGCCTATCTGGGCCATTGATACCAAGGATCCCCTTTTTATGTCTATACGCTGCACATACATCGACCACGGCCAGGGCGGCGCGCCCGATTGCATGCGTCTGGCCGAACGCGACATGGAAGCGCCCGCCGGACGGCAGGTGCTGATCGAGGTTGCCTACGCCGGGGTCAACCGGCCCGACGTGCTGCAACGCTCCGGCTCCTATCCGCCGCCCCCGGGCGCCTCGCCCCACCTGGGCCTTGAGGTGTCGGGCACCGTCATCGCCACCGGCCCCGAAGCCAGCCTGTGGAAGGTCGGCGACCAGGTCTGCGCGCTGACGCCGGGCGGCGGCTATGCCCAATACTGCCTGGCCGACGAGCGTCATTGCCTGCCGGTGCCGCGCGGCCTGGACCTGCTGACGGCCGCCGCCATCCCGGAGAACTACTACACGGTCTGGACCAATGTTTTCGACCGCGCCCGCCTGGCGGCCGGCGAGCGCTTCCTGGTGCACGGCGGTTCCAGCGGCATCGGCCTGACCGCGATCCAATTGGCCCGCGCCTTTGGCGCCGAGGTCTGGACCACGGTGGGCAACCAGGAAAAGGCCGAGGCCTGCCTGGCCGCTGGCGCCCACCACGCCGTGCTGTACCGCGATGCCGACTTCGAGACCGAAGTGCGCCAGGGCAGCGGCGGCCCGGGTGTGGACGTGATCCTGGACATGGTGGGCGGCGCTTACATCAACAAGAACCTGCGGCTGCTGGCGGTCAATGGCCGGCTGGTGCAGATCGCGTTCCTGGAAGGCAGCAAGGCCGAGATCGACGCCATGCCCATCATGATCAAGCGGCTGCAGTTCACCGGGTCCACCCTGCGCCCCCGCTCCGATGAAGACAAGGGTGCGATCGCCCAGGAGCTGGCTGAAAAAGTGCTGCCGCTGATGGAACAGGGGCAATGCCTGCCGCGCATCTACAAGGTATTCCCGCTGGCCGAGGCGGCGCAGGCGCACGCGCTGATGGAAAGCAGCAAGCACATCGGCAAGATCATGCTGAAGGTGGGCTCGTGAACGGGCGCTTCCAGGACCAGGTCGCCATCGTCACCGGCGCGGTCGGCGGCATAGGTTCGGCCATCGTCGAAGGGTTCCTCGCCGAAGGCGGCCGCGTGGGGCTGATCGATTTCAATTCGCAGGGCGGCCAGGCCTACGAGAAGGAATTACGCAAGCGCGGCCATGACGTCTGCTTCGTGCATGCGGACGTGGCGCGTTTCGAGGAGTGCCAGGCAGCTTATGAGCGCATCAGCCGCGAGCTGGGCGCGGCCACCATCCTGGTGAACAACGTCGGCATTTCGCCCAAGACCGATGGGCGCGCCTTGAAGGTCTGGGAGATGCCGCCCCGGGAATGGGAGAATGTGGTCGCCGTCAACCTGAACAGCGTGTTCTACATGACGCACCTGGCCACGCCGCACATGGTGCGCGAACGCCAGGGCCGGGTGATCAACATGTCCTCGGTAGCCGGCCGGGCTTACTGCGACATCGTCGCGGCGCACTATGCGGCCACCAAGGCCGGCCTGATCGGCCTGACGCGCCATTGGGCCGCCGAGCTGGGCGAGCACGAGGTCACGGTCAACGCGCTGGCGCCCGGACGCATCAGCACACCCCTGCTGAAGTCCGTGCCGAAGGAAATCAACGACGCCGTGGCGCAGGTGACCGCGCTGCGCCGCCTGGGCACGCCGGAGGAAGTGGCCGACGCCTGCCTGTTCTTCGCGTCGGACCAGGCCCGCTTCGTCACCGGCCAGGTGCTGGACGTGGCCGGCGGCTGGCTGATGACGTGATGTCGTGATGCAAGACGCCCGCCTGCACGCTCAGGCGGGCGCCCCCGTCATTCCTGCGAGCCCAGGTGGTAGACCACCGTGTCCAGCCGGCTGACGCCAGCCGCGAGGAACTTGGGTTCCTTTTCCAGGATGTCGCGGCGGTCGATGATCCTGGCGGGCGATACGCCTGCAAAGATCGCCTGCACTTCGCTGTCCACCACCGAGAACGGCGGCCCCGGCATTTCCTCCTGGGGATAGTCCAGCGTGATCAGCAGGCCCTGATAGGCGGGCGACAGATTGCCGTAGACGTGGCGCACGTAATCCGCGCGCATGGCTTCGGGCAGCGCCACCAGCGCGGCGCGGTCATAGGCGCCGACGCAATGCGACAGCAGCTGCGCGTCCAGCTTGAAGATGTCGCCGCAAATGATTTCAATGCTGCCCGCCACGTAGTGCTTGCCATAGACGGACACGTGCGTCAGCGGCTTGAGTTCGTTCTCTTCGAAGAACTGCTCCACCGCGAGCTGCGACAGTTCGACGCCCAGCACGGAATGCCCCTGCGCCGCGATCCAGACCATGTCCAGCGACTTGCCGCAAAGCGGCACCAGCACGCGGCCGTCCTTGGGCACGCCCAGCGTGGGCCAGTACTTCTGCAGCAGCGGCGTGACCCGCGATTGATGAAAATGCGTGCGCCCTTCGCGCCACCGCTCCAGCCAGAATTCCGCGTCCATGCCTAGTTTGCCTCCTCCAAAGTCCCGGTGCCGAACCCGCGCAGCCCGGTGCGGAGCATTGTAAGGCCGGCACTATCGGGTGACGCCTCGCCGCCGGCCCAGTATGCTTGGTCCCAGCACGCCATTCCCTCAAGGAACCGATGCCCGACCCTCAGCACCTCCAGGCCCTGCTTGTCCAATGCGCTGAAAAGCGGGAGTCCGCGTTGGCCGAGATCTATCGCCTTGCGTCCCCGCATCTGTTTGCGCTGGCCAGACGTATGTTGAGAGACCAGGCCGCGGCCGAGGACGTGCTGCAGGATTGCTTCGTCTCGATCTGGCGCCAGGCGGGACAATACCGCGCGGAACAGAGCCAGGCCATGACCTGGATGACCCGCATCGTGCGCAACCGCTGCATCGACCGCTTGCGGCGCGCCAACGCTGAAGTGCCGGATCCGGATGACGCGCTGACGCTGGCCATGGCCGACGACGGGCCCGGGCCGCTGGCGCAGCTACAGGCCAGCCAGGACGGACGTCGCCTGGCGGATTGCCTGGGGCGGCTGGAAGGGCCGCAACGCGTCGCGATCGCCATGGCCTTCTTTGACGACTTGGCGCATTCAGCCATCGCGGCACGCCTGAATGCGCCGCTGGGAACGATCAAGAGCTGGATCCGCCGAGGCCTGCAACAGCTGAAAAGGTGCCTGGAATGAATTACCGCGACCCGGAGCTGCAGGACCGCCTGGCCGCCGAGTACGTGCTTGGCGGGCTGCGCGGGGGCGCGCGGCGCCGGTTCATTCAGTTGATGCGCGACGATGCGGCCCTGCGCCGCGCCGTCGGTGAATGGGAAGACAGGCTGCTGCCCCTGGCGCTGGCGCTGCCGCCCGAAGCGCCCCCGCCCAGTGTCTGGGAGACGGTCGCAGCCCGCATCGCCCCTGCCGCGAGCTCCGCTCCCGGCGGCCGCAGCCATGCGCGCCGCCTGGCCTGGTGGCAGAGGCTGTCTGTCGGCTTGGCGACCGCGACCGTGGTGCTGGCTGTCATGCTGCTCAAGCCCCCCGCGCCGCCCGCTGAACCGCGCACTGTCGCCATCCTGAGCGCGGAAAAGACGCCTGGCTTGCTGGTGCTGAACAGCCTGCCGGATCAGCGCCTGGCAGTCCAACCCATGCGCGATCTCACGGCCCTGGCCGATGGCCGCGCATTGGAACTGTGGGCAATCTCGCCAAACCAGGCGCCGCGCTCGCTGGGCCTGCTCATGCCTGGCCAGACCACCGTCCTGACGCCGCGCCAGCCGCCGCGGCCGGGCGACACCGTGGCCGTCACGCTCGAACCGCCGGGCGGCGCCCCGCAGGGCGTGCCGACCGGTCCTATCGTTTTGAGCGGCACCGTTATCTGATCAGGGTTTGTCCTAGCATCGAACGCCGCATCCAATCGTCGACCCGCCGCGTATCTCCTGTTGACGGCCACACAAAAGGAGATCGTCATGAAATTGCTAGCTTCGATTGCCCTCGCCTGCTCCGCGCTGACCTTGCTACCCGCCCATGCGGCTGACGTCATGGTGGGCGGCCAGGCGATGATGCCCGCCAAGAACATCGTCGCGAATGCGGTGAACTCCGCGGACCACACCACCTTGGTCGCGGCCGTGAAAGCCGCCGGACTGGTGGACACGCTGCAAGGCAAGGGGCCTTACACGGTGTTCGCACCCACCAATGCCGCGTTCGGCAAGCTGCCGGCCGGCACGGTCGATACGCTGGTCAAGCCTGAAAACAAGGCGACGCTGACCAAGATCCTGACCTATCACGTGGTCCCCGGAAAGCTGGACTTCGACGCGTTGGCGGCGCGGATCAAGAAGAACGGCAAGACGGCGGAACTGACTACCGCCAGCGGCGGCAAGCTGTGGGTGATGATGAACGGCAAGCACAACCTGACCGTGAAGGATGAAAACGGCGGGGTGTCGACCATCAGCACCTATGACGTCTATCAGTCCAACGGCGTGATCCACGTCATTGATACCGTGCTGATGCCGAAGTAAATCCCTCGCGGTTCCACGCGGGCAGGCCCGGCACATCCGCATGGATGGTAGGGCTTGCCCGCTGGGCACGCGGCTCGGGAACGCAGCGCAGGCAAGCTGAACCTCAAAACCGAAGCGCGCCGCCACGCCAGTTTTATTGCGCTGCGGATTCGCTCAGCTGCTTGCGCCGGTACTCGCCCTGGCGCACGTGCATCCAGCCCGGATACTCCGGCGGCAGGGCACTGACCTGATCCAGTTCGGCCAGTTCATCGGCCGTCAGCCGGATGGCAGTCGCCGCCAGGTTGTCGTCCAACTGCTCCACGCGCTTGGCGCCGATGATGACGCTGGTCACGGCCTGCTGGTGCAGCAGCCAGGCCAGCGCCACTTGCGCCACGGACACGCCGCGGGCGCTGGCGACGCGACGCAGCACGTCGATGCTGTCGTAGGCGCGGTCTTCGTCCACCGGCGGGAAGTCGAAGAGCGCCCGGCGGCTGCCGGCCTCGGCCTGGCCGTCCCGGGTGTACTTGCCGCTGAGCAGGCCGCCGGCCAGCGGGCTCCACACCATCAGCCCCACGCCTTCGCTTTGCAACATGGGCACGATCTCACGCTCCAGGTCGCGGCCGGCGATCGTGTAGTAGGCCTGCAGCGACTCGAAGCGCGCCAGGCCCAGCCGTTCGGCGATGCCCAGCGCCTTCATGATCTGCCAGGCGGCCCAGTTGGACACGCCGACGTAGCGCACGTGGCCATGCTGCACCAGATTGTCCAGCGCCCTGACGGTTTCCTCCACCGGCGTGGCGGGATCGAAGCCGTGGATCTGGTAGAGGTCGATATGGTCCAGCTGCAGGCGCGACAGGCTCTTCTTGACGCCGTCCATGATGTGCGAACGCGAGTTGCCGCGCGCATTGACGCCGGCGCCGGTCTGCCCGAACACCTTGGTCGCGATGACCACGTCCTCGCGCGCCACCTTCAGGTCGCGCAGCGCCTGTCCGGTGATGACCTCGGAACGGCCCTCTGAATACACGTCGGCCGTGTCGATGAAGTTGACGCCGGCATCCAGCGCCCGGCCCACCAGTCGGTTGGCGTCTTCCTGCTGCAGGCTGCCGATCTTGCTCCACAGCTCGCCTTCGCCGCCGAAGGTCATGGTGCCCAGGCAGAGTTCCGACACGAACAGGCCGGTGCTTCCGAATTTCTTGTACCGCATGGTTGCGCTCCTTCAAGGGCTCGACGGGTGCCGGCATTCCGGGATGGAATGGTCGCGGCCCGCCTGCCGGGATGAAGCCAGTATGCGTCCGGCGCCGGCCGCGGGCGCTGCTTGATCCTGCCCTTTTTTTGCCCGATTCTCTGGCGATGCCCGACATCCAGCGCGCGCGCACTCATTCCTCCGGATTTCCTGCCCATTTCTCCATGAAAGAAGCTGCAGCCTGGATGCAAGCCCGCCAGGGCATACACTGAAAGCCGCCTGATTCTCCGATTTTCCTTCGCCGCCCGCCTTCCCGGCGCGGCGCGCCACGGGAGCCCCCATGACCCTGACCACCGCAATTGCCGGCCACCGCGCCGGCCCGACGTTGGACGCCGCCTACGAGCCGGCGCGGCGCGAACTGCTCTGCACGCTGGAACGCATGACCGGCGACCTGGAGGGCGCGCTGGACACGCCCATCGAAGGCCTGTTCCTGCATCGCATTTCGCAGCCCACCGGCGCCAAGCCCGGCCTGCAGAAGGCCGCGCTGGGCGTGATCGCACAGGGATCCAAGCGCCTGCTGATCGGCGACGAGGCTTACGAGTACGACCCCTTCCACTACCTGATCTCCTCCGTGGATCTGCCGGTCGTGGCCAAGGTATCCGTCGCCAGTCCCAACCTGCCCTACCTGGGCTTGCGGCTGGACCTGAACGTGGAGGAGATCACCGCGCTGATCAGCGACGAAAACCTGCCCGGCCAGGCGCCGGCCGAGGCCGCCCGCGCGCTCTGCGTCAATCCGCTGGGCGGCGCGCTGCTGGACGCGGTGCTGCGCCTGTTGCGCCTGCTGGATACGCCGCGCGACATTCCCATCCTGGCGCCCCTGGTCAAGCGCGAGCTGCTGTACCGCCTGCTGATGAACGGCCAGGGCGCGGTGCTGCGCCAGTCGGTGCTGCAGGACAGCCAGCTCAACCGCGTGGCCAAGGCCATCCGCATCCTGCGCGACAACTATGCGCAGCCCCTGCGCGTGGAAGAGATCGCGCGCGACGTGCACATGAGCGTGTCTTCGCTGCACCATCATTTCAAGCAGGCCACCGCCATGAGCCCGCTGCAGTACCAGAAGCACCTGCGCCTGCAGGAAGCGCGGCGGCTGATGCTGACTGACGACGCCGGCGTGGCGCTGGCGGCCCATGCCGTGGGCTATGAAAGCTCCTCGCAGTTCAGCCGCGAGTACAGCCGGCTGTTCGGCTCGCCGCCCTTGCGCGACAAGCAGCGCTGGAAGGACGAAACCGCGCTGGCGCCGGCTTGAAACGCCGGTTTTCGCTTTCCTAGGGATTGCCCTAATCCTAATTTGACAACGTTACCATTAGACTGCCGCCATCAAATGATAACGTTGTCATATCCCTGAATCCTTTCTTCGGCGGCCGCATGAATCCCTTCCTGGAAACCCTGCTCGATACTCCACTGGACGACACCTACCGGGGCATTCCTCCGGGCCAGCCCGCGGTTGCGCTGCGCGCCGTGGCGACCCGCGGCTGGCAGCCCAGCAGCGGCAACATGGCGCTGCCCGTCCTGACGCTGGACGAGGCCGCCTTCGCCCATAACGTCGAGCAGATCTTCCAGTACGCCCGCAGCCACGGCGCGGCGCTGGCGCCGCATGCCAAGACGCCGATGTCGCCGCAGATCGTGCAGCGGCTGCTGGATGCCGGCGCCTGGGGCGCCACCGTCGCCAACCTGCAGCAGGCCGCCGTACTGCTGCGCGCCGGCGTCTCGCGCCTGATGCTGGGCAACGAGATCGGCGGCCCGGCCAGCGGCGCCCGCCTGGGCAAGCTGCTGGCGGCCTATCCCGATGCGCGCCTGCTGGCGTTCGCCGATTCCGCCGACACGGTGCGGTCGCTGGCGGCTGCGGCAGTTGAGGCCGGTCGGCCCGTGGAGGTG
>NZ_JBARYB010000203.1:0-3649 GCF_049647645.1 Achromobacter sp.
GCCCTGCCCCTGGCCTTGCTGCCGCAGGCGCAGGCCCGCCGCGACTGGCTCGACGACATCGGCTGCCATACATTGGCGGACCTGCGCGCCCTGCCGCGCGCGGGCCTGCAACGGCGTAGCGCCCCCGAACTGCTCCAGGCCCTGGACGCCGCCTACGGCCAGGCGCCCGAACTCCATCGCTGGATCGAACCGCCGCACCAGTTCTCGCGCCGCATCGAACTCACCGACTACGTCGAACACACCGACGCGGTGCTGGCGGTGGCGCGCCGACTGGCCGAACAGCTGGGCGGCTGGCTCAGCGCCCGGCAACTGGCGGTGCGCCGCGTGGTGCTCAGCATGGAGCACGAACGCGGCCGCCACGCCCGGCCGCCCACCGAACTGGAGCTGGCCCTGGCCCAGCCGGTCTGGCAGGCGCCGCAGATCCTCCACCTGCTGCGGGAAAAGCTGGCCCGTTTCACCCTGGAAGCGCCCGTGATCGCCGTAATGCTGCTGGCGCCCGACACGGTCGAGCAGCCCGCCGCCAGCACCACCCTGTTCCCCGAGCCCGGCGGCACGCCCGCCGACCATGCCCGGCTGCTGGACCTGCTGGTGGCGCGGCTGGGCCGCGACCAGGTGCGCCATGCTCAGCCGGTTCCCGACCACCGCCCCGAAGCCGCCAACGCCTGGGGCGATGCGCTGTCTCCGCCCCAACGCGCCGCCCCTCTGCCCGCGCTACTGGACCGGCCCTTCTGGCTGCTGGATCCGCCGCTGCCCTTGAAGCTGTCCGGCCATCGCCCGCAATACGGCGGCCAGTCGCTGCGGCTGATGCGCGGCCCCGAACGCATCGAAAGCGGCTGGTGGGACCCGGCCCTGACCGTACGCGACTACTTCGTCGCCGAAGACGCGGCGGCCGCGCGCTACTGGATCTACCGCGAACGCGACGACGAGCACGCCCGCTGGTTCCTGCATGGGCTCTACGCCTGACACGGCATAGGCATGGACGACGAGATCCCCGACATCCTGGCCCAGCTGCCCGGCTACGCCGAGCTGCAATGCCAGTCCAATTTTTCTTTCCTACAGGGCGCCTCGCACCCGGAGGAGCTGATCGAGCGCGCCGCCGAGCTGGGCTACGCCGCGCTCGCCATCACCGACGAATGCTCGCTGGCGGGCGTGGTCCGCGCCCACGTGGAGGCCAAGGCCCGCCAGCTGCCGCTCATCATCGGCGCCACCTTCCAGCTGCGCGCCGCGCCCGACGCCGCGCCGCTGGGCCTGATCCTGCTGGCGCAGACGCGCGAGGGCTACGGCAATCTGTCCGAACTGATCACCCTGGCGCGCACCCGCGCGCCCAAGGGCGAATACCGGCTGGCGCCCGAAGACCTCACCCACCCGCCCGCAGGCTACGCCCATCTGCGCCACCTGCCCGAATGCCTGGCCATCCTGAGCCCCGCCTACGGCACCGATGCCGACCGCATGGCCGAACAGGCGCGCTGGCTGGCGCGCGTCTTCCCCCATCGCGCCTGGGTGGGACTGACCCTGCTGCACCGCTCCCGCGACGACCTGCACCGCGCTGCGGTCGAACAGGCCGCGCAGGCCGCGGAACTGCCCCTCGTGGCGCTGGGCCAGGTACAGATGCACCTGCGTTCACGCAAGCCGCTGCACGACACGCTGACCGGCATCCGCACCCGCCAGCCGGTGTCGCAGTGCGGCTATGAACTGTCCGGCAACGCCGAACAGCACCTGCGCACGCGCATGCGGCTGGCCAATCTCTATCCCCCGCAGGCGCTGGCCCAAACGCTGGCGGTGGCCCGCCGCTGCGCCTTCTCATTGGATGAGCTGCGCTACGAATACCCGGACGAGATCATTCCGCGCGGCCACTCGCCGGCGACGTACCTGCGCCAGGAAACCCTGGCCGGAGCCGCGCGCCGCTTCCCTGCCGGCACGCCGGACAGCGTCACCGCACAGATCGAAAAAGAACTGGCCCTGATCACGGACCTGCACTACGAAGCCTATTTCCTGACGGTCTACGACATCGTCCAGTTCGCCCGCGGCCAGGGCATCCTGTGCCAGGGCCGGGGCTCCGCCGCCAACTCCGCGGTCTGCTACTGCCTGGGCATCACCGAGGTGGACCCGGTGCGCGGCAACAACCTGTTCGAACGCTTCATCAGCAAGGAACGCAACGAACCGCCCGACATCGACGTGGACTTCGAACACCAGCGCCGCGAAGAGGTCATCCAGTACATCTACGGCAAATATGGCCGCGAGCGCGCCGCGCTAACCGCCGTGGTCATCTCCTACCGCCCGCGCAGCGTATTGCGCGATACCGGCAGCGCGCTGGGCGTGGACGCAGGCGTCATCGACGCCGTGGCGCGCGCCCACCAATGGTGGGACGGCAAGAAGGAAATGCTGCGCACCCTGGGCGCTTGCGGCCTGGACCCGGAATCGCAGGTCGCGCGGCAATGGGCGGCGCTGGCGCAGACGCTGATGGGCTTTCCGCGCCACCTGTCGCAGCACCCCGGTGGCTTCGTGATTTCACGCGGCAAGCTCTCGCGCCTGGTGCCCATCGAGAACGCCGCCATGGCAGACCGCAGCGTGGTGCAATGGGACAAGGACGACCTGGACGCGCTGGGCCTGCTGAAAGTGGACGTGCTGGCGCTGGGCATGCTGTCGGCGCTGCGGCGCACCCTGGAGCTGGCCGGCCAGCGCCGCGGCCAGCCCTTGCGGCTGCAAGACATCCCGCCGGACGACACACCCACCTACGACATGATCTGCGACGCCGACACCATAGGCGTGTTCCAGATCGAATCCCGCGCCCAGATGACCATGCTGCCGCGGCTGCGTCCGCGCCAATACTACGACCTGGTGGTGCAGGTGGCCATCGTGCGGCCCGGCCCGATCCAAGGCGGCATGGTCCATCCCTATCTGCGCCGCCGCCAAGGCAAGGAGCCCGAAACCTATCCCAGCGAAAAAGTGCGCGGCGTGCTCAGCCGCACCATGGGCGTGCCCATCTTCCAGGAACAGGTCATGCAGATCGCCGTGGTCGCCGCCGGCTTCACGCCGGGCGAATCCGACCAGCTGCGCCGCTCCATGGCGGCCTGGAAGCGCAAGGGCGGCGTGGACAAATACCGTACCAAGCTGGTCGGCGGCCTGCTGGCCCATGGCTACAAACTGGATTTCGCCGAAGCGCTGTTCCGGCAGATCGAAGGCTTCGGCGAATATGGCTTCCCCGAAAGCCACGCCGCCAGCTTCGCCCTGCTGGCCTATGCCAGCTCATGGCTCAAGCGGCACGAGCCCGAAGCCTTCCTGGCTGCCCTGCTCAATTCCCAGCCCATGGGCTTCTACGCTCCCGCCCAGTTGGTGCAGGACGCCCGCCGCCACGGCGTCTGCGTGCTGCCGCCGGACGTCATGATCAGTGGCTGGGACTCGGCGTTGGAAACCCTGCCCGAGGGCCACCCCGGCGCCCGCCGTACCGCGCATCTACACGCGCCCGCCACCGACGGCCCTCGCCCCGCCGTCAGGCTGGGACTGAGCCTGATCCAGGGCATGCGCGAAGACGCCGCCCGGCGCATCGAGGACGCGCGCGGTACCGCACCCTTTGCCGACACCGGCGACCTGGCCCGCCGCGCCGCCCTCACCCGCCACGATCTGAACGCGCTGGCCGCCGGCGACGCCC
>NZ_JBARYB010000204.1:0-3737 GCF_049647645.1 Achromobacter sp.
CGCCTGGACGCGCTCTATGCCTGGCTGCGCCGCGCCTGCGGGGCAGCCACGGTTGCACAAGCGACGGCCGGCCTGGAACCCGCGCTGCGGCAGTCCGGCGCCGACGCGCTGCAAGCCATCTATGGCCCCAATCCTGATGCGGTCCGGGGCTGGCGCGGTTTGCGCGGGATGTTGCCGCCGTGGCGCCGCGCCTTGCGCGCCCGCGCAAGGCCGACCGAAGAACATGGCCTGCTGCCGCTGAATCCCCGCCCAGCCCAACCGGCGCGCGCACGCGCAGGCATCGCGGCCGGCGAACCTCCAGGAGATCTTCCATGACGACGCCTTTGCAGGTACGGCGCTGGTTCGCGCTGCTGCTTCTCTTGCTGCTGGCCGGCGTCGCGCGCGCGCAGACGCCGCTGCCTTCTTGGAACGAGGGTCCCTCGCGGCAGGCCATCCTCAGCTTCGTGCAAGCCGTCACGGCCGAAGGCGGCCCGGACTACGTGGCGCCAGCCGACCGCATTGCCGTGTTCGACAACGATGGCACGCTGTGGAGCGAGCAGCCCATGTACTTCCAGCTGATCTTCGCGCTGGACCAGGTCAAGGTCATGGCGCCCCAGCATCCCGAATGGGCCACGGAGCAGCCTTTCAAGGCCGCGATCGAGGGCGACCGCCAGGCGCTCGCCGCCGCGGGCACGGAAGGACTGCTGCAGATCGTCGGCGCCACGCACACCAACATGACGACGCAAGCCTTCGGCGCCGAGGTCAGGCAATGGATCAAGACCGCGCGCCATCCGCGCTTCAAGCAGCCCTATACCAGCATGATCTACGCGCCGATGCTGGAACTGCTGGACTATCTGCGCGGCAACGGTTTCAAGACCTACATCGTGTCCGGCGGCGAAGTGGAGTTCATGCGGGCCTGGGCGCAGGACGTCTACGGCATTCCGCCCGAGCAAGTCATCGGCACCACCTTCGTGACCGAGTTCCAGATGCAGGACGGCAAGCCCGTGCTGATGCGCACGCCCAAGCTCGACTTCAACGACGACGGTCCGGGCAAGCCCGTGGCCATCAACAAATTCATCGGCCGCCAGCCCGTCTTCGCCTTCGGCAATTCGGACGGTGACCTGCAGATGCTGCAGTGGACGGCGGCCGGCAGCGGCAAGCGCTTTGCCGGCCTGGTGCACCACACCGACGCCAGGCGCGAATGGGCCTATGACCGCGAGTCCAGGATCGGCCGGCTCGACAAGGCGCTGGACGAAGCGGAGCAAAAGGGATGGGTAATCGTGGACATGGCAAAGGAGTGGAGAAGGGTATACGCATTTGAAACACAGTGATTCGTTTACGTGACTGGGAACCGCCCGCAAGGGTCAGGAGAAAGCGATGAACGCAAGAAAACTGTTGAGCGCGGCGCTCTTCGCCGCAGCCGGGCTCACGGCCCTGGGCAGCGCGCAGGCGCAAACCCAGACGCCGCCGGCCAATCAAGGCCAGGCGGCGGCATCGGACAAGAAGCCGAACATCCTGGTGATCTTCGGCGACGATATCGGGCAGGCGAACATCAGCGCCTACGCGCATGGCGTGGTGGGCTATCAAACTCCCAACATCGACCGCATCGCCAAGGAAGGCGCGATGTTCACCGACTACTACGCCGAAAACAGCTGCACGGCGGGCCGCTCGTCGTTCATCACAGGCCAGTCGCCGCTGCGCACCGGCCTGTCCAAGGTGGGCGCGCCCGGCGCGCCAGTAGGCCTGCAGAAGGGCGACATCACCATCGCCGAGGCCTTGAAGGCGCAGGGCTACAGCACCGCCCAGTTCGGCAAGAATCACCTGGGCGACAAGGACGAGTACCTGCCCACGCATCATGGCTTCGACGAGTTCTTCGGCAACCTGTACCACTTGAACGCGGAGGAGGAACCCGAGCGTCCATACTGGCCCAAAGACCCCAATGATCCCTTCGTGAAGAACTTCTCGCCGCGGGGAGTAATCAAGGCCACGGCCGACGGCAAGGTCCAGGATACGGGCGCGCTGACCACCAAGCGCATGGAAACCATCGACGACGAAACGGTGGGCGCGGCGTTGGACTACATCGACAAACACGGCAAGGAGGACAAGCCGTTCTTCGTGTGGATGAACACCACGCGCATGCACATCTATACGCATATCCGGCCCGAAAACAAGGGCAAGAGCGGCATGCCAGGCAATGACTACGCCGACGGCATGTGGGAACACGACCAGGACGTGGGCAAGCTGCTGAAGAAGCTGGACGACATGGGCATTGCCGACAACACCATCGTCATCTACACCACCGACAACGGTCCCAATGCCTTTACCTGGCCGGACGCCGCCACCACGCCGTTCCGCAGCGAGAAGGACTCCAACTGGGAGGGCGCATTCCGCGTGCCGGCCATGGTGCGCTGGCCGGGCAAGATTCCGGCAGGGGAAGTCAAGCGCGGGATGGTGTCCGGCATGGACTGGTTCCCGACCTTGCTGGCCGCCACGGGCGATGCCAACATCAAGGAGCGCTTGCTGGACGGCTGGGCGCCGCAGGCTGGCGGCACCAAGTTCAAGGTGCATCTGGACGGCTACAACCAGCTGGGCTATCTGACCGGCAAGCAGGAAAAGAGCGCGCGCGACGATTTCTATTATTTCAACGACGACGGCCTGTTGGTCGGCATGCGTTTTGGCGACTGGAAGGCGGTGTTCTGCGAGCAGCGGGCGCCGGGAAACTTCAACGTCTGGCAGGATCCCTTCGTCTGCCTGCGCGTGCCGAAAGTCTTCAACCTGCGCATGGACCCGTATGAGCGCGCCGACATCACCTCGGATCAGTACAACGATTGGCTGGCCAAGAACGCCTATCTGACCGAGATCGCGACCATGAAGGCGTCGGCATTCCTGGAGACCTTCATCACCTATCCGCCCAGCCAGCGGCCTGCCAGCTTTAGTGTGGACCAGGTTCAGGAACGGGTGAACAAGGCCATGGAGAAACACTTCGAAGAGGTCGAGAAGCAGAAGTCGAAGTAGCGGGTTCCGGCGCGAGCCGGAGCAGGACCGGGCGGCGCCTGTCGCGCCGCCCGGCAACGCAGCAGGAGCAGCATGATGGGCATGGGGGCAAGCGAGGCGATGCAAGGACCTGGAATGCAGAGCAAAGCCGTGGAGGGGCGGGCGTTGACGGCGGCCCGGCCGGCCGCGCTGCTGTTCCTGTCCGGAACGGCGGCCCTGGTTTTCCAGGTGCTGTGGATCAAGCAGCTATCGCTGGTGGTGGGCGTGGAGGTGAGCGCCATCGCCGGCGCGGTCAGCGCGTTTTTCCTGGGGCTGGCGCTGGGCGGCTGGCTATTGGGCCGCCAGGCGGACCGCCTGCGTCGGCCAGTGCGCTTCTACGCCATGCTGGAAGCGGCCGTGGCGCTTTCCTGCGTCGCGGTGACTTGGCTGCTGGCGCGCAGCGCCGCCGCCTTCGTCGCGGTCGAGGCCCATAGCAGCGTGGCGGCCTGGCTGGCGATAGGACTGCTGCTGGCCATGCCCGCGTTCCTGATGGGCGGCACCTTGCCGGTGCTGCTGCGCGCCGTCAGCCGCCAGGGCGCGGACGTCAGCCGCCGTGGCGGGACCCTGTACGCCGCCAATACCTGCGGCGCCATCCTGGGCGCCCTGTTGCCCGCTTTCTTGCTGATTCCGCGCTTGGGCGTGCAGGGCGCGGCGCTGGCCGCGGCCTCGTTGAACCTGCTGGCGGCGGCCGGCGCCTGGGCGCTGGACCGCAAGGCAGGCGACAG
>NZ_JBARYB010000205.1:0-24373 GCF_049647645.1 Achromobacter sp.
GGCACATGCTCGGCCAGCCCCGCGCCGCGCCAGCGCCCCCGCCGCCACAACGCCGCCACCAGCAGCCCGGCGATGCCCGCTATCGAGGTCACATGCATGCCGCTGATCGACACCAGATGCGTGATACCGCTGCGGTTGAACAGGCGCCAGTCCTCGCGTGCCACCCCGGCCTGATCGCCGATGGCCAGGGCTATCATCACCGGCGCGTAGCGATGCTCCCCCAGGGCGGCGCGCAAGCCCTCCCGCACCTGATGGCGCGCCCGCTCTATCGCGATGCCCGGCGTCGCCCAGGGCCGGTCCGCCAGCAGCCTGGGCTGCCCGCGCACCGTACCCACCGCGCGTATCCCCTGCGCGAACAGGCGTCCTTCCGCATCGGGCCCGGCAGGATTCAGCGGGCCGTGGGGACGCCGCAGCACTAGTGCCATGCGCCAGACCTGGCCCGGTTTGAGTTCGGGAAGCGCGGCCTGCGGGCCGGGCGGCGCCTGCCAACTGACCTGGATGCGCGACGGAATGCCAGGCGGCGCCGGCTCGTCCACTTCGGCTAGGAAGCGCAGGCTGTGCGCATCCCCTTCTGGCAGACCCGCGATGCGTAGCACCAAGCGCGACACGGCGTCCTGATGCGCGTCCGACAGCGCGTCGTCCAACCTGGACTGCGCTTGCAAGCTGGCGTTGAGCAAGCCCGCGCATACGCCCAGCGCCAAGACCACGAGCAAACGCGCGGCGCCGCGCCGCAGGCGCATGCCGGCGGCAGGCGCGAGCAGGCACGCTCCTGCCAGCAACCAAGTGGCCCCGGCTCCTGGAAGCCGGGGCCACAGCTGGACCAGTCCCGCGCCCGCCACGAACGCCACGCAGAATATTCGCCCTGTGATATGCGTCTCCCGAAACGGGACAGCGTAGGCCGAGACGTGGCGACGTAGCGGATAGTGTGTATGTTTTCAGCCATCACGGCCGAACGCAGATCCGAAGACTTGGCGCGACTTCTAGCCCGCTGACGCGCTGGCGAGCTGCGTCGCGAACACGCTGGGAGGCAAGCCATCGGCGACCTGCTTGAATGTCTTTTCCAACATGGAAGACAACTGATCGAACTGCCAAGGGCTGGCGGAGCAGATTTGGCGAATCTCTTCGGGATTGCTGTACAGCCCCACGTCGAAGCCGCCGGCCGACAGAGTGCGCCCTGAAAGCCAGCTCGAACGTTCGCTGGCAAGATACAACACGATGGGCGCAATGTTCTCCGGCATGAGCGCGGCAATTCCGGCATTGCCTGCGTCGCCCACTTTCTTGTCGCCGGGAATCGTGCCGGTCAGACGGGTCGCCGCCACCGGAGCGATGGCGTTCGCCGTGACCCCGTACCGCGCGAGCCCTTGCGCCAGCGAATACGTCAGCCCCACCACCCCCATCTTGGCGGCGGCATAGTTCGCCTGCCCGGGAGAGCCCTGCAAACCCGAAGCCGACGTGAAGTTGATGATGCGATAGTTCCCGTTCGGGTTCCGCTGCTGGCGAAAGTACGCCGCCGCCGGCTGAACGGTGCTGAAATGTCCCTTCAGGTGCACGCGGATGACGGCGTCCCAATCCGCTTCGGTCATGTTGAAGATCATCCGATCGCGCAGTATGCCCGCCACATTGACGACGATATCGAGCTTGCCGAACTTTGCTACTGCCGTCTCGACCAGCCGCCGCCCGGTAGCCACGTCGGCAATATCGCCGGAGTCGGCTACGGCGCTGCCTTTCAGATCATTGATCTGCTCGGCGACACGATGCACCGGGCCGTTGTCGCCGCCAGTACCGTCTGGCCCGGTTCCCAGATCGTTGATGACCAGATTCGCGCCCTCTCGCGCAAACGCGAGGGCAACCGCCGCGCCAATTCCCTGTCCTGCTCCTGTGATGATCGCGGTACGGCCTTTCAGGATACCCATGCTCAAATCTCCATTTTGGATGTGTTGTAACGATCCCTAAGAACATTCCTCTGGAGCTTCCCCGCTTCCGTGCGGGGCAGCTCATCAAGAAATACATACCTTCCCGGACACTTGTAGCCCGCCAGTGTTTCGGCCGCGTAGGCCCGGAGTTCTTGAACCAAGGCTGCGCGATCCGCGCCTGCGTCGGCAGGCTGTATCACCGCCAGGACGCTCTGCCCCCATTCGGGGTCGCTCACGCCGATGACCGCGACATCCTTCACCGATCCGTGGGTAATAAGGCGGCCTTCGATTTCAGCGGGATAGATGTTCACGCCGCCCGACAGGATCAGGTCATTGCGGCGGTCGAGAATGAACAGAAAGCCATCCTCATCCAGGGTGCCGATGTCGCCAGAAGTCGCATAGCCATCGGCGAGATGCGTCGAGCGGGTCTTTTCCTCGTCCTTGTGATACGAAAAATCGGTCATGCCGCTACGCGAATAGATCATGCCGACTTCGCCCGCGGGCAATTCCTCGCCATGCTCGCCGACTATCTTGAGCACGGTGCCGGGTGCCGCCCTGCCTACCGTTCCAGGCTTGTTCAGCCAATCTTGCGGGCCCACCACCGAGTACATGCCAGCCTCCGTCGAGCCCAGGTATTCCCAGATTTTCGGCCCGAACCAATCCATCATCTTGAACTTGACATCGATCGGGCAAGGCGCGCCGGCATGCACCACGCACTTCAAGCTTGAAACATCGTATTTTTCGCGGTTTTCCAGCCGCAGCAATCTGACAAAATGGGTCGGCACCATGTGCACGGTCGATACCTGATATTTCTCGATATCCCGCAATGCCAGTTCGGCATCGAACTTGTTGCGGCAAACAACCGTGTGGCCGCGATGCAGGGACATCATCGCCCACGCCGCAGGCGCGGAGTGATACAGCGGCGAAAACACCAGGTGGCAGCCGGGGTCATGAGAAACGCCCAGCAGATCCAGCCCGTCCGGGACGTTTCCGATGGCTTCCTCCGGACTCTTGTCCACGAGCTTGCGCTTCACACCCTTGGGCCTGCCGGTAGTCCCGGAGGTATAGCCCATCCACGAGCCCGCACTGCGCTGATCGGGGACGCGGCTGCCCGCCTTCAATTCGTCGAATCCGCCCCAGCCAGGCTCTGCCCCGTCAATGCTGAAGCGCATCGCAGGCAATTCAGCGCAAGCAAGGCCGGACGTGAACGCATTTGACGCGACCAACATCTTTGAGTCGCTATCGCGCAAGATGTAGGCAATTTCTTCGGCAGTAAGGTGCCAATTGATCGGCACCAGGTACAGCCCGAGTTGCCCCGTGGCCAAGGCAAGCTCGAAATAGGCCTGACAGTTCTTCAGCAGCACGGCGACCGCGTCGCCCCTGCGCAGGCCGCGCGCGCGCAGCCCATTCGACAGTCTGTTGACCTCGTCCAGCAACTTGCCAAAGGTCGTCGATGTTCCGTCCGCCTCAATGTACGCAATGCGCTCGGGATGCCTGCCGGCGAGGCTGTAGAAACCTTTCGATTCGGGTCCTTGGCCGTCCATGTGTCTTCCTCCAATGATTTGCTGTGCAAACTCGTTTTCCATCGTCCGTCAAACTGCTTGTTTAATTTACGGACGATTATTGTCTGTAAATATTAGTGCCGCGTTCTGCCGCTGTCAAGCGGCAAGACCCGCGGCCCGGTTTCGTGGGAATCGAGCGGGCCCGCTGGCAGCGCACGCACGACGCGTGACGGCCTTGCTGCCTCAATAGGCAGCCACGACGGCCTCGCCAATGACCTTCTGTCCGCCATTTTGATCCAGGCACCCCAGACTCAGCTTGACCAGCCTATCACCCTGCGCAACGGACTTTTCGATCACGCGGCCTACACAATTTGGCTTGTCGCCTACGTTCGTGATTCCGGTAAACCTCACTGACATGCTGCGGATGTCTTCCTGCGGAACCAGTTTTGTCAGCAACCTTCCCAGATATGCGGCCGAAAGCATGCCGTGCGCAAATACGTCCTGCATTTTGGCTTTCCTGGCGAAATCGATATCCACATGTATCGGGTTGTGGTCGCCGGATGCGCCGCAGTACAACGCCAAGGTAGTCCGGGTAATGGCCGGAATATCTGTCAGCGCGATCTCATCGCCGACCGAAACCGCGGAAAAATCAAGTCTTTGCATGGCCGTTCCCCTTATCCGTTTCTACGCTCGACGATAGTGCTGCGAAGCTGAGCCACCACGTGGCCATCGACATCGCTCACGGCAGTTTCCATGACGACAAAATGAAGCTGGCCATCCTTTTTGTCGTACACGTCGGCCACCTTGGTTTCAAACTGCAGGACGTCGCCGGCATACACCATTTTTTTGTAGCTGAACGCCTGCTCGGCGTGCAGGATGCGCGCCAGGTCCAACTTCAAGCGCGACAGGGTATTGCCGGCGCCCGAGACCTCGCCATTCAGGCAGAACAGGAAGGTCGGCGGAACGGGAATGCCCCGGTGCCCGGCGTCAAGCGCCGCGGACTCGTCAAAGTAGATCGGATCGCTCTCTCCGATTGCTTTGGAAAAAAATCTCAACCGCCCGCTTTCTACCGTTGCGGCTCCGCGGGACAGGATCGTCCCGATATCAGTCGGCTCAGCCATTGCGCATCTCCGTGGAAGAATTTTCGCCCTGGTGCCGGCAGGCTCTCCAGACCACCAATCCCCTGCCTTCGGGACTGTTGACACGGCCACATGCCAGCACTATTATTTTCAGACTTATTTCGTCTGTAAATCATCGTAGCACGGAAATTGCGCAGATCAATAGCAAGTCGAAGCAACGCCATCGTCAATCAAACCGAAACGACATTCATGAAGCCCATACCCACACCAGAAACCCTTCCATACTGGAACGCGGCAAAACAAGGCCGGCTCGAAATCCAACATTGCAATGATTGCGGCAAGTTCTACTTCTATCCCGGTATTTTCTGCCGGCATTGCCTTTCCGATCAGGTCCGGTGGCAACAGGTTTCCGGAAAAGCAAAACTGATCTCCTATGTGATCAACCACCGCCCCATTCCAGGCAATGAAGGCGCATCGCCCGTCATCGCCCTGGTCCAGCTGGCCGAAGGCCCGCGCATGATGACCAACATCGTGGGCGTCGCGCCGCAACCGGAGAACCTGCCATTGGACATGGACCTGATAGTGGACTTTGTGCAACGCGATGGCGTATCGCTTCCCGTGTTTCAGCCCGAGGTAACCAGCAAATGAGCGAAAAAAACATGCATGGCGGCAACGTGGCCATCGTGGGCGCCGCCGAAACGGATGAGATCGGCATCGTTCCTTCCAAATCCGTGATCGCGCTTCATGCCGAAGCGGCGAGAAATGCGCTGCGCGACGCAGGCTTGTCACCCTCGGACGTAGACGGCATCGCCACCGCGGGACTGATGCCGATGGAGGTCTCGCACTATCTGGGGATCACCCCCAGATGGATCGATGGCACGATGGTCGGCGGATGCAGCTTCCTTTCCCATGTGCGGCACGCCGCGGCCGCCATTGCTTCGGGCGCTGCGAACGTGGTCCTCATCACGCATGGCGAGTCCGGCCGCTCAAGAGTCGGGGCGCCCGCCTGGGCCATCAACGCGGCCGCTGCGGATGGGCAATTCGAAGCGCCATATGGGGCCGTGGCGCCGTATTCCACCTTTACCGTGCCCGCCTTGCGGTTCCTGCATGACCGGGGGATGGGACCGCGGGATCTCGCCGAAGTCGTGGTCGCGCAGCGAAAATGGGCAAGCCGCAACTCCCGCGCCCTGCGCCGGGAAATCGTCACCGCCGATGAAGTGCTCTCCGCGCCTGTCATCGCTTACCCGTTCACCCGCGATATGTGTTGTGTCGTCACCGACGGCGGCGGCGCCCTGGTATTGACCAGCGCCGCGCGGGCCGCGGACCTGCCTTCGGCAGACCGCGCGGTCTACTTGCTGGGGTCCGGCGAATCCGCCGAATCGCGGCTGGTGTCGCAAATGGAAGACGTCAGTTCGTTCCAGTCCTTCCGCCGATCCTCCAAGGAGGCGTTCGAAACCAGCGGCGTCAGCCATGACGACGTGGACCATCTGATGTGCTACGACGCGTTCGCGCACTTGCCGCTATACATGCTCGAAGATATCGGGTTCGTGGGCAAAGGCGAGTCCGGCGCCTTCATTGCCGAGGGCAATACGCTGCCGTCCGGCAGGCTGCCCATGAATACCAATGGAGGGGGGCTCTGCTACACTCACACGGGCATGTACGGCATGTTTGCCATTCAGGAAGCGGTACGCCAGTTGCGGGGCAGCGCCGAAGCTCAGGTCGAAGACGCGCAGCTTAGTTTTGTGCAG
This sequence comes from Achromobacter sp., assembly GCF_049647645.1. Taxonomy (GTDB): domain Bacteria; phylum Pseudomonadota; class Gammaproteobacteria; order Burkholderiales; family Burkholderiaceae_B; genus Achromobacter. The sequence continues at coordinate 6,243 of NZ_JBARYB010000205.1, forward strand.
GGCGTGGGGCTGTTTTTTGCGGCATCGACTAGTTTGGTGCTATCCACCAGCCGCCCCTGATTCCCGTACGCGGGTATACGCCCGGCATCTGAGCGGTAAGTCCCCCCGAAGGAGCATGCGCGATGACGGCATGCTCCGTTTTGCTTTATGGCGAGCCTTGCTCGCCACCCGCTTCGTCTCCGAGGGCAGAATTCTGAATCCGTCTACACCTGGCCGCGGCCGTCCGATAGATCCCACGCTCGAGCCCCGGGTCTTTGCCGCGACACTCACCCTCTATAAAGAGCTGGGCTGGGCCGGGCTGACCATAGATGGCGTTGCACGCGCGGCAAAAGTCGGTAAAGCCGCAATCTACAAGCGCTGGCCCAACAAGGAAGCCTTGATTGCGGACACCTTGCAAGACATGTCCGCCCCGTTTCCGGATTTCGGCAATACTGGATCCCTGCGCGGAGATCTGGTCCACCTGGCGGTGGCAATCCTGCGATTCTATGCGCAGGGCTACGGACTCATCGTCACCCGGGTCCGCATCGAGGCAAAGCTCTTTCCTGAAGTACTGGGCAAGTCGCTTGCGGGCTGGGAACGCCATAGCCGGGAACACGGACGCAAGATCATCGTGCAGGCGATGGAGCGGAATGAAATACCGAAAGACGTCTCCCCTGCCCTGATACTCGACCTGGTCGCCGGCGCGCTGTTGAATCACTTCCTGTACACCCCAGAGGACAAAATGGAATTGCTTCAGAAGAACTGCGCGAGCTATGCCGAAACGGTGGTCGACTTCGTGCTGCGTGGCGTAGGCTATCGGCCCGCCTCGCCCGACGGCTCGCCGGGCGCTCCGGCTCGGCCGACCCGCGGCTCATAGGGCGGCATTTCCTGTATTGTGTCGGTGCCCGGCAAGATGCTTCACTCATTAATGAGATAAGTCCATGGCCCACCCAGACACGATTCCAGCCGCCCCGTCTTCATTCCCGGCGACTGAACTGACGAACGCTTTCGTCGCTTTCCTGTTTTCCGCTTCCGCGCCAGTGGCCATCATCCTGAGCGCGGGCGTGAAGGGAGGCCTCAGCCAGGCCACCCTGGCCTCGTGGATATTTGCCGCATTCGTGCTTAACGGCATCCTCACCATCGTGATGTCCGCCATCTACCGGCAACCGCTCGCCTTTCTCTGGACCATACCTGGCGCGGTGCTCGTGGCCAGCGCCCTGCAGCACCTGCCCTTTGCCGAGGTTATCGGCGCCTATCTGCTGACCGCCGCGCTGATGCTGGTGCTGGGATTGACGGGCTGGGTCGGCGCCATCATGGACCGCATCCCCATGCCCATCGTCATGGGCATGGTTGCCGGCGTCTTCCTCAGCTTCGCGTTGGACTGGATCAAGTCGTTCGCGTCCGATCCCTGGCTGGCCGGCGTCATGACCGCCACCTTCTTCCTGGTCTCGGCCTTCCCTGCCGTGCAAAAGCGGCTCTCGCCCATCATCGGCGCGCTGATCGCGGGAATAGGCGTGCTGGTATTCATGGGACGAGCGCCGCAACTGGAGCACGTCACGCTTGCGACCTCGGTGGCAAGCCCGCAGTTCTACGCGCCGGTGTTCTCCTGGGCCGCGGCATTCGAGCTGGTCCTGCCTTTGGCCGTGACCGTGATCGCGGTGCAGAACGCGCAAGGGATTGCCGTGCTGAGGAATTCGCTGCATCGTCCGCCGGTCAATGCGATCACCAACGCCTGCGGCGTGTTCTCGGCGCTGACCGCAAGCCTGGGCTGCGTGTCCACCTGCCTGGCCGGCCCTTCAAACGCCATCATCGCCTCCGGCGCCGACGCGTCGAGGCACTGGCTGGCCGCGATCTTCCTGGGTGTGATGGTGATCGTGTTCGGACTGTTCTCGCCGCTGGTCACGCAAGCGCTATTGGCCACGCCCGCGGCCTTCGTGGCGACGCTGGCGGGACTGGCGCTCCTGCGCATCCTGCAAGGCGCGTTCCATACCGCTTTCCGCCAGCACTTCACGCTGGGCGCCCTGGTCGCCTTTCTGGTGACTCTGGGCGGCCTGCCCCTGCTCGGCATCGGCGCGCCGTTCTGGGGCGTGGTGTTCGGCGTGGCGACCAGCTTCATCCTTGAGCGCGCGGATTTTTCGAAGACCAGATAGCCAAAATCGTGCGGGCGACACACAAGCGCCGACTCAAGAAGCCGAAGGCGGTTGTGCTGCTTTGCCAAAACAGCCAATCGCATTGCCACCAAAGAGCGATTCAGAATTTATGAGATCGCTCGTTGCTCGCAAGATTTCCGACGGATACCGGGCCCATGCGCGCTCTTGAGAGAGCATGTGCCAATCGCTGCCATACATGAGTCTGGCATTCAGCACTGCATGGGTTTCGAAGATCCTCTTCAATTGACCGCGCGCGCTGCAACTCTCCAACTTTCCGCATCTCAGATTTTCCCAGTAACCCGTATCGCCATAGAGGTTCTTCCCCGCGCCAGCCTCCATCAGGGCGGCAAACCCGGCTGACCAACCGTCAAGGTCATCTCCCCCAAAGTGGCCGATGTTCACGCGTGGCGAGTCCAGTTTCATCAGCGCTTGCGTCCATCCCTGCGGGCTTGCGTACTCGTCATGCAGGTCATCCAACCCCATTGTTGACGCGCCGTGAGCCATCACCGGCACGTCCAGACGCTGGGCAATATTCCACATCGCCGTCAGCTCACGCTCCAGGGCCGCACCCGACGGTACCCCCGGCCGCATTGGGTGAACGTCAGGGTTGACAAGAGGCCTGAATCCGTTCGGCGGGTAAATCTTGATGCCGACAAACCCCCGACTTTCTATCGCGTCGGCCACCCGCATGCGGACCCGCTTAGGGTCCAGCACCGCACTCCAGGGGTTGTACGCGACCAAGGGGCGCATGTATCCATTCGACAGCACTGAAAGCAACTGATGCAGCGCTATCTGGCTCTCTTGCGATGAAAGGGCTGCGGGAGCCAGCCAATAATCGAAGTCGACCAAGGAGGCAAGCACGCGATCGACCCCGAAAGCCTGGTCACCCGTGGTGAACGACTGCTGGTACGCGAGCAGATTCATCCATCGATAGGACAGCATGTATCCCACGAAACCCACAACACCTTCCCGATATGCTCCGCCACCCGGGGCCGCGCCATCGCTCATGGGTTCCGTCAGTCCTCCGGTCTCGGTGGCTTGAAAAACCAGTGCCATCGTGTCCGGTCCCAGGCTTCCGTCCACCCCTCCCTGTGTAAAGCTCGTAGGCGCCGCACCGTTGTAGATCCTCTCAAAATCAGTTTCTCGTACCACCTCAAAGAAAAGGGCCGACTGTCTTCTCAAGAACTCTGCTCGCCGCTGGCGCAGGACCGTTTCGCTTGCCTCTGGCGGCAGGCCCATTACCGCATGGTTGCGAGCCATTCCGACAAGCTCTTTGATTTCTTCATCGGCGGTCGGCGCCAGGGATGCAATCCGGCCGGCAAGTGGGGCCAACGCTCTAATCAGCGCCCTGGATACGCCGGATCGGCTATGCGCAACCGGCCCCGCCAGGAATCCTTCCACCGGCACATCGCTGGCATTAAAGAAGTGCGCGTGGGTATCGACCACCCAAGCCGGCGCGCCCTTGGCCTTCCTCCCAGGACGCGGTGTCAGGATAGGGCTGAGACCCTCGGGCAGAGTGCTGTCTTGAGCGTCTTCCGAAGCTAGGCGCGGCGATCGGCACCCCCCAATAAAGGGCAGCGCGACTAGCGCGCTCAAGAGTTCACGACGCCGGGGTTTCATACAGGGAGCCAGCTCGCGCGGCTTAGTTTGCGCGAATGGCGCGGCTCAGGCTGGTTCTCCGCAAAAAAAGAAAATGAAACGTGCGTCTCGTCGATATCGACCAGACCATAGTTCCTGTACGTCTCTCCGACCGTCACAGCGTATTTCACTGCCGCGCCCGATGAGGTCGCCTCATGCAGGGGCCAACCCGTGGTGAAAAAAGCATCAGACTCGTTACGGTGGATATCCCCGCTGAGCACCAGGATCTTGCTGGCGGCTGCCCGGCCAAGCAGCCACTCCCAGTCACCGGCATACCCAACCTTGTAATCAGCACAGGTGGAGCCACTGGCAAAGAGGTGAATGGCATCAGGCGCGCGCTCCATGGCAACGTCGAAGCCGGCTCTTTGTCGGGCGCCCAATATCGTGCGCGCGTCGTCTGGAATCAGCCAGGTTCCCGTACGCCAGCTGCGCACATCGGCAAGATGCAACATCACGTCATTCGACAGCTTGATACTTGGCGATTCCAGAGGCGGTTGATTCGGCTTCCAAAGGGACGGAGCATCGTAGGCATTGGGAAATGAGCCAGCCGCCATGCCTTTTTTCAGAGTCTTGCGAAACGCCTCATGCAGGGCAGTGCTGATACGCAGTTTCGGCGCCTGAGCGGGGCTCTCGCTGGCTACCGCGCCCAAGACATCATTCCATAGGCAGTCGTGATCGTCCCAAGTCGTCCAGACGCAACCCGCTGGCAGCGACTTCACAAGCCTTGAGAACTGCGCCTGCTGAAGCAGCTCGCTGTACCGAGAAAACGCATGTTTGGCAAAGTCGTTCACGCTCATATCCTTTGGATGCCCTGCTTCCTCGACATGTATGTCCAGGTACATGCTGTCGCCGAGCAAGATCAAATGATCCGGCGCTTGCGCCCTGATCCAGTCCCAAACTGGCTGGTCATTGAATACATTGGTGGCGATGCAAGACGCGAATGCGATGCGCATGACAGTTACCTCAAGCGACTCGATTTTTCATCAGGACAATTGCTTCTCCGACCAGCTTTCCCTTATCGAACCGCTGGTTCTTTCCGAGCTTTCCGTCGGCCATCAGCTGGTATCCGGTAACGTAGACGGACTGCCTGACGTTGCCGCCCACGGCCAACGCAACTTCGGAACCTACCGCCACAACAATGTCAGAATGGCTAGGAGCCTCCGGATTTTTCGTCGCCGCGAGATATTGGTCGAACGTGAAGGGAGTTCCCCGCCAACTGCCGATGATGTCGCCAACCTGCGGCTTGTCTTCCATTAGCGGAACACCCCAGAACGGCGCGGACACATCCTTGCTCGCCCCCTTCTTGATGGCGTCCCACATGAACCTCGCGTGGCCGATTGACTGCTTGAAGGCCTGGTACTCCGGGATAACCTTCGCCGCGTTCCTTACCATGAGGGAAATGGCAACGGCGGACCAGGGGTAACCGGTATCTTTTCCGGTCAGGTCCTGACCCAGCGCCTTCCACATTTCGTGGATGTAGCTGCTATAGGGTTCAGCGTTCTCTTTCCCGTGCCCTTTGTCGAATCGAAGCCACTGCTCCACCGCGGCCGCCACAAGCGCTTCACGCGCGCGCGTGGCGGGTGACCGCAGGGTTGGCTGTTTGGCCTTGGCCCACTTGAACTTCGAGTCCGCCAGGCCGTCAACCGAATATCCCTCGAGCGCCACCCCGGCAATTTCCGTTTGAACGTGATGCCACCCACCCGGCCCGTCCCCCAGATCGAAAATTTCCTGGCCCAGCGTGAGACTGCCGATCGGCGAGTTCTTCGCAGTACTGGGCGTGGACCGCAGGTTGACAGCCTCGACATTGACGAAACGTTTCATGAGACGCTCCCTGACCGCCCCCGGGCATTGGCCGCTGTGCGCGCCAAACCGAGACCACGATCTCTACCAACTCAATATGCGCAAGCCGGCACGCTTTCCAAGTTGCAGTGCAAGCCAAGGTACGTGAAAAAACCCGGATCATCTCTCCGCCAGTTGAATGAAGCGCAACGGAGCAGATGCCATCCGCACACGCGGAAATCCTGGGAAGAGATGCTCCCCTCAGGTTATTGCCATGGCAGCGCTGGGATCGATGTGCACGGCCTTGGCGCAAACCATGTTAGGAGCGTCTTTTCGATGGCGCATACCCAACTTTGAGTATGCGGACCGCGAGACTCGTCCACCCCCCACCCATGCCATAAGCACATCACTTGGTTAGAAATTTCGTATCGGTCGTTTGGCCAGGCAACCATCTCCCGTACTGTGATCAGTCCGCGCCGGCCTTGCCGAATCCGCAAGGCGCCGCGTCCGTTTCACTCTCGGAGACCCGCATGAACGACCGGCTGCACCGTACCCAGGCTTCCCGCTCCGCCGCCATCAAGGCGAAGCTGGACTATCCCGTGATCGATACCGACGTACACGTCAACGACTACGCGCCCGTGCTGGAGGACTACATCCAGCACTATGGCGGCTCCAAGCTGGTGGACGTGCTGCGCAAGACGCAGGGCTCGCGCTTCGCCACCAAGTCCCAGGGCAAGGACTGGTATCAGCAGACGCCCGCCGAACGGCAACACAACCGCACGCTGCGTTCGCCCTGGTGGGCGCGCGTCACACGCAATACCCTGGACCTGGCCACGGTCACGCTGCCGGAGCTGCTGTATGAACGCCTGGAGGAGCAAGGCTCCGACTACTCCATCCTGTTTCCCAACGACGTGCTGGCGCCTCTGGGCGCAGGCGACGAATACCGTCAGCCCTTGCATCGCGCGATCAACCATTTCCATGCGGACCAGTACCGCAAGTACAGCGACCGGCTGACGCCCGTGGCGGGCATTCCCCTGAACACGCCGCGGGAAGCCATCGAAGAACTCGAATTCGCCGTCAAGACGCTGGGGCTGAAGGTGGCGAACATTCCGGGCGGCGTGCGCCGGCCGATCAAGGCCATCGCCGACAAGTACCCGCCGGCGGAGTACCCGGAGATCGCGCGGCATGCGTCCTACGTCGACTTCTTCGGGCTGGACAGCGAGTACGACTACGACCCGTTCTGGGCCAAGGCGGTGGAGCTGGGCGTGCCGCTCGCCACCCATTACGGCAGCCAGGGCTGGACTGGCCGGCATTCCATCAGCAACTATATGTTCAACCATATCGGCCATTTCGCCGACGGCTCCCAGGCCTTCGCCAAGGCGCTGTTCTTCGGCGGCGTGACGCGGCGCTTTCCCGATCTGCGCGTGGCCTTGCTGGAGGGCGGCGCGGACTGGGGCGCGCATGTGTACGCGCATCTGGTGGACCGCTGGGAAAAGCGCAACCGCAACGCCGTGCAGCAGTACAACCCGGCCAATGCGGACGTGGAACTGCTGGCGGACCTGTTCGAGCGCTACGGCGCTGAACTGCTGAAGGGACGCGAAGTGAACAAGGACACCCTGCTGCGCGACAGCCTGGGCCTGTCGGCGCTGCATCACAGCCGCGAGCCCCAGGGCGATGAGCTCGACGACTTCGCCGCGGCCGGCATCGACAGCGTGGAGGACATCCGCAAGCGCTGGGTCGACAGCTTCTACTTCGGATCGGAGGCCGACGACCGGACCATAGGCGCCGCCTTCAACGACCGCGCCAATCCGCTGAACACCAAGCTCAACGCGATCTGGTCGTCGGACGTCGGCCACTGGGACGTGCCCGACCTGACCGAGCCGCTGGCCGAAAGCTGGGACCTGGTCGAAGACGGCGTGATCAGCGCGGCGGACTTCAAGGCCCTGGTGTTCGACAACCCCTACCGCTTCTACACCCAGGCGCATCCCGAATTCTTCAAGGGCACGCGCATCGAGCAGAAGCTACAGGCGCGCGCCGAGAAGCGCGCGGCCTGACCTCGTTGCTATCCGGCAATTCCGCCCGTCCGCATACGCCGGCGGGTGGCTGGTGCTGCCCGCGGCCAGCGCGCGCCGGCCCGGGCCCCTTTTTTCATCATCACCTTTTGGAACGACCATGCGCACCCTGTTCTCTCCCCACAGCCTGATTTCACGCCTGACGCTGGGCGCTGCCCTGTGCGCCGTCAGCCTCGCCTCCCTGGCCGCGCCCGAGGTGGTGCGCATCGGCGTGGCGACCGCCGGCGGCGGCGACCCCATCACCTGGGGCGGCTCGCCGGGCGGCGTGGCGCGCGCCAACAACTGGCTGGAGGCGGCCTTCCAGGGCACGGGCACCCAGGTGCAATGGCTGTTCTTCAAGGGCGCCGGCCCGGCGGTCAACGAAGCGCTCTCGAACAAGCAGATCGATTTCGCCTACCAGGGCGACCTGCCTTCGGTGGTGGGCCGCTCCAACGGCCTGAAGACCCGCATCCTGCTGGGCAGCGGCGTGCGCAACAACCTTTACGTCTCCACGCCCAAGAACTCCGCACTGCAATCGCTGGAGGACCTGAAGGACCGCAAGGTGTCGATCTTCCGCGGCACCAATGGCCATCTGGTCGCCATCAACGTGCTGGCCTCGCGCCAGCTGACCGAGCGCGACATCAAGGGCGTCAACCTGGACACCGGCAGCGCGCAGGCGGCGCTGGTCTCCAACGGCGTGGACGCGGCGTTTGGCGGCTATGAGTACTTCAAGCTGCGCGACCAGGGCCTGGCGCGCATCATCTATTCGACCAAGGGCCAGGATCCCTCGTTCACCCGCCAGGCGTCCCTGTTGGTGCGCGAGGACTTCGAGGAAGAGAACCCCGAGGCCGTGCAGCGCGTGGTCGACGTGTTCGTGCGCGCGGCGCAATGGTCTTCCGATGAGCAGAACCGCGACGCCCTCTTCCAGCTGTGGGCGCGCAGCGGCACGCCATATGCGTCCTGGCAGGCGGAGTTCGAGGGCGAAGTGCTGGCGGTGCGCAATTCTCCGCTGCTGGATGAATTCCTGGCCTCGCGCTACCAGGCCGTGGCGAACGATGCGCTGAAGTTGAAGCTGATCCGCCGCCCGGTCAGCGTGGACGGCTGGTTCGAACCGCGCTATCTCAACGCCGCGTTGCAGAAGGCCAATCTCTCGACCCGCTGGACCGCGTTCAACGCGCAAGGCCAGCCTGCATCCAGCGAGCGCCAGGCGAACACCGCCGCGGCGCGATAAGGAGCCTCCATGGCTGAGAACACCCTGAGCGCGCCGCTTCCGTCCACACGGCGTAGCGCGCGCCACACACCTTTTGGTCTGCTGCGCAGCGCCGGCGGCCGTCTGCTGCCCTGGCTGCTGCCCCTGGCGCTGCTCGCACTCTGGCAACTGGGCGCGTCCCAAGGCTGGATCTCGCCGCAGGTGCTGCCCTCGCCTCATTTCGTCTGGCTCACCTTGCAGGACCTCTATGGCAGCGGCGACCTGTGGCTGCATGTGCAGGCCAGCATGCAGCGCGTGCTGGTGGGCTTCGCGGTCGGCAGCGCACTGGGCCTGGCGCTGGGCGCGGCGATGGGACTGTGGCGCCCGCTGGAAGCCTACATCCTGCCCACCTTCAACGCCCTGGTGCAGATCCCGGTGTTGGCCTGGCTGCCCTTCGTGCTGCTGCTGGTGGGCATAGGCGAGCCGCTGAAGTACATCCTGATCGCCAAGGCGGCGCTGGTGCCGGTGACGCTGAACACCTTGCAGGGATTCCGGCAGACGCCGGCCAGCCTGCTGGAAGTTGCCCGCGTCCACGGCTACACGCGGCGCCAGCAGGTACTGGAAGTGGTGCTGCCGCATGCATTGCCCACGCTCTTTACCGGCCTGCGCCTGGGCTTCACCAAGGCCTGGCTGTCGCTGGTGGTGGTGGAGCTGGTCGCGTCCAGCGAAGGGCTGGGCTATCTGATCGTCTATGGCCGGCAACTGTTCCAACTGGACCTGGTGATGGCGGCGGTGATCGTGGTGGGCGCCATCGGCTACGCCATCGACAAGCTGCTGGACCTGGCCGAAACCCGCGCCGCCGGCGGCCAGGCCGCTACCCGCCTGGGCGCGGCGTCCGCAGGAGGCCACGCATGACGGTGGCGTTCATCTCCCCGCTTCCCGCGGCCCGCCGCGCAAGCCGCTGGCTGCAAGCGCGCTGGCGCGGCCTGGTACTGCCCGCCGCCGCGATCCTGGCCTGGTGGGCGCTGGCGCAGCTGAACTGGGTATCCACGCCCTTGCTGGTGTCGCCAGGCAAGGTGCTGGAGACGGCCGCCAGCCAGATCTCCTCGGGCCGGCTGTGGCGCGCGCTGAGCGCAAGCCTGGCGCGCGAATTCACCGGATTCGCGATAGGCACCGCACTCGGCCTGATACTGGGCGCGCTGCTGGGACTGCTGCCCTTGTTCAACCGCATCGTGGGGCCCAGCTTCAACACCTTCAAGCAGATCTCGCTGTTCGCCTGGATCCCGCTCATCTCGGTCTGGTTCGGCCTGGGCGACGTGGCCAAGGTGACGTTCCTGTCGCTAGCGGCCTTGGTACCCGTCGTCGTCAACACCTGCGACGGCATACGCAGCACCCCCACGACGCTGCTGGAAGTGGCGCGCGTGTTCGGCTACTCCCGCTGGCAGACACTGCTGCACGTGGTGCTGCCTTCGGCAGCGCCCTCGATATTCACCGGCGTGTACCTGGCGCTGATCTACTCCTGGCTGGCGACCATAGGCGCCGAGTACCTGCTGGTGGCCGGCCATGGCATAGGCAACACTCTGATCGAAGGCAGCGAACACTTCCAGATGGACCTGGTGATCTTCGGCATGTTCGTGATCGGCCTGGTGGGATGGACCATGAATGCATTGGCCCGTGCGCTGGAGCGCCGGCTGGCGCGGCACCGCCATGGCGCCGCCTGATAAAGAAGGAAAGGAATGACTAGCATCTTCGGCAAGGAATTGAACATCCGCGGCGTGGGCAAACGCTATGCCGGCCCCGCCGACGGCGCGCAGGCGCTGCAGGTCCTCCAGGACATCAACCTCGACGTGCCCGCCGGGCGCTTCGTCAGCATTGTGGGCGCCAGCGGCTGCGGCAAGTCCACGCTGCTGCGCCTGATCCTGGGCTTGGACGGCGATTACTCCGGCCAGATCCTGCTGGACGGCAAGCCGGTGCGCGGCGCGGGCCTGGACCGCGGCATCGTGTTCCAGGACCACCGCCTTTTTCCATGGCTGAACGTGGAGCGCAATATCGCGACGGCGCTACGCAACGCGCCCCTGTCGAAGGCGGAAAAGCGCGAGCTGGTGGCCGAGCATATCGCGCTGGTCGGCTTGCAAGGCTTCGAGAAATCCTACCCGCACCAGATCTCGGGCGGCATGGCGCAGCGCGTGGCGATCGCGCGCGGCCTGGTCAACCGCCCGCGCGTGCTGCTGCTGGACGAACCCCTGGGCGCGCTGGACGCGCTGACGCGGTCCCGACTGCAGAACGAGTTGCAGCGCATCTGGCAGCAGGAGCAGATCACCATGGTGCTGGTCACGCACGACGTGGAGGAAGCCGTGTTCCTGGGCGACCGCGTCGTGGTGATGCAGCCACGTCCGGGACGCATCCGCCGCATCGTCGAGGTCGATCTGCCGCATCCGCGCAACCGCAGCGACCCGCGCTTCATCCGGCTGCGCGACGATGTGCTGAGCGACTTCCTCGGTCCGGATGGGCGCGTGGCGGATCACGAACCGCTGCCGCCCCCCGGAGGACTGGCGGCCACGGTGGGATCTTTGCCCGCGCTCGGGCGCCTGCGCATGGCTTGGTGAGCGTCCTTGTTTCCCAAGGGAAAAGCCGGCGGCACGCGCCGCCGGCTTGGCTCTTTCAGGCGATTGCCATTCAGTCGATCGAGGCGCCCGCCACCTTCACGACCTTGCCCAGCCGCGCGTACTCTTCCGCGCCGAACTCCGCCAGAGCCTGGCGCGAGGTGGGCGAAGGAATGGCGCCGCGGGATTCCAGCATCTTGCGCACCTCGGGCTGCTGCAGCGCGCGGTTGACGGCGGCATTGAGCTTGTCCAGCACCGCCACCGGCGTGCCCTTGGGCGCGTACAGGCCGTCCCAGGCGAAGAACTCATAGCCCTTGAGGCCGGCTTCGTTCAGCGTGGGGATATCCGGGTTGGACGCCACCCGCTCCGGCGTCGTCACGCCCAGCGCGCGCAGCTTGCCCGCCGCGATCTGTCCCGACACGTTGGGCATGACGTCGATCATGAACGAAATACGCCCGCCCAGGAGATCGGTCATGGCCGCGCCGCCGCCCTTGTAGGGGATGTGCATGACCTTGGTGCCCGCCATCTGGTTAAGCAGTTCACAGGCCAGATGCGAGGACGTGCCGTTGCCGGCGGAACCGCAGGTCAGTTCACCGGGGTTGGATTTGGCGTAGGCCAGCAACTGCGCCAGGGTCTTGAAGCGCTCGTCCGTGGCGTTGACCACCAGCGCCGCGGCGATGACCGTGAAGCGCGAGATCGGCTCGAAGTCGGACGGCGCATAGCCCGGCGACTTGTACAGCCAGTGATTGGTGGCCTGGGTGCCATTGGTGCCATAGGACAGCGTGTAGCCGTCGGGCTTGGCGCGCGCGGCGATCGAGGTGCCGATATTGCCGCCCGCGCCGGGGCGGTTCTCGATGATGATGGACTGTCCGAGTTCGCGCGATAGGGGTTCGGCGACCAGGCGCGCCAGCGTGTCGCCACCGCCGCCGGCCGCGAACGGCACCACCAGCGTAAGCGGGTGGGTCGGCCAGTCGGCCTGCTGCGCCTGGGCGCCCGACACGACGGCCGCACAGGCGGCCGCCAGCATGCAATGCAAGATTCTTGAGGGTTTCACTGTTTGTCTCCTGAGGGATTTTGGGTACGCGACCGCTGCTTTTTGAATAGTCCGGGCGCGCGAGCTTGTATCGATTCGGGGTGCGTGGGGATCTCCGTGATACTCAGGCCGTCATTCCGGCGGGAGATGGCGGCGGCTGCTCTTGTCGGCCAGCCGCCAGCCGCCTTCCGTCTCCACCAGCACGTCCTGGCATTCGCGGATGGACACCAGGCGCGGCGCGCCGCCTTGTTCGTGCGGCACGCTGTCGTATGCGGTCAGGAAATAGCCGACCGTCGCGCGCGCACCGGCCAACTCGACCAGCCGCAGATTGGTGATGACATGGCAGGTGCTGCGTTCGGGCGCGCGGGCATTCAGGGCTTCCAGGATTTCCTGGCGGCCGGCGAGCCGGCGTCCCTGCCGTTGCCAGACGCCATCCTCGGCCATGAGCGCGGCGGCGGCCTCGTGACGCCGCATGTCCAGGGCATGGAAGAATTCCAGCACCACGGATTCGCAGGCCGCCTTGGCCAGCATGGGCAAAATAGGGTTTTCCATTGCGATCCTCATCCAATCTGGGCGCTGGCCAGCGGCACATCCGGCCGCTGCAACAACGCCGGGTCCAGGGCCGCGCGCTGCGCGATCCATTTGCGCAGCTGGCGGAAATCGCGCGCCGCATCCACCGATACGCCAGCCACGGCGCAGCCCTGTGCGTCCAGCGCCACCGACAGCAAGGCGCGGTCCGCGGCCTGCGGCCGCAGCACTTCGCTGCGGGCCAGGCCCGGGAATCCGACGATCTGCACCATGGCGTCGTATTGCTCCGACCAGACGGCGCCGGTCGGCGCATAAGGCTCGCCCAGGCCCAGGGCCGACAACGCGGCGGCCGTGCCCTGGTCCTGCGCGTTCTGCCAGGACTCCATGCGCGCCTGGCCGTCCTCGGCCGCCAGCACCGCGACGTCGCCCGCCGCGTAGACGTCCGGCGCCGAAGTCCTGCAATACGCGTCCACCAGCACGCCGCGTTCGCAGGCGATGCCGGCCGCGCGCGCCAGTTCGTCATTGGCCCGCAGGCCCACGCCCAACACGATCGCGTCCGCGTCCAGGCGCGTGCCGTCGGCCAGTTCCGCCATCGGACGGCCGTCCGCCTGCGCCAGCACCGCGCGCAGGCCGGTGTTCAGCCGCAAGTCCACGCCATGCGCGGCATGCAGCGCGGCCAGGTGCGCCGAAACGCCGGGCTGCACGCTGCGGGCGCACAGCCGCGGCCCTTGCTCCAGCACGGTCACGGCGCTGCCCGACTGGCGCGCCGTCGCGGCTACCTCCAGCCCGATCCAGCCGCCGCCGACCACGACCAGACGGCGTCCCGGCCCCAGGCTGGCACGCAGGCGCAGCGCGTCGCCGCGGGTACGCAGCACGTGCACGCCCGGGCCGTCGACGCCCGGCAGCGCGGGCACTATCGGGCTGCCGCCCATGCACAGGATCAGCTTGTCGTAGGCAACGGCGCCGCCATCCGAGGTATCCACCCGGCTGTCGGCCACGCGCAGACGCGTCGCCGACACGCCTGGCTGGAACTCGATGTGCAGCGCGGCCAGCCGCTCGGCCGAAAACAGCTCAGTGCTTTCTGGCAGGGCCTGGCCGCCCAGCACCGCCTTGCTCAAGGGCGGGCGTTCGTAAGGCGCGTGAGGCTCATCGCCCAGCAGCACGATGCGGCCTTCGTAGCCGCGCTCGCGCAAGGTCGCCGCGGCCCAGCCGCCCGCCTGGCCCGCGCCAACCACCACGATGGCGGCCGAGCTCATGCCGCCTCCGCCTTCAGGTAGACGGTACCCGCCTCCACCCGCACCTCGTAGCGGCGCAGGTCCGTCGTGACGGGCGGGCATTGCGGCTTGCCGGTGCGGATGTCGAAGACCCCCTGGTGCAGCGGGCATTCGATGGTGCCGTCCTCCAGGTAGCCATCGGCCAGGCTGGCATTGCCATGCGGGCAGCGGTCCTGCGTGGCGCAGATATCGCCCTGCAGGTCGTAGAGGCAGACGCCCTCGCCCTCATGCACCACGCGCAAGGTGCCGGTGTCGGGCGAAATGTCCGACACCATCGCGACCGGTTTCCAGATATCCATGCTCACAGCCCCATCGCCTGGCGGTAGTAGTCGTAGAAGGACCGGATCAGCACCTCGGTCACCATATAGTCGGCGGGCTCGGTATCGCGGCCGCCCATCTCGACGATGCCGCGCGCTTCCGGGTAGCCGGTGACGCCGATCTGCACCTGGTTCAGCATTTCGCTGTCGTCCATCGACACGAAGCCGGCCGGACCCAGCAGGTTGGCGTGCTTCAGGCGCAGGCGGGTCATTTCCTCGTCGTCGTCCTCGTAGCCGTAGTAGGTGAACACCAGTTCGTGCTCGGTGGGGCTGCGCGGAATCACGTGGCGGGTCTTGAGCGAGTTGGCCTGGATGCCGAACTGCGCGGCTGGGAACACCCACGCGCCGCCGACGCGACCACGATTGAACTCGGCGCGCGGGGTCACCGTCTCCAGGTCCAGCAATTCGAGGTCGTCGCGGAAGCGGCTCATCTCCGTGGTCGCTTCGGTCTTCTTCTTGCCCTCGTTGTGCGACACCATCACGCTGTGCGCGCCACCGCCGGTGGGGATGCACTCGGACTTGGAGTCCGCGCGCCACAGGCCGAAGGTGATGTAGAAGGTGTGCAGCAGCGTGGCGTGGTACGGATCCTTCAGGTTCTCGAGGTACATCTTCCAGTTGCTGGGGATCAGCTGGCGGCTGTAGCCCAGCAGCTTGAGCGGCTTGCCCGGCAGCATGTGGTCGATCTCGGCCAGCACCTCGGGGCCGCAATACTCTTCGAAGCTGGGCGCGTCCTCGGCAAAGGTGGCCCAGATCGAACCGCCGCGGTTCACGCTGCGCAGCTTGCGGATGCCGTTCTGCTTGGGATCGAAGTCACGCGGCATGCCGCCACGGCCCATGGCGCCGCGCCTGAACGGCACGCCCTGCAGGTTGCCGTTCAGGTCGTAGTTCCACTGGTGGTACGGGCAGGTGAAGTCCTCCACTTTGCCGGTGTTCTGCCAGCAGATCTGCGCGCCGCGGTGCGCGCAGCGGTTCTCCAGCACGTTGATCTCGCCTTCCGCGTTGCGGACCATGACCACGGGGCGGTTGCCGATCCAGTTGCGCTTGTAGCAGCCGGTTTCCGGCACTTCGCACTCCAGACCCACGTAGTTCCAGGTCTTGCCGCCGAAGAACACGTCCATTTCCTTCTGGAAGATGGCGGGATCGGTGTATACCCAGTTGGGGATGCGCGTATAGCCCTCCTTGGGCCAGCGGCGTTCGATATGGATGGGAGCCGCCGCCGGAGCCTCCGGCACGGTGGTGTGGGAACAGGTCATGACAGGTATCCTCGGGGCGGATTCAGATGGGAACGATGAGCGAGGTGCGCACGCGGTAGTTGTCGTACACGCAGTCGCGGCGGCTGAAGGCCAGGCCCTCGGGCGTTACGCGCAGCACATCCAGGTAGCGGCCCACCATGTTCAAGGTGGGCTCCCGGTCGGACAGCGACTCCATCACGGCGAAGTTGGCCTGCGCCACGATGTGGTCGCCCTGCACTTCCAGGACGCGCACGCCACTGACGAAGTGGCGCAGCGAACGCGGCTCGAACATGGTGGTTTCGCGCAAGGCGGTGACGCGGTCGCGCACCATGTTCTTGTTCATGCAATAGATCAGGCCCAGCGGCAGGCCGGCGTCATGGTTCTCGCGCGACAGCACGCGGTAGTGGCAGTCTTCCGTGAAGAAGCCGGGCCAGTCCTCCAGCCGGTCTTCGTCCAGGCAGTAGGCGTAGTCGTCGTAGAAGTCCCGCAGGCGTGCGCGCAGCGCCGGGGTGTCGGAAATTTCAGTCATGGTCATTGCGGATCCAGGTATCGGTTCTAGGCCTATCGAGCCGTGGCGGCCAGCTGCGCGCGGTTGCTTTCGAAGCCGCTCTGGCTGCCCAGCGCCAGGATGGGCTCCTGCATGCGCTCCTGCCAGATCAGCGACTCCATGGCGATCTGCAGCGGGTGGTCCTGAACCGTCAGCGCGGAAGTTGTCTCCGTGCCGGAGTGATGCGAGTGCATGGCCCAGCCCGGCGCCGACAGGATCAGGTCGCCCGCCTTCCAGTCCAGCCGCACGCCGTTGACCTTGCTGTAGCCGTTGCCGCGCAGGTAATAGTTGATGGCCGACGAACTGTGGCGGTGCGGCACATGGTGGTTGTCCGGCGGCGACGAGGAAATGGTGGCGAAGAAGCTGTGCGTGGTGCCGATACGGCGCTCGGTCGCCGGGTTGTACAGCACGAACAGGCGGCGGCCGTTGTAACCGCGCGCCATGTCCTCGACGCTGGGCAGCTGGCGCGAGACCGCGGTCCAGGGCCAGTGCAGGGCCTTGGATTCCAGCACCTCGATGTCGATCAGCCATTCATAGCCCAGCAGCCAGGCGCCCTCGGGCGTGATTTGCTCGCGCAGCGCCAGGTCGCGCGAACGCGCCGCATCCGGCGCGCGCGGCGGCACCGGCTTGGTGTTGGCGTCGGCCGGCGGCACGCCGCCCTCGAACTCCTCGACGTAGTGGATCTCCAGCTTTTCCAGCAGCGGGGCGTTGGAGTACGACAGGCGCACCCATGGCGTCTTGCCTTCGTTGCGGTAGGAATGCACCTGCATCGCCGGCGTGTTCCAGACGTCCCAGTGCCGGACGCGGATGTCGCGTCCGGCCACCGTGGCCACGCCCTCGCCGCTGATACAGATCTCCAGCATGTTGGAGTTCTTGCGCAGGTTGTAGGTGCTTTCACCCGGATTGACCACGTTGATGGTGACGTCCGTTCCCGGGGCCAGGCCCAGGCCCGGGGCCGTGGCCTCAGGGTGCACGATGAGGGACGCGCGGCGGCCGTTGTCCGGCCGGGGCGCGTCGGTCAGGCGCGCGATCTCAAGATCGATATCCTCTTTGGGGATGACGATGGACTGCCATTTGTTTTGTTCCCGCGGACTCGCGCCGCTGACATCGACGAACATGGGGTCTCCTCTTGCCGCCGGCGCCTCGCGCCGGCTGTCTGGTTATGCGGATTCGGTTCAGGGCTGCGACAGCAGCAGGTTCTCGCGGGTCTGGGGCGGCAACGCCACGCCCAGGCCGTGGTCGCGGGCGTGCTCGTACACCACCCGCGCCATCGCCAGATCGGACAGGCCCATGCCCATGCCCTTGAAGATCGTCAGCCGCGCATCCTGCGGGCGGCCTGCGTCCGCGGCGAGCAGATCGCTCAGCACCGCCACGCCCGGCCATGGCGCGCCATCGGCGCCATAGCGTTCGCGCAATTCACGCGAGCCGCGGCGCGCGTTCTCCATGTCGTCCACCACCACTCGGTCCGCGCGTTCGAACACGTCCTGCGCGAATTCGGCCTTGGTCGGCAGGATCGCGCCCACGGCGTTCAGGTGCCTGCAGTCGGCCAGCATGGCCGCGTCGACGAAAGGTTCGACGGCGCGCGTGATCAAGGTGACGATTTCCGCGCCGGCCAGCGCCTGCTCCAGGCTGGATGCGTCCTCGACCTCGAATCGATACTTGGCTTGCACGCTGGCGACAAAGGCGCGGCGGTTTTCCGGCGTGGGGCTGTAGACGCGCACGCGGCGCAGATCGCGCACGGCGGCCAGCGCGGCCAACTGCGTGACGGCCTGCGGCCCGGTGCCGATCAGCGCGGCACAGGCGGCATCGGC